>NZ_NOYR01000008.1:0-301664 GCF_002258885.1 Rhodococcus sp. 06-1474-1B | reverse complement strand
AAGCGGATGGCTGATACATCGAATGCTTTCACCAAATAAAATTCGGCACTGACATTCATCGACACACTGTTGAGTTCTCAAAGAACACGCACACACCATGGTCACCGTGTGAACGGCAACGTCCGGGGCTTACACGCTCGAACCCCAGACATGGCTGATAACCTCTGCCTTGTCTGGGTTGTTCAGGACGTACTCCGTACAACCTCGTTGTCCCGGTTTGTGAAGACCGGGTCGGTGTCCGTGTCGCTCTGACTCGACAAAAGTTACGCGAAGACCAACGCTTACGCAAATCGCCTGGTCAGATGTAATTTTCGTGTGAACATCTAGGTCGAGCGTGCAGTCAGACGACGGCGATGGCGTCTATCTCGACCAACATCTCCTCGCGCGGGAGTCCCGTGAACACGGTCGTGCGGCTCGGCAGCACGTCGCCTGTCGTGTGCGCCGAGACGAACTCGCCATAGGCGTCGTTCATGATCGAGAAGTCCTCACGCTTGGTCAGGTACACGCGCAGCATGATGACGTCGTCGAACGTCGCCCCGCCGGCTTCCACGATTGCCTTGACGTTCTCCAAGGTCCGAGTGGTCTGCGCGGCGACGTCACCTGGGAACAGGTATTCGCTCGTCGCCGGATCCACCGGGCCCTGACCGGAAACCTGCACGAACGGCCCTTTCCGCACCCCCTGGGAGAAGGTGTGTGCCGGGGCCGGGGCACCGGTGGTGCGGATTTCGATCTTTTCGCTCATGATTTTCCTTCCATCGAACTGTCGTTTGTCAGTGGGCGGTCATATCGATCGGGCGGCCGCCAGCCCAGTCCTTCGGAAATTGCCGCTGCCGTGCCGCGCACTGCGGGCAGCGCAGCCAGTACCTGCTGATGGTCGAGCAACATGTCCGGTACCGACATGGACACCGCGGCCACCACATCTCCGGTCCCGTTGCGCACCGCGCAGCCGATGCAATTGACGAAAGACTCGTGTTCTTCACGGTCCTCCGCAAAACCCTGCTGGTCCACGAGCTCGAGCTCGCGCAGGTACTGCTCCGGTGTGCTGATCGTGCGTTCCGTGAACGGCGTGTACGTGATGCGTCGAGCGATCTCTTCTCGTTCGGCGCGCGGGCGGCCTGCGACCAGTATCTTTCCCACCGCGGTGCAGTGCAGCGGTGCCGGCCGGCCGACGCGTGAGTACATCCGCACGCTCTGCTGTGCGTCGAACTTGTCGATGTAGATGACCTCCCCCGCCTCGTACGTGGCCAGGTGCACCGTCTGGCCCGTGTCGGAGTTCAGTGCAGCGAGATGCGGTCGCGCGACGGTGCGCACGTCTCGCTGCTCGAGCGCGTGATTTGCGAGCTCGAACAGCCTCGAACCGAGTTGGTACCGGTGATCTGCTCCATGGCTGACGAACCTGTCCGATTCCATGGTCCGAAGCAGTCGCAGCACCGTCGTCTTGTGTACACCGAGGACTGCGGCGAGTTCGTCGAGTGACTTCGATCCGTCCCCGAGCAAACCCAGGATCGTCAGCGCCCTCGACAAGCTCTGGCTCACGATGCCGCCTCGGTGTGCACCGCTGCCACGGCCGCGTAGTCGAGTGTCGCCCATGCATTGTCGTCGATTCCGGCCAGTGCTGCCAGTTCGTCGTGCGGCAGGACTTTCGCCACATCACCGTGGCCGGTCAATGCGCCTGCGGCACAGAGATGTCCGAATCGCATACGCTGCGCCGCGCTGTATCCCATCAGCAACGCGGCCAGAAAGCCGCCGGCGAAAGCGTCACCTGCACCGATCTTTTCGACGACGTCGAGTGTCAATGCGGGGACGTCGACTCGCGCGACGCCCTCGAATGCCGTCACGGTATGTGCATCGTTCTTGATCACCAAATGACGGGGCTCGGGAAACATCTCGCGTAGTTCCACTGGACTCGATGTCCCGAACACCGAAGCGGCCTCGTCGGCACCCATCGACACGATGTCGCTACCGCGGACGTGCTCACCGAGGACGCGGGCCGCGTCGTCCGAACGCCCGGCCCACAAGGCCGGCCGATAGTTGAGATCGAAGCTGACAGTGGAGGGGCGGGCCATGAGGCTTCGCGTCAATTGTTCCGCAGTGGGTGAGATGGCGACGGTGATGCCGGTGAAATGGACGATGTCGGCGCAGTCGATCGACGCTTGCACCTCGTCGTGAATATCGTTGGGCGAGAGCGCAGTAGCAGCCGAAAGAGACCGGTAGTACGTCATCGCACTGTCTCCCAGAGGCAGGTCGTGACGGCGATCGGACCCCGATCCGCGCTCCTTGATGTAGAGGCCCGTCGGCCGCCCGTTATCGACGATCACGCCCGACGTGTCCACACCGGCAGTGTCGAGTTCCGCGACCAGATATCGGCCGAACCCGTCGTCACCCACCCGCGAGACCCACGCAGCCTCGATTCCCAGTTGGACGAGGACACGAGCCACGTTGGCTTCCGCACCTCCAGCCGTGCGATGGAACGTCTCCGACCGTTCCAGTGGGCCAGGGTCCGCGACGAGGACAGCGAGGCCTTCGCCTACACACACCACCCGGGGGGCTGCCATGTCCGTCTCCTCGAACTCTTGCGGGAATGCATCGTTGGATGCAGACTACAAATGAAAGACACGATACGCAACCGTCGTTGCATATAGCGCAACGCAGAACTCGAGGAGACTGCCGTGATCGACACTGCCGGAGTCGAGGCGCTGAGTCGACGACTCCTGGGGCCCGAACACAAATCGCTTCCAGCGAGATCGTGGGGACAGAGCGCCGAGAGCTTTCTGGCCACCGCGCCGCGGCTGTCGGAGTTCACCACCCCAGTACTCACCCTCGACAGGACACGCATCGCATCGAACGTCGATGTGATGGCGCAGTGGACCGAGAAGGCGGGCGTCCTCCTGGCACCCCACGGCAAAACGACCATGGCTCCCCAACTGTGGAAGCAGCAACTGGATGCGGGCTGCTGGGCCATCACCCTCGCTACCGGTTGGCAAGTTCAGGTGGCACGCGCATTCGGTGTAGAGAGAATCGTTCTCGCCAATGCCGAAGTCGATCCTGTTGCTCTGAATTGGGTTGCTGCCGAACTGGACTCGCATCCCGAGTTCGAGTTCTACTGCTGGGCGGACAGCGTCGCCACGGTGCGAGAGATGAACCGCATCCTTGCCGATCACGGCGATCGACCGGTGTCCGTCGTCGTCGAACTCGGCGGCGAGCACGGACGAACCGGCGCGCGAACAACCGAGGAGGCCGTCGCAGTAGGACGGGAGATCGCCGCGTCACCGCGCCTCGCACTGGCCGGTGTGGGCGGCTACGAGGGTGCCCTGAGCCACGACCGTTCCGAGGCCGGTCTCGCGGCAGTACGCACCTACCTCGACACTCTCGCCGCACTACATCGCACCTTCGATGCCGAAGGACTGTACGGCGATCACGCCATTGTGACCGCAGGCGGGAGCGCGTACCAGGATCTGGTGGTCGAACGCCTGCATTCTCTGACCTCGGGCAACGGCGTGCGCACCGACGTCGTGCTCCGATCCGGGGCCTATGTGGCGCACGACGACGGCTTCTATTCGCAGATCTCACCGCTGACTCCCGCCCGAACCGAGACGCCGTTGGTTTCTGCGATGCACGGATGGGCGCGAGTGGTGTCACGCCCCGAGCCCGGCCTCGCATTGCTGGACGCAGGTAAGCGCGACTTTCCTTTCGACGAAGGAATGCCCGTCCCGCAACGTGTTCGAGGTAATGAAGTCCTGGATCAGGGCGCGGAGGTGACGGCACTCAACGACCAGCATGCTTTTCTTCGACTACCGGCAGACGACGCCGACGCACTTCCGGTGGGGGCGGTGCTGCGGCTCGGCCTCTCGCACCCCTGCACTGCGTTCGACAAATGGCGTCTGATTCCCGTCGTGGACGACTCGGACAGCGACGACCCACTCGTGGTCGATCTGATACACACCTTTTTCTAGGAAGCAGAACTTGATGGTGGACACACTATTTCGCGGGTTCGACGTCATCGACGGCACCGGTTCCGCGCGGCTGCGTCGGGACGTTCTCGTCCGTGATGGCACCATTGCAGCACTCGTCGAGCCCAGAAGCCTTTCCAGTGCAGACAGAATCGTCGATGCAGCACCAGGTCACGTCCTGTCCCCCGGCTTCATCGACATGCATGCGCACTCCGATCTGGGGTTGCTGACCGATCCTGGGCACTTCGCCAAGATCAGCCAGGGTGTCACCACCGAGGTGATCGGACAGGACGGCATCGCGTACGCGCCCATCGACGATGCGACGTTGGACGTCATTCGGCGACAGATCGCCGGGTGGAACGGCAATCCCGTCGATCTGGACTTCTCCTGGCGGACGGTTGCCGAGTATCTCGCCCGACTCGATCGAGGCATCACTCCGAACGCTGCATATCTGGTTCCGCAGGGAACGCTGCGCTACCTGGCCGTCGGTGCCGATCGACGTCCCGCAACGCCGTCCGAGATCACCCACATGCAGGAGTTGCTGGCACAGGGTCTGCAGGACGGTGCCGTCGGAATGTCGAGCGGACTCACTTACACACCCGGAATGTATGCCGACACAAGCGAATTGCGAGCACTGTGTGAGGTAGTGGCAGACTTCGGCGGGTTCTATGCTCCCCACACCCGGTCGTACGGCGCGGGTGCACTCGACGCCTACCAGGAGATGCTCGATCTCTCCAGAGAAACCGGATGCGCCCTTCATCTGACCCACGCAACGATGAATTTCGGTGTCAATCGTGGTCGGGCACGTGAATTTCTGGACCGTGTCGACTCCGCGATCGCCGACGGCTGCGACGTCACGCTCGATACGTATCCGTACCTACCCGGGGCCACGACTCTGTCTGCGCTGTTGCCGAGTTGGGCGATGTCGGGTGGGCCGGACCGAGCGCTGGAACGACTCGACGATCCGGCCGAGCGTCGCCGCATAGCGCAGGACGTCGATGTCGACGGCTCGGACGGCTGCCACGGAGTCACCGTCGAGTGGGAGACGATTCAGCTCAGCGGAGTATCGAACCCGGAACTCGACCGGTACGTCGGTCGCACGATGGCCGACATCTCGTCGGACGAAGGGCTCGAGCCGGTCGACGTGTTCTTCGACTTTCTACGCCGCGACGCTCTGGCCACGACCATCCTGCAGCATGTCGGGCACGAGGAGAACGTTCGCGAGATCATGCAGCATCCGCGCCACATGGGCGGCAGTGACGCCATTCTCGTAGGCGAAAAGCCACATCCGCGTGCGTGGGGAACGTTCCCCCGCTATCTGGGCCACTACGTGCGGGACGAGCAACTGCTCTCACTCGAGGAGTGCATCAATCACCTCACGGGTCGTCCGGCTGCACGGTTACGACTGCGCAGGCGCGGCACGATCGCCGTGGGTCATGCTGCCGATCTCGTGGTGTTCGACCCGGACACCGTTCGAGACACCGCCACGTTCGAAGAGCCCAAACAGCAGGCCGAGGGAATCAGCCACGTGATGGTGAACGGCTCGTTCGCGATAGACGATTTCGTCCCCACCCACTCCTTGGCAGGCCATGCCCTGCGTATGGACTCAGCCAGAAAGCAGACGTCGTGAATGCATTGACGGCAATTCTCGAAGACCGCGCACTCGCCGTGGTGCGCGCGCCGCACATCTCGGATCCCGCCGCACTCGCACACGCCCTGGCCGGCGGCGGTATTCGCGCTGTGGAGCTCACGTTCACCACGCCGGGAGTCCTCGACCTCATCCGCGCCGCATCCGATGCGGGTGCCATCGTGGGGGCCGGAACGGTCCTCACAGCCGATCAAGCCCGGGCCGCCCTGGACTCGGGTGCCAGTTTCGTCGTGACACCCGGGCTGCGGTCGGACGTCGCCGCCGTGGTGACCGCCGCGCGCATACCGCTGATGATGGGGGCACTCACCCCGTCCGAGGTGATGACCGCGCTCGACCTCGGTGCAGACGCGGTGAAGATTTTCCCGGCGCGCACCGTCGGACCGGCCTATTTCAAGGATTTGCTCGGTCCGTTCCCGGATGCACGTCTGGTCCCGTCCGGCGGCGTCAACGCCGCAAATGCCGCACACTTTCTGGCAGCCGGAGCAGTGGCAGTAACTGCCGGCACGGATGTGGTACCGCCGAATTCTGTTGCTACCGCTCAGTGGGACGACATCGCAGCACGAGCCCGGGCATTCGTCCACGCCATCGAAACCGCCAACGAGAAAGAACTGTCATGAATTCTGCCGTCGACTGGCTGAGAACCTCGACACCCGGCCTTCTGGTGCTGTGCGGCATAGCAATCGCCGTGTTGCTCGTCGTGATCATCAAGATCAAACTGGAACCGTTCGTCGCACTGCTCATCGTCGGACTCGGCCTGGCCCTGGCTGCCGGTCTTCCGGTCAATCAAATCGTCGGAACCGCGATCAAGAGCAACGAGTCGTTGCTCGAGACCGGCTTCGGCGGAATTCTCGGGCACATCGCCGTCATCATCGGCCTCGGCACCGTACTGGGGGCCATACTCGAGAAGTCCGGCGGCGCACAGGCGTTGACCGCCAAGTTGCTCGGAATATTCGGCGAGCGCGGCGCACCCGTCGCGATGGGCCTGCTGGGATTGATCTTCGGTATCCCGGTGTTCTTCGACATCGGCATCTTCGTGCTCGCCCCGCTGGTGTACGTCGCTGCGCGCCAAGGCGGAAAGTCGCTGGTGCTGTACGCGTTGCCGATGCTCGCCGGCTTGTCGATGACGCACGCATTCTTGCCGCCGCACCCCGGGCCGGTGGCACTCGGTGGACTGCTCGAGGTCAATCTCGGTTGGCTGATCCTGTTCGGCTTCATCTGTGGCATACCCGGATTCATCGCTGCAGGCCTGGTGTGGGGAAACTGGATCGGTAAGCGGATCATCGTCGAGGTTCCGGACGACTTCATCAACGACGGGGACGACTCGCCCCGCGACTCGAACGGTGGCGCCGGTGCCGTCACCACCGCACGACCGGTGGTCACGACGCCTCCCTCGGTGGGCACCATCGGCGCGATCATCGCGGTGCCGCTGGTCCTCATCCTCGGTGCCACCTTCGGCAGCATCCTGCTCGACTCGGGCAATCTGCTCGAAGTGCTGACATTCTTCGGCACTCCGGCCGTCGCACTTCTCATTGCCGTGCTGATCGCGTTCTACGTTCTGGGCATCCGCCGCGGGTCCACCGTTCAGGAGCTGAGCAAGCTCACAGGTGAGTCGCTGCGCCCGGTCGGCATGCTGTTGCTCGTCGTCGGCGCGGGTGCTTTCTTCGGAAAGGTCATCTCTGCCACAGGGATCGGCACCGCACTGGCCGACACCATGGCGGCGGCAGGTCTACCGATCATCGTCCTGGCGTACATCATCAGTTGTGCACTGCGTGTCGCACAGGGTTCGGCCACCGTCGCGATCGTCACCACCGGTGGCATCGTGGGCCCACTTGTCGCAGCGCAGGACTACTCGGCCCCCGCCGTCGCATTGATCGCCATGTCCATCGCAGCGGGCTCGATCATCGCGAGCCACGTCAACGACGGAGGCTTCTGGATCATCTCGAAGTTCTTCAACCTCACCGTCAAGCAAACGCTACAGACGTGGACCGTCCTCGAGACGATTCTGTCCGTGGTCAGCTTCGCGGTTGCCGGCATTCTCTTCGCGATCATCGCCTAGCTCGACGGCGCGGTCGGGTGTCGATGTCGGCACCTGATCGCGCCACTGGGAGTGCACCTGATCACCGACGAAATGCGTGTTCTCTGCCGACATCTCCCGGCTGCCCGACCGTCCGACGAGATCGTCGATTCGGTCGTCCAGGCTGTGGGCACGAGCCATGGCGTCCGACGTACGTGCTTCACCCTCCGAGGACTCGACCAGATCGGCCAAACGAACCAACGCAGCTACTCGTCCCGTCAACTGGGTCCATACAACTTCCAGTGCGCGGCGACGTGATTCGACCTGTTCCGCCGTGTCCTCGTCGACCATCGTCCGACCTATACGGATCAACTCGTCCCCTACCGAGCGCAAAGACGTTGCATCGACCGAGATTTCGGCGAGCTCGACGAACAGATCGACCTGGCTTCGCTGAAACTCGAAGTACGTCGACTGCCACGCCGGCGAGCGATGTATGCGATCGAACGAGGTGCCCGCGAGAAACAGCAGCGTGTCGTAGCGGTCCGAGAATCGGTCGTCTTTGCGATCGATCAACTGATCGACCACCCCGGCTGCCCACTGCACCCGTTTGTCGATGGGCGTTCTACGTGCAAGCGTGCTGACTCGATCCTTTGCGGCGTCCGCCAACGTCAGACCTCGCTCGGCGAGCACCCCGTACTTGAGGGGTGCGGGCGTGTGCATCAATGCATCGAAGACCGCGTCGCGCTGTTCCAGGTCGAGATGAATACCTTCGCGACGTTCCTTACGTGCCGCGCGGACGCCGTTGGCGTAGTGCCGGTTCGACATCACCACCGTGGTTCGCAGATGCTCGATCCGCTTGTTCGACTCCGCGACTCGCAACTTGTAGACCAGGGCCGCGCCGGGCTTACCCGACGAATCCTTGGCACGCCATCGATCCCGCTCGTCCACCAACTGCCGCAAGGTTCCGAATCCCCCGACCGACGGGAGAGAACGCCCCGCACGCCACCGAGCGATGAGCACCGTTCTGGTTGCTTCATCGACCCTGCCCGCCGCGACGGCCGTTGCGGCGGCGTCGGACAACGGCTCGGAATGGCCGGGTAGCCGACAGTCGGCACAGAGGCGATGCACCCGGTCATCGAATCGAGCGCGCTGCTGTGCCGAATCGCCTGCATCGAACTGAGACATTATTTCTCCTCGGTCGCACCGCGGTCCGGCGTGCTCGCCGTCGAGTGTTCCAGAAGTTCAGATCAACCCCTTCAGGGTTTCCTCCGTGTGAGGCTTCTTCTCGGCCAGCAAGGTGCGCGCCTCGTCCAGCCCCTCCCAGACATTCCACATCAGTACCCCGCGCACGACGGCATCGTCGTCGAGGTAGTAGACGACGCCTTCTTTGCCGATCGTCTTCCAGTCCTCCACCGTGTTCATCGACGTTGCCACCGTTCCGATTGCCTGGTAGCCGTCGTCGTACACGTCGGAGTAGAAGTACGGGGTGTAGGTGTAGGCCGCGCCGGCACCTGCCATGTTGCGGCCCGCCGCTTTGCCCATCTCGGTTGCGTTGTCCACGTGCTCGATGCGTCGGCGACCGAGAATGGCGTCCGGATAGTTGGCCACGTCGCCGGCCGCGTAGATGTGCTCGTCCGCGGTGCGCAGGAACTCGTCGACGACGATGCCGTTGTCCACCTCGAGACCTACCGCCTCGGCCAGGTCTGTGCTGGGCCGGACGCCGAGGCCGAACACGACCCCATCTGCTTCCACCGCGGACCCGTCGTCCAATTGCAGTTGAACACGAGCCGAAGCCTCCGCACCCGACGTGACCTTGGTTCCTCGGCGCACGGTGACCCCGTGATCGGAGAACCCTTTGTCGAACCCGGCGGCCAGCGAGCGGGGGAACATGTGGCTGCCCACGACGTCGTCGGACGTGACGAGGGTGACTTTGACACCCTGCTGAGACAGCGCTGCTGCGATTTCCGTTCCGATGTAGCCGCCGCCCACCACCGCTATGTGCTCCGCGGTCTCGGTCAGTTCCCGCAACATCCGGTAATCGGCGAAGGTGCGGAAGTAGATCACTCGCGGACTGGGCGACAGGTCGATCTGCGTGGGCGCTGCGCCGGTTGCGAACAAGAGCGTTCCGTACTCGTGGTTCTCGCCGGCCGCTGTCGTGACCGCCTGCTTCGACCGGTCAACCGACGCGATACGCGTACCCGTATGGACCTCGGCACCGGTGTCCAAGGCGGTGCCGAGCGGAACCTGATCACGGCCGAAATCGCTGTCGGTCCACAACTTCTTCGACAACGCGGGGCGCGTGTACGGCTCGTCGGAATCGGCTCCGAAGATCCCGATGGAACCCGTTGCGTCGTGTTCACGAATCCCACGAGCAGCACTGTCGGCAACCATTCCGCCGCCGATGATCAGGTAGTCGTATCGCATCGCTCACTCCTTGCACGTGGGGGTATCGACGACCTGGCTACCCGGAACGGCGTGAGCGCAACCACTCCGACGCCTCGGTTCGGAAGGCCGGAGAAAATCGAACCGAACGAACTGTATGCAGCATCACACCCCGTAAAGGTTGGCCCAGGCCCGTCCAGTGGGCATCTTGGTTTGCGAGACGAAACATCGCGTTCACACATTTTGGGTTGTAACGGTTCGGCTCGGACGAACGACTCACACCTCAGGACGCGAACAAAAGGAGACGATGTGACTGTTCAGATCGATTCGCTCGCAGCCGGCACCAGCAATGCCGACAACGCGATCGCAGACGTCGACCAACTCTTCGACGAAGTTTCAACGCTGGACGCCAACATCCTCGACGCCATCGAGCGCCGCACCCGCTTGGCGCGCACCCTCGCTGCCGTGACGCCCGACGCCACCGTGTCGGACACCACAGCAGACCCCTACGCCGATCTCGGCAACGACGGCCGAGTTTTCTCGCGGATGCTTTCCCGCCTCGCGCAGATCACCCGGTAACGTCCTTCCCCCTTTATTTCGCAGTCCGCGACCCCGTCGAGCACGTCTCGGCGGGGTCGCGTCGTGTCTGGGCACGGCACCGGTGAATTTGTCGACGGACCGTTGTCAGTACCGGCACGACCGTTGTTCGACGGTCGTGCCGGTACCCGACGAATAGGTGTCATCCATGTCCCGTTTGCTGTTCGCCAATATGCCCGTCCGCGATGTCGTGGCCACCCGCGCATTCTTCGAGGGTCTCGGGTTCGAGTTCAACGACATTTTCAGCGACGAGAACACCGCCTCGATGATCGTCAGCGACCAGGCCACGGTGATGTTTCTAGCCACATCGAGGTTCGGGGATTTCATCTCCGATTCGATCTGCGACACGACGTCGGCTCGTGAGGTACTGATGTGTATTTCGGCCGACAGCCGCGCCGAGGTCGACTCACTCACGGACGCGGCCATCGCCGCGGGTGGATCGAAGTGGATGGAACCGCAGGATCATGGGTTCATGTACGGCCGAGCATTCCGTGATCTGGACGATCACGTGTGGGAAGTGATGTGGATGGACCCCTCGGCCGTTCCGACGAGCTGATGTCGCTCAGAGGCGGTCGGGCAGTCCGAATCGATCGAACAGCGACAGATCGAAGAAGCAGGCGACATGCCCGACGCCTCGAGCGTCGACGTCGAGAACGTGTAGTTGGAACGGTCGATGTATTCCGTCCTCGCCCACCATGTAGAGCCCGTACGCAGGTTGACCGTTCGCTGATGTCGCCACCATCCGCATGTCGCCCGCTCCCTGGGCGGGGCAGTTGTTTCGGATGAGCGATCCGATCGTCTCGGCTCCCTGATACCAGCCGACGAACGGGGGCATCTCCCACACCGCGTCCGAGGTGAAGAGTGTGACCAGCCGGTCGATGTCGTAACGCTCGAAGCACTCCACGTACTGGGCCAGGAGCTGGCGCAGTTCGGCAGATTCGATGGGTTCCACGTTGTCCAGTTCCGGAGCGATCTCTTCGAGTCGCTCGCGGGCCCGCTGCAGGAGGCTGTTGACCGCAGTGGTCGTCGTGGCGAGAACCTCGGCGACCTCGGAGGCCTTCCACTGCAACACCTCGCGCATCAACAGCACTGCGCGTTGTCTCGACGACAGATGCTGCAGCGACGCGACGAACGCGAGGCGAACCGACTCCCTCCCCACCACCAACGTGGCCGGGTCGTTCGAGTCGGCCAGATCCGAGTCGGCAATCGGTTCGAGCCACGGCACCTCGTTGTTCTGCACCAGCTCGTCGGTCGGGCCCGAACTCGGCGCGCCGAGTCCGGTAGGAAGCGGACGCTTGGCTCGCCCCTCGAGGGCGGTGAGGCACGTGTTCGTTGCGATTCGATACAGCCAGGTGCGCAGCGACGATCGGCCCTCGTACTTGGCGTACCCCCGCCAGGCGCGGATGTAGGTCTCCTGGAGCATGTCCTCGGCGTCGTGGATGGACCCGGTCATGCGGTAACAGTGCGCCAACAGCTCGCGACGGAACGGATCGAACTGCGCGACGAAGTCGTCGTTCTGCACAGATGCCACGGTCATGCGGAAGAGCTTAAACCGGGTTCGCCCGCATCGACGGCCGATCGCGCGCCACCGCCGGGATTGGTCGGGCCTCTGGGTTAACCTCGGCTCGTGACATCGCTCAGCAGCATCGACGACTTGGTAGAAGAGCTGTATCTGCATCGTCGTCGCGCGTGGGAAGCCGCACTCGTCACCGCACAGAATTTTCTCGAGACCATCGCCGACGAGATACTCGAAGATGTCGACCGAGACAGACTCAATGCCCAGACCGCGCGGATCAAGGACCCTGGCAGATCTGCCGACAAACTCCGTCGATATCTGTCCGAGGGACGCATCAGCGAACCGCACGACGCCGACGCCGTGGCCGACGCACTGCCCGATCTGGTCGGCATCAAGGTGCTGTGCAAGACCCCACGGGACCAGCTCTCGTTCGTCACCGCACTCGAGCGCGCGTGTACCGATCCGAAATGCTCGGTGCGGTTCGCGCAGCCGCCCACCGACTACGTCTCGTTTCCCAAGCCGAGCGGATACCGGGCATATCACGCTGTGCTTGTCGTACGAGTGGCCACTCATCAGGGCGACCTCGACGTGAAGGTGGAGGTTCAGGTCAAGACGCGGCTGCAGGACGCGTGGGGCGAGCTGACCCATGAGGACATGTACAAGCCCGGTGAAGCACTCAAACCGACCAAGAAGCACACCGATTACGCCGCGCACATGGCGCACCTGCTCGATCAAGTCGACGCCATGGCCGACGATCTCGCCGCGCAGCTCGACTCGCTGACCGCCGCCTCGAAGGACGGCAGCGTGGTGGCACCCGACCCGATCCCCAAGGACCCCGATTTCATCCGGGCACGCGTCACGCGCACCGGCCCCCGCTACGCCCTGGCCGTCGGTCCGGACGGGCGCCGTGGGCTCGTCCCCGCACGGTCGGTCAAAGCCGTGATCGGCTCGACCGATCGCATCGCAGTCAACGATTACCTCGAGGTGGGCGACTACATCGACGTCGTCGTGGAGGACTCGGAGGACGCGCTGTACTACCACCTGACCTCGCAGCCGCCGCGGCG
The DNA here is from genome assembly GCF_002258885.1 of Rhodococcus sp. 06-1474-1B. Classification (NCBI taxonomy): domain Bacteria; kingdom Bacillati; phylum Actinomycetota; class Actinomycetes; order Mycobacteriales; family Nocardiaceae; genus Rhodococcus; species Rhodococcus sp. 06-1474-1B. The sequence continues at coordinate 288,493 of NZ_NOYR01000008.1, read as the reverse complement.
CACGCAAGGGAAGAAACGCAAGCGCTGACCGGCGTTTCTCAGGAAGATCTCACGTCGGTCCGGTAGACATGCCATCTCGTGACCACTACCGAGCAATCCCAGGTCGTCACCAACGGCGATAGCGTCGCCGCAACTACGACCGGCACACGCGTCATCGGCCGTCTGCGCAGGAGACTCCGGTCTCCCGATGTGATGGTCCCGACCGTCGCGTTCGTACTCCTTGCATCGCTGTACTCGACGATGTCCGTTCTCGGCCACCGTCAACTGCGCACATCGGGCTTCGACCTCGGAATATTCGTGCAGCAGGTCGCGTCGTACTCGCAGTTTCGGGCTCCGACCTCAGATCTGCTGGGCACCGGCTACAACACCCTCGGTGATCACTTCTCGCCGATCACGGCCCTGCTGGGTCCGGTGTATCGCGTCTTCCCTCATGCCGAGACGCTGCTCGTCGCTCAGGCGGTTCTGTTCGCGCTCGCGGTGATTCCGATCAGTCGATTGGCGGTGCAGAAATTCGGCACTGTCGTCGGAACAGTGATTGCCGGCGCGTTCGGCCTGTCGTGGGGCGTACAAGCCGCGCTGAACTTCGACTTCCACGAAGTGGCCTTCGCGATGCCGTTACTGGCAATGTCCCTGGTGGCTCTCGTTCGCGAGCGCTGGGTGCCCGCTCTGGCCTGGGCTCTTCCGTTGGTGTTCGTCAAAGAGGACATGGGTTTGACGGTCGTCGTCATCGGCGCGCTGGTTGCCCTGTTCACCACCGGCCGCCCTCGCATCCTGGGCGCGATGACCGCGGTGTGGGGGCTGACCTGGGTGATAGTGGCCGTCAAGGTGATAGTTCCGGCGCTGAGCTCCGACGACTCGTACGGCCAGGGCTCGAAATTGCCGCCCATCGGCGAAGGGATCGCCGATACCGCGCACGGGCTGGTTGCCGGAGACTCCCGTGCCGCAACGGCGTTTCTATTGCTTGCCGTCACGGGGTTCTTCGCGCTGCGCTCTCCACTCCTGCTGGTCGCAGTACCGACGGTTGCCTGGCGTTTCCTCAGCGACAACACCAACTTCTGGAAACCGATCTACCACTACAACGCCATTCTGATGGTGATCGTCTTCGTCGCCCTGATCGACGCCTTGGCACGCAGCGAGCGCCACGCCCAGCTGACCGAACGAGGTCGACGAGCGATCGTCGCCTTCGTCGCTGCGTTCGCACTGGTGGCACTACCGTTCCTGCCCATGTCGCGGATGGTGCACGCCGAGGAGTGGCGAGTCGATCCACAGGCAGCCACTGCCCGCGACATCTCGGCGTGGATCCCCGCCGGTGACCGCGTTGCGGCGTCGAACAACCTCGTGGCACAACTCGTCGCCGACCACGACGTCTCGGTGTTTCCGCAGCGACCGACCGACTCGACCGTCCCGGATTGGATCGTCGTCAACCGAGAACGGCCCGCGGGTTGGCCGACCGACGAACGCGGCGATCGGCAGGCGATCGACCGGGCACTGACCACCGGATACGACGTCGTCTACTCCGTGGACGGTATCGAGGTGCTGCACCGCAACTGAGCGGTCCCTACTAAGGTTTCGATCAGTTCGGGCATTTCGATACCGCAGGGTTCGCGAACTCTCGACATTCGACCGATCACGACAGCTACGGCAAGGCAGGTACAGGACATCGACGCTCGAACCGGCGACCTCGGCACCACCCGAACAGCATCGAAGCGGTCACCGTGGAATCGGAAGAATCCGTACCGCGCACAGGTGTCGAGCAACCGATTGCTGTCCGGTCCCACCTCTGCGAAAGAAGTACGACACTTCTCGATCGACCTCGGTGACAGCGGAATCACCTACGAGGCGGGAGACGGATTCGGCGTCAAACCCGTCAACGACGCCGCACTGGTCTTGGCCGTCATCGACCGTCTCGGTGTCCCCGCAGACACGGCCGTCCACACCAAGTCCGGAGAAATCACCCTCGCCCAGGCCCTGACCACCGAATACGAAATCGGCATACCGTCGATGGACCTGATAGAAGCCATCGCCGAGCGGGCCGGTGATGCCGAACTGGACCACGTGCTGCAGAACGGCGACCGGGCGTCGTTCGACGCGTGGACATGGGGACGCGACGTCGTCGACGTTCTCGACCTCGATCGGTCGGGTGCTCTCGACCCCGCCGAATTCCTGGGCCTGCTCCGTCCCCTGCAGCACCGCGTCTATTCGATCTCGTCGTCGCCGACAGCGCACGAAGGAAGCGTTCACCTCACCGTGTCGACCGTGAGATACCGATCGGCCGAGCGAGATCGCGGCGGGGTGTGCTCGACGTACCTGGCAGATCGCGTCGGCAACGCGCAGGAAGCGGGAGTGTTTCTCTCGGCCAACAAGTCGTTCCGACTCCCTTCCGACGACACTCCGATCATCATGATCGGTCCGGGCACCGGAGTAGCACCGTTCCGTGCGTTTCTGCACGAACGTCGGGCTCGCGGTGCGTCGGGCCGAAACTGGCTGTTCTTCGGGGACCAACATCGAGCGAGCGACTTCCTCTACGAGGACGAACTCACGGACTTCGAGCGTGACGGTCTGTTGACCAGGCTGGATCTGGCGTTCTCGCGCGACCAGTTCGAGAAGGTCTATGTACAGCACCGCATGCGCGAGGCCGGAAAGCAGCTGTACGGCTGGCTCGAAGAAGGCGCACAGATCTACGTCTGCGGAGACGCGTCACGCATGGCGCAGGGAGTCGACGAGGCACTCCACGAGGTCGTCGCCGAACACGGTGGGCGCTCCTCCGACGCCGCGGAGGACTACGTGAACGACCTCAAGCGCGCCAAGCGCTATCTGCGCGACGTCTACTGACGGGCCGTTCTTGTCGGACCCCCTCGCTACCGTCACGGGCACAGCAATGAAGTTCTCGTCCGAGTAGAGGGTGTGCACCGTGAACGCAGTGCAGAACGACCATTTCGACTTCACCACCGCGCGTGCATGGGGCACGTTCACCGAGAATCTGCACGCGCACCTGCGGTCGCTGCCGATGCGGGACTACATCACTGTGACGGCCGCGCAGGCCAGCCCGGGCGAGCGCGGGCTCCGGCCGTACATCGACATCGCAGCAACTCGAGACGGGGCTCTGGTGTCGATCGCGTCGCTGCCCTCGCTGCTGTATCCAGAGGCACCCGAGTCGGTCACCCTCGACGTTCAGTTGCTCGACTTCGGGTGGCTTGACCGAGGCAAGCCCGTCGCAGACGGGTCGGTCATCGATCTCACGCGAACGGATTCGAGGGCCGACGCTGCTCTCGTCGCCGAAATGGTGACCCGGGCGTTCCGCGAGCTGTGGAACGTTCCCCATCCGTCGTTTCTCAGCGTGTGGGGCGTCGCCGCAGACGGAGCCGCCTCGGGGCCGATCGACCTCCAGCGCGGAATCGTCGGCGTCCGGTCCAGCACTGCCGGGGACAGCCGTGTCGACTCGACACCGACCGATCCCCCGTTCGACATCACCGACGTTCCCGACGAACTGCGATCACTGCACACTCTGTGCCAATTGACCGGTCGCAAACTCGACGCGCAAACAGTGCACTCGGTGTGCGTGGGGGCGGACATCGACGAACTCGGTGTACACGCCGTCGCCCTGCATCGCTCGGCTGCCGCACACTCGGACCGCAGCGCAGCCGAGGGAACAGGCACCTCGATCGCGGTGTGGACGGGACTGGCCCGAACCTGGCTGTTGGTTGCCCGCAGTATCGCAGCTGCAGCCGGATCGGACCGGCACGCCTGTCGCTGAACTGCTACAGAATCCTTCGCCGCAATCCGCTGGCCCGCAGGACCTGACGTTCGACTCCGGCTCGGATGGCCTCCTCGGTGCCGATCACCCGTACATGCGACCGCGCACGGGTGATCGCGGTGTAGAGCAACTCGCGAGTGAGCAGAGTCGATGCCTCGGCGGGCAACAGAACCGACACGGTGTCGTACTGGCTGCCCTGGCTCCGGTGAATCGTCATCGCGTACACGGTCTGGACGGCAGAGAGGACGTTCGGGTGAATGAGAACGTGGCCGCGACCCCGCGCGAAAGCAGCCATCGGAGTTCCGTTCTCACCCGACACCACAACACCCGTGTCTCCGTTGTAGATTCGCGCTTCGTGATCGTTGGCCGTCACCAGCAGCGGCTGACCGGGGTACCAGTAGGCGGGGTCGAGGAAGGCCTTGTTCGCTTCTCCCACCCACTCGAGTGCCAGCCGATCCCACAGCGCAACGCCCCACCGCCCCTCACGGTGCGCGCACAGAAGTCGATGCTTCTCCAGTCCCAGCAGCGCCGCGGCGGCGTCACCGCGGGTTGCCGCCGCTGTGACCTCGGCGGCGGTGTCGACCACGTCGGCCCGCAATGCGTCGGTGTCCTCGGGTGCATGGAACGAGATCTGGTCGTCACCGGATTCGAGTAGTTTCATCACCTCGTCACCGCGGCCGTCTCGAACTGCGACGGCCAGACGGGCGATCGCGCCACCGAATCGTCGACCGCGGCTGAGCCGAACCACTCCGCCGCGCAACCTGTCTCGCTCGAACGCACTGAGCGCCGCCTCGTCCGGATCCTCGGCTGCGTCGAAATCCGCGTCGACCAGGTGCGCCAACACAGGGTTCTCGGTGCCAGTGACCGGCCTTGCGACGAGGTCGGCCAACACTGCTCCGGCATCGACGGACGTCAACTGATCGGGATCGCCCACCAGTATCAACCGCGATTCCGGTCGAACTGCTTCGAGCAGCCGGCACATCATCGTCAACGACACCATCGACGTCTCGTCGATGACCACCACGTCGTACGGCAGTCGATTGTGGGAGTCATGACGAAACCTGGTCTTGCTGCCCGGTTTCCACCCGAGCAGGCGATGCAGAGTCATTGCTTTCAGTTCTGCCGGGAGACCCAGCAGTCCCGCTTGCTCGGCCACCGACTCCTGCAGACGAGCGGCAGCCTTGCCGGTGGGGGCGGCAAGACCGATTCTCACATCGCTGCCGTGTTCTCGAACCAACAGCGCCAGAATTCGAGCCACCGTGTGGGTCTTACCGGTGCCCGGCCCGCCCGCTATGACCGTGGTCCAGTGCGTCGCCGCGAGGGCTGCTGCAATCCGCTGTCGATCGGGAGGGGTGGTGGGTGCGCCGGATTCGTCGATGAACAATTCGGCCAACGCACGGTCGATCTTTGCACCGTCGACGACGGGGTGCGACTGCGATCGAGCGTCGAGTATGCCTCGAACTGTATTCTCCTGCAGGTGATATCGATCCAGGTACAGCAGTTCACCCAGGTCGGTGCGCACCAGCTTCAGCGGCGTCAGCGGCCCGTTGGCGCTGCCGAGCACGAGCGGGCTGACCGCCAACGCGTCGAGAACGTCGGACAGATCGGGCCAGGGAAGAAGGCTCGGATCCACGTCCGATTCCTCGTCCACCGTGACATCCCGCAGTCGCTGCAGGTCGAGACATATCGATCCGGATCGCACTGCGCGCACCGTCAGAGCCGTGGCGAGCAGCACCGGTTCGGAGGCTTCCCCGGCCAGGGCACCGAGCCGCAACGCCACGTGCACGTCGGCCGCTGTCAGTACACCGGCGTCGTTGAAGGACCGCAGAATTCCGCTGCCGCGCAGCGCCGTCGAGACACTCGTCATCGTTGTACCTTTCCGGCGAGTAGATCCGACAACTCGACCACCAGCGCCGCAGGCGGATCCCAGTCGAACACACCGCAGCCGGCCGGAGTCTGCGGCCCCACCATGCCCCGAACGAACAGGTACCGTACTCCGCCGAGATGCGTCTCCGGCCGGTAGTTCGGTTGACGCCATCGCAAATACCTGTGCAACGCAACGGCATACAGAATGGCCTGCAGCGGATAGTGCGACCGCATCATCTCCTGCGCCATCTTCTCGCGCGTGAAATTGCCGGTCGTCAGATCGCCTCGGGCCAGGCGGTTGGTCTTGTAGTCGACCACGATGTAGCGAGGGCCGGGTACCCGAAGAACGGAGTCGATACTTCCGGTGAGAAAGCCGCGCAGTGGGGTGGCTTCCACTGCATCGAGCAGGTCGGCGTAGTCCGCGAGGACATCCGCCGGGTCGAGATGTCGACGCAGCAGCTGCGCAACCGATGTCAGAGTCACGCTCGAGTCCACCGGGTCGTCGCCTCCGGCCAAGGGCAGCTCGAAATCCAACTCGGCCAGGTGGTCGTTCGGCGCGATGTCGGCCAGCGTCCCGAAGCCCAGCGGTGTCTGCATCACCGGCAACAGAGCGGCTGCCAGAGCCGTCGGATCGACATCTGCCATCCGTGAGGCAACGGCAGCTCTGCAGCGCTGCTCGAGTTCGGATAGTAAATCGGCTGCGGAGGTATCGACGTGCTCGAGGGCCTCGTGCACCAGGGTTCCGAATGCGGCACCGGCCGGCATGCCGTTCATCGGTGACGCGATCCCGTCAACGGGCTCGTCCGGGTTCGCGCTTCCCAGCGGAGGTTCGACAGGCTCATCCGCTTTCTCGGGCCTCTCGGCCTCACTGGTCACCCCCACCTCCGGCTCGACGGGCGACGCATCGTGCGCGTGAGCCGTCAAGGCCGAGTAGGACGTTCGACGCCACAGCAAATCCAGAGCACGCCCGAAGCGAGCGGCAGTGACGTCGCGGTGTTCCTCCTCGGGTCGAACCCACTGCTGATCCGAGGGTGGTGTGGGGCCGACTGCCTCGATCGAGATCAGATCCGCTGACGGACCGACCCAGGATTGCACGCGGTTGGCGGTAGTGGCGTCGTCGAGCACCTTGTACGACGGCTCCGGCTGCGCAATCCCCGGAATGCGGCCGAACAGCATGCGGTGCAACGACGACGTAGCAGTGTTGCGTCCCGGTGCCCACCACAACACCACCTGGCACTGGGCTCTGGTGAGTCCCACGTACAGCAGCCGTAGTTCTTCTCCGGCTTCTTCACGATCGTTGACAAGCTTTCGTGCTGCGTAGCCGGCCCCGGAGGGACCGCCGACGTCCCGGATGCGGTGGCCGTCCTCGTGCAGCAGCAGGGTCGACGGTGAGCTGAAGTAGAGCGTGTCCCAGGCGTACGGAAGGTAGACGACGGGAAATTCCAGCCCCTTGCTCCCGTGCGTGGTCATGATCTGCACTGCCGCCGAGTCACTGTCGAGCCGGCGACTGCGATCGGTGGAACCGCCGGCTGCCGGTTCCTTGATTCGATCGGTGAGCCACCGAGTGAGAGCGGTGATTCCGTACGATTCGGATACCGCTGCGCGATTGAGCAGTTGGGCGATGTGCCGCAGGTCGGTCATCGTGCGCTCCCCCGCCTCGACCGCGAGCAACCGAGCATCGAGACCCGACTGCGCCGACACCCGCTCGAACACTGCCGCGAAACCCGCCTCGTCGAACAGCACGGAGTACTCACGCAGCCGGCTGCTCACCTGCGACAGAGCGTCCTCGGCCCCGGAATCGAGTTGGGCGGCAGTCCAACCGAGCAAAGGTGTCAGGGCTGCGACTCTGACGCGGTCGGTGCGGTGCGGTTGTTCGATCGCTTGCAGTAGCCACAACCAGTGTCGAGCACTGTCGGTGCCGAAGACGCTGGTGCTGCTCGACACCACCGACGGCACACCCACTGCGTCGAGCGCATCTCGAATCAGCGCAACCTGTTTGGTCGTGCGAGTCAACACCGCGATGTCCCGCGGTTCGACCGTCCTCGGCCCGTCCGGCCGGTCCATGACGGCGTTCCCGGACAGGAGCGTCACGATCTCGGCCGCCACATCTGCAGCCACCCGAGAGCGGAGTCGATCCACCGCCGGGAATCCCGAACGCAACGGTCCTGCTCCGGTTCGGGGCAGATAGCGCAGCCGCAACGGAGGATGTCCTGTCATGCGCGAGAACGGGTTCCGCGCTTCGACGCGATGGACGACGATATCGTCGTGTCCGAGGGCGGCACCTCCGTAGAGATGGTCCAACGCGTCGAGGAGCCCGGAGTCGCTACGCCAGTTCGCCGTCAGCTCGTACAGATGATCGGCCGACTGCACCGCATCCAGATAACTCAGCACTTCGGCACCGCGGAAAGCGTAGATGGCCTGCTTCGGATCTCCGACGAGGATCAATGTCGTGTAGCCGTGAAAGGCCCGGCGCAGGATGTCCCACTGCATGGGGTCGGTGTCCTGGAATTCGTCGATCAACACGACACGGAACCGGTCTCGCACGCGCGCGCATGCTGCCTCCCCGTGCACGGGATCGGACAACACCGAGTGCAGCAGTCCGAGTAGATCGTTATAGTCGCGGATGCCGAGAAGACGTTTGCGACGCTCGACCTCACGGCGGGCCTCCCGAGCGAACTGCACCCGCAGGGCGGCTTCCCGGTTGCCGTCGTCACCGTCGAGGTCGTCGATGTCGGGGTACAGGATCGACTGTTGATCTCCGACGGCTGCCGCGGCCAGTTGTTGGGCGTCGCGTCGCCCGAACGGTGGTGCCTCGTCGTCGCCGCTGAACATCTGCAGATACAGATCGTCGACCACCTGCTCGAGCAGATCCGACACCGACTCGACGAACGTGGATTCGGGTTCGCGCTCACCCGCGATACCCAGCCCGTCGAGCATGCGTTGGCAGAAGCTGTGCGTGGTGACGATCGTCCCGGCGTCGAAGTCCGACAGCGCTTTACGCAGTCGCCGGCGCCGCCTGTCCACTTCCTCGTCGTCTGCCGCGGCGAGAAAGGCGACGAGAGGGTCGCGCGCACCACGCGCAGAGTCCGGATCACCGAGGTCTCGGGCGATCGACGCGAACCGGCTGCGGGTGCGATCGCGCAGTTCCTGGGTCGCGGCGCGACTGAACGTCACCAGCAGTAGATCCGAGATCTCGGCCAGTCCTTCGGCGATGTACCGCGCCGCAAGTCCGACGATCGCGTACGTCTTGCCCGTTCCGGCGCTGGCCTCGAGCACGGTCGTCCCGGTCGGCATCGGACCGAGGAGGTCGAATCCGCGTGCGGCGGTCATGCGTTCCCCATGTTCTCTGCGGTCAGCAATGGATCCCACAACCGGCGGGAGAGAACTCCGAAGCGGCTCTGCTCGTTCGCGGGGTCGGTCTCGTCGTCGAGAGGGCTCGGATCGAGCAACGTTCCGAACGAGAGCGACGGGCCGTGCACGTATCGCAACGATCGGTCGGTGCCGTCACCGAAATCGCCGCGCCACGCCCAACCGGCAGATTCGTAACCGTCCTCGATCGATCCGCCGCCGAACCGCTTCTCCGCGTAGGCAGCTGCCGTCCCGGTCGAGATCGGCAGCGGCGCAACCAATCCGCGATCCCGCAGGTCCACCACGTCGCGGAGTACCGCGAGGGGATTCGGAGGGGTCGTCAGGCGGGACCGGCGAGGCGGACGCATTCCGCTGGCGCGCCCGATGGTGACCGCGCTCCACTCCCCCGGCTCGGACGCTGCCACCGCCAGCAGACGCACCCACGCCGCGAGCCTGTGCTTGGCCGCCAGCCGTGAATAGGACGAACGCACGAGTGTCCGGTCGTGAATGCCGGTGACGGTACCGGTCAGACGTCGCCCATCACCGAGATCGACCACGATGTCGGTGGTCTCGGCCGGGCCTTCGTGAAACGGCGCGGCCGCGTCGGCGATGATTCCGACGACTCGGCGGATGTCGGACATCTCGCGTCGACCTTGATGAAACGGAGGCAACGTGCCGCGCCGCCACTCGGCGTCGGCGAATTCGCCGATGTCCGTGCCGGCCAGCACCGCTGCCAACATCCGATCGCCGATGTTCCACCGAGCCAACGGATCCAGTTCGATGTCGAGACTGTCCGCCAGATCGTCTTCGAGCTCGGGAACTCCAAACCCGAGACGTTGACGCAGAAACGCCTGAACCGGATTCTCCACGAACGCGATCACGTCGGCGAGTTCCACGTCGCCCGAATTCGCTGGGGGCAATGCATCTGGCAAGAACAACGGCACCGGTACGGACGGCCGCTGCTGAGACACTGCGCCTGCCAACGCCACCGTGTCGAAGCTGAACGGGTGTCGGGCCTCGAAATTGCGAGGATCGAAGGGCTGCAGTGGATGCCGGTGTTCGACGCTACGGCCGGCGGTCACGTCGAGGACGTCCATCAACTCGCGCAGTGGGATCGCGGGCGGCTTGGTCGATCCGTCGACGGGGTCGGCACCGGTGTAGAAGAGCAGTAGCTTTTCTTCGGCGGACATCACGGCGTCGAGCAGTAGCTGTCGGTCCTCGCTGCGGATGTCGCGTTCGCCGACGGCCGGGTCGCGTGCGAGGACGTCGTCTCCGTCGAGGCTGCCGACGCGGGGAAACACCTCGTCGTCGAGACCGAGAAGGATCACGACGCGGTGCGGGACCGATCGCATCGGCACCATCGTGCACACGGTGAGCTCTCCGGTGCGAAAGTTCGCTCGGGTGGGGCGGCCGGTGAGCCGCCCACCGAGCATGGCGCGCACGTCCGCCAGCCGCAGCTCGGCGGTGTCGCCGTGCTCGGTGGCCTCGGCGATCTCGCGATGCGCTTGCGCCAGTTGCCATTCGTCGGCGGTGGGCACGTCGGCAAGCAGATCGAGGGTGCGGCCGAGCTGCCGCGTCCATTCGGTCACGGGGGCGCGCCCGGACAGCGCCCGTAGTACCGAGGCGAGCCGGTCGACCAGCTCGGCGAATCGGCCCGCGAGCCCGATGTCGTTGCTGTCCACGTCGTCGAGGGGCAGCGCGAGGTCGAGATAGTCGTTCCCGCTCTCGTCCGCCGCCACTCCGAGGAGAATACGGTCGAGTGCGGACTTGAAGGTGTTCTGCCGAAAGTTGTTCAAACCGAAGGATTCTCGTTGTCGCACCGTCAAGCCCCAGCGGGCTCCGGACGTGGCGACCCATTCGCGGAGGCGTTCGAGGTCGTCGTCGGTGAACGAGAACTTCTGCCGCACCGGGCCGCTCGCCGCGAAATCGAGTAGTTCGCTGGCCGTCACTCGCCCCTCAGAGAAATCGAGCACCGTCGCCACCACATCCAGTACCGGATTGGTGCGACGCAGGCCCCGATCGGCAAGCCGGACCCGCAGTCGATGACCGGGATGCACCAATGTGGCCTGGCCGAAATTGGCACGGATCAGCGGCGCATAGGTCTCGACGTCCGGGCACATGACGAGCACGTCACGGGGTTCGAGAGTCGGGTCGTCGGCGAACAGATGCAGCAGAGACTCGCGCAGCACCTCGACCTGGCGGGCAGGCCCATGACATGCGTGAATCTGCACGGTGCCGTCGGCGAGCGCTGGATCGCCGACCGTCGTTGCGTGAGAGGGCACTTCGTCGCCGGCGATGTCGGATTGGATCGTTCCGAGCAAGGTCCGCGTTGGTCCGGGCCCTTCGTGGTGCACGGTGTGATCGGCGATCGACCCGATGGTTGCCTGCAGTTCCCGCACGTCGCGCGACAGACTCGCCAGCAGCGGGTGCTCGACGGCCAGAGCGGTCACATCGTCGCGCCGTCGGGTGGCCGCCGGGATGTCGGCGAGTGTGGACCACATCGACGGGCTGGGGTGTGGGATCCAGATGTGGACGTCGCGGTGGTGCGCGAGCGCGTGCAGGATGTCGAGCTGGTCGGCGGTCAGCCGAGTCGGACCGAACACCGACAACCTGAACGGTAGGTCCACCGCGTTCGGTTCCGATCGCAGTGTCGAACACGTATCGGGAAGGCGCTCGGCGGGACTCGGACTGCCGATCCGCTCGCGTACCAGGCTCCATATCCGCGGTTGCCACGTCAGGTCGTCGTCCAGTTCCTGGCCGAGCCCGTCGGTGAATCGTCCGGCGCGCCAGTCGCGCAGCATCTGGGGTCGCTGAGATCCATAGGCGCGGAACAGCTCCGCGATGTGCGCGGCCGTCGACCAGCGGCGCCCTACCCGATGATCGTCCGATCCCGAACCCAGATGCTTGGAGAGCACCGCGGCCCACGGTTCGGTGCGGCAGTCGTCGATCACCGACAGCGCGGTCCACAGCACTCGATTGTGAGACCACGGGTCGTCGTCGGGATCGATGCCGTCGACCTCGGAGATGGTGCGCGCGACCAACCTCGCCGGGCTCGGAAACTCGATGTTCGCGGCAATTCCATCACCGTCCGGAGCGCCCAGGACGCTCGACAGACGCTGGGTGAGCCACCGCTCGACACCTCTCGCCGGCACCGACACGATTTCGGGTACGAAGGCATCGGGCAGCGGCTCGGACAGTACATCGGCGAGGGCTGCAGCGAGCGTTCCTGCACGTTCGGCGCGGTGGAGCGTCAACACGGTCGAAGTCCCCTGCCTGCTCGTCTGAGAACGCCCGAATTCGGACTGGTGACGACCCTACTCGAGCCACCGACAAGTTCTGTCCGGTGAGTCGAGCCCTCGGCACCGGTCCGTATGTGCAGAACCCGACAGCAACGGAGGAGAACGGCATGTTCAGATACATTTTCGCGGTCGTGGCGGTCCGGGATATCGATATCGCGAACGCTTGGTACGAGAAGTTGTTCGACCGTCGGGCGGACAACAATCCGATGTCGACACTGGTGGAGTGGCAGGCCGCTCCCGGAGCATGGGTGCAGGTGACCGTGGATTCCGAGCGTGCAGGCTCGTCGCTGTTCAATGTGGCGGTCGACGACCTCGAATCGTTCGTGTCGGCGGCCCACTCGCGCGGAATCGACTTCGCCGACATCGTCGAAGCGAACAAGGGCGTTCGGCTGTCCACGGCCACAGATCCCGACGGCAATTCCATCACCGCTATCGGCGGTTTTCGCGAGCACTACTGAGCCGGGGCGTGCCGTCTCGGCTCGAGGTGTAACGACGCTCGCACGCGGTGCGACATGGTGGAAGGAAATGCGACCGCCCGGTTCGGAAGAACGTGGGGTTGCTCCCGTCTCGCGGACACCCTTCGCCGCGAGACCGACACCCCGTGACCCGAGGACGATCCGACATGACCAGTGCCTACCCACCACCGTTCCAGCGCCCCGCACCCGAGCCAGCTCCTTCTCGCCGACCCCTCGTCGGCAAGATTTTCGCTTGGGCGGCAATCATTTTCGGCGCGATCTTCTTGATCGGAGCCATAATCTCGTTCGAGTTCGGTGCGGTACTCGTCGGCGCATCGATGCTCGCTGCGGGCGTCGCGTACCTGCGCTTGTCCCCCGAGAGTGGACGCAAGGGTTGGGCCGTACCGGCGATCGCTGTTCTTCCGGCACTGATCGTCATGGGACTGACGGGATCGACCGAACCCGAGAAGGTGGCCGTCACCCCGGTGGCATCCGTGCCCGCGCTGCCCACCGTGACGACGACCTCCGCACGTCCGACGACCACCACACCGGCACCGACCACGACGACCACGGCTGCACCGACGACCGAGCCCGTCGCCGCGATCGTGGAAATACCGACGACGTCGGAGTACATCCCCGCTCCCGAGCCCGTCTACATTCCCGAACCGGTCTACATCCCGGAGCCGGTGTACACACCCGAGCCCGTCTACACCGTTCCCGCGCCGTTGGCAGCGGTGCCGGAGAGCGCCTACTACGCAAACTGCTCTGCGGTGCGTGCAGCAGGCGCAGCCCCTATTTACGCCGGCGACCCGGGATACAGCAGCAAACTCGACCGCGACGGGGACGGGGTCGGCTGCGAGAACTAAACCACCATCCGCCGTGTCAGCTCGGCAGCCTCGCGGGAGTATGCGACCAGCATGACGAGGTCGACGGATGGCCGCGCTGCCTTGACGGCAACGACCTGTTGGGTGATGGCGTCGTGCATCGGCCAACCGTAAGACCCAGCCGAAATGAGCGGAAACGCAATGGATTTCAGATTCATCGACGCCGCCAGCGCCAGGCTGCGCAGGTAGCACAGGCGTAGTAGTTCGGATCTGTCTTCGTTCTTCGAGTAGCGCGGGCCGACGGTGTGGATCACGCAACTGGCGCGCAACCTGCCTGCGGTGGTGGCCACGGCGGCACCGGTGTCGAGGCCGTGGGGCAGGGTGGTGGCCCGCAACGCCTTGCATTCCGCGAGGATCGTGGGGCCTCCGGCCCGATGCAGCGCGCCGTCCACCCCGCCACCGCCGAGGAGTCGGGTGTCGGCCGCATTGACGATCGCGTCTGCGGCCACCTCGGTGATATCACCATGCACTACGTCGATGATCGTCATGCGTCGTCCTTTCTCTCGGCGATCGCGATGGCGATGCGATCGAGGTCGTCGGCGCGCAGCCCCGGGTAGCCGTGGACCAGCTCGCGCCACTGCGTCGGGACCGCCGACGCGCCCCACCGTGCACCGAGAAGTCCGCCTGCGATCGCGGCGGTGGTGTCGGTGTCTCCGCCTGCTCGGACACACAGTTCGAGCGCGGCGGGAAGGGGCAACGATGCGTCTGCCGCGCGATGTATCGCCCACCAGGCCGTTTGGAGCGCGTGCACGACCCAACCGTTCTTCGGGAAGTCGGTCGGCTCGCCCTCCTGAGCGCTGTCGAGCAGCGGCTGCCAGAAGTCCCGGACATCGGGTTCTTCGTGGCGCAGGAAGTCGGCGATACCGTCGTACGTTCCGTGTAGCACCGCGTGCCGGATCGCGTGCGACCACAGTTGACATGCCTGACCGGCACGAGGATCGGAGTGGGTCAGCGCGCTGATCCGCTCCGCAGCAGCCCGGCATCCGGTCACGTCGTCGAGATGGGCCAGCGCGACGGGCGCGGTCCGCATCAACGAGCCGTTTCCACCGGTCCGGCCGGTCAGCGACGCCGCGACCGCGGCCATCTCCGATCCGGTGCTCGCTCTCTGCGACAGCACTTTCCGGGTCTGATTGCCGACGTCGGGAGGATTCACCGCGAACCAGGCGCGGAAGTTCGCTGCCACCTCGTCGACGTCTCCGCCGATCTCGAGAGCGCTCGCAACGCACAGTGCCATCGACGTGTCATCGGTCCATTCCCCCGGGGCCCAGTCGAACGCGCCGCCCCCGATCATCGCAATGGCGGTCTCCGGCGTCGGATATCCGAATTCGTACCCCGCGCCCAACGCATCGCCCACTGCAGTGCCGAGCAGTACCCCACGCGCCCGATCCCGCTGATTGTCGGTCAAGTTCATTCGCTGCCCCTTAGATCGTTGTTGATCTAACAATAGATCAGACTTGCGCTAAGCTGCAACCCATGACGTGGACGGACCGAGACGGCAAGGCTCTGACCGATTACCCGCGACCTTCGGTTGCGGTCGATGTCGCGGTCCTGACGGTCCGTGAACAGCAGCTACAGGTCGTTGTCGTGCCCTCGGAGCGGGGCCTCGCACTTCCCGGAACGTTTCTGCGCCCGTCGGAAACCCTGACCGAAGCCGCCGAACGCGCACTCGAGTCCAAGGCGAACATCGTCGATCTGCAGTTCCACCAACTCAAGCTCTTCGACGAGCCCGGCCGCGACGACCGCGGTTGGGTGCTGTCGATGGCGCACGGCGCAGCCACACCGAGTCGATCACTGCCTGCGACAGCCGAATCGGTCGCCATCGACGGTGTGGTGCCGGGCTCGACGCTGGCGTTCGATCACAGCGGGATGGTCACCGAGGCAGTGCTGGACCTACGAGCTCGCTACGCGCGAGAGATCGACCCTGCAGGATTCCTGGATTCCACCTTCACGCTCCTCGAACTGCGGTCGCTGTACGAAATCGTCTTCGATCGCGCGTTCTCCAAAGACACGTTTCGCCGCCACGTCATCACCGCACTCGAGGGAACGAGCACGACGACGACGGCAGGTGGCGGTCGCCCGGCCGAGCTGTATCGCCGGGCACCCGATGCTGCACTGGCCGCTTCTGCGGACTCGTTCCTTCGCGGCTAGAGGCGTCACGCGACGAAACCGGACATGTCAGCGGATAAGCTGCGAGCCATGGGATCGAAGCGGCCTGCCAACCGCGGACAGAAACGTGCAGAAAAGACCAAGGCCCGGCAACGGCGTCACCAGCAATCTCGGCCGGCACCGACCGGTGTCGTATCCGAGCGGATCAGCGATCTGATCGACGGTTTCGTCGAGTGGCTCGACGAGAGCGAGATGTCGGAGCAGGCCGAGGCAATCTCACGGTTGGTGTCGTCGACACTGACCCAGTTGTCCGGTGCGCGCCACGGGTTCTCCCCCAGCGCGTGGATTCCCGCCGACGCGCACCTGCTGGTGGATGCTGCAGAACGCATCCTGCAGGAGGAATCGGAGACCGCCGAGGACACGGCGGTAAACCTCGTTCTGACGTCACTGCAGTATCTGACGTTCCTCGACGAGACCGATCTGTGGGACGGCAGCCCCGAGGACTACGCACACTGCATGGAAGACCTCTCCGACTTCCTCGAGGGCGACGAGCCCGACATGCTCGACGCAGACGACATCGATCTGCCTAACGTTTCGCTCGACCAGGAGCTTGCGGCCATTTCGGCTCTGCCGCTGTTGCCTGCGCTCGATGACATCGTTGCTCGCGTCGCCGACGGACTGGCAGTGTCGGACGACGTCCATCTACGCACCGCCGTCGGCCCGGCTCCACTCGACCCCGCCGGACTCACCGAGTCCTCGGACGTTGCAGCCGTCGATTACTGGTCGACGGCCATCGCGACCGAATTGGTCCGGATCGACGGCGACACGGCCAAGCTCGGCGACAACGCCCCCTCTCTGGCCAAGCGTGAGGCGGAGACCGTTCATGAGCTGGTTGCCGAACACGTCCGAGTGCAGCTGTCCGGAGACGCCGACGACCCCGACGTGTCCCGTTCGCTTGCCAACACGTTCGCGGTTCAGACCCTGCTGGCCGCGATGACCGACGAGCTGCCTCTGAACAACGAGGGCGAGGACTACGCCGATTTGGAAGGTGAGGACCTGCGGACGGCGCAGCTGATCGACCATCGGGTTCGATCTCTGATCGAGCAAGGCATTCTCGTGCGAATCGAAGAGGTCCTGGCGGTTCCACATGCGCTGCGTCCCGCTGTTCTGGACGGGGTGGCCGAGGCGCACCCTTTCGGGGCGCTGGACGAGGAGACGCACGAGCCGCTCGAGGACTCGGCGTCGTCGTGAACGCACTCGCGCGCGCCGAGACTCTGTCGGTGCTCGCCGCTAGCGTGACCGACGCCGCGTTATCTCAGCGCGATTCGGGTAAGGAGCCGACATGAGCGATTCACTCGAGTTCGACTTCGACGTCGACTCGGCATGGATGCACTTCCAGCGCCGGCTCGGCGAGTACGTCAGCGCCATGCGCGACGGTGACGCCTTGGTGATCGAGTCTCGATACGACAGCACGGACGGCGTTCCGGACACCGCGGCCTGCGTCCAGTTCTACGCCTGGGATCTCGACATGGTTCGCTGCGAGCTGCCCGCCAACGAGCACCTCCACAGTAGTCGCGCCATCACCGACGCTCAGCGAGAAGCACTGAACGCGTTGGGCTTTCGAACGTCTCGGGATTCCGAGCCGACGCCACCCCACGTCGACCGCAATCGCTCGTGGTCCGATGATCTGGCGAAGAAGACGGTCGCGGTGTTCCGTGACATCTGGGGCCTGCCACACCCGTCTTTTCTGAGTTCGCGGGCCACCGGACGCTACGACGTGCCGAGCTTCGAGGCCAGCACCGAACCCGTCTCGGCAGTCGTTCCACTGTGCGTGCAGCCGAAAGGGAAGGACCACCTGCAGCAACTCGTCGATCGTGCACTCGAACCCTGGTTCGGCTTTCCGCCCGATCACGACCCCGACGGCGACATTCCTCTGCGATTCGTCAACGGCACCGCATACGTCACGGTCAAATCCACCGAGCCGGTCGTCGAGATCAACTCGACGTTGGTGCACGCGGTCACCGGTCGCACCCGCGCGGCCGAGTTGCTGGTCGATCTCAACGTGCAGCTTCCGGATGTGATGTTGCATCTCGTCCAGGACTGCATCGTGGCCCAGGTACGTGTCAGCGGATCACCGTTCGTGGCCGATCACCTGCTGTGGGCGGTCCGGATGCTCTCGCACGTGTGGGAGCAGGTCGACGACAAGTTCGCCGAGGACTTCGGGGGCAGGCTCGGCGAACCGACCCCTCCGGTCCTCGAAGGTGACGACTTCCCGGACGGTCTGCTCGCGTTGATTGAGCTGATCGCGGATTCGCCCGATGCTGTCGAGCCACGCACCGTCCTCGAGTGCTGCTCTTCGGACCGTGACGTGGTCGTGTCGTATCTCCGCATCAGCGCCGAGCAGGAGGCATCGTGGCGCGGCATAGCGGTAGCCGCGGACCTGGGCGACGAACACTGCGATGTGGACGAGGCGGATCGCGAGGCCGCGAACTGGGGCAGCGCAGTGGCTGCCCTGCGGGAGGTGCTGCGGAGCACCCCCGAACAGGTCACTCCTGTGGTCGATCCGTCGGCGATCCAATTGCAGCTATTCGAGACCGACGAAGTCGCGGAGGTGTCCGACGAGCGTTCGGACGATCAGTAGCGCCATCCGAACAGAAAAGTTTCGACGGGCTTCCCTTTCATGTTAACTGGGGTTACATTAACTCCATGTTCGCATCACGTTTGGAGAAGCCATGACACTGACGACCGGCACCACGTCCGTTTCGGTGGACATCGACGCCACGGACGAGCAGCAGTACAACGAAACACTCACGTTGCTGTCCGAGGGTTCGGTGCACAAACACTTCGATCCTTACGTCGACATCGACTGGGAGTCCGAGAAGTTCGCGGTTCCCGCCAATGATCCCCGCTGGGTACTGCCCGCCAAGACCGACCCGATCGGGGGTCATGACTGGTACAAGTCCCTGCCGCTGGACCGGCAGATCGAGATCGGCATGTGGCGTCAGGCCAATGTCGCCAAGGTCGGCCTGCAGTTCGAGAACATTCTGATCCGCGGCATGATGCAGTACGTATTCTCGCTGCCCAACGGTTCGGCCGAGGCGCGCTACTGCACCCACGAATCCATCGAAGAGTGCAACCACACCCTGATGTTCCAGGAGATGGTCAATCGGGTGGGTTCCGACGCTCCCGGCATGAGTCGACCGATGAAGATGCTTTCGCCGTTCATCCCTCTGTTCGCGACGCTGCTACCCGAATTGTTCTTCGTCGGCGTCCTCGCAGGCGAGGAACCCATCGACCACATCCAGAAGTCGGTGCTTCGCTCCGGCGAAGAGATCCATCCGATCATGCAGAGCGTGATGGCCATTCACGTGGCCGAGGAGGCTCGCCACATCTCCTTCGCGCACCAGCTCCTGCGTCGTCGTGTGCCCAAGATGTCCAAGATCGGACGCTTCCTGCTGTCGCTGGCCTTCCCCGTCACGATGCGCATTCTGTGCGACGTCATCGTCATCCCGCCGAAGAAATTCTGGACGAAGTTCGACATTCCGAAGAGTGTCAAGAAGGACCTCTTCTGGGGAACCGAGCAGTCGCAGCACGCTTTGCAGGACTACTTCGGTGATGTGCGCATGCTGGCCACCGATACCGGAATGATGAACCGGGCGGCTCGCCTGATGTGGAAGCTGTGCGGAATCGACGGCAAGGCATCACGTTTCCGTAGTGAGCCGGACCGCAGCTCCAGCCAGTTCGCCGCATAGCCCTCTCGACACCCCACGCGCCAGTTATCCGTACAGCAGCGCCCGCCGTCAGGAACCCCACATGCCCCACGTCGTCACCCAATCATGTTGCAGCGACGCGTCATGCGTCTACGCGTGCCCCGTCAACTGCATACACCCCACCCCCGACGAGCCGGACTTCCTGACGGCGGAAATGCTGCACATCGACCCGCAATCGTGTGTCGACTGTGGTGCCTGTGTGTCGGCCTGCCCGGTGGACGCCATCGTTCCCCAGGCCAAACTGACCGAGGCTCAACTTCCGTTCCTGACCATCAATGCCGACTTCTACAAGCAGGAGCGGCCGCCACGGCCGATTCTGGCTCCGGTCACGCCGGCCGCCTCGGTGTCGAGAGATCGCCAACCGCTCCGGGTGGCGATCGTCGGGTCCGGACCCTCGGCGATGTACGCGGCCGACGAGCTGCTCACGCAGCCGGGGGTCAGCGTCGATGTCTACGATCGGCTTCCGCAACCGCACGGTCTGGCACGCCTGGGTGTTGCACCCGACCACCAGAAGACGCGTCAAGTGTCACGGCTGTTCGAAACCATCTCGGCGCAAGAGGGATTCACCTATCACCTCGGCGTCGAGGTAGGAAAAGACGTGACGCACGACGAGTTGATGGACACCCATCACGCCGTGATCTACGCGGTCGGAGCGTCGTCGGATCGCGAACTCGGTATCCCCGGAGCCGAACTGCCCGGGCGCACGTCGGCGACCGACTTCGTCGCCTGGTACAACGGCCATCCCGATCACGCTCACCGCACGTTCGATCTGTCACACGAACGCGCAGTCGTCATCGGCAACGGCAACGTCGCACTCGACGTGGCCCGGATCCTGACCATGGACCCCGACGCACTCGCCGCGACCGACATCGCCCCCCACGCCTTGGAAGCGCTGCGCCACAGTGCCATTCGAGAGGTGATGGTCGTCGGTCGGCGCGGCGTGGCGCAATCCGCATTCACGGTGCCCGAATTCGCGGGACTGCTGACCGTCCCCGATATCGATCTCACCGTCGATCGCAGCGAGCTCGCACTGGATCCGGTGACGGTACGACTGGCCGGCACCAACGACCTGCCTCACGCGGTCGCCCAGAAGCTGCAACTGCTGCGGCACGTCGACGAGTCACCCGAGCACATCGACGGCCGAAAGCGCGTCACGCTGCGCTACCTGCTCTCCCCCACTCGAATCCTGGGCACGGATCGGGTCACCGGGGTCGAGTTCGAGCGCATGGGTCTGACCGCCGACACCGACGATGTGGTGCGCAGTACCGCCACCGGCGAGATCGAAACGATCGACGCCGGCCTCGTCCTCACCTCCATCGGATACCGCGGCGTCGCGCTGCCGGGAATTCCGTTCGATCACGCAGTCGGCATCATCCCCAACCTCGGCGGCCGCGTACTCGAGGAAGTGGGCGGATCCCCGTCGACCGGTACGTACGTCACCGGGTGGATCAAGAGAGGACCTTCGGGCTTCATCGGCACCAACAAATCGTGTGCTCAGGAGACCGTCGGACATCTGGTCGACGACTTCAACGCAGGCCGCCTGACCGATCCGATCGATCTGCCGAGCGCATGGACGGCGAGCTCTGGTCGAGGGTCGCTGCGTCGCTCGAAAGACAAATTGCTGGCACTGCGCCGATCCTGACTTATCGGCTCCGACACCCCACCCGGTCGGGATCAATGCGACTGTCAGTCGTTCTGAGTGCAACAAAGCCACATTCATCCGGGCAGGGGTGAGGTTGAAGCGTCTACTATTAGGGTAGGTACCTTCATCGGCCACCGAATCGCGGCGGGCCAACACCTCGAGGAGACCGAGATGCCGGCCCTGCGACGCATCACCGCCACAGCCGCTGTCCCATTTGTCGGAATTGCCATTGCGCTCGTGTGCGCCGCACCGGCGCAGGCTCTGCCCACACCGGGCGATTTGGCAGATGTGCCGACACGGACGTCGATCTCGTACGAACACGTCCCGACGGCTACGTACGTCGGCAGCGCGGAGGACAATTCGGCGCGCCCGGGGTTGTCGACGGTCAAGCTCTACATGGCCGACTACGTCGTGCGCTTCGGAGACGGTTCGCCGCGAGATCGCGACCTGGCCGCACGCATGGTCCAGGTCAGTGACGACGGTGCCGCCTCGGTACTCGACAACAAATATCCCCAGGCCATCGATTCGACGGCAACGGAGTTCGGACTCACCTCTACCTCGCGGGGCGGTTTCTGGGGCAGTTCCTACACCAGCACAGCCGACACCGTGCGATTCCTGGCGGCGAAGAAGCGAACAGACCCCGCCAGCCCGGTCCTCGGCTGGATGAACTCCGCCGCACCGGTTGCAGCCGACGGAACCGTGCAGGACTGGGGCACCCAGCAACTACCCGGCGTGACCGGTAGCAAATGGGGATGGGCCGACGACGGATCGAGCGTGGTTGCGTCCGCGTCGATCGGTGACGAATTCGTCGTGGCTTCCAACACGTATGGACCGCGCCGCTCACAGACCGACGACGTCCTGGCAGCGCTCGGCGGCGTCGAGTTGACGGCACCGCCCGCTGCTTCTCCTGTACCGAACCTTCCCGTGATTCCCGGCCTGCCGTCGGTGGAAGAACTGCTGCTGATGCTCGCTCCTCGCTGACATGTTCGAATAACTTGTCGGACCCCTCCCCTACTCTGCGATTCACCGAAAAGTTCGGGGACCACACCGGGGGACGTGGAGGGGACGACGATGAGTCGTATCGATCTGGACAGTTTTTTCAAGTATTCACGCGCAACCAATGTGCGGGTCGGTGCTGATCCGAACGAATTGCTGGACAGCGGAATCGGTTTCGCCCAGCTGGGGACGTCGACGAAGGACATGACCCAGCTGATCGCCGAACGCCTTTCCGCTGCGGACGAAACCAGCCGAGCACATTCGGTACACGATCGCGCGGCGGAGATACTCGACGACGCTCTCGACAAGGCGTTCGAGAATGGTTGGCAGCCTGCCGAACTGGTGCACGTAACGCGTCAGAGCGCCGGAGCTGATGGCGCTGTGGTCATGATCGAGGCCATCGGCGCTCACGCGGCGCGCAGTTCCGCCGACAGCATTGCTCCCGAATCCTGGCGTGATCAGTTGTCCGATCTTAACGTCGAATCTGCAGGCGGCACTTCCGCCGAACGTCTTCGGCGGTGGCGTTCGTACAACCGGCGATCGGCGGCGCAATCGTGGTACACCCTGTTGCTCGTACTCGGTTGCGCAACATCGTTGTTCCCCCTCGAGTCACTCCTGCCCCCTCCTACTCGATGGACATCGAGCACTACGCCTGCCGGTCCGCGGCAGGCTCCGGATTCGAAGATGCTCGGCAAGATACGAGGGTTACTGGCCAAGGCGGAGTCGACGCAATTCCCCGCTGAAGCCGAGGCATTGTCGGCCAAGGCCCAGGACTTGATGACGCGCTATGCGATCGACAGCGCGCTTCTCGATGCGGGGAACACTCGCAACTTGATCGACGATGTCGTCACTCGTCGCATCATGGTGAGCAATCCGTACTCCAAGGCCAAACTGCTTCTGCTGCACAGCGTCTGCCAGGCCAACGGTGCCAGAACATTGTGGAAGAAGAAGTACCTGCTGGCCACCGTGATGGGTCTGCCCGTCGATCTCGATCTGTGCGAGCTTCTGTACACCTCGTTGCTGGTCCAATCGGCACGCGCACTCGACGAGGTCGGCGAGTCGTCGACCTTGCGGACTCGCAGCTTCCGTCACGCATTCTTGATCGCATACGCCCATCGAGTCGGCGAACGATTGCAGGAGGCACGCACGCGGGCTACTGCGGCGGCAACGCAACAGCACGGATCGGCTCTGGTGCCGATCATGGCGACACGATCCGATGCCGTGGACCGTGTCTACGCTGCCCGGTACCCGTCGACGAAGACGATCGAGTTCAGCAGCGACAATGCTCAGGGGTGGCTTGCAGGCCGTGCCGCCGCCGAACGCGCCGACCTTACCGGTGGGCGCGAACGTATCGACAAATCAGATCTGGCCTCGTAGTGCGCGCTACATTGGCTGACATGACCGGTCTGGATACTCCGCTGACGCCACTTCGCTTCCTCGAACGCGCTGCGGAGGTTCATCCCGACAAGATCGCCGTGGAGGATGGTGCGCGCACCTTCACCTACGAACAGTTCGCCGCCGCCGTCACCCGGCTCGCGCGTGCTCTGCGCGCGTCGGGGGTCGGCCACGGCGATCGGGTGGCCTACATTGCGTCGAACTCGGCGGAGTTGCTGTTCGCGCATTACGCGGTGCCACTGGCCGGCGCCGTTCTGGTCGCCATCAACACCCGCCTCTCACCGGACGAAGTTCGGTACATCTGCGATCACTCCGGTTCGGTTCTGTTGGTGGGTGATTCGGCACTGCTGGCCGGTCTCGGAACAGATCCCATCGCAGATTCGGTCACCGAGATCGTCGAGACCCCCTCGGTGGACGGCACGTACGACAAGCTGCCGCACACCACGCGATACGACGCGTTCCTCGAACGGGGAACGGACGAACCGATGGAGTGGGAGGTCGACGACGAGACGTCGACCATCACGATCAACTACACCTCGGGCACCACCGGTCGACCCAAGGGCGTGATGTACACCCACCGCGGTGCTTACCTCAATTCCCTGGGCGAACTTCACCACCAGGGATTCGGGGTCGACACCCGCTATCTGTGGACTCTGCCGATGTTCCACTGCAATGGGTGGTGCACCACGTGGGCGGTCACGGCCGCGTCCGGCACACACGTGTGCCTTCGCGGAGTGCGCGGCGACGCCATCTGGTCGGCCATCGACAACGGCGTCGATCACCTTGCCGGTGCGCCGACCGTGTTGACCACTCTCGCCACTGCTGCAGAGGCACATTCACTCGATCGACCGTTGACCATCGTCACTGCGGGAGCTCCTCCGAGCCCGACGATCATCGCCAAGATTCGAGCATTGGGAGCAACGCTCGTACACGTCTACGGCCTCACCGAAACCTACGGTCCGTATTCGGTGTGCGAGGCGAAGCAGGAATGGCTCGAACTGGACGCCGACGAACAGGCACGTCGCTTGGCTCGACAAGGAGTCGGCATGCTCACCGCAGACCGTCTGCGCGTGGTCCGCGACAAGCCTGGCCCCGGTGGGGTTTTGATCGATGTCGAACCCGACGGCACCGAAATGGGTGAGATCGTCATGCGCGGCAACAACGTCATGAAGGGGTATTACAACGACACGGCCGGAACGACACAGGCTTTCGCGGGCGGCTGGTTCCATTCCGGTGACCTCGGGGTGATGCATCCCGACGGCTACGTTCAGCTACTCGATCGCGCCAAGGACGTCGTCATCTCCGGCGGCGAGAACATCTCCACCATCGAGGTGGAACAGGCACTGGCGAGCCATCCTGCCGTCGCGGACGTTGCGGTCATCGGGGTGCCCGACGACAAGTGGGGAGAGCGGCCGAAGGCGTTCGTGGTGCTGGTGCCCGGCGCGGACGTCTCGGAAGCCGAGCTCGTGGCGCACGTGAAATCGGCCATCGCGTCGTACAAGGCTCCTCGCAACGTCGAGTTCATCGTCGAGCTGCCGAAGACATCGACGGGCAAGATCAGGAAGAAGGAGTTGCGCGACGCCGAGTGGGGCACGTCCGCGTCCAAGATCAACGGATAGCTTCTCTGGTCACGCCATCTGCACACCGGCAATTTCGGTGACGCAGCCCTTGCCGTCGAACGACAGCTGCCGAAAGGCCACCTTCTCGACGAAGAACCTGTCGTGGCTCACGAGAATCACCGCACCGGGAAAGGCCATCAGCGCACGTTCGAGCACCTGGGTGCTCTGTAGGTCGAGGTGGTTGGTGGGCTCGTCGAGCACGATGACGCCTGCGCCGAACAACAGGCACTGCGCCAATGCAACTCGTGCCTTCTGCCCTCCGGACAGCACGCCGATCTTCGATTTGAGATCCATCTCGGAGAACTGCAGCAACGTGAGAAAGCGGTGGACTTCCTTCTTCGTCGCCGTCAGAGCGAGACTGCCCGGCATCGCGTTGACCGAGTGCGACACGGTGTCGTCGAGATCGAGATCGGCGAGCACCTGGTTGTAATAGATGAACGACGGTGCCTTGGTCTTCCATTTGATCTTGCCACTGTCGGGTTGCTCGGCACCGACGAGAATGTCGACCAGCGTGGTCTTTCCGCATCCATTGGGTCCGGTGATGGCGATACGGTCACCGCGGTGCACGGTGAACGAGATGTTCTCGAAGAGTCGTTGCTCGCCATAGCTTTTCGAGATTCCTGTGATCTCCGCGAGGTTGTCGTGCACATGCAAACCGCCGTAGATTGCGGTGACCACCGTGTCGACCGGGCGGGGGCTCTTGCTCTTCTTGATGTTCGCCAGGCGACGTTTGAGCACTCCGCTGGGGTTCTTCACTGCTTCCTTACGATCACTGATCGCTTCTTGCTCGTAGGCCAGCAGCTGCTGTTCGTTGCTGAACTCACGTTCGAGGTTCTTCAGTCGAAACTGCTTCTGCTGCACGTATTCCGAGTAGTTACCGTCATAGGTCTGCAGGTGATGGTTCTCGATTTCGACGATGCTGGTGACGACCTGCTCGAGGAATGCGCGGTCGTGCGAAACAACGAGTAGCGCACCGCGGAAGTCTCGTAGCCTGCGTTCGAGCCACGCGATTCCGGCAACATCGAGGAAGTTCGTCGGCTCGTCGAGGAGCAGGACGTCCGGGGCCTCGATGAGGATCTTGGCCAACGCCGCGCGGTTGCGCCAACCACCGGACAGCCGATCGACGGGGAGCTCCCGTCGTTCGGCGTTGAATCCGAGCATCGACAACACGGTGTCGATCTGTTGGTGGTAGGTCCAACCGCCACTGTTCTCCATGGCGTCGAGCAGTTCGGCTTGGCGGTCGACGAGCTTGTACATCTGCTTCTCGTCCAGGTCACCGCCCAATGCGGCCTCGACCTCGGCCAACTCGGTCTCGATTGCGTGGACAGCACCGAAGAGAGATTCGAGCTCCGCTTGAATGCTGCGATCGCCGTCCAGTTCGGAGAACTGCGAGAAGTAGCCGATGCGAGCACCCTCGGTGACGTCGACGGTCCCCGAATCCGGGGTCTCTCGGCCGAGGAGAAGCTGCAGCAGGGTGGTCTTGCCTGTGCCGTTGCGGCCGATCAGACCGATGCGATCGCCGTCGGCGAGGCGGAAGAACACCTCACGCAACATCACCTTCTGGTCGTATCCCTTGGCAACGTCGTTCAAGCGAATCCAGCTCAAGCGTCCACTCCTGTAAAGCACGGGGTTCGCTGAGTCGTCGAACCGACTCGCTCACTGTAGTCGCGTCTGCGCGAACACTCCGCGTCGCCGATCAGTTGACCAGCCGCGGATCAGCTCCCCGGACTCGACATGCAGGCGCCGATCGGCGTCATACTTCCCAATCTGAGGAGCCGATCTCCCACGGGCACACTTATCGCCCTGTGATTGTCGCAAGTGAATCGTTCGGCGGGGACACGACGACTGGATCGCGTCCGGACCACAGATCGAGAACTGCTTTGGGGCGTGCCAACAACTCTCGTGCGTAGTTCCGCACAACAGCGAGCGTGTTGCAGTCGATGCAATCGGCGGTCACGCCGTCGACCTCCAGATCCATGTCCTCGCACAGCGCCACGGCGCGCGAGACGTGAAGGGGTTGACTGATGATGAGTCCACGTTCGACGCCGAACGTCTCTTTCGCGCGGGCGCACGTGTCGTAGGTATCGATGCCGTGATCGTCTCCGATGATGACGTCAGGGTCGATTCCATGCTCGATCAGGTACTCGGTCATAGCCTGAATCTCGTTGCCGGACTTGCCGTCTGCATCACCGGAGACAAGGATTGCCTTGATCTTTCCTGCCTCCATCAACTGAATGGCGGTGTCGAGCCGACCGGCGAGAAAGCGCATCGGTTTGCCGTCACGCACCTGGGCACCGAGAACGATCCCTACTGGCGCGTCCGGTGCGTCGTCGACGTCGTAGACCTTGCCCGCCGTCGCGTACGCAACCCATCCGGCCGATGCCAGAACGACCGCGACCAGCGCTGCGACAACAGCGCACATCGCTTGTAGTAGTCGCCGAACCAGTCCTCGAGGCTTTGCTGTCGTACTCATGATCTCGTTTCGTCGGCTGCGGAAAACTCAACGTAGCTCACGAAATCGGCGAACCGTCGATCGCGCAGCGCACCCTCATCGATTCCACAGTGAACCCTCAGAAGAACCCTGCCCGTCGCGGCGATTGTCGGACGAGTACCGTCTTACCAGTGAATCCGCTGCTGACCTCTCGACGCTACGTCGACTTGCGTCTGCAAGCCAGCGCTACCTGTTGACGGTCCTCTAGACCGCAACCTCTCCGTCGGGCACATCGTCCCGATGAGCACTTTCTCGCCCACCTCTGTCGGCGTCTCTTCTTTTCGAAAGGCATAACCATGTCTGCGCCCAGCGCTACCCGTACGCGCCGTGTCCCTACCTGGGCAACCGCGTTCGGTCCACAAATCGTTGCCGGTCTCGTACTCGGTGTCGTGTTCGGGCTGATCGCTCGATCGATGCCCGACGCGGCCGACGGCAACGAAAACTGGTTGGTCGGTACCCTCTCGACCATCGGTTCGAGCTACGTCAAGCTGCTCACCGTCGCGGTCATTCCGCTGGTCTTCACGGCCATCGTCAGTTTCATCGCCAATCTTCGTGAAGTCACGAACGCTGCACGTCTGGCAATCCAGACGCTGTGGTGGTTCGCCATCACGGCGTTCATCGCGGTGATCATCGGCATCGTCATCGGTCTGGTCGCCCAGCCCGGATCGCGGACCAGCGCTGGGGCGGACTCGGCAGGAGATCCGTCCAGCGTCGGGTCATGGTGGTCGTTCCTCACCGGTTTGGTGCCGAACAACTTCCTCGCGCTCGGCGCGAAGACCACGGTTGCCGAGAGCGGTACCGCGACCACGTCGTTGAGCTTCAACATCCTGCAGTTGCTGGTGATCGCCGCTGCCATCGGTATCGCTGCTCTCAAGGTCGGCAAGAAGGCCGAACCGTTCCTGGCCTTCAACGCGTCACTCCTTGCGATCGTGCAGAAGGTGTTGTGGTGGATCATTCGCCTCGCGCCGATCGGCACGGCTGCTCTGATCGGCAATGCTGTGGCCACCTACGGCTGGGACGCGATCGGTTCGCTCGGGGTGTTCACCGTCTCGATCTACGTCGGCCTGGCTGTTGTGTTCTTCGTGGTGTACCCGTTGATCGTTCGCGCACATGGTCTCTCGGTCCGCGCCTTCTACTCGGGCGTGTGGCCGGCGACCCAGCTCGGTTTCGTCTCGCGGTCGTCGATCGGCACTCTGCCTCTCACCGAGCGTGTCACCGAACGCAACCTGGGCGTGCCGCGTGAGTACGCCTCGTTTGCGGTACCGCTCGGGGCGACGACGAAGATGGACGGTTGCGCTGCAATCTATCCCGCCATCGCAGCACTGTTCGTCGCGCAGTTCTACGGTATCGACCTGACCATCACCGACTACCTGCTGATCATCGTCGTGTCTGTGATCGGTTCAGCGGCAACAGCAGGAACGACGGGCGCGACGGTGATGCTGACTCTTACGCTGTCGACCTTGGGACTGCCTCTCGCCGGCGTCGGCCTGCTGCTCGCAGTGGAACCGATCGTCGACATGGGCCGTACCGCGGTCAATGTCACCGGCCAGGCTCTGGTGCCGACCATCGTCGCCAAGCGCGAAGGCATCTTGAATCTCGAGCGCTACAACGCTCCGCGCAACGGCGATCCCTTCGTCGACGAGGAAGCCGAAGTGGAACTGGCTCGCTAGCAGCACGTTTCGACCGATCGATCCCGACGACCGAGCAACTGGGTCGTCGGGATTTTTCGTCTATCGCGGTGGCGACAGCGCTTCGACCGATGCCGCGGTGGCACTGTCCACGGCCTCGACACTTGCGAAATAGTGTCGAAAGAACTCGCGCATGGTCTTGATGATCTCGATCTGCTGCTTGATCGCAAAGCGAGCGGAGCCTTCATCTCCCGTTGCCAACCGCGTGAACTTCGCCTGAAGCTGTTTGGCCGAGTCCAGGTCACCCCAGGACTCAGGCCACGCGAGGGAGGCGGTCATCTCCAGCATGCGATCGAGCTTTATCAGGTACTCGGTGCACGCAGCGTCGCACCGTTCTGCAACTCCTGATTCGACCTCGAGTTCGCCCGCCGCTGCTCGGTCTCGAAGACTCCGCCAGTGGTCCAGATTTTGATTCAAACCGTATGGCTCCAAGTTAGTCAGCACCCTTCTGATTCACTTCGGCAAATACGGTTCGAAGTCGACCGCGTGTCTGTTGACCTCGGCGCAGGGTTCACCTTCGAGATCTCGCGAACCCTTCTTCTGCAGGTCGAGCACGATCAGACCGTCACCCGTGCCGAAAGCAACTGCGCAACCCAGGGATTTCAATTCGTCTGCGTGCCGCAGTTGAACTGCGGTGCGGCCCGAGAGGCTCACCTCCGCACCGCGCACGAACGAAGGACTGCCCAGTAGTTCGTTGATGGACTCCAGCGACGACAACACGGCGACGTAGTACCAACTGTTCAGCGCAGTGCCGTCCCAAGTACAGCCCTTCCATCCGGGGTACGTCGTGATTCCTGCGAAGTCGGGTCGTTCCGTACTCACGTCCAAGCCGCTTGCTGTCACCGCAGATTTCGGGATAGTGCATGGATCGAATGGCTCTCGTGGGCCCGGTGCCACCGCCGACGTGGATGTGTCCTCGCTCGCCACAGGGTTTCCATCTGTCGAGCCGGCGCATCCCGTCAGCAACAGCACCGTGCTGCACGCCACAGCAATTCGACGTCCAGACATCACACGCATTCATTCAACCTCTCGACGCCGACGGCACTGACAGGTTGGACGCACGCAACGCAAGATCGGTTCCCTAGACGGGCTGCGAGGCCTCGATCTCCTGTGACTTCACGGAAGCAGGACTCCTACGTTCGGCTGCCCACACCCACAAGGCCAGCGAGATCAATGCGATCACTTCGGCAACGACGAGCACGCGCTCCACGTAGCCGAGGGTCACCACCCGGTACCAGGGTCGCGTGCCGACGGCACCGACAACGAGTGCGTATGCGATCGGGAGCAGCGTGCAGACGGACAGCACGCTCAGCCACAGTGTCGTTCGTGCCCGGACAGACCATGGACCCTGACGAATCCAGGGCCGCGAGAACGCGAAGACCGCGACGGGGATGCTGACGAACGCCACTGCCGCACCGAGTCGATGGATCGTCCCGCCGAGGCTCAGTGACGCGTCGTTCGACCAATCCTGCTTCGGCACGGCGACAACGGCAACAAGGCCGACAGTCCACAGCATCAGACACAAGGACGCTACTGAGGTGGGTGGGGTGAGCCGTTGTCGCACCGCGGCCAGCAGAGTGAAAGCAGAACCCAACGCGAGCAGGACGACCCCGATCGAGAACACCCACTGCTGTGCGCCGAGTCCGTATTCACTGATCGTGCGCCGAAGGTGCGAAGGCGTCTGCCATGCAGTGTGAGCATCGAGAACCAGAACGACCAGCGCTCCCAACACGATCGACACGGTGCCGACCTCGGCCGGACGAATCGACACGAAGACCCCTCTCTCGGACGACGTCGGTCGCGTCCGACCTCCATGGTGCCCGAACCGTTGCTCGAACCCCCTTGGATCGTTGTGCGCGGAAACTCGGTCTCTGCTACGAGTTTCCGCGCACATGCGGCGAAGCCGCTCTACTGGGGAACAGAGCTGACGGTGAACGGCTCGACCGGTTCTCCCCCACGCTTGTCGAACTGACTGTTGACCACCAGTAGTCGATCATCCACTGCTGCAACGGTTGTGGGGTAGGCAAACGATGGGTCCGTGATTTCGCCGGTGACCGATCCGCGCCGGCCATCATCGTTGAGGTCGACCTTCGAGATCAGACCGTCGCGATTGCGGACGAGATACAACGTGTCGTCGTCCATCTCCATGCCATCGCCGTTCATGAGCGTCGCCCCACCGAGGTCGACCTGGGTGACCTCTTTCGAGGTCTTGTCGATCCGGTACAGATTTCCGGTGCTGGACTGCACAACGATCAGCGCCGATTCGTCGTCGTTCTCGACGATGCCGTTGGCATTGAAGCCCTCCCCGTAGACGAACGGGCTGCCGTCGAAGTTCACGAACGTCTCCATCGGAGCGTCCTGCGTCCCAGCCACGATCTGATCGAAGGGAATGCGGTACAGCGCCGGGCTGCGTGAGTCCGTCACAAAGGTATCGCCGTTGTCGGCAATCGCGACGTCGTTGAGGAACGTCGCGTCGGGGCCGAGACCGTTGGTGAACGTTGCCACCAGATCACCGGAATTGGCGTCGTACACCCACACCTTGCCTGTCGCTCCACCGGCGATCACCAAGTAATCGGGCCGATCGTCGTCATCGGTGACATCGATCCCCGCAGCACCGGTGCGTCCGTCCGCACCGCCGGGCAGGAAGACCGATACATCCGGCGATCCGACGGTTCCGCGGAACACGGCACCGTCGGAAGTGGAGGTGACGTAGAACGTGTCGTCGGCGGCGGTGATGCCTTCGGGGAACACTCCTGTGCCCGGCAGGTTGTAGACGCCGACGTTCGATGGGCCGGACGAAGCCGATACAGACGACGGAGCGGAGGACGCCGGAGCTGACGATTCAGTGGGAGCGGAAGCGGGGGTCGGCTCCGGATCGGAGGACCCGCAGGCACCCAGCAGGAGTGTGGCGGCGGCAACAACGGGCAGTACCTGGAGGGCTCGTTTCACCCTCGCAAGTGTTCCATATGTCTCAATTTCTTGGCATTTCTCCTGGTGAGCAGATTTTCGGTCGAGACGTTTCGTACAGTCGTAGTCATGAGTGAGCTCTCCACCCTTGCCGCGACCAGCACTGAACTCGGCGGAATCGCCGGGTGGGCGGTGAGTTTGATGGAGGCGATCGGCGGTCCCGGTGCCGGTATTGCCGTCGCTGCCGAGAACTTCTTCCCGCCGCTACCCAGCGAGATCATCCTGCCGTTGGCCGGCTTCACCGCATCTCAGGGCGGGATGACGCTCTTCGGTGCATTGTTCTGGACGACGGCGGGATCGGTGCTCGGCGCTCTGGTTCTCTACTGGCTGGGCATCAAACTCGGACGTGACCGGATGTACGCCATTGTCGAGAAGATGCCGTTCGTCGGAACCGAGGATCTGACGAAGGCCGAGGACTGGTTCACCAGACACGGTCGGTCGGCGGTGTTCTTCGGCCGCATGATCCCGGTGGTTCGCTCGGGCATCTCGATTCCGGCCGGTGTGTCACGGATGCCGGTACTGCAATTCACGTTGTACACCACGCTCGGCAGCCTGATCTGGAACTCGATCTTCGTGCTGGCCGGATACTTCCTCGGCGAGAACTGGCACTACGTGGAGAACTACGCCTCCGTGTTCCAGTACATCGTCATCGGCATCGTTGTGGCGCTGATCGCGTGGTTCGTGGTGAAGAAAATGAAGGCGAGGCGCGTCGAGGTCGAGTGAACCTCACAGATCGTCGATATCGATGAAGCCGTCCTGCAGAGCCCTCGCCAACAATGCCGCTTTGGTGGGTGCCGTGCGCCCCACCGCGGAGTACTTGGCTCGGATCCGGGACAAGTGGGTGTTCACAGTTCCCATCGACAGATAGAGCGCCCGCGACGCCTCCGACTTGGAGTCGGACACCAACCATGTGGTGAGTACTTCGATTTCACGAGCGCTGAGCCGTGGATCGGGGGCGTCGCCGATGCGGATGTCGAGAACTGTCATGGAGATCCTTGATTTCGGGCACCACCGCTGTCCCGGCGGTGCGATCACCGCCAATGACATCGCACTCGCTCCGTGGCGTCACTCCGACGAATGACCGAGTTAGCTCTCACCCGAGAGTGAATACTGTCACCGGCACCGTCGTGGTCGTCCTCACCTCGGTAAAGTCCGTCCTCATGAACGAGCTCGACGCGACTGCCACCCATTTCGTCGAGGCGGCCGTCACATTGTTGGTCGCAGATCCTCGACGAATTCTCGACCGGGGTATGCGCATCGAGGACGTCGTCCACGCATCCGACTCGTCGACAGCGACGTTCTTCCGCAAGTTCAGCACCAAGGCCGACTTTCTCGACAAGGTGGTCGAGCAGCTGGCCCGGACCTCGCTGCCCACCGACGTCCACGAAACAGTTCGCAGCCAGGTGACGAACGGCGGTGCATCGATTCGCACGACGGTGACGGCGCTCGTTGCGCAGTACTTCCCGGCAATCGTCGACCGGAAGAGCATCACCGAGTCTCTTCTGGACCACGTTTTCGGCGGACCGTCGTCCCCGACCCTGTTGAGTGAGTACCGCGTCCGAGACGAAGCCGTACTGGGCGCGTTCGAGGCACTGTTCGACCCCGACGGCGGGGCCTTTCGCCGTCCCTTCACAGCCCGAACGTTCGCAGTGACGGTCAACGCAATCATCGATGGATTTCGCCTCCGCAGTCAGGCGGACGCCGCGTCCGTATCGGCCGAGGTGATGTCCGACGCGGTGCTTGCCTTTCTCGGGGCCGTCGTCGACACGTCCGGACGTCATCAGCACCTCGATGATGTGGGAGAAGTCGATTCACCGGTCGAGGAACGCCCGCTTCCTCGCGATCCTCGCGCTGCGATCGTCACAGCTGCGCGCGACGAGTTCGGAAAGCGTGGCTACTTCATGACGCGAATGGACGACGTCGCCGACATCGCAGGAGTGCCGAGGACGGCCTGCAAGACACTGTTTCCGACCAAGCCGTCCGTCATCGTTGCAGCCCTGCAGAATCGGGTCGATCATCTTCGCGAGTCGGTAGCCGACGACCAGTTGCTGGGCCTCGATGAACTCACGATTCTACGAAATCACATGCTGCGGTGCGCGCAGCTCGCCGCCGACGAAGTCGAATTCATGGACGCGCTCCTCGTCGCCGTCGCACACGACACGTACGGCGAGCCGGAGGGGTTGATCTCGATCAAGGAGAAACTCAACCTGCCGGCAATCATCGGGCCGGTCATCGCGCGGGGTCAGGACAGCGGGGTGTTCCGAAAGAGCTCGAGCCCAGTCGATCTCGCAGCAGGCATCACCAATACGCTGCTGATGCGATGCTTCACACGAAGACAGAACAGCCCGCAGGACAACGCGAACTTCGTCGCTGAACTCCTCCTCGACGGTCTCGGTGTGCACTGAGCATCGACCGAGTGCGTGTTATCGGACCCGCCGGATGCCGTCCGCGAAGTCGTCGAGAGCGGCAAGTATCTCCTCGGCCTGCCACACCCTGTTTCGTCGCCCCTTCGACGTCTGGTGCAAAATTCCCACCTCGGTCAGCTTGTCGATTGCCCGCTGAGCCGCAATCTCGCTGACGGCGAAAGTGATTCGTACGTAGGCGTTGTCGACGACCGGTTGCGCCACCAGCGCGTCGAGTAGTTTCCACACAACCGAGTCGCTGCGTGCGACGACGCGATCGGTGTACTCGGTTCTGACGTCGGACAGCTCGTCTACCAATCGCCGCCCACCTTCGACGGCGTGGAACGTGGCAGCGGTGAGGCTTCGCACGATCGCCTCGACATCCCCGGCGCGGTAGGCATCCAGACTTCGGAAGTAGCCTGCGGTGTCTGTGAGGAGCCCAGCAGACAATGGAACCGTCACTCGCTCCGTCACTTCTGCCCTCCGCAGCATCGCGTGGACTATGGCTCGGCCCGTTCGCCCGTTTCCGTCCGTGAACGGGTGAAGCGTTTCGAATTGCGCATGCGTGACGGCGATATGCGGGATGACGGGCAAGTCCGAACGAGCTGCGAACTCGAACAGGTCGGCAAGTGCACCCGGAAGCCGGTCGTGGTGCGGTGGAACGAAAGCGGCACGGTGCGGGCCTATGTCCGATCCCCCGATCCAGACTTGCTGAGTTCGCCATTGCCCCGGGAACGGATCGCCGTTGGACTCCATCAGCGATCGGTGCATCTGAAGCACGCTTGCTTCTCCGATCGATGATCCGACCTCGAGTGCTGCTTCCATCGCACGGACGTTTGCCGACACGATCGAGGCGTTCCGCGTTGTGGGCGCACCCAATTCGGCGAGTGCAAGTGCCCTGGCTCCCACGGTCAGATTCTCGATCTGAGAGGACGCCGAGCTTTCCGTCCGCAGCAGAATCGAACTCATGGGTGCATGTTCCACCGACGAACCGAGCCGCTCAGAGGCATAGTGGTCGAATCGAACGATCTCACGAAGGGCGTCCTCCGACTCTGCGATCAGCTGCGCAGGCAGGTTCAGCTCTACCTCTGCAATACGCGGCGGTACAGCTGCTCGATAGTCACCCTGATGCAGCCGCCTCTGGGCGCACGACGTGTACGAATCGGCGACACGCCACGGCCGGCTCTCGAACTCCACCGCAGACCAGGATGCACCGGCCTCACCGTCCGCCATTATGCGACCATACCAAACCTTATTTGTATATAGTTTGGTATGGACTGCTAAACCGTACGATCGGCACGCTCGGACAGTGTCGAGATGAAGGTCGACTCTGCCGATGGCAGCTACCTTTTACAGTCAGGCTCGAAATTGGCCATGTTGCAACCACTCCCCTGACTCAGTCCTTCGGAATACGGTATCGACTGCCCATGAACGCGAAGGCCGCATATCCCAGAATCACCACCACATAAAGCACAGTCGGCACCACGAACACCCACGCGCTCACCGACGCACCTGTAGTCGTGCCCGCAACGACGCAGATCCAGGCGAACAGCAGTGCGGAGGCGACTCCGATCCAGTCGAGGTCCTCGGAAATCTTGCGGTTCAGTTCGGGCCGATTCTCGGGGGCAGTCCAGTACTCGTGCAGTCGTCGACTCGGCAGGTTCACCAGCTGGGCCGGGACCTTCGGCAGCCACCACCCGACGCTGACGAACAACCCGATCATGACGAACCCGGTACCACCCATCGTGAGGAGGAAGGAGAGCTTCGAGTCCATCCGATCCACCTGACCGGATCCGTCGAAATGAGCGGGTATCTCGTCGCCCGCGGTGACGGCGACCCACACGAGGCTACCGACGAAGACGAGAC
Source organism: Rhodococcus sp. 06-1474-1B (assembly GCF_002258885.1). Classification (NCBI taxonomy): domain Bacteria; kingdom Bacillati; phylum Actinomycetota; class Actinomycetes; order Mycobacteriales; family Nocardiaceae; genus Rhodococcus; species Rhodococcus sp. 06-1474-1B. The sequence goes on along the minus strand of NZ_NOYR01000008.1, from coordinate 251,945 downwards.
TGGACAGCAGTAAGGCAGCGCGCGAAAGCTTCATCCCAGTCAACATTAGCGCCTGCGGCAGTGGTGTGGTGCTGAGCCTCTGGGTCGCTCCGCAGGCTATGCTCCTGTGCCACAGACGGCACCTATCCGCACCACTGCCGGAGGCATCGATGCCCAACAACGAGTTCGGAGACTTTCAGACTCCGGTCGAGTTGGCGCGCGCGTTGGTCAACGCCCTGCCTCGTCGCGAATGGACCCGCGTCCTGGAACCCACCTGCGGTGTCGGGAACTTCCTGTCGGTGATGGCCCGGACTCACCCTGAAACAGAGCGCGTCGGGATCGAGGTGCAGCCCGAGTATGCCTCGTCAGCAGCACAATTCGGCAGGATCATCACAGCGTCGATCTTCGACTTCGATCTGGCCCGAGATATCGAGTGGAGTTCGGGGCCCGGCGCGACCCTCGTGATCGGCAACCCACCGTGGGTCACCAACTCGCAACTGTCGGTGCTCGATTCCGCCAATCGACCCGCCCGCACGAACACGAAGAACGCCCGCGGCATCGACGCCATCACCGGCAGCTCCAACTTCGATATCGCAGAGTTCATTTGGATCAAGTTGCTCACCGAATTCGCAGATCGACCCGCAACCATCGCGATGATCTGCAAGACCCAGGTAGCTCGAAACGTTCTGCTGCACTGTGCTCGGCATCAGCTTCCGGTGACCGGTTCGAGCCTACGAATGATCGATGCGAAAAAGTGGTTCGACGCAGGGGTCGATGCCTGCTGGTTCCTTGTCGAACTCGGGCCGGGCCAGACCGACTACACCGCAGAGACATTTCCGAGCATCGATGCGTCGCAGCCGGACAACAGAATCGGAGTCGTCGACGGCCGACTGGTCGCGAACGTCGATGCATATCAGCGCAGCAAGCACTTCGACGGCACCAGCCCTCTGGTGTGGCGGCAAGGCATCAAGCACGACGCCACCGCGGTGATGGAGTTGGCCGAGAATGGCGGCCCGCGAACCAAACTGGGAACCGGCGTGGACATCGAAGCCGACTACCTGTTCCCACTCTTCAAGTGCACCGATGTCTACCGCGACAAGCTGGACTCGGTGTCCAAGTGGATGATCGTGCCGCAGTCGCATACCGGCGACGACACCGAGCAGTTGGCGCACACCGCACCGAAGTTGTGGGCATACCTCAACGCCAACGCCGCGGCGCTCGACGGGCGGAAGTCGTCGATCTATCGCAATAGAGCCCGGTTCTGCATCTTCGGTGTAGGCCCGTACACGTTCGCGCCGTACAAGATTGCGATTTCCGGGTTCCACAAGATTTCACAATTCAGGATGGTCGGTCCCTACGACGGCAAACCAGCGGTGTTCGACGATGCCACCTATCTGCTCCCTTTCGAGGACCCCGCAGCCTGCTCCGTCGCCCACGCGTTACTGACCGGGCACGAAGCCACCGATCTCATTGCTGCTCTGGCATTCTGGGACAGCAAGCGGCCCGTGACGAAGAAGCTCTTGCAACGCATCGACCTCGCGGCGATCGCCCGGGCGACCGACCCCGTCGTACTGAGTGAGCGTTCCGCAGCAGCTGCAGCTGCGCACGGTCTAGTATTCGAGGCAGCATCGCTCACTCACGCGGTGGATCTCGCGAGGGGCAAAAAGCTGTGACTGTCGATCCTCCTCAGCGACAACCCGTTCCAGAGCTGGTCCTCTTTTTCATCGGCGGTGGCATGTTCGTGGTGGCTACCGTGGCGAAGTGGAGCGCGTTGATCTTCGTGTCTATCTTCCTCTGCGTATTTGCCGGTTTCGCAGCCCTCATTTCGACATGGCTGGCCCGTCAGAGTCGGCGCATCATCGCACTGTCCGGCATCATCAACCTGCTGGCAGGCCACATACAGAGGTCGCGCCGACGCAGTGGAGACGTCACAGATCGGTCTTGATCGTTTCGGCCAATCGGTCGAGGTACTCGGCGTTGCGTTTGTAGTGCACCCACGGCCCAATTTTGGTGCTCGTCACCAGGTGGGCGCGTTGTAGCACCGCCATGTACTGCGAGGCAGTCGACTGCGAGACGCCCGCTCTGGATTGAATATGCTTGAGGCACACCCCTACCTGTTCGGCCGGTTCGAGCTGCGGCGGAAAGTCGCTCGGGTCCTTGAGCCATTGCATGATCGCCAATCGCGCCGGGTTGCTGAGAGCACCGAACACTGCCGCAAGCTCCGCAGGATTCAGTTCGTCAGCCACCCTCGAAGCGTACTCCAATATCGCAATATCGCGATCTGTGGTCTACTTACTCGGACATCGCAATATCGCGATATTCAGATAAGGAGAAGCCGATGAAGACAGCAGTAGTCGTGGGGGCCAACGGCGTGATCGGCGGAAATCTGTTCGAACACCTGCAGCGGACCGGGGATTGGAACATCATCGGCCTGTCCCGCCGCGGCGGTACCGACAGCGAACGCGTCCAGCACATTGCGGTGGACCTGCTCGACGGCGACGAGACTCGACGCCGACTCTCGCACCTGACAGACGTCACGCACATCTTCTACGCCGCGTACCAGGAACGCCCCACGTGGGCCGAGCTGGTGCCTCCCAATCTGGCGATGCTCGTCAACGTGGTCACCGTGATCGAGGACAGTTCTCCGAACCTGGAACATGTCAGCCTGATGCAGGGTTACAAGGTCTACGGCGCGCATCTCGGACCGTTCAAAACCCCTGCGCGCGAAACCGATCCACCGCACATGCCGCCCGAGTTCAACATCGACCAACAACAGTTTCTCGAAAGCCGTCAGGTCGGAAAGAGGTGGTCCTGGTCGGCTATCCGGCCATCGGTGGTGTGCGGTGTAGCGCTGGGGAATCCGATGAATCTGGCCACCGTCATCGCTGTCTACGCCACCATGTGCAAGAAGCTGGGCGTGCCCATGCGATTCCCGGGCAAGCCCGGTGCTTTCGGATCTCTGCTGGAAATGACCGATGCATCGTTGCTCGCCGAAGCGACCGTGTGGGCCGCAACCACTCCCGCGTGCGCGAATCAGGCGTTCAACATCACCAACGGAGACATGTTCCGCTGGAACGACATGTGGCTGCGCATCGCGAACATCTTCGGGTTGGACACCGCCACCCCACTGCCGATGTCGCTGGCCGACGTCATGGCCGACAAAGAGCCACTGTGGAATTCGATCGTTGCCGAGCACGAGCTGAAGCCCACTCCCTACCGCGATGTGTCGTCCTGGGCGTTCGGTGACTTCGTGTTCTCCTGGGACTACGACGTCATATCCGACGGCTCCAAGGCCCGCCGTATGGGTTTTCATCGTTTCGTGGACACCGAGGCGATGTTCGCCGGCATCGTCACAGATCTCCGGCGGCAACGAATCATTCCCTGAGCGAATCGGGCTCGGTGGTTCCGCACCCGAGAGCTGTGGAGGCATAGGCTTTTCGACGCACGCCCCCGACAAGGAGATCGCCATGTCAGTGAAGTCCGAATCGACGTCCACTCGGCACGTGATGCCAAAGAAGCAACTACTCGCAGTCAGTATCGGCAACGCCGTGGAGTGGTACGACTGGACGGTCTACGCGACATTCTCGATCTACTTCGCCACCCAGATCTTCTCCGGTGACAACCCGGCTGTGGCTCTGTTGAGCACATTGGCGACGTACTCGGTGGCGTTCTTCTTCAGGCCGCTCGGGGGCTTGCTGATCGGACGGTTCTCCGATCTGCGGGGGCGACGCCAGGCAATGATCTTGACGATCGCGATGATGTCGGGTGGGTCGTTCGCGATCGCGGTCCTCCCCACGTTTTCCGTAGCAGGGTGGATCGCTCCGATTCTGCTGTTGCTGGCCCGGATCGTCCAGGGCATGTCGATGGGCGGTGAAGTCTCCAATGCGTCGGCCTACCTCGCCGAGATCGCCCCGAACGATCGGCGGGGGCGATACTCGTCCTTCTATTACATCTCCACCGGCACGGCCATTCTCCTTGCGTCACTGCTCGGCGCGTACCTGACGTTCGTGCTCGACGACGACCAACTGAGCTCGTGGGGCTGGCGCGTACCGTTCGTCATCGGCGGGCTGCTCGGAGTAGTGGGACTCTGGATGCGACGCGGCATGGCCGAAGCCGACAACCAGGAGCGCAACGCGGTGAAGGCGAAGGCCGTGCGAAACCCGTTGTGGATGACCATGAAGCACCATCCCCGCGCCGTTCTGCAGGTCATCGGATTCGTTCTCCTCGCCACACTCGCCTACTACACGTTCTTCTCCGCGATGACGCCCTACGCCGTCAAGCAGCGCGGAGCGGAGGCCAACGACGTGTTCGTGGCCTTGTCGATTGCGACAGCGATGTTCGTCGCGTTGCAGTACCCCATGGGTGCTCTCGCGGACCGCATCGGCCGCAAGCCGCAATTACTCACCTACGCTGCACTGTTCGCGATTCTGATCGTCCCGCTCTCCAAGCTGATCGGGCCGTCGTTCGTCAAACTGCTGATCGTCTTCTGCGTCGGCCTGCTGCTGTTCGCGATGTGCTCGGCCATCATTCCTGCCGTTCTGGCCGAAGCCTTCCCGGCAGAGCTTCGAGGTGTAGGTATCGGGGCCTGGTACAACCTCACGGTTGCGTTGTTCGGTGGCACCGCTCCCCTACTGGTCAATGCCTTGTCCGACGCAGGCCACGCCGACTGGTTCTTCTACTATCTCGCTGCAGCAGCCGTGATCTCGTTCTTGACGATGGTGTGGATGCCGGAGAAGCGTGGCCAGGACCTGGACTGATTCTCGGCGACACTACGATCGGATGGCACACCGTCCGAGGCCGTAGGAGAGTCAATGCACCCGTTCGACGCAGCAGTCGCACTCGAGAGTGTCGGCGAGGGCACGTACGCCGGACGTACGTCGCCGTCGTACAACAACATGGTCGGCCCGTTCGGCGGAATCACTGCTGCATCGTTCGTCCGGGCCATCGAGCTCCATCCCGACTGCCAGGGAACACCGGTCTCGTTGACGGTGAACTTCGCCGGTCCTGTCGCCGAGGGTGATTTCGAGATCTCGGCTCGCCCTGTGCGGACCAACCGAAGCAACCAGCACTGGTATCTCGAACTGACTCAGAACGGTGCGGTGGCGACGACCGCGACCGCGGTGTTCGGTTCGCGTCGTGAGACCTGGGACAACATCGAGGCGACGGTCCCTGACGTTCCCTCCCCCGCCGACACGAAGCAGGGCGGTCTTCCCGACGCCATCGCGTGGGCACAGAACTACGAGATGCGTTTCGTGCACGGCGCACTGAGCGATCAGGAGTCCGCTGACTCGACCGAAACTCTGTGGATCCGCGATACACCACCGCGGCCGATGGACTTCGCGGCCCTGACCTCGCTGAGCGATGTGTTCTATCCGCGGATCTTCCAGCGGCTCGGCAAGTATGTTCCGGCCGGGACGATCTCGTTGACTACCCATTACTTCGCTACGCCCGAGGATCTCGAGCAGCATTCCGACGGATACGTCCTCGGCACCGCGCGGGCACGCCGATTTCACCAGGGCTACTTCGACCAGACTGCCGAATTGTGGACCGAGGGCGGGATTTTGCTGGCAACCAGTCACCAGATGGTCTACTACAAGGTGTGACTCACCGACGACTGTTCGAGCAGTCGTCGTACCGCGCCCCTGGCACCGTTGTCCTGCAGCGAACGCTTGGCTCGCTGGTACGCACCTCGTAGTCGCGGGCTAACCGAGAGGTCCCCGAACACTGCGCGATTGGTCAGGAATGCTCCGGGATTGTCGTGGTCTTCCCACGACAGTCGCTGCAGACGCTCCGCATCGACGTCGATCATGGGCACGTCTCCACGCTCGTACACCCCACACCATCCGGCGAGTATCAACGCGCAATGATCGACGGTCCGATCGTGCGCCAACCGATCTCGCAGTACCGGCAGCACGAATTTCGGGATTCGCGCGGAGGCGTCGACGATCTGACGTTCGAGGGTGTCTCGAACGGCCAGACTCGAAAATCGTTGCAGCAGTTGCTCTATGTAGGTGTCGAGGTCTATCCCCGGCACCGGCGCGAGCGTCGGGGCAGCCTCCGCACGCATGTACGATGCGACGAATTCACGCATGTCCGGATCCGCCATCACCTCGTGAACGTGGGTGTATCCGGCGAGGATGCCGAGGTAGCTCATGGCCTGGTGGGATCCATTGAGCAGCCGAAGTTTCATGTGCTCGTACGGTGCGACATCGGAGACGAGTTGCACTCCTACTGCGTCGAACGGTGGCCGCCCGAACGAGAAGGTGTCTTCGAGTACCCACTGCGAGAACGATTCCGACTGAACGGGCCAGCGGTCGTCGATGCCGAAATCACGTCGTAGGTCGTCGACGACGGTGGGCGTCGTGGCCGGGGTGATGCGGTCGACCATCGAATTGGGGAACGCGGTCGTGGCATCGATCCAGTCGGCCAAGTCGCTGTCGTGGTGGCGCGCGAAGGACGTCAGCGCGGTGCGAGTGACCGCTCCGTTGTGGACGATGTTGTCGCACGACATCACGGTGAACGGCGGAACTCCGTGGAATCGACGGGTGGCGAGAGCCACGGTCAGAAAACCGAAGACGCTCTTCGGTATGGAGAGATCCTCGAGATCCGCCAGCACCGACGGGTCGGTGGGCTCGAACGCTCCCGTCAGATCGTCGACGCCGTAACCGCCTTCGGTGATGGTCAGGGACACGATCATCGTGGACGGTGAACTGAGCACATCGATGAGGGCCTGCGGATCGTCGGGTGCGAAAACGAAATCGGCGACGGAGCCGACGATTCGGGCGTCACGTTTGCCGTCGGGGTCGACGGTCACGAGTGTGTAGAGGTAGTCCTGGGCGTCGAGGACCTCTCCGATTCTCTTGTCCTGGGGCAGTACTCCTACCCCGCACAGCGCCCAGTCCAGGTGCCCGGCCGCGAGCAATCGGTCGAAGTAGACCGCCTGATGTGCGCGGTGAAACGCACCGACACCGAAATGAACCACACCGCAGTGCAGTTCCTCCGCATCGTACTCGGGCCTCGCGACGGTCGCCGGTAGGTGTTCCAACGTGGTGCGACGAAGCTCGGTCATGACTTCGGTCCTCGAGTCGGCTGAAGATGAAGCGGACGTGGTGAGCGGTGGCGCTCCCGGGCAAGTTCTGCCACCAGGAGCACCACCGCAGTTCAGGGGTGAATCAGCAAGACGACTTGTAGACGTACTGTGCGCCTTCGCCGTCGATGTTGTCGGCGGTGATGACGTGGAAACCGGTGGAGATGTCGGCGGTGACCGGCTTGTCGTCGATGGCAGCCATGGCCTGCTCGACGCCATCGGTGCCGATGGTGCCGGGCTGCTGAGCGATCAGGGCCTGCACCGTTCCCTCACGAAGCTGCTTGACCTGCGCCGGGCCCGCATCGAAGCCGACGATCTTGACCTGATCCTGCTTGCCCGCCTGCCGAACTCCGGTTGCGGTGCCTTCGGCCGCAAAGGTGTTGGCAGCGAAGATGCCGACGATGTCGGGGTCCTTGGCCAGTGCGGCCGAGACCAGCCGGGCGGCTTCGGCCGGATCGTTGTGGCTGTACTGCACGCCCAGGTAATCGAAGGCCGAGTTCGCTCCGACGGCTTCCTCGAAGCCTTCCACTCGGGCGTCGGCGGTGGAGACTCCCGGATCGGTCGAGATCACCAGCACCTTGCCGCCTGCCGGGCTGAGCCGCTCGATGGCGCTGAATGCCTCTGCGCCACCGCCCTTGTTGTCGGACGAGATGGAAGAGACCGCAATGGACGGATCTTCGAGAGTGGTGTCGACGAGGACGACCTTGATGCCGGCCTTCGAGGCTGCCTCGAGGGGTGCCTGCATGGCGGCGACGTCGGTGGGCGCTATGAGAATGGCCGACGGCCGTGATGCCACAACCGAATCCACGATCGGCTTCTGCAGCGTCGGGTCGAACTTCACCGGCCCCTGGGTGTCGACGGTGACGCCTGCGTCCTTGGCCGCAGCCTCGATTCCGCACTGCATGCTGATGTAGAATTCGTCGCCGCTGACGCCCTGGATGAAGGCGATCTTGCCGCTGCCGCCACCGCTTCCGGAGTCGGACGAACAACCCGCCAGGAACATGGCGGAGACCGAAGCGACACTCAGTGCAACGACGGCGGTGCGTGATGTGATCATGGTCGACTTTCTTGTAAGGGGTTGCGAGTGAGGGAGTTCAGGACCGGTCCGAAGCTAGGGACTTCGAGACCAGAGTCTCTTGAGGGAGCTGGGCGATTGGCCTCGACTTGCGGCGTCGCGTCGACGTTGGTCGAAGTACACCGCGGCGATGAGAACCGCACCGACGGCGACCTGCTGCCAGAAGGGCTGTACTCCGACGATGACGAAGCCGTTCTGCAGTACGGCCGGAATGAACAATCCGACGACGGTGCCGAACATGGTGCCGATGCCGCCGAAAAGGCTCGTTCCACCGATGACCACTGCCGCAATGACATTGAGGTTGGTCTGGGACTGGCCGGCGATCGCGGTGGTGCCGTACTGGGACAGCGACAGTATGCCCGCCAACCCGGCGAGGGTGCCGGAGAGTGCGTAGATCTTGACCAGATGCATGTCCACCTTGATGCCGACGCGGCGAGCGGACTGCTCCTTGGAGCCGACGGCGAAGGTGTAGAGGCCGAACTTGGTGCGGTGCAGAACGATTCCGAAGATGACGACCAGCACCAAGGCGATGCTCGAGATCAACGGGATGGTGGTGGCAGGCAGGTTTCCGTAGCCGATCGTGTCGACGAGAACCGGTGGTACGTCGCGGATGTCGACGCCGCCGGTGATGACCTGAGACAGACCGAGCGCCCCGCCCAGTGTGCCGAGTGTGACGATCAGCGGAGGCACTTTTGCCTTACCGATCAGAAATCCGTTCAGCAGGCCCCAGCACAGGCCGCATCCCAGCGCCACCACGATGCCGACGGCCGCCACTCCCCAGCCGTCGCCGCCGATCGCGGCCATCGTCTTCGCCGACACCACGCCGGAGAAGACGAGCACCGAGCCGACCGAGAGGTCGATGCCGCTGGTGACGATCACGAACGTCATGCCGATACCGAGAACGGCCAGGATGGAGACGTTCTGAATGATCTGCCGAATGTTGCCCCATTCGGGGAAGCTGCCGGGGGCCATGATCGAGAACACCAGGCAGATCGCCGCCAGCACCAGCACGATCTGAAAGACCTGAACTCGCGCCAGCTTTCCGAGCGACTCGACGAGATCGAACGTGTGCCGTGACGGCCTGTCGCCGGGAGGCAACGGCTCGAGCGATGGGGAGATGGTCTGATTGCTCATCGTGTTGCTCCGGTGGTTGCGCCGGTCATCGCACCGACGAGTTCTTCCATGGTCGTGTTCTTGGCGTCGAGGGTTGCCACGCGCTTGCCCATCCGCAGCACCTGGACACGGTCGGCTACTTCCATCACGTGCGGCATGGAGTGGCTGATGAACACCACGGCCACTCCCCTGTCCGCGACCCGGCGGATGGTGTCGAGGACATTGCGCGTCTGCACCACACCGAGGGCGGCGGTCGGTTCGTCGAGAAAGACGACGCCCTTGGCCCAGGCGACGGCACGCGCGATGGCGATGGCCTGTTGCTGGCCGCCGGACATCGATCCCACCGGGACGGTGAGGCTGCGGACGGTGGCACCGAGTTCGTCGAGCGCATCCTGTGATTGCTTGCGCATCGTGGAGACGTCGAGGAAACCGAGGCGGCCGAGCGGCCCCTTGGCCGGCAGTTCGCGTCCGAGAAACATGTTCTGTTGCGCGTTGAGATGCGGAGCGAGCGCGAGATCCTGGAACACCGTCTCGATTCCGAGCTCTGCCGCCACCGTCGGACTGTCGAGATCGACTGCTGTGCCGTCGAACAGGATCTCTCCGGTGTCGACGGCCAGGCTGCCCGAAAGAGCCTTGACCATCGTGGACTTGCCTGCGCCGTTGTCGCCGATGAGGGCGACGACCTCACCCGGGTAGATGTCGAAGTCTGCGTCGTCGAGGGCGCGCACGTTTCCGAAGCTCCTCGACAATCCCCTCGCTTCGAGGATCGGTGTCGCAGCAGGTGCAACGGTGGCCATGGGTACTCCTCGGTCGAATGGAAACGTTCGGGTGTGGGACAGGACGCCCCCGCCGACGCCGGTGCAGCACGGTTCGAAAACTGGGCCTGCGCGGCATGTCGAGCTCCCTGCGGGGCTCGCTGTGTTAACGAGTGTGACCCACACAACTCGCATTGTCACGTGTTTCGCGAAAATTCATGTCACCGGTGACATGGCCTATCGGCCCGGCAGTCGTTCCGCCGCAGCACGAGGCCGATATCCGACCACGGAGTACCGTCTCTGAACTGGACAAATGGACGATCTACACCGTTTTCGCGACGGGAACGACGCGCTGCGGTACCGTCCATGACACCGATGACATGTGGGTCCACTCCGGGACCGATGACATCGATGACATGACCACTCGGAACAGTGAAGGTAGACCCCCATGGCGAAGTTCGACGGCCGCAAGATCTTGGTGACAGGTGCCAGCGGAGGCATCGGCTCGGCAACCGTTCGACGATTGGTGGCCGACGGTGCCGACGTCGTCGCGGCGGGCCAGTCGGTGGACGCGCTGGACAAATTGGCCGACGAAACCGGCGCAACGCCCCTGGCGTTCGATCTGACGTCCGAGGACAGTGTTCGCGACGCCGTCGCCGGCCTCGAGCTGTACGGCGTCGTCAACTGCGCCGGATTCGGCGGCGAGATCGCCACGCCTCAGGACACCGACATCTCGATCTTCGACAAGGTCATCGCCATCAATGCGCGCGGCGCACTGTTGGTCATCAAGTACACCGTCCCCGCCATGATCGCCGCGGGCACCGGAGCCATCGTCAACGTCTCGAGCCAGGCCAGTCTCGTCGCTCTGACCGGACACACCTCTTACGGATCCTCGAAAGCAGCCTTGGACAACATCACTCGGGTCTCCGCACTCGAACTCGGCCGCCACGGCATCCGCGTGAACGGTGTGAACCCGACGGTCGTCATGACGGAGATGTCCGCGTTCTACTGGGGTCGCCCGGAGATCGAGGAGCCGTTCCTGGCGCAGATGCCGCTGGGACGCTGGGCCACCGAAGACGAGATTGCCGCGCCGATTGCCTTCTTGCTGAGCGATGATGCTTCCATGGTGACCGGAGTGTCGTTGCCGGTGGACGGCGGCTACACCAGTCGCTGACGGGACGAGGACGAGCAGACGGGGTAGATCATGACCACCATGCAAGACGTCGCGGCGCTGGCCAAGGTCAGTGCCAAGACCGTCTCACGGGTGTACAACAACGACCCGCACGTCGATCCCGATACTCGTGCCCGCGTTGCCGAAGCGCTCGAGTCGCTCAACTATGTGCCGAACACGATGGCGACCTCCTTTCGCAACGGCCAGACGGCGGCCATCGGTGTCGCCGTCCCGGACATCGACGACCCCTTCTTCTCCTCCATCGCACGCGCAGTGGAGGAACGGGCCCGCCAGGACGACATGGCAGTTCTCGTCACCAGCCTCGGTCACGACGGAGATCAGGAACAGGCGTTGGTGGAGTCGCTGCTGCGTAGGCAGTTGAGCGGCTTGATCATCGCGCCGACGGGTGCGGACCACGCATATCTGGAGCGCTGGATCGACAAGACACCGACGGTGTTCGTCGACCGCGCACCCGACGGCCTCAAAGCCGACAGCTTCGTCGACGACGATCACGGCGGGGCGGTACTGGCCACCGATCATCTCCTCGATCTGGGTCATACCCGCATTGCCGTGATCGGCGACAGTGCGGGGATTCCGACCAGCCGCAATCGCTTGGCCGGATATCGAGAGTCGTTGCAGGCCCGGGGAATCGAGTTCGACGAGGCTCTCGTCGCTTTGGGTGTGCTGGACCGCGAGGACGCCCGTGTGGCACTGACCGACTTGACCGCACTCGACAGTCCGCCTACCGCACTGTTTCTGTCGAACGCGCGAGTGGCGATGGCCTGCGTGCCCGTTCTACAGCAGATGAACTTGCTGCATCTGGCGTTCGTCGGATTCGGCGACTTTCCCCTCGCCGATGCAGTGATGCCACCGGTGACGGTGATCGATCAGAACCCGGCTCGACTCGGCCATCTGGCCATCGAACGACTGTTGGGTCGAATCGAAAATCCCGGGCGCCGTTACAAACGGCGCAACATCCTCGGCGTCGAGTTGATCGAGCGTGAATCCTGCACTCCCGGAACCACTCACACCATCAGCTGAGCCCGAGTTCTCGGGCCACGAGATCGGCTTGCTGCGCGGTCGTCAGTTCGGCGTCGACGCGTAGGTGCGGAATGCGCGGCGTCCGAGCGGGCGGATCCACCGGCCGGTGGGCATCGCGATCCGCCCCACGAGCAGCCCGGCGTCGCGCCAGGAGTTCCGGCGATCCGTCGACGTGGATCACCTTCGTTGCAGCAGGGGACAATTCGTTCACCAGCAGCGTCCATTCGGGCGCACCCGTCAATTCGCGGGTGAAGGGCGCAACGAGGACGGGCCGCTGACCGAGCTGTACGAGTTCCCGGGCAGCGGCGCGCACCACGGCGTAGCGCCCGGCGCGAATCCGCTCCGAATGGGGACCGGCACTGTTCCAGTGCGGGCCTTCGATCATCGAATCTAGTTCGTCCAGTATCGGATTGGTGAGGGTGTCAAGGTCGAGCAGGGCCGTACCGAGACGGCGCGCCAGCTCTCTACCCAGCGTCGTTTTGCCACTGCCCGCCGCGCCGGCAACCACCAGGACCGGCAGGGATTCCCGTTCGATTCCGAGGACGTCTTGACAGACATGAGGCATAGCGGGAATCATACAAGACAACGTTGTCTCGCATACGTGCTACAGCGAACACACTTCCTCCGATCGAGAGTTCACGTGACCGAGCGCGCCAGCATCAAAGACGTCGCCGCATTGGCGGGCGTCAGCTTCAAGACCGTCTCACGCGTCGTCAACGGCGTGGATACGGTCCTGCCGGAGCTGCGCGAGCGGGTCGAGGCTGCGGTGCAGACACTGAACTACGTTCCGAACTCCGCCGCCAGGTCGCTGAAATCGGGGTCGGGCAACACCATCGGGATCGTCGTCGACTCCATCGACGATGTCTTCTTCGCATCACTGGTCAGTGCCGTCGAAGATCGCGCACTCGAACACGGGCTCGCCGTCATCGTCGGCAGCACCGGCTTCGATGCCCAACGCGAACGGGATCAGCTGGCTCTCCTGGCCGGACAACACGTGCGGGGCATCATCCTCGCGCCGGTCGGCGACCACAGTGACTTCCTCGTACCTCGGCGTCGCACACTGCCCACGGTCACCATCGACCGCTCGATCACCGGTTTCGATTCCGTCATCGTGGACGATTACGGTGCCGCCAAGCGAGCCGTCGAGAAGTTGGTGGCCAGCGGGCACACGCGAATTGCCTTGCTCGGCTTCGACGATCGCCTGCAGACCGCGCAGTTGCGCAGGCAGGCGTACCTCGACGTTCTCGCCGATCTCGGCCAAGAGCCGGAGGCCGCGCTCGCCCCTCCGGTATCCCACGCCGCAGATTCGGTGCGGCCTGTAGTGAAGACGCTCCTGGCGCAGCACAATCCACCGACTGCGTTCTTCGTCGCCAACGCACGACACGCGACCGCCGTGGTGTCGGTTCTGCACGAGATCGGTCGCACCGATGTAGCCATGGTGTCGTTCGGTAATTTCTCGCTCGCCGATGCCGTCAGCCCGTCGGTGACCTGCATTGACCAAGACCCGTATCGCATCGGCACCCTCGCATTCGACCGCCTGGTGCAGCGGTTCGACGATCCCTATCTCGAACCCGAGCAGCAGATAGCGCCGACCACTCTCGTGGAACGACTTTCACACGCACTCCCCCTACCCGTAGAGAAATGAGAACTACTCCGTGAACCCCAGACTTGTTGCGGGACTGGACCTCGGGAGCACCGGCGTCAAAGTACTCGTCACCGACGGTGCAGGCACCGAGCTGCTCATCGAGCAGAGTCCCACACCGTGGCGGCACGGACCGGGCGGAACCACCGACCTGGCCGCCGAGGATCTGTTGTCCACCATCGGACACCTACTCGATGCGGTCGCTCGCCGGCTGCCCGAGGCAACCGGTGACCCAGCCGCCTGCATCGACGCCATCGCGGTGTCCGGGATGGGTGAGACGGGCTTTCTTCTCGATGAAGACAACGTTGTCCGGGCACCGGCCTTCGCGTGGTTCGACCCGCGTGGTCAGCAGCAGGTCGACAACCTGCCGGCCGAATTGCGCGACCAGTTCGCCGGCAAGACCGGACTTCCCGTCGGCGTTCAGGTCTCCGTCGTCAAGATTGCGCATCTTCGTGACAACGGACTGAGCCTGACCGGGCTGCGATGGTTCAACCTGCCGGAGTTCGTCGTACTGTCCCTCGGCGGTCGTGCCGTGGCCGATTACTCACTGAGTTCGCGCACCGGACTACTCGATCAGGACAGCGGCGAGCCGTGGTCGGAGATGTTGTCGCACCTGGGTGTCGGAACCGACTTCATACCGCCGCTGGTCGACGCCGGAACCGATCTCGGAACTGCCGACGCATCAACACTTCCCGAGACAATTGCCGGAGCTCGATTGACCGTCGCCGGTCACGATCATCTCGTGTCCGCGGTGTCCGGCGGAGCTATCCCGCCCGACCGATACCACGTGTCGATGGGCACTGCCGAGGTGCTGCTGCGGGTACTCGACACTCCGTTGACCACCGACGCGCGGAGCAGGCTGGCCGAACACCTCATCAACTCGGTGCGCCACGTGGTTCCGGGCCAACATGTGCTCGTCGCGGGAGTGAAGACCGGCTTGCTGATGCGACGAGCGTTGCAGCTGTGCGACATCGGCGATCGTGCCGGTCGCGATCTACTGGACCAGCGAGTGTGCGCATTGCCTGCAGGCGGACCGTTCACCGACGGCGGTATCGACATCGCCGGTGCGCGCAACGACGACGGCGTTCTGTCCATCACGGTCCGTACCGACGGGATCGATTCGGCCGAGCTGTTCCGTTCGATTCTGTTGCACGGCAACGACGAAGTGGCTCGCCTCATCGACGCACTCGACGCCGAGGTGCCGCCCGCCAGGACGACATTGCTCACCGGCGGTTGGGCCGGCATGGCCAGCGTACGAGATGCCCGGGCTCAGGTGCTGCCCGGCGTCTCGGTCTCGACCAGGTCCCAGGACACTGCCTACGGCGCAGCACTGTTCGCGGCCCGACTACTGACGCTCATAGAAATCTGAGCCCACATTTCTGCAGTGAGACAACGTTGTCTCACTCGCGCTCGGCCCCAACACACACCAGGAGAAGAAGATGAACGAACTCACCACCCTCGAACGTCGCGGAATGGCTGCTATCTCCACCGAAGGCGGCAACATGCTCATCGTCGCCGGAGATCAGCGCAACGGTATGAAGGCCGTCATGAAGGACGCCGTCGACGGGCCGGGCTCGATCACCGTCGAGCAGCTCGCCGAGGCCAAGGCCGATCTTGTCCGCTACCTCGGCAACCACGCGCCGGCGATCCTTCTGGACCCGGAGGTGGCACTGCCGAAGATCGTCGACGACGGTGTGCTCTCGCGGGGCACCGCTTTGGTGGTCGGTATGGATGCGTCGGGCTTCGAGGAGACCGAGGGTCTGCGCTACACCCGTTTCGTCGACGGCGTGACCCCGCGCGTCGTGCGTGACCTCGGCGGCGATGTCGCCAAGATGCTGTTCTACATGCGCCCCGAGCAGCAGGGCGTCGATTCCCGTGTTGCCGAGGAGATCCGCGACCTCGTCAAGGCTTGCTCGGCCGAGGGTCTGCTCCTCATCGTCGAGATCTTGACCTACCAGCTCGAGGGCGAGTCGGACGAGGACTACAAGGCCGGCTTCGGAAAGATCATCGCTGATTCCACGCGCATTTCGGTCGAGTGCGGTGCCAAGGTGCTCAAGCTCCCCTACCCCGGTTCCGCCGAGGCCTGCGCTGCCGTTACCGAAGCGGCACAGGGTGTTCCGTGGGCTGTGCTGTCGGCGGGCGTCGATCACGAGACGTTCATCGAGCAGGTCCGCATCGCCGTCGCCAACGGTGCACGCGGAGCAATGGCAGGCCGGTCACTGTGGAAGGACAGCATGGCCGTCTCTGCCGACACCCGCGAGGATCTGCTCACCAACCGCGCACTCCCCCGGCTGCGTGAACTGAACGCGGCCGTCGACGCCTGATCCGCGTTCTTCGACCGAGCCCGTGGGCGAACACGGGCTCGGTCGACGCCGTCTGGGTAGCGTGAACCCATGACGGAAGACTCGAAGCACATCGATATCGTTGCCGCGCCCGGAGTATTCGCCGACCTGCAGACCGCGCAAGAGCTGGTCGCGAGGGCGCTGTCCACCCGCGGTCTGTCGGGCGGAATTGTCGACGCTGCAACCGGTTCCGATGAGGTTGTCGTCGTTCCCTGCGATGGAGCGCAGGTCGATACGTCGTTGTACAGCAGCGTTGTTCGCGTCGACTTCGGTCAGTGCGCGCCGGATCGTTCCGAGGGGATTCGCGCACACATCCGGGGCCGCGGTCTCGACGGCCTCAGGTTCGCGATCGACAGTCTCTACTTTCACCGCTTCCACCCCGGCACGATCGTGACGTACGGAGATCACCCCGAGCAACGCGTCGAACTGCGGATGCCCGAAGGCGTTGGCCCGTTCCCCGTCGCCGTACTGATTCACGGCGGATACTGGCGTTCGAGGTGGGAATTCGACCTGATGGATGCGATGGCGGTCGATCTGACCGCACGCGGCTACGCCACCTGGAATGTCGAATACCGCCGACCCGACGAACACGGGTGGGATGCGACGACCGAAGATGTCGCGGCTGCTCTCGCCGCGCTGGAGACGGCACCCGCCTCGCTGGATCTGTCTCGAATCGTCCTGATGGGTCATTCCGCGGGAGGTCAACTCGCCCTGCGGCTTGCGGCCGATTCCGTCGGCAAACCTGTGGCCCCTGCCCTGGCGTTGAGTCTGGCCGGGGTGCTCGACCTGAAAGTCGGCGACGAGCGGTGGCTCGGGGAGGGTGCGGTATCGAACGCGATCGGTGCCCGTTATGCGGAGGCGCGACGCATCTACGAGGAGTCGTCACCGATGTCTCGGCTGCCCCTCGGCGTTCCACAGCTGGTGGTGTCCGCAGTGGGCGACGATCCCAATCTCCTCGAGATCAGCCGCGCGTACTACGCCGCCGCATCCGCGGCTTCCGATTCCGTTGCTTCGGTCGAAGGACCGGGCGGGCACTTCGCCGTCGTCGATCCCACGTCGGTGATCTGGGTCGACATCGTTGCGGCGGTGGATGCTGCCCTGATGTGAACCGACCTCAGTCGGTGGTGATCGACAGAATCACCCGCGGCTTGCGGCGTCGAGCGATGATCAGTTCGACGAGCATGACGATGCGGTACTCGATGCCGTATTTCTTCTTCAGCACCGATGTCGGTCTCGAGGCGGCGTCTCCGGTGACGATGGTTGCCGAGCCGGTTACCGCCACGGCGTCATCGGGCACCGCTCCGCGCCGACTGCACGGGCGGAGCTCCACGCGATCGGAGTTCTTGATGCGCTTGACCTTGCCGCTCTCCGCGGGAGTGATGACGACCAGGTTGTCGCCGTCTCGGGCGATCCACACCGGCGTCGATACCGGCGCACCGGATCGACGGAAGGTGGTGAGCGAAACGAATGCCTCGTCGCCAAGGGCACGAGCGTCATCCGAAGTAGTGGCCATGAGTACCAAGTTACGCACCCTCCTCGCGTCGAGTCCGTAGTGTGCATGTTGTGACGCGGAGCACAAAGACGTGCAGCCGCGCCGGGACATCGAAAGCGAGATCGTCGTGAAGAGCACCATGCAGGACACCCCACTGTCCATCGGCCAGCTGGTTCGATTCGGGACGTCAATCCACTCCTCGGCCGAGATCACCACGTGGACCGACACCGGACCCACCACGGTGACATTCGGGGAGTTGGGCAGGCGGGCAGCACAATTGGCTCACGGCCTGCGGTCGATAGGGATCGACGACGATCAACGAGTCGCGACGTTCATGTGGAACAACGCCCCGCACATGGAGGCCTACATGGCGATTCCGGCGATGGGCGCAGTGCTGCACACTCTGAACATCCGACTCTTCCCCGAGCAGCTCACGTACATCGTCAATCATGCCGAGGACCAGGTGATCATCGCCGACGCCAGCCTGCTCCCCCTGCTGACGCCGTTGCTGCCGACGTTCGAGACCGTGCGACATCTCGTGGTCGTCGGGGTCGACCCGGCGCAGGTCACTGCACCCGACGGTATCGAGGTGCTCGGCTACGAGGACCTGTTGGCCGGCAAACCGGAGGAGTTCGATTGGCCCGAACTCGACGAACGATCAGCTGCCGCAATGTGTTACACCTCGGGCACCACCGGCGATCCCAAGGGGGTCGTGTACTCGCATCGCTCGATCTACCTGCATTCCATGCAGGCGTGCATGACCGACGCGATGGCAATTGCGCAGTCCGACAGGGTGTTGGCCATCGTGCCGATGTTCCACGCGATGTCGTGGGGGCTCCCGTATGCGGCGCTGATGGTCGGTGCGTCCCTGATCATGCCCGACAGGTTTCTGCAGCCGGCTCCGTTGGCAGAGATGATGTCGACGCTTCGTCCGACGGCGGCGGCTGCTGTCCCGACGATCTGGCAGGCCCTGCTCGCTCATCTGGACGAGCATCCGGCGGATCTGTCGAGTCTGCGTGATGTGGTGGTCGGCGGTGCCGCATGCCCACCGAGTCTGATGAAAGCCTTCCACGAGAAGTACGGCGTACACATCTCGCAGGCATGGGGCATGACCGAGACCTCACCGCTCGGCACCTCCGGTAGGCCCGACGCGGGACTGTCGCCGGAAGACGAGTTCGACTTGCGTTGCACACAAGGCAGATTCGTTGCCGGAGTTCGGGCACGACTCGTCGACGACGCCGGAACGGTGTTGCCGTGGGACGGCAAGACCGTCGGCGAGCTCGAGGTCCGTGGCCCGTGGATCACCGGCAGCTACTACCGCGCTGACGCGGACGACAAGTTCGACGACGGTTGGCTGCGAACCGGTGACGTGGGCACCATCTCCGAGAACGGCTACCTCCGGCTCACCGATCGCTCCAAGGACATCATCAAGTCCGGCGGTGAATGGATCTCCTCGGTGGAACTCGAGAACCAGGTGATGGGACATCCGGCTGTTCGTGAGGCTGCGGTCATCGGTGTGCCCGACCCGAAGTGGGACGAGCGTCCACTGGTCGCTGTCGTCGTCCGCGAGGGTGCGTCGGTGACGGCCGAAGAACTGAAAGAGTTCCTCGACAGCCGCGTCGCGCATTGGCAGTTGCCGGAACGATGGACCTTCATCGACGAGGTCCCGAAAACGAGCGTCGGCAAATACGACAAGAAAAGGCTGCGGAGTTCCCACGCCGACGGGGCGTTGGAGGTCATCGAACTGGTGTAGGACTAACTGCTCCAACCCCAGTTGTAGGGGTTCACCACGATTCGGTACCAGGTATCGGTGTTCTCGACGTTGGTGCACGGCACCACGATGTACGACTGCGACGCCTTCTCGAGTGACAGCGCCTTGTTGCAAAAGTATTGCGCGCCTTCCCCGGACTGCTCGGCGCGATAGACAGGACCGTAATGCCATTCGTCGGCACTGGCGGTCGCAGCCCCCATGGTGGTGCCGGCGGCGAGCGGAAGCGCCAGAAGTCCGGTCAATACTGCAATGCGTCGGCTGGTGCGGTTCATTCGAGGGCCTTTCGTGGCGGCACGTCCTGCACAACGTCGCCGGCCGTGGTCCGGCCACCGACTCGATCCGTTCATTGGTGACGTCGCTCGACGGCCGAGTCGCGTTACCGGTCGACGCGACGCAGCGCGACTACCCATCGACCTCCACGCCGAACCGCACCGCCAATTCTGCCAATCCGTCGTCGTAGCCCTGACCGATCGGCCGGAAGCGCCAGCCACTCCCGCGGCGGTAGATCTCTGCGAGCAGCATCGATCGTTCCGTGGTCGCGGCATCCAGCACCGCTGTCGCGACCGCCGAATCGAGTCCATCGAGCGACACCGATACCGCGCCTAGGTCACCGAATGTGTGGTCACCGTCGATTGCTGCGGCGACGGTGATACGCACGCAATCCTCGGGAACGAGTGAAAGGTCGATCCGCACACCCTGTTCGCTGTCACCATCGATCGACATCGAGACGGCACCGTCCGAGGTGACCGGAGCGTTGTAGAACACGAAATCCTCGTCACTGGCGACCAATTCATCGTCGGACAGCAAGAACGCGACTACATCTACACCGACCCGATCGGAGTCGTCGGCACGCCAGGAACTGTTGACCGTCAGCACTGCCTGATCAGGGTCGAGGTCGACGACGCCACCCCGTGGCACCAACGGAGCGATTCGGGACCGCCGAGCAGGGAGCGGCGCGGGAACTTCGATATTCAGTTCTCGGTCGATCGCTGCCGGTGTCAGCAACGTGAGATCCCGTTCCTTCACTTTCGGCATCCGCGGGTCTCCATCGCCGCCGTCCAAGATCAGGATGTCGGTCACGCCGGCGCTGAGATTCACAGCCGGTGTCGCACCGAGTTGGATCAGGCGCGACCGCATGAGTACCGACTCGGCGTGCGAACCGCCCATGACCAAGACCCTTCTAGTCTGCCAGGGCTTGACGACTGGATCGGGCTGCTGCTCGGCTGGTTTCGGCTGGGTCTGCGGCCGAATACCTTTCGGCGTTCCTGGCTGCACATTCCGGAGCAAGTCGAGCAATTCCGACTCCGAGATGATGCGAAGGCCATGGGCGCGCGCCCTTTCGACTTTTCCGCTTTCCGTTGTGGGATCCGAACACACCACCACACTCGTGAATCGACTGACGGAATTCATCACGTCCAGTCCGGCTTCCGTGAGCTGAGCGGCCAAGCGCAATCGCGGGATTCGCGTGTCGCCGCTGATCACGACTCGCATGCCCTGAACGAGACCGCCGTCCTCGGCAAGTGGACCTGGGTTCTCCCACGCGCAATGTGTGCGGGGAACGGTATCCGGATACAGCGTCAGACGCTCGGTGCACGTGACGACTGGAAGGGGAAGTTCGAGCGACCTGGCCAGCCGAGCGCTGTGGGTGAACACCTGCGCCAGCACTAGGGCATCGTCGTAGGCGTCGTGCGCATTGGACTGCAGCACTTTCCAGTGCGCGGCCAGGGTGGACAGCTTGTGGTTGGGAGTATCGAGTTGTAGTCGCCTCGACAATGCCACGGTGCACAACCGTTGCTTCGTCGGCATGTCGATGCCCGCACGCATCGATTCGAGCTTCAAGAACCCGTGATCGAAACTCGCGTTGTGCGCGACCAAAGTTCGACCATCCAGCAGATCCATGAGTTGCGGAGCGATCATGTCGAACGTCGGCGCACCGGCAAGCCGTTCGGGCGTCAGTTTGTGAATGTGCACCGGGCCAGGATCGCAACCCGGGTTGACCAGAGTCGACAGTTCGCGTCCGACACGTCCGTCCTCGTCGACCGTCAGAGCGGCCACACTGAGCACTCGATCACGGGATGCCTTCAGACCCGAGGTCTCGACATCGACGACGACCCATTTGTCGCTGCCGGTTCTAACCGAATTCTTCACAGGATTACCGCTTTCGACCGCATCGGACAATGAAGGCCACTATGCCGCACGAGATGCTGCACGCGAGTCGACTTCGGGCCAACACCTACGGTTCCTGGCCACCGACGGCCGTTCCACAGCACATTGGCGTACCTCGGACCATCGGTCCGCTTGCCAACGCACGCATAGCGAGCCCTTCTCCTGCGAGACGACGTTTCCACACTTTCTGCCTGCTAGAGCAGGCATAGGGGCTCATTGTCGGCAGAACCTTCGGCTAAGTTCCAACATGCATGCCAGGGCAAGCAAAAGGAGCGATGATGGCGGAACCGCGACGACGAGCCCGTGAGCACTCGTGAGAACTGGCCGCAACGTTCGTCGCGCGTCGCCATCAGTTGCGCATGACCCAAGCCGAGTTGGCGTTGCTCGCCGGGGTGGGTCGTTCCACCGTTCAAGCACTCGAAGGAGGAAAGAACACAGTGCAGCTCGACAGCGTGGTCGCGGTCGCGGATGCTCTGGGGTGCGATATCGCACTGCTTACGCGCGCCGGATCGTTTGTGCCGCCGCTGGATCCGACATGATTCAAGCATTCGAGCTACGAGAGTTCGATGCAGCCGATGACTACCAGGGAAGACCCCTTCCCGATTGACTGACCCGCACGGGAAACGACATGGTGTTTCGATACGAGAGCACTGACCTCGACGACTCCTCTGCGCCGGCTCGTCACCGAGGCCCGAATTGACGGTCTCCCGCATCCCCCAGTCCGGGCACGATGATGCCCTGATCGTTGAGCTCATCGTCGACGGCGGCACACACCACGCGGACGGGGTGTCCTGACTTCTCCAGCGCTGCAAGGCCTTCGGGTGTGACGACGACGCACACGACGACCACGTCGGTTGCCCCGCGAGCGACGAGCAAGTCGATCGTCGCGGTCATGGACCCGCCTGTCGCCAACATCGGGTCGAGAACGAACACCGGCGTGCCGGCGAGATCTGCGGGGAGAGACTCGAGGTACGGCACCGGCTGCAGTGTCTTCTCGTCTCGTGCCATGCCGATGAATCCCACACCGGATCGCGGAATGAGCGCACTCGCCTGCTCCACCATGCCCAGCCCTGCCCGGAGAACAGGAACCAACAGAGGTGGGTTCGCCAACCGAACACCGGTAGTGCGGGCAACCGGGGTGTCGACCTCGAAGGTGTCCACCGGGGCGTCACGCAAAGCCTCGTACACCAAGGTGTGTGTCAGCTGCCGCAGCGCCGAACGGAAGGTCGCGTTGTCACTGTGGACGTCGCGCATCGTCGTCAAAAGCGCTGCGGTCAAGGGATGGTCGACTACGTGGGTATCCATGGTCGCAGATTATGGGCCCCTCGTCGGCCATCCGTCCACACGGCTCGCGCTCACTCGAACTGTCCGAAAGCGACCCCTCAGCGTCGGCAACTTTTGCCCACGACGGGGCCGCGACCGGCACGTTGACTCGGACGCATGACGCTTCGCAACGATCGATTCGACTTCGACACCGACATCGCTCCCCTGTCTCGGAACGCAATCCGATGACGGTCGGACCGCTCTCCGACTGCCTGGTCGTCGATCTCTCGCGGGCACTCGCCGGACCCCATGCCGCGATGATGCTCGGGGACCTCGGCGCGCGAGTGATCAAGGTCGAGTCACCCAGCGGCGGTGACGACACGCGAAGCTGGGGGCCGCCCTTCGTCGCCGACGACGAGGGCGATCGGCACTCGACGTACTTCCTCTCGTGCAATCGCAACAAGGAGTCCATCGCACTGGACCTGAAAGCTGTCGACGGCCGAGAAACGCTCACCGCATTGATCCGCCGCGCCGACGTGCTCGTCGAGAACTTTCGTCCCGGCGTTCTCGCTCGCCTCGGCTACAGCATGGAGGCATTGCACGAGCTGAACCCGCGTCTGGTGATCCTGTCGATCACCGGCTTCGGCCACGACGGCCCGGAAGGCACCCGCCCCGGCTACGACCAGATCGCCCAGGGTGAAGCAGGATTGATGTCGCTCACCGGGCCGTCGAAGGACGAGCCCACTCGGGTCGGCGTTCCCATCGGCGATCTGCTCGCCGGAATGAACGGCGCGTACGGCGTCGTGGCCGCACTGCACGAGCGCAACACCACCGGACGCGGCCGCGTCGTGCGTACCAGCCTGCTGGCCTCCATCGTCGGGGTGCACGCATTCCAAGGCACTCGCTACACCGTGGCCGGCGAAGTGCCCCGCCCCACCGGCGGACATCACCCGTCGATCTGCCCGTACGGTCTGTTCCACTCGTCCGAGGGGCTGGTTCAGATTGCCGTGGGCAGCGAGGGATTGTGGCAACGCTTCGCTCCCGCATTCGGATTGGACCGTCCGGAGTGGGCCACCAACCCCCAACGGGTCGACGACAGAGAGGCCGTCATCGCAGCTGTCGATGCCGTTTTCGCGGACTGGCCGACCGACAAACTTCTCGGACTACTCGGTGAGCTCGGCATACCGGCCGGACGCGTCCGCGATCTGGCCGAGGTCTACACCTGGGAACAGACCCGGTCGCAAGGACTGATGATCGACGTGGACCATTCCGCCCTGGGCACCATCACGTTGCCCGGCCCGCCGCTGCGTATGGACGAGGATTGCGAGGGTGCCGCGATGCGCACGACGCACGCAGCCCCGCCGACCCTCGACCAGCACGGCGACTCGATCCGCACCTGGCTCGAGACGACGCCATGACCCGCACCGGCGCGCCGGCCCGGCTCGGTGCACTCGAACTCGTCGAGATGGTCGTCGACGCCGGCAGTTTCGTCCGGTGGGACACCGACCCGCTTCCCCCGATCGGGGTGCACGGACCGGCGGATCAGGGCTATCTCGACGAGCTGGCCGCGGCCCGTGAAACGAGCGGCTGCGACGAGTCGGTGTTGACCGGCGAAGCCACCCTCGCGGGGCGCCGGGTGGCACTCGTCCTGTGCGAGTTCGGATTTCTCGCCGGCTCCATCGGAACTGCGGCCGCCGAACGATTGGTACAGGCCGTCGAAAGGGCGACGGCAGAACAGCTTCCGCTGCTGGCGTCGCCGACCTCCGGCGGAACACGGATGCAGGAGGGCACGGTCGCCTTCTTGCAGATGGTCAAGATCTCGGCGGCTATCGCTGCACACAAGTCGGCGGGTCTCGCCTACGCCGTCTACCTCCGTCATCCCACGACCGGTGGAGCACTTGCCTCGTGGGGCTCACTCGGCCACGTCACTGCGGCCGAACCGGGTGCGCTCCTGGGCTTTCTCGGTCCTCGCGTGTACCAGGCGCTGTACGGGGAGAAGTTTCCCGAGGGAGTGCAGACAGCCGAAAACCTCGCCGCCCGTGGCCTGGTCGACGCGGTGGTCCCTCCCGAGCAACTCCGTGAGGTTGCCATTTCGGCGCTCGCCGTCCTGTGTGCGCCACACGAGCCACCTCCGCCGGTTCCGAACATCCCGTTGGAGCACCTCGACGATGTGCCTGCATGGGAATCCATCCGTCGTTCTCGACGACCGGAACGGCCGGGAGTACGCCACCTCGTGCGATCGGCCGCGAACACGGTAACGACGTTGCAGGGCACCGGAGCCGGTGAGATCGAGCCCGGATTGTTTCTGGCCCTTGCCAAGTTCGGGGCCTCGGCGTGTGTACTTCTCGGCCAGGACCGCACTTTCGCCGATCAGCCGTTGGGTCCCGCCGGCCTCCGGGAAGCACGACGCGGAATGCGTTTGGCGGAAGAGCTGCAACTCCCCCTTGTCACAGTCATCGACACTGCCGGTGCCGCGTTGAGCAAGGAGGCCGAAGAAGGTGGCCTCGCGGGCGAGATCGCCCGCTGCTTGGTCGAACTCACGACACTGAAGGCACCGACAATCTGCCTGCTGCTCGGCCAGGGAGCCGGCGGTGGCGCACTCGCACTGCTCCCCGCCGATCGGGTGCTGTGTGCCCAGCACGGTTGGCTGTCGCCACTGCCGCCGGAGGGTGCATCGGCGATCAAGTTCCACACCACCGACCGCGCAGCCGAGATGGCAGAAGAGCAGGGAGTGCGCAGCCTGGACCTGCTCCGTAACGGTGTCATCGACCGGATCGTGGCCGAACGGCCGGATGCCTCCGACGAACCTGCGGCGTTCCTGTCTCGGCTCGGTACCGTGCTCGAACACGAGTTGGCCGTACTCCTCGCTGCCGACCCTGCCGCACTGGCGACCTCCCGGCTGCAGCGCTACCGCTACCTGGGGATGTCCGATAACCAAAAAAGTGCGCTGATTGGGCAAAGCTTGCCAGTGCACCCCCGGTCCAACGGTCGATAACGTTCGTGGGGCGAGCCCCCGCCGCGCGAACGCCGGCCGACTCTGCAGTACCCACAGATCCCGATGAAGGAGATTTCAGTGCCCGACGCAATCGAGGTCCGCAAGGTCCCGCTCCACAACGTGTCCGATGCCAGCGAGCTGGCGAAGCTCATCGACGACGGGGTGCTCGACGCCGACCGGGTCATTGCAGTCATCGGTAAGACCGAAGGCAACGGCGGAGTCAACGACTACACCCGCATCATCGCCGACCGAGCATTCCGCGAAGTGTTGTCCGCAAAAGGAACTCGAAGCGCACACGATGTCGGCGAGGTTCCGATCGTCTGGTCCGGTGGCACCGACGGAGTCATCAGCCCCCACGCCACCATTTTCGCGACCGTACCGTCGGACAAGGCAGTGCAGACCGAGGAGCCGCGACTGACGGTCGGCGTCGCGATGAGCGAGCAGTTGATGCCCGAGGACATCGGCCGCACTGCGATGATCACCAAAGTGGCTGCGGCAGTCAAGGATGCGATGGCCAACGCCGGCATCACCGATCCCGCAGACGTGCACTACGTGCAGACCAAGACCCCGCTGCTGACGATCCACACCATCCGTGACGCCAAGAGCCGCGGCAAGACCGTCTGGACCGAGCAGACCCACGAGTCGATGGATCTGTCCAACGGCGGCACCGCTCTCGGTATCGCTGTCGCACTCGGTGAGATCGATATGCCGACCGACGAGGACGTCATGCACAGTCGTGAGCTGTACTCCTCGGTGGCCTCGTGCTCCTCGGGCGTCGAGTTGGACCGTGCGCAGATCGTCGTCGTGGGTAACACTCGCGGAATCGGCGGCCGGTACCGCATCGGACACAGCGTGATGAACGACGCGCTCGATCAGGACGGCATCTGGAACGCGATCAAGGATGCCGGTCTCGAACTTCCCGAGCGGCCGCACACGAAGGATCTGGGCGGCAAGCTCGTCAACGTCTTCCTCAAATGCGAAGCAAGCCAGGACGGTACGGTCCGTGGACGGCGCAACGCCATGCTCGACGATTCCGACGTCCACTGGCACCGCCAGATCAAGGCGTGCGTCGGCGGCGTCACCGCAGCAGTGACCGGCGACCCAGCGGTCTTCGTCTCGGTCTCGGCAGCGCACCAGGGCCCCGAAGGCGGCGGACCCGTCGCCGCGATCGTCGACCTCGGATAACACCGGTTTCGATATCGAACAGCGCCGCGCGAACCCGACATTCTCGGGTTCGCGCGGCGTCCGGCCCTCCCCGCTTCTGCGTCTCTCTCGAACGAAGGAACCACCATGGCAACCACCGTCGGACCCGCTGCCGAACTTCTCATGTCCGACGCGGTCGAGCTCAGCGGCAAGATCAAGCGCCGCGAGGTCTCGTGCGTCGAGACCATGACGGCGTACCTCGACCACATCGAGGCACACAATCCGACGGTCAATGCCATTGTTGCCCTGCGTGATCGCGACGAGCTGATGGACGAGGCACGCGAGCGAGATCGACAGCTCTCGGACGGACAGTATCTCGGGTGGATGCACGGATTTCCCCATGCGGTGAAGGACCTGTCCGCAGCCCGAGGGCTACCGTTCACATCGGGGTCACCGATCTTCGCCGATCGCATCGCCGACGCGGACGATCTGTTCGTCGCCCGCGTGAAAGCGGCCGGTGCCATCGTCATCGGCAAGACCAACACACCGGAATTCGGGTTCGGATCTCAGACGTACAACCCGGTGTACGGAACCACCGTCTCGCCCTACGACACCTCGCGCACTGCAGGCGGAAGCAGCGGAGGTGCGGCGGCAGCATTGGCCCTGCGCATGCTGCCCGTCGCCGACGGCACCGACTACATGGGATCGCTGCGCAACCCCGCAGCCTTCAACAATGTGGTCGGCTTTCGCCCGTCGTGGGGACGCATTCCCGAGCCCGGCTTCATCGCACAGGGCGCGGTCGCCGGACCGATGGGCCGATCGGTCACCGACGTCGCACATCTGCTGTCGACGATGGCGGGCCCGGATGCCAACGCGCCCCTCGGAATCGACGAGGACCCGGAGATCTTCACACGCACTCTCGAACGCAGCTTCCGCGGTGCCCGCATCGCGTGGGTCGGAGACTGGAACGGTCACCTGGCTACCGAACCCGGTGTACTCGATCTGTGCGAGTCGTCGTTCACCGTCTTCGAGGACCTCGGCTGCGCAGTGGAGAGCACCGTGCCGTCGTACGACCCGGCGAAAATCTGGGACTCGTTCCTGACGTGGCGGTGGTGGGCGCAGCTCGGGATGGCCGATCTGTACGAGAACCCGCGCACGAGGGAGCTGATGAAGCCCGAAATGCTGTGGGAGATGGAGCATGCCGTCGCATTGACCGCACTCGATGTCACCAAGGCAGCGCAGGCTCGCAACGACTGGCAGAGCGCACTGACGACATTGTTCGAGACCTACGACTTCGTTCTCGCGCCCACCGCGCAGGTGTTCCCGTTCGACAAGGACCAACACTGGCCGCAGTCCATCGCGGGTCGACCCATGGACACCTATCACCGGTGGATGGAAACGGTGGTGCCCTGGACGATGACCGGCGTTCCTGCCGCCGCCGTCCCGGTCGGGTTCGACGATCGCGGTCTGCCGATGGGGGTCCAGATCATCGGCAGGCACGGTGCCGACCGGGCGGTTCTGCAGCTCGCCTACGCCTACGAGCAGGCCTCGCGGTGGGTCGAACGCGTACTCCCGCCGGCACTGCACGTCGGCTGATCCCCCGCCGTCGCGACATGCGCAACACAGTATTGTTGAACAATGGATGACATGGTCGGTGCGCTTCGGCCACGAGTACGAGACTTCCCGGCGTCGGCGAGTTACGCGCTCACCGTCGCAGAATTGCTTGCACTTCCCAGCCTCTCCGGGTCCACTCTTGTTGCGGGCGAGCAGGGACTCGAGAACGTGGTTCGACGCGTCAACGTCATCGAAGTACCCGACATCCTGCCGTGGGTGAAACCGAACGAACTGCTGCTGACGACGGGTTTCCCACTGCGGCATGCAGATTCGGGCCGCCCGTTCGGTGCCGGTGCCCTGGTGGAGCTGGTCGAAGGACTCGCCGAACGCGGCGCGGCAGCGCTCGGAGTCAAGGAAGGACGCTACTTCGGCGACGTGCCCGCTGCGATGATCGAGGCAGCAGATCGACTCGGCCTGCCGCTCTTCCTCATTCGCCGGGATGTCGGCTTCGACGAGGTCATCTCCGAGGTGTTCACACACCTCGTCGACCGGCAGGCGTGGGCGTTGGATATCGCCGATCGCATGCATCGAGCACTGACCTCGATCGTGCTCGAAGGCGGCGATCTACCGCAGATCGCCGATGAGGTCGCCACGCTCTTCGAGGCCTCGGTGCTCATCTGCACTCCGGACGGTCGAGTCCAGGCCACAGCAGGAGCAGACGTAGATCTTGCGGCCCTGGAAGAGATGCCCCTGTTCGACCCGTCCGGTCGTCTGCTCACCGAACGACTCAACGAAGGCCTGCAACCGGTACCGGGCGACAGCGGGCACCGCATTGCCGTCGCACCGATCATCGCGGGCGGCACCGACCACGGACTGATCGTGGCTGTGGCGGCCGCCGAGCGACTCGGTCCCGTCACGATGCAGTCCCTCGAACGCGCGGCCACCGTCGTGGCGTTGGCGGTCATCAAGAAGCTCGCGGTCTCTGCAGTCGAGTCCAAGTTTCGCGGCGACTTCCTGCGGGACGTCCTCAACGGCGCAACCGAATCCCCCGAACAGATCATCGAGTACTGCGCCCAGCTCGACTGGGACGTGGACCGGAGCATGGTCGTCATCGTTGCCCAATTGGACGAAATCGCCGAGGATGCCGTGAGCAACTCGGTGAAGCCGGCCGTGTCCGGCCGCCTGCCACAGGAGCGGCTGACCGCGGCGTGGCAGCAGGTGGTGCGCAGGCGCGATCGACGGGCTCCCGTCGTCGGGTTCAGCAACGAGGTCGTCACGCTGATGCCGGCCGAACCCGGCACCGAACGGGACGTCGTCGAGGATCTGATCGCCTCCGTCGCCGGAGACAAGGGCGGCGGACGAAACTCGTTCGGCGCGGGCGTGAGCCGCGTCATCGACTCCGTTGCCGACATTCCGCGCGCCTACGATCAAGCCCGCAAAGCAGTCGTCGTAGGACGCCGTATGCGCGGAAACGGATCGGTAGCGCATTTCGACGGCCTCGGCGTGCATCGACTGCTGTCACTGGTCACCGACGGAGCCGAGCTGCAGGCCTTCGCAACCGAGGTGTTGGGCTCACTTGCGGGCGACGACGCCGATGCCGTCGACCTGCGCCAGACGTTGCAGGCGCTGCTGGACACCAACTGCAACGTGGCAGAGACCGCTCGCGTCTTGCATTTCCACTACAACACACTCCGCTACCGAATCGGCAAGCTGGAGTCCATCGTCGGCCCGTTCACCACCGATCCGATTCTGCGCTTGGATGTAGCGCTGGCGCTGCGGGTCGCGGAGATGAAGGGGCTGTGACACCACCCGAGGAGACAACTAGTGCCTGAGGGCAATTCGATCGGAACCGACGCCAACGCACTCGCGGCTGCAGTGCAGGCCGGCACCGTGTCCGCGCGCGAGGTGACCGAGCAGCACCTCGAACACATCGGCCGAATCAACACCGAGCTGAATGCGATCGTCACCGTCGCAGCCGAATCGGCACTGCTGGCAGCCGACGGAATCGATGCCCGCATCGCCCGCGGCGAGCGGGTCGGCGACCTCGCCGGAGTGCCGTTCACGGTCAAGGACCTGATCGCCACCGCCGGAGTTCGCACCACGGCGGGCTCACATGCGCTCGCGGACAACGTCCCACGCGTCGACGCTCCCGCCGTTGCTCGGATGCGCGCCGAGGGCGCAATCCTGATCGGTAAGACCAACACACCGGAGTTCGGTGCCAGCGGACTCACACACAACGACCTGTTCGGCTACACCGTCAACCCGCTCTCTCCCGCCGACACGAAGCTGTCACCGGGCGGGAGCAGTGGCGGTGAGTCGGCGGCCATCGCGTCGGGCATGAGCGTGGTGGGACTGGGCACCGATTTCGGTGGTTCGGTGCGGTGGCCCGCGCACTGCACCGGTCTGTGCTCGATCAGGCCGACACCGGGCCGAATCGACTCCGAGGGGCAGTATCCCGGTGTCATGAGCGACAACCGAGTGCTGACGAATCCGGCGACCATGCACGGCACCGTGCAGACCATCGGACCCATGGCCCGCACTCTCGACGACGTGATCCTGTTGCTGCGCGTGCTGTCGTCGCCGCAATACGCCTGGACCGACCCTGCGAGCGTGAACCTCCGCGAGCTCGATATTCGTTGGGCCACAGGAGAAGGCACGATTCCGGTCGATGCGGAGATCCGCGCTGCCGTCGAGGCCGCAGCTCTGCGCACAGAGCCGTTCGTCGGATCGGTGACGCCGTACGAGGGCACCGCACTACGCGAAGCTCATGAGCTGTTCACACAGATGCGGGCCTGCGAAACCCAAACGGACATCGAGCAATACGGCCCCGCCGAGTTCAGCGCCAACATCCGGGCCATCCTTGCTGCCGTCCGAACCACCACGGCCGCAGACGTCGAGGCACTGTGGGCTCGACGCGCCGAGATGCAGCACCAGCTGGTGTCCACGATGGGCGACGTCCTGATACTTCCCGTCGCATCGATTCTCGCTCCGCCGCTCGGTGAGACGAGCTTCGAGGTCGACGGTGCAGCTCTGTCGTGGTCGCAGGCGCTGGCGAGCAGCCGAGCGATCAGCATCCTCGGGGTGCCCTCGGTGGTGATTCCCGTTGCCACCTCCAGCAGCGGTCTGCCGATCGGTGTACAGATCATCGCCAAGCCGTGGCACGAGCATCACGCTCTTGCCGTCGCCGCCGCTCTGACGTAGCCCGCGCGGTCCGTCCATCCGTACCGCGACGGCAGGTTCTTACAACGACCCGCTGTCGATTTGGTCGAAATATGTTTCATGGTCGGCCCGCGCCAGCAACTAGCGTGATGGGCATCACTCATCCGGTCGAAAGGCGGCGGCATGCGCGACATTCTCGACGACGTGGCCCCGTGGCTGCGCGAACGTGAGCCGTTCGCCCTGGGCACGGTGGTACGTACGTGGCAGTCGTCGCCGCGCCCCGCGGGTGCGGCCATGGCAGTGGCTACGTCCGGTCAGGTCGTCGGCAGCGTTTCCGGCGGCTGCATCGAAGGTGCCCTGTACGAGCTGGCGAACGACGTCCTCGCCGACGGCATGGCCAGGAGCGAGACCTACCGGGTAGCGGACGACGACGCGATCGGCGTCGGCCTCACGTGCGGCGGCACCATCGAGGTGTTCGTTCGTCTCATCGACAGCGACGCGTGCGCGGCACTCGAAGACGTCGCTCGTCTGGTCTCGAGCGGCGAGCCGGTGGCCGTGCTCACCGACCTCACCACCGGGGCCCCGACACGGCTGGCGGTTCTGGGAACGGAGGCAACCGTCGATCCCGACGGACTCACCGACATCGAGTCCGACGGTTCGAGCGTGAGTCTCGCCGTTCTCGACCGACTGCACCGCGGCGAGTCCGGCTTGGACATTCGCATCGCCGACGACGGCGCGCGGTCCGTCATGGTCGAGTTGTTCGGGCCACCGCCGCGGATGTACGTGTTCGGTGCCATCGATTTCGCCGCCGCGATGTGCCGCCTGGGCACGTTCGCCGGCTTCGCCGTCACCGTCGTCGACGCCCGCCCGGTGTTCGCCACCCGAGCACGATTCCCCGACGCGCACGACGTCGTGGTGGCGTGGCCGCACACGTTCCTCGCTACTGCGCCGGTGGACGAGCGCACCGTCGTCACCGTTCTCACCCATGACGAGAAGTTCGACATTCCGCTGCTCGAGGTTGCGCTGCGCAGTGGTGCCGCCTACGTGGGCGCGCTGGGCAGTCGATCTACCCACCGCCGCCGGGTGGAACTGCTCGGCGAGCGCGGGGTGACCGAGAGCGAGCTGGCTCGGTTGCATTCCCCCATCGGGCTGGATCTCGGTGCTTCCACTCCACCGGAAACGGCGATATCCATCGTGGCCGAGATCCTCAAGGTCTCACGGCAGACGACTGGACTCGAATTGCGAAGTCTCAGTGGGCCGATCCACCGCGATGCTGCTGCCGAGATCGACGCGACATCACCCGTTCGATCGGCCGTCAGGTGCTGACACTGCACGACGAGCGACGCTCGCCCACCACGGAGGTACCGCATACCGTCGAGACCGTCCTGGGCTCGAACCTGCTGGCGCACGCCACGTTGCTCGCCGGCCGCGCCGGCCTCGGCCGGCCGGTACGCAGAATCAATCATGTCGACGACCCCGCCGGCATTCGGTTCTGGATTCGACCGGGCGACCTGTTGTCCACGACGAGCGAGGCCCTCACGCACCTGACGGAGCCGACGGACGCGCTGCTGTCCCGAGCCCATTCCCTCGGCGTTGCCGGAATTCTGGTGCGGGTGGACGACGACATCGCCGTTCCGGACTGCGTCGGCGTGAGTGCCGAGACACTGGGCTTGCCGCTGGTTCAGGTCTGCGGCGAACTCGACCCCGGGCACGATCTCACCGCGGGCCTACGCGACAACGCAAAGACGCAGGCACGAGCGATGTTTCGGTCCGAGCGTCTGCGCCGGGCACTGACCGACATCACACTCGCCGGCGGCGGGGTGGCACAACTGGCATTCGCAACCTCGGTCGAATGCGATGTGGCAGTGTCGATCACCACGGTGGACGGACGCGAACTTGCCTCGGCAGGCAGTGACGACGAACTGTCCGCCCTCCGCGCCAGCACCGCCCTCGATCCCACCGGAAGACTGCGCACCGACTCCGTCGACGGCGGCCTCGGTCTCCGTTCGCAACAGGGCAATTCGATCGCGGTATGCGCCATCACTGCCAACGGAATCGACCATGGACGCATCGTCCTGTTCTCCTCACGTCGCCCTCTGACGGAATCGGACCTGCACACTGCCGACGCGGCCGCGGGCGTGTTGGCGATGGTCGTCACTCGCGATCTCGCGCTGTCGGCAGTCGAGGAGAAACACCGATCGAATTTTCTGCGCGATCTTCTCCTGGGCCGAGGCGGCGAGCACGCACACGCGGTGGCGCATGCACGACGCTTCGGCTGGGATCTCGGCAGGCCGGTGGTGATCGTCGCGATCGAACCGATCCCACACCTCGACGACCAACCGACGCCCGGCCGCAGGCCACTCGTCGATCGGCAGATGTCGGCTTTCGCAGGGGCTCTGGCACAACGAGATCCGCAGGACGCCATCGCCGCCCTCGGCACCGAGACCGTCATCATCATGGGCGGACGTCCCACGACGGTCGCGGACGTGCACGAGATCGTCGAACGAGTGCACGGAGACGGCGGCGGTGGTCGGCAACCGTTCACGGTCGGGATCTCGCGTCCGTGCACCACGGTGGCCGACATCCCCAGCAGGTACGGCCAGGCGCGTACCGCGTTGAAGGTCGGCCGTCAGGTATCCGGGGACTGGGCCGTCACCACGTTCGACGAACTCGGCGTGTTCCGACTACTGAGCCTGGTGGACAACGTCGACGAGCTCGAATCGTTCACCCGGGAAACCCTGCACGACCTCGCCGGGCACGACGACGAGGCACGCGACATGCGCAGAACCCTGGAAACGTTGCTGGCCACCAACATCAACATCGCCGAAACCGCTCGGGCACTGCACTTTCACTACAACACCTTGCGATACCGAATAACGAAACTCGAAAAGATACTGGGCCCCTTCACCGATCGCGCCGATCTACGCCTGGATCTCTCCCTTGCGCTGAAAATCATGGCCATGCGCGGAACCGACCACCACATGTGACGGACCCGCCATCGAGCGCTTGGCAGATTGCGCTCGTAGCGATTCGGAAATGCGTCAGTAACGTTGCAGGACAATGCTTTACCCATCCCGCGAACCACCCCGGTTCGATACGTTGGAGAAAGGCTCGACATGCCTATCTGGAAGATTCACGGAGACGGAAAGAATGTTCGACCGGGTGACGTCGTCGCGCCGAACGAACGGTTGAACTGGGGCCGCACCATCAGTCTCGGCGGCCAACATGTGGTGTCGATGTTCGGGGCCACGTTCGTCTTCCCCATCATCATGGGGCTCAATCCTCAACTCGCCATTCTGATGTCGGGCTTCTGCACCATCTTCTTCCTGCTCATGGTCAAGGGCCGCATCCCCAGCTACCTCGGCACGTCCGCGGTGTTCGTCGGCGGCGTCGCCGCCATCCGAGCGCAGGGTGGAACGTCGGCCGAGGTCACCGGCGCCATCCTGGTATCGGGTCTCGTCCTGGCTCTCGCCGGACTCGCCATCCACTTCATGGGCGGCGGCGTCGTGGTGCGGGTGCTGCCCCCGGTTGTCACCGGTGCGGTGGTCATGTTGATCGGCTTCAATCTCGCGCCTGTCGTCGCCAGCACCTACTGGCCACAGGACCAATGGGTCGCTCTCGCAGTGATGTTCGTGCTCATCGTCATGAGCGTGGCGTTGCGCGGGTTCCTCGGACGGATCGCGATTCTGCTGTCGCTGGTGTTCGGGTACGCGCTGTCCTGGATCCTCGACCTCGTATCCGGACCCATCACGTCCTACGACGCCACGGCCGGCGAGGTCACCGAGCACTTCCGCGTCAACTGGTCGGGTGTCGAGGCGTCGCAGTGGTTCGGGCTCCCGCCGTTCAGCGACGAGGCCAACGGCATCGTCGGCATTCACGCACCGTCGTTCAGTCTCGCCTTCATCGTGCTCGTCCTCCCGGGTGTCATCGCTCTGATCGCCGAGAACGCAGGCCACGTCAAGGCTGTCGCGGAAATGACCGGTGACGATCTCGACCCGATGATGGGCCGGGCACTCGCTGCCGACGGCATCGCAACGGTCATGGCCAGCTCGGTCGGTGGCTCACCGACGACGACCTACGCCGAGAACATCGGCGTCATGGCGGCGACCAAGGTCTATTCGACGGCGGCATACACGGCGGCCGGAATCATCGCGATGATCCTCGGATTCTCGCCGAAGTTCGGCGCGCTGATCTCGGCCACTCCCGGCGGCGTACTCGGCGGTATCACCGTCGTCCTCTACGGCATGATCGGTCTGCTGGGTGCCAAGATCTGGCGCGAGAACGGTGTCGACTTCGGCAACCCGCTCAACATGATGCCGGTTGCCGCGGGGCTGATCATCGCGATCGGCGACACCTCGCTCGTCTTCAGCGATTCGTTCTCGTTGAGCGGTATCTCCCTCGGCACGATCGTCGTCATAGGGCTCTACCACCTGTGCGCTCGCATTGCACCGGCCCACATGAAGACACCGGTCGACGCGTCGCCTCGGCATCGATCCTCCTCTACCACAGCACGTTCCGACGACAGCGACGGAGACGGGGTTGTCGGCGAGGTCGACACCCTGAAGCCGTTGCGGTAACGAGCGATTGCAACACTGGGGCGTGACGTTTGTCACCTCTTGACGAAACACTTCCAGGCACAGGCAGGCAGGATCG
The DNA here is from genome assembly GCF_002258885.1 of Rhodococcus sp. 06-1474-1B. Lineage (NCBI taxonomy): Bacteria > Bacillati > Actinomycetota > Actinomycetes > Mycobacteriales > Nocardiaceae > Rhodococcus > Rhodococcus sp. 06-1474-1B. The sequence goes on along the minus strand of NZ_NOYR01000008.1, from coordinate 215,544 downwards.
GGATATGAAACCTTCTCCATTGAAATACCATCGGCCGCGGTCGATCGAGGAGGCGTGCCGCATCCTGGCCGAGGTCGACGGCAAGGTGCTGGCCGGCGGTCAGTCCCTGATTCCGATGCTGTCGATGCGCCTGGCCGCTCCCGGGAACCTGATCGACATCACCGGTATCGACGGTCTCGACGACATCACCGGGTCGACCCAGTCGGGCGTCACGTTCGCGGCCCTGGCCACGCACGCGTCGCTCGCGTCGAACCGGGCTGCCGCCCGGACGCAGCCGTTGCTCGGACGGGCACTGCAGCTGGTGGCCCACGCGACCATCCGGAACCGTGGGACCACCGTCGGATCCATCGTGCATGCCGACCCGTCGGCCGAGATGCCCGCGGTCATCCGGTTGCTCGACGGTTCGGTCACGGTGCAGTCCGTCCGCGGCCGCCGAGAGATCGCGGCGAAAGATCTGTTCCTCGGGCCGCTGGAGTCCTCGCTCGAAACCGACGAGATCGCGATCGCCGCAACGGTTCCAGCCGCCAAGTCCGGCGAGGGCACGGCCATCGACGAGGTTGCCCGCCGACACGGCGACTACGCGCTCGTCGGAGTCGCGGCCCGCGTCACCGTTGCCGACAACGCAGTACGCACCGCGCACGTCACCTATGTGTCCGCCGGAGAATTCGGCGAGGTCGTCGACTACACCGACGTCATCGGTGGGGCCGCGGTGTCCGACGCACGTGATCCGAAGTGGAACGCGTTGTCCGAGGACGCACGTCGACGCGTCGCGACCGAGTCCGATATTCATGCCACCGCGGCATACCGATCCCAACTCGTCGCAGCACTGACCGCACGGGTGGTGATGGCCGCCGCAGTCGACGGCGCGTCGTCGAAGTCCGCTCACCCGCAGCACGCCGATTCCGGAGTGAACCACTGATGAAGACAACAGATATCGAACAGCAGTTGGACGATCTGATGGCGGAGACCGGTGAACAACACGTACAGGTGACGTTCATCCTCAACGCGACCAAGCAGACGATCGTCGTCCCGGCCCGCACCCTCGCGTCGGACGCCATCCGCCACGACCTTCGTCAGACCGGCACCCACGTCGGATGTGAGCACGGCGTGTGTGGCGCGTGCACCGTGCTTCTCGACGGCAAGCCCGTCCGGGCCTGCCTGATGCTCGCCGCCAGCCTAGAAGGCCAGACCGTCACCACGGTGGAGGGCCTCGTCGAGCCGGACGGCACTCTGCATCCCGTGCAGCAGGCCTTCAAGGACTGCCACGGTCTGCAGTGCGGTTTCTGCACACCGGGATTCGTCACAACCATCGCCGCGTTCCTCGACGAAAACGATTCGCCGACGCAGGAGGAGGCCACCGAGGCCATCGCCGGCAACATCTGCCGGTGCACGGGCTATCAGAACATCAAGGCTTCGGTGCTGCGCGCCGCCGAGATCAAACGTGAGCGGGCGGGCGAGTTTCCGCTCGGTCCCGACGACGAGTCGAGTCGTGCCGCACTCGACCGCAAGGTACGCGGATCCACCAGTCCCGTCGGCGGACGGATGGGCCGAGCATGAGCACCACGCGCACCGCACCGCCGCACACTCCCACCAACACCGCTCCCCTTTTCGGCCAGCCGCTGTCGCGGTCGGAGGACGAACGCCTGCTCAGCGGCAAGGGCAAGTATCTCGACGACCTCGGTCACGGCGCGCTGATCGCCGCCTTCGTGCGCTCCCCACACGCACATGCACGCATCACCGCCATCGACATCGACGACGCACTGGCCATGCCGGGCGTGCATGCGGTCTACACCTACGACGATCTCGAAGCGGACTCGGCCGAGATGGCCGAAGGGCTGCCGCTGCTGATCCCCCATCCGGCAATCGTGGCTCCACGCAACGGCTTCCCGCTCGCCAAGGACGAGGTCAACCACGTCGGTGAGGCCATCGTCATGGTCATCGCAACGAATCGCTACGTGGCCGAAGACGCCTGCGCGGTCATCGACGTCCGCTACGACATCCTCGAACCGGTGGTCGGCATCGACACCGCGCGCGTCGCGGCTCGCCGAGTACACGACGACGTGCCGGACAACGTGGCCGCGCACCTGCAACACGGTTTCGGAGACATCGACGCCGAACTTGCCGCTGCACCACACCGCATCACCCTCGACCTGAACATCGAGCGTTCAGCGGCAATGCCGATGGAGGGCAAAGGCGTCTACGCGCGCTGGGACAGTGACGAGGAGACGCTGACCTTCTGGTCGTCCACGCAGACCTCCACGTCGGTGCGCGCGGCCGTCGCGGCGCGACTCGGCATGGCGATGAACAAGATTCACTGCATCGCCCCGGACGTCGGTGGCGGCTTCGGCGTGAAGATCATGCACCCGTGGCCGGAGGAGGTGATGGTGACGTGGGCAGCCCGACAGCTCGGTCGCGCCGGTATCTCCAACGAGGTCAAGTGGGTCGAGGACCGCCGCGAGCACTTCATCTCGAGTGCGCACGAACGTGCACAGGTCCAAGAGGTCACCCTCGGTTTCGACGACGAGGGACGGCTGCTGGCCTTCGACTTCACCGTCTGGCACGACAATGGTGCATACCTGCCGTACGGCATCATCGTGCTGATCAACACCGCGACGCAGGTGCTCGGGCCCTACAAGCCGGTCTCGTTCCGCTGCAACGGTTATTCGCTGTACACCAACACCGTCATCGTCATTCCGTATCGAGGAGCGGGCCGCCCACAGGGTGTGTTCGCCATGGAACGGTCCATGGACGCCATCGCCCAGTACCTGGGCAAGGACCGACTCGAGGTACGCGAGAAGAATCTCATCAGGCCCGAGGAGATGCCCTACGACTTCGGTTTGATGTTCCAGGACGGTCGACCGTTGATCTACGACACCGGCGATTACCAGGCCGGCATCGACAAGCTCAAGGCGCTGATCGACTGGGACGGCTTCCCCGAATACAAGAAGCAGGCAGCCGCGCAGGGCCGCACCGTCGGTATCGGTGTCGGTGCCTACGTCGAGGGCACCGGCCCGGGGCCGTACGAGGGCGCGCACGTGCTCATCGAGAACTCGGGAAAGATCAAGGGCGCAACGGGCTTGACGACGCAGGGCCAGGGCCATCAGACGACGTTCGCGCAGATCGTCGCCGATGACCTGGGTGTCTCCATCGCCGACGTCGAGATCACCACCGGCGATACTCGTCGATTCGGTTATGCCGTCGGCACATTCGCCTCCCGTGGTGCGGTGATGTCCGGTTCGGCGTTCCACGTGGCCGCGCAGATGGTCGCCGAGAAAGCGAAGGTCATCGCCGGGCGTGCCCTCGATCTCGACCCCGTCGAGCTCGAATTGCGCGGGGGCTACGTCTGCAAGATCGGCACCGAACCCGGAGCAGAGGGCACGTCCATCTCCCTCGGTGTCGTTGCCGTACTGTCCAATCCGCTGCGCTATGCCTTCGACAAGGAGTCGAGGCAGGCCACCGGGTTCGCGAAGATGGACACCGACATGACGATCCCGCCGGTGCCGGAGGGCGAACAGCCGGGCCTCGAAGCCACCGGTTACTACTCTCCCCCGCGCTCGACGTTCGCGTCGGGCATCCACGCGGCGATCGTCGAGACCGATCCGGTGACGGCCGAGATCCACGTCGAGCGCTACGCGGTGGTGCACGACTGCGGCAACGTCATCAACCCCCGGATCGTCGAGGGCCAGATTCACGGCGGCGTCGCCCAGGGAATCGGCGGCGCGTTGTACGAGAAGATCGCCTACGACGAGCACGGGCAACTACTGAACGCCTCGTTCATGGACTTCCTGATGCCGTTCGTCACCGAAGTTCCCGAGACCATCGAGATGGACCACACCGTCACCCCGTCCGGGCTCAATCCGTTGGGAATGAAGGGTGCCGGCGAAGCCGGCGTCATCCCCACCAGCGCCGTCATCGCGGCCGCTGTCGAAGACGCCGAGGGCTTTTCGATCACCTCCATGCCCATTTCACCGTCCGACCTGTACGAGCTGCGGCTGACCCACGCGGTCGCTCAGACAACCGAGGAGATTTCATGAGAATCGCAGGAACCGCCACGCTGGCCGCACCTCCCGCCGAGGTGTACGACAGCATGCAGGACGGCCGGGTACTGGCCGCGACCATCCCCGGAGTGCAGTCGCTCGAGCAGTTGAGCGACGATCACTACAAGCTCTCGATCACCGCAGGCGTCGCAGCCATCAAGGGCACCTACGACGGTGAAGTGGTCCTCTCGCAACAGAATCGGCCCGAGTCGTTCGTCATGACCGCCTCCGGTGCCGGCGCACCGGGCACGGTGCGCGCCGACGTCACCATCAAGCTCGAGCCCACCGAAGGCGGCGGCACGATGCTCAGCTACGACGCCGACGCCGTGGTCGGCGGCATGGTCGGCGGTGTCGGTCAGCGCATGATCACCGGTGTCGCCAAGAAGATGGCCGGGGTGTTCTTCAACGGCCTCGACGGCGTCATCGCCAACGGGGTGCCGGAGGCCGCTGCTGCGCCCGCGGAGGTATCAGCCAGCGATTCCGGCACCACCCCCACTGCCCTGCCCGTCGCGGCCGGGCGCGCTGTGAGTGCCGGTGCACCCGTCGCCGCGCAGTCCGTCCGCGGCACACTGCTGGCCGCCGCAGCCGGCGCAGGCTTCGCACTGGCCGGAGTCGTGTTGGGCGGACTGCTCACTCGCTCGTCCTGTCACCGGTAGCTCCGCGCCGTCACGGCTCACGACAAAGGCCGCTCATCCCAACCATCGGGGGTGAGCGGCCTTTGTCGTTGCAAGTACTGCCAATTCGACGCCGGTGCAGGGCGCGCGAAGCTCAAATGCTCGGCCGGAGTTTGGCACCTTGTGCCAAAGATACTGAGACGCAGAACGGGTCGAATGTGAGTACACGTCAGGTACCCGCCGATCCGATCAACGGACGCGTGGCCTACGAACCATATCGAGGAGGAAGCGTGGAACCACGAAAGATTCGGGTCGGTATCGACACCGGTGGCACATTCACCGACGTCGTGGCAGTGGACGAGGAGTCGGGAGCCATGGTGACCACCAAGACTCCGTCGACTCCCAGTGATCCGGCCGAGGGATTCCTGACCGGCATCGACAAGGTACTTCGCCAGCTCGGCGTATCCGGCGATTCGCTCAGCGCCGTCAGCCACGGCACCACCGTCGCCACCAACAAGCTGCTCGAAGGCAAGGTGGAGAACCTGGGGTTCATCACCACCGAGGGCTACGAGCACGTACTCGAGATCGCGCGCCAGTCGGTACCCGACGGCTACGGCAACTCGTACTTCTGGGTCAAGCCCGATCGCATCGTGCCCGCACACCGCGTCCGCACCATCCGCGGCCGGCTCTCGTTCGACGGCAACGAGATTCGCCCTCTCAACGACGACGACGTACGCGCGGCAGCAGCATTCTTCAAAGCAGAGGGCGTCAAGACCCTCGGCGTCTGCCTGGTGCACTCCTATGCCAACCCCGATCACGAGCAGCGCGTCCGCGACATCCTTCTCGAGGAATACCCCGAGGCGACGGTCTCCATCTCCACCGAGGTACTGCGTGAGTACCGCGAATTCGAGCGCGCCATCACCACATTGGTCGACGCGGCCGTGAAGCCGAACATTCGCAGCTACGTCAACAACATCGCGAACCGCCTGCGGGAGTTCGCCACCGAATCCGGTGATGCACGCGACGTGCCGTTCTACGTCATGAAGTCCAACGGCGGCGTCCTGTCCGCCAAAGAGGTTGTACACCAGCCCATCACCACCGTGCTCTCCGGGCCGGCCGCCGGCGCGCTGGGTGCGGCCCTGGTGGCCAGCGCTGCAGGCGTCGAGCAAGTCCTCACCTGCGACGGCGGCGGCACCTCCACCGACGTGACCGTCGTGGTCCGCGGCGAGCCCGCGCTGACCACCGAGGGACGCGTCGGCAACTACCCGTCGAAGATCCCGATGATCGACGTCGTCACCGTCGGCGCGGGCGGCGGCTCGATCGCCTGGATGACACCCGAGGGAACGCTGCGCGTCGGGCCACATTCGGCCGGTGCCGATCCCGGGCCCATGTGTTACGGAAACGGCGGCTCCGCGCCCACCATCACCGATGCCCACGTTCTGCTCGGCCGCATTCCTCCCCACCTGCTCGGCGGCGAGATCCCCCTCGATACCGACCTGGCACGCAAGGGCATCGAAGACCTCGCGCACCAGCTCTCGCTCGAAGTCGAAGCCTGCGGCACCGGCATCCTCGAGGTGTCCGCTTGGAACCAGGCGAATGCGCTACGGCAGATCTCGGTCAAGCGCGGACTCGACGTTCGCGACTTCACCCTTGTCACGTTCGGCGGCTCCGGGTCGCTGCTCGCCTGCCGCCTGGTGGACATCCTGGGTCTGAAAGACGTTCTAGTACCGCTCAATCCGGGCAACGTCTCGGCGTTCGGTCTGCTGACCGTCGATGTGCGCAACGACTACGTGCAGACGCACGTCAGTCGGCACGACCGACTGCGCGCGGAGGACCTGGAGTCGGAGCTGGCCGTGCTCGCTGCCCGTGCCGACGAGGCGCTCGCCGGTGAGGGCTTCGCGGCCGAGGATCGTCGCTACGCACGCTCGGCCGACCTGCGCTACTTCGGGCAGGCCTTCGAGGTGCGCGTACCGATCGCCGACGGTGAGATCACCCAGGCCACGATCGATCAGGCCGCCGAGGCCTTCCACGAAGCGCACCATGAGCTGTACGGGTACGACTTCCGCGGCGATCAGGGTCAGTTCGTCGAGTGGGTCAACCTGCGGGTCAGCGGTATCGGCCCCATCAAGCGCCCTGTGCTGTCGGAGATCGCCGCCGGCACCGGAGCCGAAAGTGCCCGCACCGGAACGCGTCAGGCGTACTTCGACGGCTGGCACGAGACCGCGATCTACAGCCGTGCGGATCTCGGTGCCGGTGACACGATCACCGGACCGGCCGTCATCGAAGAATTCAGCTCCACCGTGCCGATCGATCCGGGCTTCTCCGCCCGCATCGACACGTTCGGCAACGTCCGCATCACCCGCACTCTCGACTCGAACGGAGCGAACTGATGACCGTCATCGACATGGTGAACAACAAGCCCTACCGGCTCTCTCCGGTCGACGCGCCTGCGCCTGATCCCGTTCTCGTCGAGATCGTGGCCGGCTACCTCGCGAGCGTCGAAATGGAAGTGGAGACGGCCATTTCGAGGACGTCACGGTCCCCGATGATTCGTGACGCCCACGATTTCCGCGCCGGAATCCACGACCGCAATCTGCGCAAGCTGACGGGGCGTTCCTACTCCGCGCTGGTGCATCCGGTGGCTCGCGACTTCCCGCTCGAGACCATGAAGCCGGGTGACGTCTACTTCCACAACGACGTCTATCTCTCCGAGGGTGGCATCGGCCACCTGCCTGATCTCTGCGTCACGGTGCCGGTGTTCGCGACGAAGCCCGGCGACACCGAGCCGTCCGTCGTTGCCTTCGTGCAGGCTTTCGGCCATCACGACGACATCGGCGGCTGCTGCCCCGGCTCCATGCCGTCCGGTGCGACCACCGTGTACGAAGAGGGCCTGATGGTTCCGCCGATCAAGCTGTGGGATCAGGGCGTACCCAACCAGGCCGCGTTGACGATCATGACGCGCAACTCGCGCATGCCCGACGCGTTGGCCGCCGATCTGGACGCCGAGTGCTCGGCGTGCCTCATGGGTGCCCGGCGGATGACGGAGCTGTACGAGCGCTACGGCGTCGATACCGTCGAGGCGTGCTTCGACTCGATGATGGATGCCACCACCGAGATCTACCGTCGCGAGATCCTGAGCAAGATCCCCAAGGGTGAATACACCTGGGAGGACTACGCCGAGCATGACGGCGTCGACGAGCCCATGTTGCACGTTCAGCGGATAACACTCACCAAGACCGGTCCCGAGGACGAGCGCGGCGAGCGCCTCATCCTCGACTTCACCGGCACCGGACCGCAGGCCAAGGGCCCGATCAACCACTGTGGTGATTACGCCGACGGCAACTTCCTGGCCAAATGGCTTGCGCCGGTGCTCCGCAACCTCGCGGACTCCCCCGAGCGTATGGCCGAGCTCGACGTCAACGAGGGCGTCATCCCGCTGATCGAGATGAAGTTCCCCGAAAAGGGCACGCTCATCACCCCGATCTTCCCGGCCCCGACCAACGCTCGGACGTTCGTCATCCTGCGTCTGCTCGGTGTGCTCGCCGGCGTCGTGGCAAAAGCTGTGGACGGCAACATGCCTGCCGATCAGGAAACCATCCGCTACACGGGCGTGTACGGCGACGACTTCGACGGCAACTCGTACCTCATGCGTGAGGTGCTCGGTGGCGGCTCCGGTGGACGGCATTACGCGGACGGTGAAGACACCATCCACGTCGTGCCCGATTCGCGGAACCTGCCGACCGAATTCACCGAGAGCCGCTTCCCGTTCATCGTCGAAAAGCTCGGCCTGGCCAAGGATTCCGGCGGTGCCGGACGCTACCGCGGCGGCCTCGGTTACGAGAAGCACATCCGGATGCTCAAGGATGCGCACTTCATGTCCATCGCCGACCGTTCGATTCTCGCGTGCTGGGGCGTCAAGGGCGGCAAGGCCGGCGGATCGTTCTCGGTAACGCTGAATCCGGGCCAGCCCAACGAGCGTGAGTTCGACGCGTTGACCGATGCCGAGCCGATCCTGGCGGGCGACACCATCCGTATCCGCACGACGGGTGGCGGCGGCTGGGGCGATCCGCTCGAGCGTCCCATCGAATCCGTCGAGCAGGACGTGCTGTGGGGCAAAGTGTCTCGCGAGTTCGCGGCCACGGACTACGGCGTCGTGATTGCCGAGGGCACAGCGACCGCGGATGTCGAGGCATCGGAGAAGCTCCGCGCGGAGATGCGCAATGCACGCGGCCTCGATGAGCCGTTCTTCGATCGTGGGCCGGGCTACGAACGCCTCTCCGGTGGCGCGAAGTTCGCCGAGTACGACTTCATCGATCGCTGAGATTCACTGATGGAGCTCGATGTGTCCCGTGGCACCGACATCGCGATCGTCGGTGCCACGGGCAAGACCGGACGAGCCGTCGCAGATGCACTCGACGGCATTGCACTGGTGCGGCGGCTGAGCCGTTCAGCGCCGGACTATCCGGTGGACCTGGAGACCGGAGAAGGTCTTGCCGAGGCCTTCACCGGGTGCCGTGGGGTGTATTTCATTGCACCTAATGTGCATCCGGACGAGCCGGCTCTACTTCTACGGGCGCTGGACGCGGCGGCGTCCGCCGGAGTGGACCACGTCGTCTACCACTCGGTGGCGTGGCCCTACAGCCCGAGGATGCCGCATCACATGGACAAGGCACGCTGCGAGGAAGCGCTACGTGCTTTCAGTTCGGAGCGGGGCTTGCACTGGACCATCCTGCAGCCGTGCGCCTATGCACAGAACTTCGAGGCGGTTCTGGACGGGACTGTTGCCGATCTTGCTGTGCCCTACAGCCTGGACACCATGTTCTCGTTCATCAGCCTCGACGATGTGGCCGAGGTGGCAGCCCGGATTCTGGTCGAGGGTGCGGACATTCACCACGGATCGACGTACGAGCTCGGTGGGCCGGAAGCGCTCAGTGTCCGAGACGTGGTTCGTCTGGTCGAGGTGGCCACCGGCCGTGTGGTCGCTTCCAGGTCCTCGAGTGTCGATGAATGGATGAGGCTGCACAGCGACTCGATGTCCGCCGATGAGCAACATCGACTCGGGGCAATGTTCGAGTTCTACGACGACCGAGACTTTCTGGCCGGGAGTGCCGTCACCGCAGCCCTGTTGGGCCGGGAGCCGACGCCGGTGCGTGCGCTGATCAGCTAGTCGTTTCTCGACGAGCAGGCCACTGCAACACCCTCACGGCCAGGTGATGCCCAGGATTGTCACTGTGCTTTCGGCACCGGAGGGGAGCGAGTACGTGCGTACGTCACGCACTCGACTCCCGTCCAAGGCAGCGCCCAAAGGTGAAGCGGTCGAGCAGGTTCGGCCGCTGCTCTCCATCGCGTGTTCGACCAGCACGAAGGTGTCCACGTCCTTCTCGTCACCATCGAACATGACGGTGACAGCAGATCCTGGGCCGGCGATATCGCGGTCGATGATCTTCGATGCGTCCGATTCTGCGATGCGGCTCTTCACTTCTGCGATCGTGCGATCGATGCGCTGCAGCTCGGCGCGAGCGCGGTGGTACGCGTCGTTGTTGTCCAGGTCACCCGAAGCACGTTGCACCAGAACGTTGTTGAAAGCCATCACTCGGCTCTCCAGTAGCTCCGGCAGTTGTTGCTCACGGGGTGCGGGTGTGTCGAACGGCAGGTGATCGATAGTGGTCACGGTTTCTCCTGTGTGACTGGGGTTGTGAGAGTGCTCGAGCAGCACGTCATTGCGCGATGCACGGACGCAGAACTGCGCCCGCCGATTCGAGATGACTATTCGATGACCGCTGTTTCTCGATGCGCCGACGGAGGGCTTTACCGAGCGCGATCAGAACGGCCGGTGGTCGAAAGAGGTGGCGCTGCAATCGGGTCCAGGACGGAGTCGAGGGACCGAGGATCGAACGAGGTGACGAAAGCGCGAACGCTACCGCACCTCTGCTCCATCGGGGATCACAGCGACACACCTTCTTTCGGTTCGAGCTCGTGCAGCCGACTGTAGCCGAAAGAAAATAAAAGGCCAGTCGGTGATGAGGCCGGTGCTTCAGACGATGCCGAGAGCGATCATCGCGTCGGCGACTTTGATGAAACCGGCGATATTCGCGCCGTGGACGTAGTCGCCCGGCTTGCCGTACTCCTCGGCGGTCGCGATGGTTCGGTGATGGATTCCGTGCATGATCGCGGCGAGGCGTTCGTCGGTGTACTCGAAACTCCACGAGTCACGAGATGCGTTCTGCTGCATCTCGAGAGCGGAGGTAGCCACTCCTCCGGCATTGGCCGCCTTGCCAGGTGCGAACGCGACTGAGGCGTCGCGGAAGATCTGGACGGCCTCCGGTGTGGTCGGCATGTTGGCCCCTTCGGCCACCACCTTCACGCCGTTGGAGACGAGGACTTTCGCCGCGTCGGCATCGAGTTCGTTCTGCGTGGCCGAGGGCATTGCTACCTGGCACGGCACATCCCAGATCGAGCCGTTCTCGATGAACGATGCTCCGTCGACGGTCCCGCAATACGCGCTGATGCGTTCGCGTCGCACCTCTTTGATGTCTTTGAGCAGTTCGAGGTCGATGCCGTTGGGGTCGACGATGTAGCCCGAGGAATCCGAGCATGCGATCACCGTGCCGCCGAGTTGATGCACCTTCTCGATCGCGTAGATGGCGACGTTTCCGGACCCGGATACGACGACGGTCTTGCCATCCAGTGAGGTGCCGAGCGTCTCGAGCATGTCTGCGACGAAATAGGCGACGCCGTAGCCGGTGGCTTCCCGGCGTACCTGCGAACCACCCCACGAGGTGCCTTTGCCGGTCAGCACGCCGGATTCGTAGGAGTTGGTCAGACGCTTGTATTGCCCGAAGAGATAACCGATTTCGCGGCCACCGACGCCGATGTCGCCGGCGGGCACATCGGTGTACTCGCCGATGTGGCGGTGCAGCTCGGTCATGAAGGACTGGCAGAACCGCATGACCTCGGCTTCGGATCGGCCCTTGGGGTCGAAGTCGGAGCCGCCCTTGCCGCCGCCGATGGGGAGCCCGGTCAGTGCGTTCTTGAAGATCTGCTCGAAACCCAGGAACTTGACGATGCCCAGGTTGACGCTGGAGTGGAACCGCAATCCACCCTTGTACGGCCCCAGGGCGCTGTTGTACTGCACTCGGAAGCCACGGTTGACGTGCACTGCGCCGGCGTCGTCCATCCACGGAACACGGAAGATGATCTGACGCTCCGGCTCACACAAACGCTCGATCAACCCGGCGTCGGCGTAACCCGGACTGCGATCGACCACCACTCGAAGCGAGTCGAACACCTCGGTCACCGCTTGATGGAACTCGGGCTCCCCCGCGTTCCGCGCGCGAACTTGCTGGTAGATCGTCTCGATCTGGTCTCGCGTCGACACTCGTGCGTCTCCTATGTGAGGAATGTGAAATAAGACCGTAACAATGACGGACGCGAGATGGGCACACAGGTTGGGGACTCACAGGACCGGATCCACGACGTTCCCGATCGAGTGGGGTCAGCTTCCGCAGCGCGATGTACGCGCGAATGCGGCCTGCGGGTCAACACCTGTCTGCATACGCCACGCCGTCAGAGCGAGTCCCAGACCGGCCAGGTGCGTCGGATCATCGAGCGAGGTGCCCAGGAGCGTGTCGAGTCGAGACAACCGGGCGTAGAGAGACTGTCGCCTGATGCCCAGTCCGATCGCGGTCTGGGCTTTACTACCGCCGTTCGCCACGAAGGCATCGAGGGTTCGCACGAGATCGGCAGAGTGCTCGGTGTCGAAAGCGATCACGTCACCGAGCTGTTCGGTGACGAACTCCGTGATCATGGCCGGTACGCACGCGCCCAGCAACCGTTGAACACCGACATCGCGAGCGCACAGAACACCGGTGCGAGTTCCGAAGCGCCGCGCGATCTGGGCCACCTCACGCGCTCGGCCGATCGCATCGGAGATGTGAGACAACCTGAGAACCGCAGCCGACGCACCGATCGTGCGCAATGCTGAACCATGAGATCCGCCGCGGAGCAGAGCCTCGATCTCGTTGAACGCGGAGCGAACTCGCGCAGGCGACGGCTGCACCCAGCCCTGCGCGAGCACGACGACGTGGTTTGCAGCCACCCCGACCAAACACCGCCCGAGGACGGACTCGACCGCCTCTCGAACCGGAATCAACAGCTCGCGCGCCGGAGTTCGTTGATCGACGTCGACGGCGGCCACCAGAACATGGTGGCCTTCGGTGGGTGCCCAACCGGCTGCGCCGAGGCGCTCGACCAGGTCACCGTGTGAGGTCGACGTGCCTCCCACGAGATCGGTGATCACGGCCTGTGCACGGGACTGTCGGGGACCGAGGCCTGGATGTCGACCGAGTTCAAGAGCTACCGCGACGGCCGCGCAGTGACCGATGGCCGAGCGCCGTGCAGTGGTCCGTCCGGCCAGCACGAGCCGACCGAGCGAGCCCGCGGGTCCGCGCACGTCGAGGACCGTTTTTTCATCGGCCGATCGCGGCGCAGCGGTAGCGTTGTGTTCGACGACGCGGCCCTCCGCGTCGAGCAGATCGACGCCACAGCCGGCCAGCCGTGCGATCGCGTCGAGTAGGGCAGTCATGCCCTGCCCCGCCACGACGAGGTCCATGAGCTGATGCCAGACCGGCTCGCCGGTGCGCTGCATTCCGAGCCGGCGCCTCATCACGAGGTCGTGGAAGTCCTCGACCATCCGCTCGAAGGGAACGATCGTGTGCAGCGTCAGGAACGCCACCCCTCGGCGACGCGCGGCCTCGACCAATTCCGGCGGTGCCACGAGAAATGAGCGCCCGACTTCCATTGCAAGAGCGGCACATCCCGCGTCGGCCAGTTGGTCGAGGTAGGCGGTCAGCTGTTGGGCCGATCGCCCTTGGAGGCCGAGTCCGGTGGTCAACAACAGCTCTCCGCCCGACAGCAAGCCGCCCATCTCGTAGACCTCGGACGAATGCACCCAGCGGACGACCACGGTGTCGGGTGAGCCCGTGAGTACCTCGACAGCAGCCGCTTCGAAAGACGGCAGCGCCAGAACGTTTCGCAGAGTCGGCAGCATTCGTTCATGCTCCGCCGGCGGGACACAGTGCTCCAGATCGACTATTGCTCGAGTGACACGTTGTCCCTTGGCAATCTGTGCGAGGCCTGGTCGACTGATGGCACGCATCACCCTCACCGTTCGCAGACACTTCAGGAGGACCCCTTGACCGATCCCGCGCACACCGACGAGTACTTCCTCGGACTTGCAATCGAACAAGCACAGATCGGCTGGGAGGAGGGCGGCGTTCCCATCGGCGCGGCACTCGTGCACGACGGCGAAGTTCTGGCGGTGGGACGGAACCGACGCGTGCAGATGGACAGCGCAATTCGTCATGGCGAAACCGACTGCATCGAGCGAGCGGGGCGACTACCGGCTTCGGTGTACCGCAAATCCGTTCTCTACACCACCCTGTCCCCGTGCTTCATGTGCGCGGGAACCGCATTGCTGTACGAGATTCCGCGAATCGTCATCGGCGAGAACCGCTCGTTCGAGATGTCGGAGAGTCTGTTGCGCGAGCATGGGGTAAAGCTCGACGTCGTGGACGACCCCGCTTGTCTGCAGCTCATGGAACGCATGTTGGCGGAACGCCCGGGCCTGTGGCTCGAAGACATCGGTGAGGAGGCATGAGCAACCGAGCCGATCACGAGTCCACCGCACAGAAGGCCGACGAACCGGTAGACCTGGACTACCCCGTCACGCCCGTGCCCCGCAGTGCCCGCAAGCCGTTCTTCTCGTTGGCCATCGTTCTGCTGGGCTTCACCATCTTCACGCCGACAATGCTGGCCGGCGCTGCACTCGGCACGGCGTTCAGTTTCTGGACCCTCATCCTGGTGATCGTCGCCGGCTCAGCGATTCTAGGCGCGTACGTGGCCATGATGGGATTTGCCGGTGCACGTACAGGTTTGACGACCGTGCTCATGGCGCGTTACAGCTTCGGCACCCGCGGATCCAAGCTTGCGTCGTTGCTCCTCGGTGGTACGCAAATCGGTTGGTTTGGCGTCATCATCGGCACCATCGGTGAGCTCACCTCGCAGGCATTGGGCTGGGAGTCCTATGCCGCGCGGGCGGCGGTCATGATCGGTGCGAGCATCCTCATGTGCATCACCGCCTGCTACGGATACCGCGGGATGTACTGGGTCTCGGTCGTGTCGACGCCATTGATTATTGCCTTGGCATGTTGGGTGGTCTCCCGCTCTCTCGACGAGGTCGGTGGGTTCTCCGGTCTGACGTCGATCGCACCCACGACGACCATGACGGTCACGCTCGCCATCACGACGGTCGTCGGTACTTTCGTCTCCGCGGGGACCCAGGCACCCAACTGGACTCGGTTCGCACGATCCGGGTCGCAAGCGGCGTGGGCGTGCATCATCGGGTTCCTTCTCGGCAACGGAATGATGATTCTGTTCGGAGCGATCGGAGCAATAACCTTCGGTGAGGGCGATTTCGTTCTGGTTCTCTACAACCTGGGGCTCGTCGGCTGGGGCTTGATTCTGCTGTTCGGCAATCTCTGGAAGAGCAACGCCGACACAGCATATGCCTTCGGTGTTGCCGGCGCGGAAATGTTCCGGCATCCCCGGAAGGCACCGTTCATCATCGGCGGCTGCGTCATCGGGACCGTGCTCGCGCTCGTCGGTGTGCACAACCATCTGGTCGACTACCTGAGCTTGCTCGGCACCTTCATTCCCCCGTTGGGCGGGGTTCTCATCGGAGACTTCCTGTGCCGCTGGCGTCAGGGTATTCCTGAGGGACACACTCCCCCACTGGTGCACTGGCGACATCTCGCGGTCTACGCCTTCGCGGCCTTCCTCGCGTGGTTGTCCGGAGAACTGGACATCGGCATCCCGCCCTTGATCGGCATCGTGGTCGCCATTGCACTGACGATGGTTCTGCATCGACGTGGCTCGGCGTCAGCAGATGGCTCCCTGGCCGCTTAGGGTTGTCGACACTCCACCGCGAAGCCAGTGTCCATCGAAGAGAGGTAGCCGACGCCGATGATCATCACCGGATTGTTCTTCGCGGAGTACGCACGCGTCAGCGAGGACATGCTCGACATTCTCGGCGGTGTCTGGGATACCTGCACGGTCCCGCGCGATACCCGCATGCTCGAATGCCGGTTGGTCGCTTTGTTGCAGACCGGACCCGACGACATCGGTAAGGACTTCCCCGCGACGCTCGAAGTGCTCGACGCGAAGGGCGAACACATCGTCAATCAACGTGGTCTCCAGGTCCCCGGTGCCGGTTTCACCGGGGAGAATCGATTCTGGTTCTTGCCGATGCAGATGGTGTTCAAAGACGAAGGACGGCACAACTTCATCCTCAGTGCCGGTGGAGCCACAGCGAGCGTCGGGCTTCGCATCGCGTTCGGCTAATCGAGCGGTAAGAGGCTTTCGGTCAGTTACTAGAGCGCCCGCAGCCGGGACAAGACGCCTCACTGCCAGTCGACCCACTCAGCGGGACAACGCGTGCAGGGTCGCCTCTCCCGCCCGATATCCCGCCTCGAACAGCCATGGCCACTCGGAGAAATCCTCAGGTTCGACCACTACGGTCTCCACACCCCCGTTTCCCCGCCGCTTGGGCATGTTCTCGGGATGCGCAGGAAACCGTTCTTTCAAATAGGCCGGCTCGAGGCTCTGCCGAAAGATCAGCCACGTTTTCGGCGTAAAGCCCACTGCCTCAGCACGTTTCGCGACGTCGATCCACGCCTCACTGTTCGCGTAACCACCCGCGAGCACCAACCTCTGGGTCTCCAGCATTGGGAACACCCCGAACCATATCGGCGGATAGCTCAGCAGCGTCTGGCACCAGGCACGACGACGCTCCGGCGGAATGGGTTCCCATTTGGATTGTGCTGCTTCGAGTCCGTCATCTGCAGACATTGTTCACCTCGTCCTGGAGGTGCGAACCTCCATCGACTTGCGCACCCGCGGTCACGGGATGCGCCGGTTCTTCCCCTGGGGCACCCTGTCGATGGAGACGGGGTTGCCGGACAGCCGGCCAGGTACCTACGGCTGTCGCTCTTGAACCTTCTTCGACAATAGCCGAGGGGTACGGCTTGGACAATCCTGTGGGCCAGTGGCGCATTCCGATAAGAATCGCATTCAGAGCGGACCCTGACTTCAGCTCGCACACCAATTCCGCAGCAGCGCAGTATCTGTCCAGACGGACCAGCGGCATCGATCGCACTGGACCCGAACATGGAACGTCACCTGCCCAGGCGCTCGCCGATCTCTGCGATGGACGTCAACGTTCGCTGGTCGGCGTACTCGGCTTCATCGAAATAGCGCTTGAACAACGACCGCATCAGCTCGATGACCTCGATGTGCTGCGTCAGCACGACGCGCAGCGAGCGATCACCGCTGTAAGCAATCCTTTCGAACTTTTCGCCGAGCTGCCTGGCTGAATCCAAGGTGCCGAATGCCTTGACGTCGACCAAGTTTTACGTCTTTACCACCATATCTTTCAAGTGCCGGATGTAGGCAGCACACACCTCGTCACACCGGAACGCCACGCCTTCTGGAATCTCGAGCTGGCCGGACTCCGCCTGCATCGACAGCGCCTGCCACTGCTGCATCGACGACGCCAGCTCATTGGTCTCCGAACCCATCGATTACCTCCACCTATTCTTCCGACGGCAAAGACAATCGGAGCGAACGCGCCAACCGTTCGACCTCAACACACGGATTTTCAAGAGGTGGTGTCATCACCAACCCATCGAGATTCAGGTAGACGACGCCACCCGGGTGGCCGAAGGCGACGCCGCAGTTGACCTCGTCGTACTTGATGGTCCGCTGGAAGCGCATGCCGTCGGAACCCTCGATGGGCAGGAAATTCTCGAACGGTCCCCGCTCACGCAAGTAGTCCAGACTTTCCGTGGAAGAAAAGATGCCGACGCGATACCACGGCGTCGGCAGAGGGTTCGTCCAGAAGCACGTCATCCAGTCTTCCGAAATTGGCAGATCTCCTACCAAGTTCCAGGACTTCGTCTCGACTGCCAAGCCTGCGTCCTCGATGGCCGAGTCCGGGATAGTGCACGGATCCCATGCACCACCTGCCGGTGCGGTTGTCGACGCCGAGGTCGTCAACGGCGACGCAACAGGCATGTCTTCGGTCGCCCGTCCGCATCCGGTTACCGCCAGCATCACGCCGACCGCGCCCGCGATCAGCAATCGCATCTTGCTCACAGCACTCCATCCAGGTAAGCCATCCTTGATGTTGGACGCAGCTACCGACGCATCGGTTCCACTGGATCGAAGGCAAGCACGCCTTGCGTTTGCCGAAAGGTGCGACGCGCTGTGCACCGAATGATCCCAGTGATGAACGGGCAACACTCCGGCCGAGGTTCTCTACGTAGATCGGACATCCGTCATCATTGACGCGTGATCAAACAGGGAAGTTGTTTTGCTTTGCTCGGCGCTGTGATTGCGGTGCTGGGTCACTCAGCGACGGGAACTGCAGGGTACTCGGCGTACGTCTCCGGCGGGTCGTTCTATGGTCCGGACACCACGCTGGGACAGTGGGTGCAACCCGTTGTCGCTGCGTCAGCCGGCGCGGTGATCGGCATGCTTGCCGGCCTGGTGCTGTACCTGTGCGGATTTCGATTCGCCGTCGCCCCCTCAAGGCGGGTGGGTCTGGTCGCCGTTGCCGGCCTGATCGGAGTGACGCTCGGGATGACGCCTGTACTGATCCTCGTCGGCACGAGCTTTTCCGGGCAGAGTTCAGGCGTATCGACCGACTACGTGCTCCCACTCTATGCAGGCACCGGAATTTTGGCCTACGGGCTCGGAGTCGCCTCGGTTCGTCTGCTGCTCCGGGTAAGTCATGATGAGCTGTCTTCCCGGACGACCAAGGTTGTGGCTGTCTTTCTCCCGATCGGCGGTGTCCTCGCCACCCTCGCCGGAATGGGGACTGCCTGGATTCTCGGATTCTCCACGACGGCAGTGACTTTCGTCGCCGTGATCGTGGCGGTGCTGTGCGTACTCGTGGCAACATTCGCGCTCGCTCGGGCGTGGGCGTTGCGTACGACGGCATAGGCGCTCGAAGATCTACCGCCGAGATCGTTTAGCCTGAGGGCAATTCACGAACGAGAGAGCGAGCCGATGATCATCACCGGATTGTTCTTCGCGAAGTAGGCGCGAGTCACTGCAGACATGCTCGACGTCCTCGGCGGAAACCTGCACCGTCCCACACGAAACCCGCAGGCTCGAATGCCGGCTGGCCGCACTGTCGCAGCCGGGACCCGACGACATCGGTAACGACTTCCCGCGACTCTGGGGGTTCTCGACGCCAAGGGCAGAGACATCGTCACTCAACGAGGTGTCCAGACCCCGTTCACGATTCACCGGCGAGGATAGATTCTGGCTCCTGCCGATGCAGATGGTTTTCCGCAACGAAGTACGGCACAACTTCATCCTCAGCGCCGGTGCCGCAGCAGCGGGCACCATCCGATCCGACGGCGTTTTCGGTGCCCCTCGCTATCGAACTTCGTGTGCCAGACGCCGTCCAGCGTCGATCAACCATTGTCGCGGATCCGCCATGGCGGCCTCACTGCTGCCGGCAAGGTCCGTCAGCGACACGGTCCGCACCTCGACGTCCGACTTCACCGCCCCGGCGACCACCACTACCGGAACCGAAGCGTCCGAACACATCTGAACTACATATCCGACGAGTTTGCCCGTCAGCGACGTGCGATCGAAGGTGCCCTCACCCGTCACCACGAGGTCGGCGGAAGAGACAGCAGCCGACAGTCCCGTCAGGTCCGACACCCGTTGCGCTCCGGCGGATACACGAGCCCCCAGCGCGCACAGCCCAAATGCGACCCCTCCCGCAGCACCGGTTCCCGGCATGGACGGGTCGGCCGGCAAGCCCGCATCGGCGAGCAGATCGGCCCAATACTCCAACGCTTCGTCGAGAGCCTCGATGTCAGCGGCCGACGCACCCTTCTGCGGCCCGAAGACGTGTGCGGCACCGTCGAGTCCGAACAAGACCGCGCGCGTATCGGTCAGCAATTCGATATCGGACGGCACCCCCGCGAGGCCCGACGCATCCACCGACCGGGCGGCCACCAGACCTGCACCGCCCTCCGGAACTTCCTGACCCGATTGGTCCAGCACCCGAACGCCAAGCGCCCGAAGCACTCCTAGCCCGCCGTCGGTCGACGCCGAGCCCCCGAGCGCTACCGTAATTCGATCCGAACCGCAGCCTCGAATGACCTCACCGAGCCCGCGGGTGGTCGCAGCAAATGCATTCAGCGACTCCATCATCGCGATGCCCGACGACTCCGAAAGCTCGATCACCGCCCGGCCGTTGTCGAGCATCAACCATCGCGCGTCGACCGGCCGACCGTCCGGGCCGCAGACACCGCGCACCGATGACCACGTCGAGTCTGCCGAGCACGCTGCGAGCACGTCGAGCGTCCCTTCGCCCCCATCTGCCTGCGGCATCGACACCAGGTCGTCACCCTTGCGGACAGCCGCCCACCCCTCGATCAGTGCCGCGGCGGCATCCACAGCGTCGATGGTGCCTTTGAAGGAATCGGGGGCGAAGAGAACTCTCATGCGATCAGACTGGGAAGAACCAGATCGCGGTAGCGCTGCTTCATCGTCTCGATCACCTGGTCTCCATCGGTCGCCCACACGGCAGCGTTGAAGATCTCCACTTCGACATCACCTCGGTACCCAGCGTCCTGAATTAATCGGCCGATGGATTCGAAGTCGATCACACCGTCTCCCATCATTCCGCGCGACAGAAGCGGGTCGGCCTCCATCGGCACCAGCCAGTCGCACACCTGGTACGAGCTGATGCGGCCACGGTCACCTGCCGTTCGGATCAATGACTCCAGGTCCGGATCCCACCACACGTGAAAGGTGTCGACCACGACGCCTACCGCTTCCACCGGATGCGGCTCGGCCATCGACAAAGCCTGTCCCAGTGTGGAGATGACAGCACGGTCGGCCGCGAACATCGGGTGCAGAGGTTCGAGCGCTATGCGAACCCCCCGCTCGAGTGCATACGGAACGAGCAGAGCCAGCCTCTCTTCCACCCGAGCCCGCGCTCCGACGAGGTCGCGATCGGGGATGCCACCCATGACCATCACGAGCTCGGGCGCTCCGAGTTCGGCGGCTTCGTCGAGAGCGCGACGGTTGTCATCGAGACCGTCGTCGTCGATCGCCGTGAGGAACCCACCGCGGCAGAGGCTCGACACCCGCAGACCGGCATCGGAGATGAGCTTGGCCGATTCGCTGACACCGGCCTCCTGAATCCGATCCCGCCACGGGGCCACCGCACCCAGCCCGGCTCGCGCGGCCCCGTCGACGGCTTGCTTCAGCGTCCAGCTATTCGTCGTCTTGGTGTTGAGAGATAGTGACGCGTAGGGGTTCTCGATATCGAACGGTAACAACTTCACGAGGACACTCCGTTCAGATCCAGGTATAGCCCCATACGATGCGCAGCCAGCGACGGATCCGACAAGAGCCCGGCGCGATCGGCGAGGACGAACAGCGTGGTCAGGTGTTCCACACTGCGACCCGACGACAGACCGCCCACCATCGAATAGCCCGGTTGCTTGCCGTTGAGCCACGACAGGAACGCAATCCCGGTCTTGTAGTAATAGGTGGGCGCGGCGAAGATATGGCGGCCGAGCTCCTGCGTCGAACGCAGAATGGTCTCGGCGCGTGCAGTGTTCCCGCGGTCGAGCTCCTGCAACGCCGTCGACGCCGCCGGGTAGATGCCGGCGAAGATGCCGAGTAGTGCATCCGAATGATGCTGTCCATCGCCGATGATCAGCTCGGGGTAGTTGAAGTCGTCGCCGGTGTAGAGGCGGACGCCTGCGGGCAGCCCGGCTCGTAGTTCGATCTCGTGCTGAGCGTCGAGCAACGACACCTTCACTCCGTCGACCTTGGCTGCGTGCGACTCGATCAGCCCGCGGAAGGTACCCGTAGCGGACGAAATGTCAGCGCTACCCCAGTATCCGGCGAGCGCGGGATCGAACATCGTTCCGAGCCAATGTAATACGACAGGCTGTTCGACTTCGTCGAGCAATGTCGAGTAGACGTGCAGATAGTCGTCGGGTGACGTCGCCACCCGAGCCAGGGCGCGTGAAGCCATGACGATGACCTTTGCTCCCGACTCGGTGACCACCGAGATCTGCTCGCGGTAGGCGTCGAGCACAGCAGCGAGACCGTCTTTGCCCGACGGCAGCCCGTTCAAGTCGAGTTGGTCCGTTCCCGCGCCGCAGGCGAGTGATCCTCCGACGCGAGCGGCCTCGGCTCCAGAGCGACTGATCAGCTCGGACGTAGCGGCCCAGTCCAGGCCCATGCCGCGCTGAGCGGTGTCCATCGCATCGGCGACACCCAATCCGTAGGACCAGAGTTCATGGCGGTACGCCATGGTGGCGTCCCAGTCGATGTCGGCGGGTGCCCCCGGGGTGTTGTCTCCTGTGGCCCTGGGGATCACGTGCGCTGCGGCATATGCGACGCGTGAGGTGATGGGGGCGGTGGGCTTGGTCCACTCACCCGGTTCGCCGAGCGCGTAGACCCCGCGGCCGGGGAGGGTGATCGACACCCTGGAGTCGACGGCGGTCACAGCGCGATTTCCGGGACCTCGAGGCGACGGCCCTCGGCGGAGGATCGCAAACCGAGCTCGGCCAGCTGCACACCGCGGGCAGCGGAGAGCAGACCGTAGCGGTGCGGCCGTTCAGCGACGACGTCGCGCAGGAACTCTTCCCATTGCAACTTGAACCCGTTGTCCAAGTCCGCGTTCGCGGGAACCTCGAGCCACTGGTCGCGGAACGGTTCGGTGACGGGCAGATCTGGATTCCATACAGGCTTCGGGGTGTGCGAACGATGCTGGGCGACGCAGTTGCGCAACCCCGCGACCGCCGATCCGTGCGTGCCGTCGATCTGGAATTCGACCAGTTCGTCTCGGAACACTCGCACCGCCCACGACGAGTTGATTTGGGCGACAACGCCGTTCTCCATCTCGAAGATGCCGTAGGCGGCGTCGTCTGCGGTGGCGGCGTATTCGTTGCCCTGCTCGTCCCAGCGCGTCGGGATGTGAGTGGCGGTCTTGGCGGTGACGGTCTCGACCTTGCCGAGTATGCCTTCGAGCACGTAGTTCCAGTGGCAGAACATGTCGACGACGATGCCGCCGCCATCCTCGGCCCGGTAATTCCAGCTGGGGCGTTGGGCGGGCTGACCGTCGCCCTCGAAGACCCAGTAGCCGAATTCGCCGCGCAAGGAGAGGATGCGGCCGAAGAATCCTTCGTCGACGAGCCGCTTGAGCTTGACGAGTCCGGGGAGGTAGAGCTTGTCGTGTACGACGCCGGCCGTGATGCCCGCGTTCTGCCCGATGCGGGCCAGTTCGATTGCTTGTGTGAGCGTTTCGGCGGTCGGCTTCTCGGTGAAGATGTGCTTTCCGGCCTTCATCGCCGATGACAATGCCTCGGCGCGCCGTGAGGTGACCTGGGCGTCGAAGTAGATGTCGATGGACGTGTCGTCGATGACGGATGAGCTGTCGGTGGTGTGCTCGGCGATACCGTGCCGGGTGCAGAGCTCCTGGAGCTTGGCTTCGTTGCGGCCGACCAGGATTGGCTCGACCTGGACGCGTGTGCCGTCGTCGAGCAGAAGTCCGCCGGCGTCGCGAATGGGCAGGATGGAGCGAAGGAGATGCTGACGGTAGCCCATGCGGCCGGTGACGCCGTTCATGGCGATGCGCAAGGTACGGGTGGGTGTGGGCATGAGCATTGCCCTTTCTGTGCACGGATGGCGTGGAATCACGGACGGCGGCGAGCCATGACGGATGGGGCCGCGTCGACGGTGTGGCGGAGGTCCACTACGCGTCGTGAGGGAAAGCCAGCTTCGGAATGCGCTTTCCAAGCTATGCTGTCGGAGTCGATCGGTCAAGAGCCGACCGTCGATTGCAACGATTTCGCAGGGGGTGAGGGGTGTATGGCTGCAGTACGACTCAGCGATGTGGCCGCGGCGGCGGGCGTCTCGCAGGCCACAGCGTCGCGGGTGCTCAACGGCTCGTCACGAGTGCCCGGCGAGGGTGTGGCCGATCGCGTGCGCGCAGCTGCGGCCGATCTCGGCTACATCGCCAACGCTCAGGCCCAGGCGCTGGCCCGGTCGTCGACGGGCTTGATCGGGCTCGTGGTGCACGACGTGGCCGATCCGTACTTCTCATCCATCGTCCGCGGCGTGCAGAACGAGGCGCGCGACGCCGGCAAGCTGGTACTTCTGGCCAGCACGGAGCGCGATTTCGCTCTCGAACGGCAGTCGGTCGCCACCTTCATCTCGCACCGCGCCGACGCCATCATCCTGGCCGGCTCGAGGCAGAGCGGTGACTTGGACCGAGCACTGGAACAGGAGTTCGCGGCATACCGCGACAACGGCGGCAGGGTGGTGGTGATCGGGCAACCGGTACCGTTCGCCTCTGCGGTCGAACCCGAGAACTTCGCCGCATCAGCGGCTTTGGCGCAGGCCCTGCACGAGCACGGCCATCGTCGCTTTGCGATCATCGGCGGCCCAGGAAACATCCGGACCTCGGCCGATCGTCGTAACGGCTTCGTCGAGACCCTGTGCACCTACGGCATCACACCGGAGATCGAAGTGGCCGGAGACTTCTCGCGAGACGGTGGCTACAGCGCCGCGCGGCGTCTGGCGGCTGCGCTCGAACTCTCCCCCGGCCACGGCGCTCCACCGTGCGTGTTCGCAGTAACCGACGTCATGGCCATCGGGGCAATCGCAGCATGGCGTGAGCTGGGCCTGAGCGTCCCGGAGGACGTTTGCGTCGCCGGATTCGACGACATTCCTACACTGCGCGATCACTCCCCGAGCCTGACCACCGTCGCCCTGTCGTTGGTGGACATCGGCGAGCGAGCCGTTCAGCTCGCCCTCGACCCGGACAGTCGCCCGGGCAGTCGTGAGTGGGCACCGGGCACCGTAGTCCTGCGACGCAGCACCTCTCTGAACAGCTGAATGTCCGAATTGCTTGACACTGTGGGCGCGATCACACTACGTTGAGCGACAGCTTCGGAAAGCGCATTCCAGCGGGAGTAGACGGACCCGCCTCCTACTAGATCGAGGACTGCATATGACGACAACATCGTCGGTCGAAGTCCGTTCTGCCACTGCGTCGGTTCCTCAACCCGCACCGACCCGTCGTCGACGGTTCCCTTCGTTCCGCAATACCTGGTCCGGCCTCTGGCGACCTCTGGCCCTCGTGGCTGTGCTCGTCGCCGCATGGTGGGCCGTCACCGCCTCCGAACTCGTTGCGCCCTATATTCTTCCGTCACCCGGTGACACGTGGTCGACGATGGTGGACAACGCGTCCTACCTCGCCGGCCACACCTGGGTGACAACGTACGAAACAGTCGCCGGCTTCATCATCGCCAGCGGCGTCGGAATCGCCGTCGCGGTGGTGATGATCTACTCGTCCTCGATCGAGAAGACGATGTACCCACTGATCCTGTTCGCGCAGGTGATCCCGAAGATCGCTATCGCGCCACTGTTCGTCGTGTGGCTCGGCTTCGGTCCCAGCCCCAAGATCCTCGTGGCCGTCCTCATGGCCTTCTTCCCCATCGTCATCGCCGGAATGGCGGGATTGCGTTCCGTCGATCCCGAGATCCTCGAACTCACATCGACGATGGGTGCGAGCAAATGGAAGACGTTCTGCAAGGTGCGTTTTCCGGCGTCGTTGCCGCAGCTGATGTCCGGCCTCAAGATCGCCGCAACACTCGCGGTGACCGGAGCGGTGGTCGGTGAATTCGTCGGGGCCAACGAAGGTCTGGGGTACGTGATACTCCAGGCCAACGGAAACATAGACACGGCAATGCTTTTCGCCGCACTCATCATCATGTCCCTGCTCGGCATCGTGCTCTTCCTGATCATCGAGATCGCCGAGAAGTTCCTCATCCCCTGGCACGCATCGCGTCGCTCC
This sequence comes from Rhodococcus sp. 06-1474-1B, assembly GCF_002258885.1. Taxonomy (NCBI): domain Bacteria; kingdom Bacillati; phylum Actinomycetota; class Actinomycetes; order Mycobacteriales; family Nocardiaceae; genus Rhodococcus; species Rhodococcus sp. 06-1474-1B. The sequence goes on along the minus strand of NZ_NOYR01000008.1, from coordinate 189,928 downwards.
ACCGCGTCCGTCGGCGCTGTGTGACCCGCTCGCTCTCCCTCCATCGAAGGACACATTCCATGAAGCTCAAGAACGTTCTGGTGGCGACCGTCGCGTCGTCCGCTCTCGTACTCGCCGGATGCAGCGCAGGAGGTGGAGGCGAGGAAAAGGCCCCGGGTGCCGACGGTGACACCACCGCGACCTCGCTGATGCTCAATTGGTATCCCTACGGCGAGCACGCCCCGTTCTACTACGGCGTGCAAGAAGGGATCTTCGCCGAGCACGGTATCGATCTCACCATCACTGCGGGCCAGGGCTCGACCAAGACCGCACAGGCAGCGGGTTCGAACCAGACCGATTTCGGCTGGGCCGACACTGCGGCCGTGATGTCCAACATCGACAAGGGCGTCAAGGTCAAGAGCCTGGGCGTATTCCTGCAGACGACGCCGTCGGCTGTGCAGGTCTACGCTGACGGACCTATTCAGACCACCGCCGACCTCGCCGGAAAGACCATCGCCGTCTCCGCCGGGGATGCGCCCACCACGACATTCCCCATCTTCCTCGACCGCGTCGGCGTTCCCGAGGACCAAGTTCAGCAGCAGAGTCTGGACTCCGCAGGCAAGATCGCCGCGATGCTCTCGGGTCAGGTCGACGGTCTCATCGGCTTCGCACACGACCAGGGTCCCAACATCGCGAACAAGTCCGGACGCGAGATGCGCTACCTCCGCTACTCCGATGAGGGCCTGAACTTCTACAGCAACGGCCTCATCGCCAACACGTCGACCATCGAGCGTTCCCCCGAGCTCGTTCAGGCCATGGTCGACGCCACCCGCGAATCGTTCGAGGCAGCCATCGCCAATCCTGAAGCAGCCGTGGCATCGATGGTCGGCAAGGACCCGCAGACTCCGCCGGAGTCGGTGCTTCTGCAGCAGTGGCAGGAAACCATTCCGCTACTCACCACCGACAACACCGAAGGAATGGATCCGGGTGTCAACAGCGACGAGGACTGGGCCAACACCATCAGCATCCTCAGCGATGCCGGACTCACCGAGGCTGGAGCCGAGTCTTCGACGTATTGGGACTCGACCTTCACCTCCAACGAGGAATGAGACGTGACCATGAATGCGATCACCAGTGAACGGCCTCCCACCGTGACGGACACCGCGGTCTCTGTCGACAACCTCACCGTCCAGTTCTCGTCCAAACGAGGTGACGTGACCGCTCTCTCCGATGTCGACCTCCGGGTCGGGAAGGGTGAATTCGTCTCCATCGCAGGGCCTTCCGGTTGCGGCAAGTCCACCCTCCTCAAAGTGGTCGCCGGCCTCACCGGTGCTTCACGTGGGTCGGTCCAGCTGGTCGGTAAGGAGGTCAAGGGCCCGCAACGTAACATCGGCTACGTCTTCCAGCGTGCTGCACTGCTCGAATGGCGGACCGTGCGCAAGAACATTCTGCTTCAGGGTGAGATGCGCGGGATGAACAAGAAGGCAGCGGCCGCGAGGGCCGATCAGCTCATCGACATGACCGGGTTGAGCGGTTTCGAGGGAGCACTTCCCCATGAGCTGTCCGGCGGCATGCAGCAGCGCGTATCGCTGTGCCGGGCATTGCTTCACGAACCCGAAGTGTTGCTCATGGACGAGCCTTTCGGAGCGCTGGACGCTCTCACCCGCGAGAAGATGAACGTCGAGCTACACCGCATCTGGCGGGAAACCGGAACGACGGTCATACTCGTCACCCACTCCGTGGCCGAAGCGGTGTACCTAGCCAACCGAGTGGTCGTCATGAGCCCGCGGCCCGGACGAATAGTCGATATCCTCAACGTCGACCTGCCGACACACCGCGACTACAGCGCAACGATGGAGAAACCCGAGTTCATCAGTGTTGCAAACACTGTGCGAGATCTCCTGGGAGCGACAACGAGCGCAGACTGATCACCACCGCAAGAGGCCCTGCAGACTTCGATGGTCTGCAGGGCCACTTGCCGTCGTGACAGCCGGAGTTCACGTGTTTCTTGTTCTCTGACGTCGAGCTTGTCAGCTCCGCGCCATCGACTCCCGCGCGGCTCCTCTCTCCACCACTCGTCGAGCGGTTCGGGCAACAGCCTCGTCGATCAGAAATCCCTTGCTGTCTACGGCCACACCCGAAGTGGCACGTTCCAAGTCGGCCAACAGTTGCTCTGCCTCGAGAACTTCCGACTCCGACGGCACGAACACCGTTCGCACCGGCGCGAGTTGAGCCGGATGAATACACGCACGACCGACGAATCCGAGACCGGCCAGCGCACGAGTGTCGGCCTCGAACGCATCGGCATCGCGGAAGTTTCGCGACACCGCAGCAGGCGGTGGATCGATCCCCGCCGCCACGCTGGCTGCGACCACCTGAGCCCGCACGAACGACAGTGACTCCGCCGAGCCGTCGACGCCCAGATCCGCGGCGAGGTCCACTTCCCCGATCTGGAGAAACTTGACCCGAGGAGCACGGGCGATCTCGAGAGCGGCGAACACTCCGGCGGCTGTCTCGATGAGAGGCGAGACCACCGCGTCACTGCCACTCAGTAGAGCGTCGGCCTGTTCGATCTCCCGAGCAGAGGACACCTTCGGGAGCCAGATGCCCGTCAGGTTTGGGTGCAGCACCGCCCGAATATCGTCCTCCTGCATCGGCCCTGGGTTCACCCGCACCCAAATCTGCACGTCACCCGGATCGCAGGCAGCAACCCACTCGGCCACCGTCGCGCGGGCGTGACCCTTGTTCGCCGCGGTGACGGCGTCCTCCAGATCCAGCACCACCGCGTCCGTGCCCGACACCAATGCTTTGTCGAAGCGCTCCGGCACGTCCCCCGGAACGTAGAGGTACGTCAGAGCCGACCTCATCCGATGACACCCGTTCCCGCTACGAGGGACTTGGCAATGACGGTGCGCATGATGTCGTTGGTGCCCTCACCGATGGCCATGAGAGGCGCATCGCGGTAGAGACGCTCGACGACGAACTCGGTGGAGTATCCGTAGCCACCGTGGATGCGCATCGCTTCGAGGCTGGCGGTGATGGCGGCCTCGGACGCGAAGTACTTCGCCATGCCCGCTTCCATGTCCACGCGCTTACCCGAATCCGCCTGCGACGCCGCCCAGTACGTCATCAAGCGTGCGGCCTGCAGCTGGGTCGCGATGTCGGCAATCTTGAGCTGGATGGCCTGGAACTCGGCGATGGGCTGACCGAATGCGGTGCGCTGCTTGGCGTATTCGAGGGCGGCGTCGTAGGCAGCCTGCGCGATGCCGACGCTGCGGCCGGCGATGTTGAGACGGCCGATCTCGAGACCCGACAGTGCCTGCTGCAGACCGCGACCCTCGACGCCACCGAGCACTGCGTCGACGGGAACGCGTACGTCGGTGAACGTGATCTCACACGATTCGGTTCCCTTGTAGCCGAGCTTGCCCATGTCGCGCTGTACCTCGAACCCGTCGGTCGTGGTGTCGATCAGCAACAGCGACATGCCCTTGTGTGCCGGTGTAGTCGTGGTGTCGGTCTTCACCAGTACCGGAAGCACATTCGCGTGCCGTGCGTTGGTGATCCACGTCTTGGCACCGTTGACGACGTAGTGGTCGCCGTCGCGTTTGGCGGTGGTCTTGATGCCCTGCAGGTCGGTGCCGGCACCGGGCTCGGTCAGACCGACACCCGTACGCCATTCACCCGACGCAAGCTTGGGCAGCAGAGTCTTCTTCTGCTCCTCGGTGCCGTGCTTGCCGATCATCCAGCACGAGAGGTTGTGGCTGCCGAGAATGCCGGCCACACCCATCCATCCGCGGGCCAGCTCCTCGTACACCAGGGTGAACGACACCTTGTCGAGGTCGAGCCCGCCGTACTCCTCCGGCGTCGTGATCCCGAACAGGCCCATGGCCTTCATGTGCTCGACGATCTCGGTGGGGTACCGTCCCGTCTTCTCCCACTCGTTCGCGACGGGGATGATTTCCTTGTCGACGAAGGTGCGCAATGCTTTCCGGAAGGCCGTCTGCTGCTCGTCGTACGTGAAGTCCATGATGATGTCCTGTCGGTTGGAGTTTCAGGTGGCCGGCGCGATGGCTGCGGCGAGATCGAGAATGGCGGTCAAGTCGGTTTCGTCGACCAACCCGAGGACGCGGTCGGCCAGCTCGGTGGCACGAGAGTCGTTGCCACAGTTGGCGAGAAACTTCTCCAGCAGACGGTCGTCGCTCAACGGGAACCCGGCGGATCCCTGACTGCCGCCGACGGAGGCGTCGAGCACTCGACCGTCGGCGAGCGTGAGAACCGCCCTGCCCGACGCGGCGGCCGCGGGAACCTCGGACGGGAGGTTCGTCACCCGCACCTTGCGGGCAGTGACGAGAACGTCCTCACGCGCGATGGATTCGTCGGTGTAGGTCGAGACGGTGATCGCGCCGTCGTGCAGCAGCGCGGCCACACTCCACGGCAGATCGAACTTGCCGTCGTAGGTGCTGCGCGGGGACGCGACCCCGGTGTTCGGTCCGCAGACGAACGGACTCGAATCGGGGTGCACGAAGACCTCGATGTCGGCGATCTCGCCTACGTGAACCGTATTGTCCGCGAGTGCTTCCGATACCGCGTCGAGCGTCACGTGCATCAGCTGGCAACTCGGATACGGCTTGATTCCGATTCGGGTGGCTTCCCACCGCGTGCCGAGCCCCTCCGTCAACGCCGCGAAGTTCGTCGGCCGATCGGTCAACGCAGCGTAGATTCCGCGTCGACCTTCCAGCACCGACGACGGTCCCGTGGCACCGGCAGCGGCGAGCCGGGCGGCCAGCACACCGTTCATGCTCGCCGATCCGGGATGCAGTGCCTTGGTGTCGGCGTCGGTATCGAGAAACTCGAGCAGCCCCGAGCTGGACGACCCGGCGATCCCCAGGGCGTTGACCAGTGTTTCGGTGTCGAACTTCGAGAGGTGGCCGGCTACGAGCGCGGCGGTCAACGGACCCACCGCGGCGGTCGCATGAACACCCCGAGCGTGAAACCCGTGCGGGCTCACTTCACCGAGGCGACAAGCGGTTTCGAGTCCGAGAGCCGCGGCGGTCAGCACATCGGCACCCGAGGCCGACACTTGCTGTCCGACGGCGAATGCCGCAGGAAGCGATACCGCCGTCGCGTGCACCAGTGCGCCCGCATGAGTGTCGTCGAAGTCCAGGGAGTGCAGCATCACCCCGGTCGCGAAGGCGGCTGCCGGCGCAGACAGGCCTCGTGTACCGGTGAGGGGCCGCGCCTCCGGTGGGCCGCCGAGAGCATCGGCCACGGTCCAGCCCGGTCGACCGTAGCCGAGCCGTTGGGCCGCAACGGTATTACCCACGCCATCGAGAAGGTGCCGCGCAGCAGCGTGCCGGACGTCCTCGGACAGATCGGCGACGGTCACACTCGATGCCCACTCCGCCAAGATCGTCGAGGTCACGCCCGCACCTCGTCCTTCGCCGTACCGAACGCACCCTCCGCCTTCAGTTTCGCGACGCGTTCGTCGTCGTAGCCCAGTTGGTCACGCACGATGTCGTCGAAGTGCTCGTTGCGCTGCGGCGCTCGGCGGTACTGCTTGGCCTCGGCACCGAAATTCACCGGTGACGCGACCTGACGCACCGTGTCGTACACCGGATGCTCGGTCTCGACCACGAGATTGCGTGCGAGCGTGTGAGGTTCGGTCAGTGCGTGCTCGACGTCGTTGATCGGACCGGAAGGCACCCCGGCCGGGCCGAGCTTAGAGAGCCAGTGATCGACGGTATTCGTGGCGAACACCTCTTCCAGGATCGGCAGCAGCACGTCCTGATGCTTGCCACGAAGCGAGAAGTTGCTGAACCGCGGATCGGCACCGAGATCCGGGCGATCGATGGCGACGACGAGCCGGTCCCAGAACTTCTCCTTCGCGCAGCCGACGATGAGCCAGCCGTCTGTTGCCTCGAAGGCCTGGAACGGCACCAAGGACGGGTGAGCGGAGTTCTTCGTGCGGATCGGCTCGAAGCCAGCGTTGAGATGCCACGTCGCGGGATACGTGAGTAGCGACATCGCCGTGTCGTACAGCGAGACATCGCAGTCACCGCCGACGCCATCGCGCTTGGCCGCGTGCAATCCCGACAGCAGCGAGATCGCGGCGACGAATCCACCGGAGTAGTCGACCAGTGACAGACCGGATTTGGTGGGCGGGCCGTCCGGGTCGCCGGTCACACTCATCCAGCCGGCGAGACCCTGCAGAATGTAGTCGTAGCCAGGCTCTTTGGAGCGAGGGCCGGTCATACCGAAGCCGGTGAGGCTGCAGCACACGATCGCGGGATTGAGATGCTTGAGCTGGTCGTAGGTGATACCGATCTTCTCCGGCACATCACCACGCAGGTTGGAGTAGACGGCGTCGCTGGTACGAACGAGATCCTCGAACACCGCTCGCCCACTCGGGGTCGAGAGGTCAAGGGACAGGGAACGTTTGTTGCGGTTGAAGCTCTCGAAAAACAGCGAGTCCTCGCCCTCGTTGTAGGGCGGGACGTACCGTCCGACGTCGCCGCCGACGCTGGGGTCCTCGATCTTGATGACGTCCGCGCCGAGGTCGGCCAGGTGCAAGCTACCGAACGGGCCTGCGCCGTACTGCTCGAGGGAAATGATGCGTACGTCTTCGAGTGGCCTCATGCGTCGGAATCCTTAGTCTGGGGAAGTTCGAGCGGTCCGTTCTGCGCTTCGGGAAAGTAGTTCTGCCCGATGCCACTGTCGCGGGTTGCGACCATGACCGAGCGCTTCCACGAAATGACCTCGACGCCATCCTGATTGAGGCCGCGGGTGATCATCGAGACGATGCCGGCGTAGGGGCGTGACTCGGACTTGCGCAGCCCGGTACAGATGCTTTCGGCGTACAGGGTGTCGCCTGCATAGACCGGGTGGGACATCTTGATGTCGGTGAAGGCGAGGTTGGAGATCGCGTTCTGGCTCATGTCGATCACCGAAAGTCCCAGCACCACAGAGACTGTGAAGCCGGAGTTGACGATGACCTTCCCATCGGTGATGGGGTTCTGCGACGCCAGATGCGCGTTGAAGTGGTTCTGGTTGGTGTTGAGCGACAGCAGCGTGATCCACGTGTTGTCGGTCTCCGTGATCGTCCGCCCGAAGGGATGTTGGTAGACGTCCCCCACGGTGTAGTCGTCGAAGAAGCGCCCCAGAACGGCCGGATGGATTGCCACCGTGTCTCCTCGTGTCGGTTTGGCGAGTGCCTTACCTAGACCATAAACATCAGATGTTTACGGCGTCAAGGGTTCGAGAAAACCGGCAATCGGCAGACTTCACCTGAATCGACTCGGTAAAGAGCAGATGTTTACGGATTACGAAGTCGATCCATCTGTCGGTACGAGTCACCGAGGTGGTCGAGATGCTTACGCATCAGATCCATGGCGGCCATCGAGTCACCGGCCTCCACCACGTCGAGCAGTCCCCGGTGGTCGCTGTCGACGCACTGCCAGAAGCCCTCGGGCGCATGGTCACGACCGAATCGACCGGACAGGACACGGAAGACGGGTGCAGTGATGAGCTCGAGCAGCGGATTGTGGGCCGCGCGCAGCAAGACGAGGTGGAATTCCTGGTTCTTGGCGAACGTCTCGGGTCCCTGCACTTGATTGGGATCGAAGATGGTCGCGTTGAGCTGCTCGAGATGCTCGTCGGTGCGGCGGAACGCGGCAATGCCCGCCGCCGGAACCTCCATCAGGTTGCGCACTTCCATGAGCTGGTCGACGGTGACAGTCTCCGCGGCAGCCATTAGAGCGACACCGGTTTCCAGGTGCTCACTGATGTGTCCAACACTGGGGACGGCGACGAAGCTTCCCCCGGTCACTCCCCTGGTCGTCTCGATCAGGTTCTGGCTGGCCAGGGACCGGAGCGCTTCACGAATAGTGCTACGCCCGACGCCGAATTCGGCGGTGAGCTCGGCTTCGCCGGGTAGCCGCTCTCCCGGCTGCAGCTCACCGGAGAGAATGCGGCTCCGAAGATGGCCGGCGAGAACCGCATACGCGGGGACACTCTTGGCGGTCGCCTTGAGCGGAGCCGATTGGGCCACGTCTTCCCCCTGATGTCGCTCGACTGTTTCTACTGACCGGTCGGCTCGAGCTTAGCGTGACCGATGCCCCGAGATGCGGAGATCGCAACCCTCGATACATCCGCTTTTTAGCAAGAAACCACGCATACCGACGCGAATCTAGGCCGATATCTGGACAAAACCGACGCAATACATCAGAGGTATTGCTTTTCCCGTCGATCATCAGCACTATGACTCATGTCACCTCAGCAGTGACCCCACGACTTCGTAGGACACGCGGAGCACGCCTTCCCGCTCCCCTCGGGCACCGACAGAACGGACGCAGCATGAAACGCATTGGAGTCGACGTCGGCGGCACGTTCACCGACCTCGTCCTGTGGGACGACGACGGCACGGTCGTCGTGCACAAGACCCCGTCCACCAATCACGATCCCTCGATCGGCACGATGGACGGCATCAAGGTCCTCGCCGAACGCGCAGGGATCGACCCGTCCGAGATCGACATGTTCTTCCACGGCACCACCGTGGCCACCAACATCGTGCTCGAGCACAACGGCTGCGACGTCGGCATGATCACCACCGAGGGTTTCCGCGACCTGCTGCACATCGCGCGCAAGAAGCGTCCTCTCAATTACTCGAACTACCAGGATCTTCCGTGGCAGAAGTGGCAGCTCGTGCCACGGCGCAACCGGCGGGTGGTCCCGGAACGCATCGATGCCGCAGGAAACATTCTGACCCCACTCGACGAAGATGCTGTGCGCGAACAGGTTCGCCTGCTGCGTGAGCGAGGCGTGCAGGCCATCGCCGTCGCATTCCTGCACGCGTACCGCAACCCCACCCACGAGCAGCGCGTGCGAGCCATCATCGAAGAAGAGTTCCCGGGCGTCTTCATCTCCCTCTCCAGCGAGGTGGCCCCGCAATACCGCGAGTACGAACGCTTTTCGACCGCAGCACTCAACGCGTTCATCGGACCGAAGACCTCGAAGTACATCGAGAACCTGGCCGGTAAGGCGAAGGCAGCGCAGGTCGGCGAGGACGTACACCTCATGACCTCGGCCGGCGGGCTCGTCACCTCCCGCAGCGCCAGCGAAATCCCGGTCTCACTTCTGACCAGCGGGGTGGTCGCCGGCCTGCTCGGCGGCTGCGCCATCGGTAAGGCATCCGGGTTCCCCAGTGTCATCACCCTCGATGTCGGCGGTACCTCCGCGGATGTCGGCGTGGCACCGGACGGTGCCCTGCGGATGAAGCATCTGCTCGACACCCGAATCGGCGACTATCACGCGATGGTGCCCATGGCCGAGGTCGACACCATCGGTGCCGGCGGCGGATCCATCGCCGTGGTCGACGACGGCGGCATGTTCCGCGTCGGACCACGCAGCGCGGGTGCCGTTCCCGGTCCCGCCTGCTACGGACACGGCGGCACCGAACCGACGTCCACCGACGCCATGGTGATGATGGGATGGCTGCGCGAGAAGAGCTTCCTGTCCGGAACAATGGAGGTCAAGCCCGAGCTGGCGCGCGAAGCGATTCAGACTCACATCGCCGACAAGCTCGACACCCCACTCGACGACGCCGCGATGGGCATCTTCAAGATCCTAGCCCATTCCATGACCGAGGCGATCAGCCTGCACTCGGTGCGTAAAGGCTATGACCCGCGCGACTTCTCACTGATCGCCGAGGGTGGAGCCGGTCCGCTGTTCGCGTGGCAGATCGCCGACCAGCTCGGTATTCCGCGGGTCATCGTGCCCGGTCACCCCGGCATCACCTCCGCTGTCGGCCTGCTCACCACCGACATCCGCTACGAGGAGCCGACGACGGTGTGGACGTCGTCCGCCGACCCGAACATCGAACTGCTGCAGGAGCAGGTCGAGCGTCTGTCCGCACTGGCCGTCGCACAGCTCGAGAAGGACGGTGTTGCGGCCGAGAACATTTCGCTCGAGCGCAGCGTCGACTGCCGATACGTCGGCCAGGGCTACGAACTCCGCGTCGCTGCACCGGACGGCGACATCGACGACGTGTGGGTCAAGACCGTCGCCGAGGCATTCCACGACGTGCACGGACGCACCTACTCTCAGCGGTTCGACGACAAGCCCGTGCAGCTGATCAACGTCCGCGTCACCGGCGTGGGTGCGGTTCCCCACGTACAGATCGCCGATATCGCCGTGGGCTCCGCCGACTCCTCGGCCGCGATCAAGACGACCACGCAGGCACTGTTCTGGCAGGACGAGACGTCCGCGCCGCAGTGGGTGGACACCCCGGTCTACGAGCGGTCACTCCTGCTGGCGAACAACGAGATCGACGGTCCTGCGATCGTCGAGCAGTTCGATTCCACCACGATCATCGGCATGAATCAGCACGCCACCGTCGACGCCGTCGGCCACATCATCATCGAGAGGAACCCCGCATGAGCAAGGCGCTGATGCCCACCACCGGAGTGTCACTGGCGGGCGAATCCACTCGAACCTGGAACGACGTCGAGGTCGATCCCATCACGCTGCGCGTCATCGGCGGAGCCCTGCAGTCGATGGCCAAAGAGATGGCTCAGGTGCTCTACCGCATGGCGTACTCGTCGCTCATTCGAGAGTCCGAGGACCTCGGCGCGGGCATCTTCGACATCAACGGACGCGAACTCTGTGAATCGGATTCGACTCCGATGCACTGCGGTTCGATTCCCGCCTACATCAAGGGCGTCAACCGTCGCCTCGCCGGAACGTACAAGCCCGGAGATGTGGTGCTGCACAATCATCCGTACCACGGAGCGGCTCACTCCCCCGACTACGGCGTGATCATTCCGATCTTCTGGCAGGGCGAGCACATCGGCTTCGCCGGGTGTACCGGTCACGTGTCCGACGTCGGCGGCAACTTCCCCGGCCTGTGCATGGACGTCGTCGATGTGTGGGCCGAGGGCAAGCTGATGGACTCGATGAAGATCTACGAGGCCGGGGTCCGCAACGACTACCTGATTCAGCACATCCTCGACAACGTCCGTACGCCCGAGCAGAACCGCGGCGACCTCGAAGCACTGATCGCGTGCTCTCGCATCGGCGAGAAGCGATTCACCGAGCTGCTCGAGAAGTACGGCCTCGACACCGTGATGAGCGCGGGCGAACGCTGGATGGACTACTCCGAGTCCATGCTGCGCAAAAAGATTCGTGAGATTCCCGACGGCAGCTACACCGCGCCCATCGGATACCTCGACGACGACGGTAAGAACCGCGACGAACCGCTCAAGGTGGCTGTGCGGGTGCAGGTCGAGGGCGAGGACATTCTCATCGACCTCACCGGCTCCAACAGCCAGGTGCCCACCGCGTTCAACGTCCCGTTTGAGGGTTCGGTTCTGCCGGTGGCTGTCTCGGCCATTCGTACGATTCTGCTCGACGAGGATCTGACGGAGGAATTCGTTCCTCAGAACGACGGGTGCTTCCGACCCGTCAAGGCCTATGCCCCCGAGGGGACGATCTTCAACCCGGACTTTCCCGCGTCGTGCTTCGCGCGGTTCTCGCAGGTGAACCGGGTGTTCGACTCGATCAATCTCGCTCTGGCCCCGGTGCTTCCGGATCACGCGATCGCGGGATCGTCCGCCGCCCTGTGCGCCATCGCCTACTCCGGTATCGCTCCGGACGGCGAATCGTATTGGGTCTACATCGAAATTAACGAGGGCTCCTACGGTGGCCGCAATGGCAAGGACGGCATGGACGCCGTCGACGCCCTGATGGCCAACACTCGCAACAACCCCATCGAGGAGCTCGAGCTCAACCACGCTATGCGCGCGTTGCGGTACGAGCTGCGCGACGAGGCACCCGCGCCAGGGAAGTGGCGCGGCGGTATCGGCAGTGTGCGCAAGTGGTTGATGGAGACCGATACGTTCCTCGGTTCCGAGGCCGACAACCGATCGGATGCTCCGGCCGGAGCTCTGGGTGGACACAACGGTGTGTCCGGCTCGTTCACCAGGAACGCCGGGACTGACCGCGAGGAAGTGTTGTACTCCAAGGTCACTCAAGAGACGATTCGTTCCGGTGAGACGCTGGAGATCAAGCTCCCCTCAGGCGGTGGCTTCGGAAACCCGTTCGAGCGTGATCCGTTCCAGGTGCTCAGCGACGTCTGGGACGAGTACCTCACCGAGGACGATGCTCGACGCGACTACGGTGTGGTCGTGAACACCGATTCGTGGACGGTCGACGAGGACGCGACGGCCGAGCTGCGCGCCCGGAGCGCGGCCTGATCGAGGACGGGACCTTCGGCGGTGTCGTCCGGTGGATCGACGACCGGAACGACACCCCGGGGCCCCTGTCCGGCCTGAGCATCGGAGTCAAGGACAACATCGACGTGGCCGGCGTCGAGACCACCTGCGCGTCGGAGTTCTTCGAGCACAACGTCGCCGACGCTGATGCCGAGGTCGTCACCCGCCTACGTGACGCAGGCGGGTCGGTGGTCGCGAAGCTGAACATGGCCGAGTTCGCCGTTGGTGTCACCTCGCAGAACTCGGCTGCGGGCCCGTCGTACAACCCGTGGAATACCGCTCGGGTGCCCGGCGGATCGAGCGGCGGTTCGGGGATTGCCGTCGCCGCCGGACTGGTCGACGCAACCCTGGGCACCGATACCGGCGGGTCGGTGCGCCTCCCCGCCGCGGCGTGCGGGATCACCGGTCTACGCCCCAGTTGGGGATCGATCAGCAACGACGGCGTGTTCCCGGTAAGCGAGCAATTCGACACCGTCGGCCCGATGGCGCGGTCGGTGGCCGAGGTGAAGGCTCTGTTCGACGTCTTGTCCCCCACTCCATCCGAACCATCAGCCGTGACACGCATCGGTGTGCCCAGCGTCTTCCTCACCGCGGACGTGGATCCGGGCGTCGCGCAGACCGTCGCGGCCGCGGTGCGCACGTTCGCCGAACTGGGGTACGAGATCGTCCCCATCGAGCTAGGGCGTGCCGCCGATGCCCAGGACATCGTCTACACGATCGTCTACAGCGACCTCGCTCGCTGCCATCGGCACCGGCTCGACACCGAGCCTTCTCGCTTTCAAGCCGCGACTTACGAGCGAATAAGGTTGGGCCTGAGCATCTCCGAGTCCGACCGTGCCCGTGCATTCACCGGCCGCGATCGGTTCCGTCAGGCCATGACCGCCACGTTCGAGAGTGTCGACGCGGTGCTGACCCCGGCCATGCCCGTCGATGTTCCCCCGAGGGACGGGGGCGACGACGTTGTCGCGCTCTCACGCCGGATGGGACAATTTACGTACCCGTGGTCGTTGCACGACGGTCCGACGCTTGCTCTGCCGGTCGGGTTCCACCCGTCCTCGGGCATGCCGGTGGGAGCGCAACTGACCGCTGCTGCGCACTGTGAGGGCGCGTTGTTCGGCGTGGGTGAGCGCTATCAGTCGGTGACCGGCTGGCATCGGGCGATACCTTCGCATACATCTGATCTTTAACCCGTCCCGTGCGGATAATCTACGGGCATTGTCCGGATTTACCTTACCTTGACGCCTAAAACATCTTATGTTTAGGTAGAAGACAGCTGTTACGTACGTCTCACTACGGGTGGGCCTGCGACAGCAGACACTCCCCTTCGGCATCGTCACGCCGATCATCCAGCGAGGACGCAGATGCATTTACGCCGAGCCACGTCCATCATGGCAGCACTGACGCTGTCCACCGCATTGGTGGCCTGTGGATCCGATCCCGGTCCCGACGCGGACCCCGCCAATCCGGTCACGATCGATGTCACCGTCTCGGCAGCGGCCGAAATCTACAGCATCCCTTGGCTTGTCGCGCAGAAGCAGGGACTGTTCGAGAAGCACGGCGTGATCGTGGAGAACATCGTTCCGGGCAAGGGCGGCAGTGCCACCATGCGCACGCTGCTCGACGGCAACATCCCCATCGGTGAGGTCAGCTACCCGTCGATCGTGCAGGCGGACGCAGCCGGCTCCGAACTGCGCATCGTCGGCGGCGGCACGCAGGGGCCGTACCCGATGAACTTCTACGCGCTCGCCTCCAACACCGACATCAACTCCATCGAGGACGTCCGCCGGTGGGCCTATACCCGGCCCAACTCGGCGTCCGATGCTCTGACGCGTCTGCTTCCCTCCGTTGCAGGCGTCGACCCGAGCCGGATCGAGCGGGTTGCCTCCGGCGGAATCGGTGAGGGTTTCGCACTACTCGAAGCCGGCAACGTCGATATCGCGCTCGTTCCCTCTATCGTCGCCGAACAGCGGCCGGAGGATTTCAAGCTGATCGTCAGCAGCCCCGACTATATGTCGCGGTTCCTGCAGTCGACGATCACGACCACCAAGGATTACGCCGCGAGTAATCCCGGTGTCGTACGGGCCATCAACGCCGGTTACACCGAGGCGGTCGCATCCATCAAGGCCGATCCTGTTGCGGCCGCCCAGATCTACGCGGACTACACCGGCTTCGATGTGGAGTCGGCGACCGCGGTGGTCGAGCGTGCATCCTCGGTCGACACCTGGGGTGGCGGCTTCGATACCGCGTCCGTCGAATCCGCCCAGGACGGCGTCGAAGCGTCCGGGAGCGATCGAGTACCCAATTTCTGCACCCTGTTCGACCCGGACTTCCTCGCCACGGGAGTAGAGACCGACGTTCCCGGCGACTGCGACTCCTGACCGCAATTTCCCACCACCAGAAGGTAGCGACGTGACTCACGCAGCGACTCGACCCCGCCCCGACACCACCTCCGCCATCGCCGTCGCCTCGTCGGTGTCGCGGCACTTCGGTGATGTGACCGCCCTCCACGAGATCGACTTATCCATCGGTAGGGGCGAATTCGTCTCCGTCGTCGGGCCCAGTGGCTGCGGCAAGTCCACTCTGCTCGAGGTTTTCGCCGGACTCCAGGATCACGATGGCGGCACCGTGCAGGTCGACGGGCAACCGCTTACCGGTCCTCGATCCAAGACTGCGGTCATCTTCCAGGAATCGGCGACGCTGCCCTGGCGAACCGTCCGCGACAACGTCGCGTTCGCTCTCGAAGTCCGAGGTGTCGGCAAGAAAGAAAGACGAGCCCGCGCCGACGAGCTGCTGAACACAGTGGGACTGGGCAAGTTCGGCGACCACTACCCCACCCAGTTGTCCGGCGGTATGCGTCAGCGTGTGGCCATCGCGCGTTGCCTGTCCATGGAGCCCGACCTCATTCTCGCGGACGAGCCCTTCGGAGCGCTCGACGAGCAGACGCGGTTGGTCATGTCGTACGAGCTGCTCAAGATCGTCGAGAAGCTCACGTGTGGAGTCCTGTTCATCACCCACAGCATTCAGGAAGCGGTATTGCTGTCCGATCGTGTGCTGGTGATGAGCGCGCGGCCCGGTCGATTCATCGACGAGATGGACATCGACCTGCCCCGTCCGCGCTCCGAAGACGTTCTCGCAAGCCCGGCGGCGACTGCTCTGCACGAACGTATTTGGTCGAGTCTGCGCGACGAGGCCAAGAAGACGATGAGCATTGAGCCATGAGTTCGCCGACGCGCGAGAGCGACCGCGCCTCCGTGGTCCCCGGATACATCCGGCCCGCCCCCTCCACCCAACTCGGCCTCCCCGCATGGGGCTGGACCGTACTCATCCTCGTCGCGGCACTGGTGGCCATCGACATCTCGGCACGGTTCTTCGCTTCTCCGCTCGACATCGTTCCGGTGACCGACATGATCTCGACGTCGCTGAGCCTGCTGACCGACCCGGACTTCCTCGTCGACGAGTTGGGCCGCACGCTCGGCATCATCGTTCTGGCTTTCGTGCTCAGCTCCGTACTCGGTGTCGGCGCCGCGTACGTGCTGTGGCGGTACGAGCTGTGGGACAGAGCGTTTCAGCCCTACCTCAACGTGTACTACGCCGTCCCGACGTTCGCGCTGTACCCGATCATGGTGGTGCTGTTCGGTGCTGGCGTGGCTCCGATCGCCATCCTGTCCACCATCTTCGCTTTCGGTGTGGTGGCGTTGAACGCACGCACTGGTTTCAACGCGGTGTCGCCGATCGTCACCAAGCTCGGGACCACTCTGATGTTGACGCGGTGGCAGTACTTCCGATCGGTTCTGCTGCCGTATGCGCTGCCGAGCATCGTGACCGGACTCAAACTGGGGCTCTCGTACGCCGTCATCTCGGTCTTGGCCAGTGAGTTCATCCTGTCGACCCAAGGCCTGGGCCACTTCATCTCCATCGCCTATGACGGGTTCGACATCGCCGACATGTACGCCGGGATCCTCATCGTGGCGCTGATCGCTTTGCTCTCGACCTCGCTGATCTCGCTCGCGCTCAACCGATTCGATTGGAGGCGCCGCTGATGAGCAGCACCTTGGACAGAGTAGCCACCGCCCCTTCAGTTCCCCCGAAGGTGACCCCGTCCGCGGGACGCACGAACGCTCGACGGTTTCTGCCTCCGGTGGTCGTGGCCGTCGTCGCGGTGTTGATCTGGTGGATCGCGGCCGTTCTGGTCGACAGTCTCATCTTCCCGACGCCTGCCGAGGCCATGGCCTCGCTCGTCGAGGACCTGGGCAAAGCAGACTTCCGCGCCAATGTCGGCGACTCGCTGCGCATTCTTGTGCTCGCGTTTCTGGCCAGCACGGTCGTGGGTTCCCTGCTGGGTCTGACGCTGGGTCTGAGTCCGTTCTGGACCCGAACCATCGCCCCGATCGTGTACTCGATCAACAGTATTCCGAAGATCGTGCTGTACCCGATCTTTCTGTCGTTCCTCGGCATCGGCGCACTGAGCCGATTCGGCTTCTCCTTCTACGCCGCGTTCATCCCGATGTTCCTCGTCGCTGTCGAAGCCACCGCGTCGGTCCAGAGAATTCACTTGAAGATGGCCGCGTCACTGCAGGTGAGCTGGCCCAGGTTGATCCGTCAGATCGTGATTCCTGCGGTGCTGCCGGCATTGGCGACCGGTATGCGCATGACCTTCGGCTTGGCGTTCCTGGGTCTGCTTCTCGCCGAAATGTTCTCGTCGTCCAGTGGCATCGGATATGAACTGCTCCGCAACGTCAGCCTGGTGCGGATGGAGAACATCATGGGCACGGTTGTACTGATCCTGGTGATGGCACTGCCTCCCACCATCGCCCTGCAGTGGTTGGAAACCCGTATCACCTCGAAATACGGCGGACGGTAATCGCAGTGGATCGGCACGCCGAGGGTTTACGGTCCGTCACTCGAACGCAATCCCGACGGCCGACCGGACCAATGCCGATACCGCTGGCGATCGGACTCCGGCCGGCCACGCGATGACCGTCGTGATCATCGGCGCATCAACGACAGGCACGGCCACATGCTCGGGCCACTGCCACGCGCGACTCGACGCCGGAATCACCAGCAGCGCCTGACCCAGCGCGACTAATTGGGCGATCTGCGATTGACCGCGCACCTCAGGCCCGGGCCCCTGCGGATAGGTGCCGTCGAGCTGTGGCCACCGAGCCATCGGCAGATCCGCGACGTCACGGATATCGTCCATCCTCAGTTCGTCTTTCGAGGCCAAGGGGTGATCACGCGGAACGATTGCGACCTGCCCCTCGGTGACGAGGTCCTCGGAGTCGAACCCGACGAGGTCATCGACGGGGCGATGCATCAACGCCACGTCGGCATCACCGCGGCGAAGATATTCGGCCTGCTCACCGACTTCACACAACAAGACATCCACGTCAACGGGGTACGCATCGAGAACGCGGCGCAGGAGCTCATGGGACGCACCGGCTTTGGTCACCAGTTTGACTCTGGCACCGGCCGCTCGTGCTCGCTGCGCTGCCGCTGCCACGGCGTCGAGCGCCGTGGCAGCGTCCCTCAAGAACACGGCACCGGCAGCAGTGAGGGCGACTCCGCGACGATTCCGATCCAGGAGGGCGACGCCGAGTCGGCGCTCCATCCTGCTGATCGCTCGCGAGAGTGGTGGCTGGGCGATCCCCAAGCGTTGCGCTGCGCGTCCGAAGTGCAGCTCCTCGGCAACGGCGATGAAGTACCGGAGTTCGCGTGTTTCGAGGTCGTCCACTCCAACAGCGTAGTTGTGATACCCGTCGAGTATCACTGGTTGGTCGATCGGTATTGGACGCACTTGCTCTCGACGCCGACCATGGATCGCATGACGACAAAGACCGCGCTGATCACCGCCGCCAACAAAGGGATCGGCTTTGCCATCGCGCACGGACTCGGACTTCAGGGAATCAGAGTGGGAGTCGGGGCCCGCAACGATGCACGACGACAGGACGCGGTCGACAAGCTTCGCGCTGCCGGCATCGATGCCTTCGGAGTCCCCCTCGATGTCACCTCCGACGACAGCGTTGCTGCCGCCGCCAACTCGATCGACGACCTCGACATACTGGTGAACAACGCAGGCATCTCCGGCGGCGACCAACAGAATCCGAAGACGCTGGATATCGACGTACTGCGGACTACGCTGGATACCAACGTATTCGGAGTCATTCGAGTGACGAACGCACTACTTCCGACTCTTCTTCGGTCTGCCTCGCCACGCATTGTCAATGTCTCGAGCAACATGGGCTCGCTCGCGCTACAGACCGGCCCGATAATGGCGGCATATGCTCCATCCAAGACCATGGTGAACGCGATGACCGTGCAGTACGCACGGCAGCTCGCGGATACTGCGGTGATCGTGAATGCATGCTGTCCGGGCTATGTGGCAACGGATTTCACCGGATTTGCATCCACACGCACGCCGGAGGAGGGTGCGCGTATCGCGCTGAAGCTCGCCACCCTGCCCGACGACGGCCCGCGGGGCGGATTCTTCGACGACGCCGGATCGGTGGCCTGGTGAGACTCTCGGTATCGGTTCGATCCCGAGAATACGAAGTCCCAGCTACAGTCAACCTCTTGCCGCTGGATAAGTTCTTGCACAGCAGCATTCGCGCACTCCATGCCTGAGTTCTCATGACCGTTTGTCATAACTAGAACGGTCAGCGAACCAACTTGCCTCGTGCCTTGCGCAACAATGAACAGGCGCTACTCAAGCTAGATCCGCTGCTCAAAGCCACCACGTTGTGATCGCTTGTCAGCAGCTACCGTATCGAGAGCCTCGTTGGTCAGGCCAAGATGTGCGGCGAGTGCGCGCACGACCTCGAGGACATCGGCCAAGTCCTCCGGCCTACCTTCCGTTGTTGCGTCGCGAAACTCGCGTGCTTCTTCAAACAATTTGTCAATCAGCGCGTTTCCATAATCCTCAGTCTCAAAGATTCGATATTTGGGGACGCGACCTGAGGCTTCGATGATCGACGGAATCAGATCACGAACAAGTTTTCCCATGCTCAGTAGTGTGCAGGTATGTCGATTCCCTCGCCCGCTGATCCGCTGACGCTTGGGCAGCACCTGGTCAGCGTTCTCGACTCTGGCGCGCGTGTCGCCACCTACAAGCTGGCCGTCCTGGTCGCGCTACTCGAGTTCTCGGTCGAGAACGTTCCCGAGGATCACGGTTCCGCGGTCGATGTCGATCTCGACGACTTGGCCGAGCGCGTTGTAAGTCTCTACTGGCGGCAGGTCCGTGACTTCGACGGTCATTATCTCCGCCAGTCGACGCAGGCGAGAGCAACGATTCCCGACACTGTCCGCGAGTTTGCTCGTGCGACGGCAACTGCCGGCCGAGAAACGCCGTTGGACATCGCGGCCCGAAGAAACCCTGGTCTGTTCCGCGAAATGATCAAGAAGGTGAAGCTTGTTCTCGTGCAACAGCCGCTACATCGCCTGCAACGAGTTCCGGGCGGGTACGCGGGCAAGTCATTTCTGTTCGACGACAGTTGGATGAGCGCCAAGGTGGGCACGAACACCGTCCTGGCCCATGGCAACCGGATCACGCTGTACCCCGGGGTGTGTTTCGCTCTGGCGCGATTATCCTCTTTGCTCAAGCCTGCGTTGATGCTCGCTTGGGTCGACGATGTCCGGCGAAAGAACAGCTTTCTCGACGATGACGTGCCGGATCTCGAAGGCCATCTGTTCGGCAACAGCCGAATCGCGCTTGTCCGTCCCAGAGCCGCGTTGATCGAGGCCTTCGGTCCGTCGTGCTTCTATTGTTCGACGCGGGTGGGGTCGGAGGCGCATGTCGATCACGTGCTCCCGTGGTCGAGGGTGGGAATCGACGGCCTCGCGAACTTGGTGTTGGCTTGCCCATCCTGCAACACAAGCAAGTCTCAGCTGTTGCCCGCGCGATCACACGTCCTACGTGTGCTCGACCGCGGCCGCGATTCCATCACCGAATTGGCTTCAACCATCGACTGGCCGGTGCAATTCGACCGAGTGGTTACTTCAGCACGGGGGCTGTACGCCTCCCAACCAGAGGGCTCCCCAATCTGGTTGGGTCGAAACAAGATCACAGCTCTACGAGTCGATTTTTCTTGGCTGGAGGGATACCGCATCGAACTATCGGACATCGCGGAACACGAGTAGCCGACCAACTCAAAGTTGATTCTGAGGTCTCCGTCTCGCTCCCTCGACAACGTCGATTCGCGGACATCGCCGGCATTCCGTGGAACGTTCCCACAACTAGCGACGATCTCTTACGGTGAGAGCAATGCAGTTCTGCCACCCACCAGTGGAGCGGCAACGACCGAGTAGTGCGGAGATCTGATGACCCAGCCCCAACCGACTGACGCGACTCACCGAATAGAGGAAGGTGGCCTCGTCGTCGAGTTGTTCGCCCATCCTGCGGTGAACCTCGCGCTGGTCCACAACGGGGTTCCTTTGATCACGGCTCTGTCTATCCGGAATGCGTCGAACCAAGACGCTATCGACGTCCAGGCGTCGGTCCAGTTGTTTGGCCGTGGGCATCCCATCTCTCCCGAGTTCGACGAGGTTAACGACGGTCCGCTCGCTCCAGGCTCTGCTCTTCAGTGGGATAACTTCGCCGAGGTCGTGCCTGAGGTCGATCATTTGCAGGAACTCAACGAGAGCTATCCGGCAACTATCTACGTGAGTGTCAGGCATTTGTGGAGTCGTCCAGTCCAGCTCAAGGTGCCAATCAGGGTTCTGGCACACAACGAGTGGTTCAACGCTCCGGTCTATTACTCGTCATTGTCCGCGTTCGTGCAGCCCAACACTCGGGCAGTTTCGTCGGTTCTCTCCGTCGCCAGCACACTCCTGGAGAAGCAGACCGGCAACTCGACGCTGGGTGGATATCAGTCCGGGCCGGAGCGCGCCGCCTACATAGCAGGCGCGATCTACGAAGCCCTCCGATCCAAGGGCATTCGATACATCAGCCCGCCTGCTTCGTTCGAGCAGTCTGGCCAGAAGATCCGCACTACAGCGCAGGTGCTGGAGGAAAGGTTTGGAACCTGCATCGATTTGGCCGTCACGTATGCCGCGTGCCTCGAAGCCACTGGGCTGCGTCCTGTGCTGTGGCTCAAGCAGGGTCACGCGTTCGCGGGCTTCATGCGTGAGGAGACGAATCTTGCGAGCGCCACGGTGACCGATACGAATACGATGGTCAACCTGGTCGAATCGAACACGGTCGTCCCCGTCGAGGCTCAGTTCTACGACTCCGCACGGACCGGAACTTTCTCCAATGCAGTCGCCACGGCTCGACGACATTTCGCCTCCCCGGAGACACTGTTGGGCGTCACCGCGGTGACGACGGCGCGTAAAGACGGTATCCGGCCGCTCCCGACCCCGGACGACGTCGCGATCGAGACGGTAGACGACGACTCCGACGCCGAGGCGGGAACAATAGAGCTCCCGTCCGATCTGGTCCGAGCTGCCGCTGAGCACGACGCAGTGTTCGACCCCACCGATAACTCTCCGGCTCGCGTGCAGAAGTGGAAACGATCTCTGCTGGACCTCAGTACACGAAACAGGCTGCTGAATCTGAAAGCTGCCAAGGAGGTCATCGATCTCCACATACCGAAA
Organism: Rhodococcus sp. 06-1474-1B; assembly: GCF_002258885.1. Lineage (NCBI taxonomy): Bacteria > Bacillati > Actinomycetota > Actinomycetes > Mycobacteriales > Nocardiaceae > Rhodococcus > Rhodococcus sp. 06-1474-1B. The sequence goes on along the minus strand of NZ_NOYR01000008.1, from coordinate 168,095 downwards.
TCCGGTCTGGCAATTCTCGACGACCTCGTTCACGCCAACGTAGCCATCGAGCTGATGCCCAACGACGAGATCAGCGACATCCACGAGCTCCGGGGTGCGCGTCTGGCGCAGAACATCGACAACGGTGTGCTGCTGGAATACCTGCAGAAAAGCAAAAAGCTTTATGCCGCTGTCACCAAGGCGAAGTACGCGACTCAGCTCAAGAGTCTGCAACGGTCGGCCCGAACGATGTTCGAGGAGACCGGATCGGCCAATCTCTATCTGACCTTCGGAGCGCTCGTCCACAGCACGTCCACAGGACGCGAGGCACGAGCTCCCCTGTTTCTGCTTCCGGTCAAAATCACGGGAGGCACCGGGAACGCACCGTTCAAGGTTGCGATCGACTCATCGGAGATTTCCAACCCGAACTACTGCCTCGTCGAATGGCTACGTCTGAAACACAACGCATCCATCCCTGCGCTGCAAAACCCGCCGACCGACGACTCGGGAATCGACATCGATCTAGCTCTGCAGCAGATCCGGGGCTCGCTGGTCGAGCACAACTTGTCGTTCCGGATCGACGAATGCACTTCACTCGGGATCTGCCAGTTCGGCACCTTCGGAATGTGGAAGGACCTCGACGAACACTGGGAGATATTGCAGAAGAGCCCGATCGTGCACCACCTCGTGCACTCCGCCGGCGAGTCCTTCGTCGACAACGCCCGCCCGCAGGGGCAGGATCTCGACAATGTGCCGGTCGAAGAGATCGAAGTGCCCGTTCCCATTCCGGCGGACGGATCCCAGCTACGCGCCGTAGCACTCGCGGCCGATGGACACAGCTTCGTACTCGAAGGTCCTCCTGGTACGGGAAAGTCGCAGACGATTACCAACCTGATTGCCCACACCCTCATGCAGGGGAAGTCGGTGCTGTTCGTCGCCGAAAAGCAGGCAGCGCTCGATGTGGTGAAGCGACGACTCGAGAAGATCGGCCTATCCGATTTCACACTTGACCTACACGGCAAAAACCAGCGACCACAAGCCATTCGTGACCAGCTGAAGAAGGCCATCGATCTGGACGCGCACTACAACGAGCGGTTGTGGCAAGCCAGCCTCGCTACCATGCGTTCGCGACACGCGCCGCTATCGGAGTATCCGAAAGTCCTGCACGACACCAACGGAGCGGGCCTGTCCATGTGGTCGGCCACCGACACCGCGATGGGTCTGCCAGACGGTCCAACAGCGGACATACCCCACAGCTTCGTCGCACAGCCGGCGGTTCCCATCGCCGACATCGAACACTCACTACGACTCTTCGCTCGATCCGCGCGGACCGCCCGTCCGAGGACCGACAACGAATGGAACCTGGTCGGGACCCTCGACGACGCGATCTCCGAATCGACGTTATCGACCCTCGCCACCGGAATCGACCGAGACCTCGCTTCTGCGCACTCGTCCGCGTTCGCGCGTGGCGCGCTCGAACGGGCGACCGACGCAGCGTCCCTCCACACAATGGCGGACAAAGCCGAACAACTGTCTCGGTTTCCGGCTCCTTCAGTTGAGCTGCTGGACAAAGCATCTCGCAGGGACTGGGATGGCGAGCGAAACGCTCTTCTTCGTTCTATCAACGATTTTCAGAATTCCGTGCGGGCGGTATCCGACACCTTTACGCCCTTGTTCGTCGCCACCGGCGAAATCGAGCCCGTAGTTGTGGCCGCGACCGAAGCAACCCACGGGCTCTTCGGCAAGAAGAAGCGGGTCGAGGCCTTCCATCACCTGACCGCGTCTCTAGTCGCTCCTGGCGTGTCACTCACCCCAGAGCAGGCTCTGCCTCTCTTGCAGACACTTCCGGGCGCGCGGTCCGACGCTCTCGACGTCACCGGGCGCATGACGGACCTTCTGCTCGACTTCGCACCGCAATGGTGGAGCCCGTTCGACCCCGACGCTGCAGTTCAACTGCGGCCACTTATCGAGCACGTCGAGAAAACGTCTGCGCTGCGGCGGAACGATCCGGCGTCGTGGTCCTTCATCGTCGAATGTGGGTTGATTCCGGAGACCGATCTTGCAACAGTGCGCTCGCTCGCCGCGGGGTGGACGCAGTGGATTGCTGCGCTCGGCACAACCCCGGAGTCGTTCGCCCGCTGGCTCGGCGACGATCCTTGGCCTCAGAAGTTGGCCAAGGACTGCCGGCGATGGGTCTCTTCTCTCAGTATCGACGGCATCCACACGGTTCAGCAATATTCCTCGACGACTTCGTATCTGGACCCGCTCAGGTCGGCCGGCCTGCAGGACTTCGTCAATCAGTTGCTCAGTGGGTCGATTTCGTGGTCGGACGCCGAGCTGTCCTTCATTCGCGGTGTGGCCGCGACCTCCGCACAGGAACGCCGGCGGCGGGCCGGCCTGGTCCACTTCGATCCTGAGCAGCGCTACGGCGAGGTCGACGATTTCTCTGCTGCGGCCGACGCTCAACGTAAAGAGCAAGTGGTGGCACTTCGCTCACTTCTGTTGGGACGCAGGCCGTTCAAGGCAGGTCAGCTGACCGACGAGGTGGGCAAGCTCCGTCGACTGCTCGATGCGAAGCGTGGCGGTCAAACGTTCCGCCAATTGATCACTCGGTACCCGGACCACATCGTTTCAGCAACGCCGTGCTTCTTTGTCAGCCCGACCTCGCTGGCACAGTTCGTCCCGCCAGGGACGGTGACTTTCGACGTGGTCGTGTTCGACGAAGCATCACAGGTCACCGTCCCCCAAGCAGTCGGTGCCCTAGGACGTGGCCGGTCGGGTGTCATCGTCGGCGATTCGCAGCAGATGCCACCGACCGCTGTCGGGAAAGCGACGGCCGGCGACGGCGACGACGTTTTGGACGACGAGGAAGTAGTTCCAGAAGATCTCGACAGCATTCTCTCCGAAGCCGTCGAATCCGGGATCCCACGCCAGTGGTTGTCGTGGCACTACCGGAGCCAGGACGAGTCGTTGATCGCGTTCTCCAACGAAAAATATTACGAAGGCCGACTGGCCAGCTTGCCCACACCGGGCGGGGACGAGTCGCTCGGTGTCGAATGGCGTCGCGTTCAGGGACATTTCAACCGTGAGAACACAAAACAACGCCATCGCACGAACCTCGTGGAGGCGGAGACAATCGTTGGGGAGGTGCGCAAGCGACTTGCGAACGCGCACACGGCCAACGAGAGCATCGGAATCGTCACGTTCAACACTCAGCAGCAGACTCTCGTACGCGATCTTCTGGAGGAGTGCCGAGACCCCCTGGTAGCGGAGCAGCTCAGAGAAGACAAAGAAGACGGCCTTTTCGTGAAGAACCTGGAGAACGTGCAGGGCGACGAACGGGACGTCATTCTGTTTTCGACGGCGTTCTCGAAGAAACCAGGTGACTCAAAGCTCGTGCTCAATTTCGGTCCGCTGACCCGAGCCGGTGGTGAGAAGCGGTGGAACGTGGCCATCACTCGCGCGCGGCGCAAGGTCATCGTGTTCACCTCGTTCGATCCAGCGGATATCGACCTGAACCGAACGAACTCCGTCGGTATGGCACATCTGCGTGGGTATCTGGAACGGACCGCGCAGCTCGGCGAAGTCACTGAGACTGACGTTCGGTGGGAGTCGGTCGACGCCGTCCTACGCTCGCTCGGTCAGAGTCTGATCGAACGCGGCTACGAAGTACGCCCCGGGTACGGGTTGTCCGACTTCGTGCTCGATCTGGTTGTCCGTCAGCCGGGTAGTGCTCATTGGCAAGTAGCGGTACTGACAGACGGACCACAGTGGGCAAAACGGCCTACCGTTTCCGACAGGGACATGACTCCCCTACTCCTCCAGTCGATGATGGGGTGGGGCGGTCTGGTACGTGTCTGGCTGCCGGAGTGGATCGACAACCCGAACGCGGTTCTCGATCGTATTTCCGAAGCAGTCACGCGCGCAACGCAGTTCGACGAAGAACGCGTGGCACGTCGTGAATCCGACGCCGGGGACTGGCAAGCATCCATCGACGAGCTGGCCGAGAATGCCGCACTCGACACCCCCGACACAGAGTTGGAGGTCCTTGCGGACATAGAGCTCAGGAACGTGCCCGCGCCTGCGGAACCGGATCTCGAGCATGCCAGGATCGCGAATGCCATCGAGGAACAGCATCAGATACGACTGTCCAGTACGCGCGACATCCACGAAAAGGCCGCGCTGTACCTAGAAGCACCGACGACGCGGTTGGGCGGACGCGAGGACCTCGAACGGGACCAGTCTCCCAGCGTTCGCGCAACGATCGTCGACGCGATACGTGCTGTCGTGGAGATTGAGGGCCCCATCGAAGCAGACAGGCTGTGTCGGCAGATCGGCACTCGTTTCGGCTTCGATCGCCTGCGAGCCGCTCGGAAGGAATTGATCGAGCGGTGCATTCCTGGCGAGCTGCTCCGCAGTGGCCGGGGCGGCGACTTCGTCTGGCCGGCAGGGTTGGACTCCGAGTCGTGGCGCGGGTTCCGCATCACTCAAACGGGAATCACTCGACCACTCCCAGAGATCAGCCCGGAAGAAATTGCGAATGCCATGATGTTCGTGGCCGACGGCACCGCGTTGGCACAGCGGGAACTATTCCAACAGACGCTTGCTCAGTTCAATCAGAAGCGTCTCACCGAGCAAACCGTTGAACGGCTCCGGTTTTGCCTGGATCTCGCGCTACGCACCAGCCGAATGATGCAGGTCGGTGAGCTTTACTCAAGCGGTTCCTGACTCCCATTCCGCGACTCACCTCAATCGAAAGGCTCAGTGCAGCATGACCTTGGACGAGTTCCTTACCGACGCCGCGAGTAGGTCTGCGGACAACGCGGTGACGCTGACCATCAGGGACTTGCTCGGCCGGTGGGGAGCGAAGCGCCGCGACGCAGAGACGGTTCAGTCCATTTCGTCGGACCTCGCAGCGTACGGATTACAGGCGTCACCGTCGTTCGAGGTGAGCTGGATCGACACGGAAATCAAGCTGATCGCTCATACTGCGTCTGGCGAGCCCAGTACCGATGATTGGGAACCCGGGCCAACCTCGACAGACACCGAGGATGTGGCGCTGACCGTGTCGAGTTTGCAAGCCGCTACCGCTGGGGTCACGCGAGTACGGCCCGATGAAAGCGTAATCAGGGCGCGGTCACTCATGCATCGCCATGACTTTTCGCAGCTACCTGTGATGAAAGGTGAACGCTCGCTGGTCGGCGTCGTCAGCTGGGAATCGATAGCAAAAGGCCGGCTCGACGGCGAAGTCGACACCGTGAGCAGTGTGATTGCACCGGCTGCGACCGTCGCTTTGTCAGCCGACCTTCTCGCGTCTATACCTCGCATCATCGAATCCGGATATGTGTTCGTGGAGGACAACACGAAGCGGGTAACGGGCATCGTCACCACCTCCGATCTGAGCCAACAGTTCGAACTGCTGGCTGGCCCGTTCTTGCTCATCGGCGAGGCCGAGAGGCGTCTGCGTCGGCTGATCGATAAGTGGTTCTCGATCGATACCATCAAGGATGCGGTTCACGACTCACCGGAACGTCGAAAGAAAGTGGTTGATGCGTCCGGTTTGACCATCGGCGAGATGATGAAACTGTTCGAGCCTGAATCGAACTGGCAATCGCTGACCTCCTTGGTCGATAGGAAGACTTTTATACAGGCTCTGGATGAAATGCGGCGTCTAAGGAACGACGTCATGCACTTTAACCCTCGACCGCGCGACCAAACAGCAGTCAACGGAGCTCGAAAGTTCGCCAAGTGGTTGGAGTATTTGGACGGTGCAGCCGGACCTAGCAGCTGAACCACATACCATCTCCGATCTAGCTTCGTCCAAGTAACAGACTGAAGCGATCGAGATTGATTTTTCGTGTCTCACGCAGCAAGATTCGGCCGATTTTAAGCAGCCGAGTGGGTTGTCTTTCGGGTCGGGCGGGTGGACTGCGAGTCAGCCCAGCGCGGATAGCGCCGTCAGGCGGTCCAGTGCGATTCTTGTCCGCCACGAAAACTAATATATTTCCCGCGACCGTAGCCCAACCCACTTCGGCAGCGTTCTTGAAAGCAGTCACCTCCCGCGGTAGCGGCAGACTCCAAAACTTCGGACCACAACAATTCACACTATCCACCAATAAGGAGCAGCAGGAATGCCCGACGATGACGAATACGGATCCGCCTTCCGACCGTACGCCGAACCACAAACCTTTGAGGGTGGAGTTCAGTTCACAGGGACGAACGTCTGCAGGATTGCCGCACTGTCAGCACTGTTCGACTTCCAGTCCCGCACCGATATCGCTCAGTACTATCGTGACCCACTTGAAGAGGTCGGAATTTCGAGTGCCATGGTCGACCGCTCTGCCAGCTTTCCATCTCAGACTGCTACATTCCCACTAGCTCGAAGCGGCACAATGCCTGGATCCCCGGCAGATAAATCAGAATCCTGGACCGACTTTCTTGAACAACCATCGACTGCAAGCGCCTGCCGCTTTCTCTTCTCAATGCTGGGAAGCTCAAATAGCCGTGAGTCAATCACAGCAGCAGTTGCACTTTGGAAAATAGCAGAAGCAGACTTTCCTGAAGAAATAGACTCCCAACGATTCCATATCTGGCAAAGGCTTTATAGGAGCCGAGGAAACTTGTGGCTATCAGAGCTTTTCGCCGAAGGTAAAGCTATTGACAATGACCCCTCAGACGATGCAGCCAACAGCCTTTGGAGGGCAGGATCGATACCCGGAGGACAGTCGTATAGATGGGCGGAAAAGTACTCACGATTATCAGCGGGAGGAAACAAAACTAATTCCACCGTGAGCCAGGAATCCATTGTTTCCGTTGTCTCGTCCCGATTGTCCGAGGGGCTTCGCTCGGGCGACAACTATGTGGCTGGCATGGCCGGCCGGATCTTTGCGCTTCCCCCCGCAAGCGACCTGGAACTGCTCCCAAACGCCGTACCGAAGGGGGCCACGGGTACGTCGACAATAGTTCATGGAACATTTGCCTGGGGATCCAACTGGTGGAGACCAGGCGGCGAGTTCCACGAATACTTATCGACCGAACTGTCGGTTGGTATGTATTCAAAGTATGGGTCGGCATTCGACTGGAACGGGGCTCTCCTTCAGTCTCGACGGAATTTGGCCGCGAAGAAGCTGAAGGCCTGGTCTGTTGAAAATACGGGAGGCGCAGTCAAGAAATTGTTCTCCCACAGCTATGGAGGCGAAGTCTCGTCGATCGCGATTGCAGATGGCCTGTCAGTGGACAAACTAATCTTGTTGAGTGCGCCTGCCACTGACATTGTTCAAAAGATAGCCGAAAATGGCCAGAATATTCTGGATGTCCGCGTGCGATTTGACCCTGTGCTGGCATCCCTCCGAATCCTACGACGGGGAATCGGCGGTAAGCAGCTAAAAAACGTGACGAAAGTAGACGTCGGATGGGGGTGGCATTCTGCGACGCACGATCCCGAGGTCTGGCGAGTCCATAAAATTGATGCGCAGATATGACACTTCTTAGATATAAGATGTAGATAGCTTGTGCTCGTTTAGAAACCTCTATCAAATCGAAATTAGCACTCCTATATGATCAACATCTATGCGATCGGAACTGACCTTAAACGCCGATGACAGCTCATCTTGAGGGTAGAAATTTCGAGTGCGCATCCGTTGCCAACCTTTCCCAAACAAACTCTCGCTCGACCGCGAAACCGCGCGTTACGGTCCAACATCCCACGCTCGAATACTGCGGTTGATAAGGTCGAGTAAGTTTCTGACGGCCGCAACATGGTCGCGAGCAGGTTCCAGTGATTAAGGCGGTGGCGTGGCGCAAGGTAACGACCGGTGGGTCGAGGTTTCCAAATCTGCGTTTGCCCATGAAACCGCTGGTCTTGAGATGATTCGCGACCTGCTACCTGCCTCCGCCCCCTATCGTGCATGGACGAACTTCGAGTTCATGGACAACCACGGCCAGTGGCACGAGATTGACGCCCTGGTCCTCGGTCGCCGACGCCTCCACCTGGTCGAGCTCAAAAGCTACGCCGGCGTTCTTCAAGGCACGGAGACCAGTTGGGTCCGCACCACGATGGGCGGTAAGACGCTTACACAACGCTCTCCACTGCTGGTCACCCGGCGCAAAGCGCAGCGTCTGGCCACCCGGATCGAGGAAGAAGCTCGAAAAGTCGCGCTGGAGACAGGCCTCAACTCCGAAAAGGTTCGGCGTGCTCTCCCCTTCGTGCAGGAGTCTGTGTTCCTTCACGGCTCTCCATTCAAGACAGATCTACCTGACCTGGCGAAATCCAGCCTGTTCGGTCCTGACGGCCAGGAGAATGACACCGGCCTGCCCGGAATCTCGGACCGACTGCTGGAACCTCCTACAGACAACAGGAGGGTCGACGAAGACCTCAGCGTCATCATTGCCCTCGCTTTGAAGAATCTCGGCATCAGCCGCCGCACGGAGCGTGACGCAGGTTCATGGACCATCACTGGCACCCCACTCGCGAGCGGCGACGACTGGCAAGAGTGGTCGGCTACTCAGAAGGTCACCAAGGAGTCCGGCCGAGCCCGCATCGTCTCATTCCGCCGAGGAACGCCCGCGAACGCTCGTGCAGCCGCGTACCGCAAGATCGATCGCGAATACTCGTTGCTCAGCTCTCTCCGCCACGAAAGCATCGTGGCCCCGCGCGACTTGGTGCAGGACGACGACGGCAACACTGTCATCGTTTACCCGGAAACACCGGGGTACGAGCCACTGGACCTGGCGCTGGCGACCCGGACCCTGACCGCCGAGCAGCAGCTGCTGATCCTGACACAGATCGCGGAAGCAGTTGGCTACGCTCACCGCAACTCAGTAGCCCACCGAGGACTGGGACCCTCCACAGTTTTGGTCCAGACCACCGAACTCGATGCAGGCAAGGTCAAAATCCGGCTAGCGGACTGGTCATGGGCTGGCCGCGTCCACAGCCCGGAAACACATTCGGGGACGATGCTTGGTACATCGGTCACGTCCGGAACATCGCCTACCGATGACGTCTATCAGGCTCCGGAAGACCGCTGGGCGACGGATGGGGACCGTCTCGCTCTCGATGTCTTCTCCCTCGGTGCCCTCGCTTACTTCTTGCTGTCAGGCGGCCAGGCACCCGCCAGGGATCGCGCCGCGCTCCTCGAGCGTCTACGGCAGGAAGAGGGCCTGGATCTCGCAGCATCCGGCGGACGGTTCGTCGACGAAACCCTCCGAGCCTTGGTGCTCCGTGCCACACAGCCGTCTGTTACCAAACGAGTTCAGACCGACAAGAAAACCGGTCAGCCAGGATTCGGAGCGCAACAGTTCGCAACCGAGCTCGCGAACTACCGACACAAGCAACTTGCACCAATCGAACAGCAGACAGATCCCCTCAATCCCGCGCCAGGGGCGTTACTGAGTGATCGTTTCGAGGTAGTCCGAGTTCTCGGTTCCGGTTCCACTGCGCGCGGCGTCCTGGTCCACGACCGTGACCACGACGACCTCCTCCGCGTTCTCAAGGTGGGACTCGATGACAGTGCAGATGTGCGACTTCGCGACGAAGCCGCAGTTCTCACTCAGATCGGCGCGCGACAGCCACCGGTTCCGGGTGTCGTCGAGCTGATCGAAGGCCCGCTCGATCTGGCTTTTAACCGCACCGCACTGTTGCTCAGTAACGGTGGTGATCAAACGCTCGCCGACGTCGTGCGCTACACCCCGTTGGGTGAGGGCCAACTCAAGACATGGGGCCTTGAGCTGCTCGACGCCGTGGTGGCGCTCGACGCCGCCGGCATCACTCACCGGGATATCAAGCCAGCCAACCTAGGGCTTTCCCGACCGGAGGGAAAGGCAAGTTCAACCAAGGCTCGACTGGCTTTGTTCGATTTCTCCCTGTCACGCGCACCTGTCGATCACTTGGATGCGGGCACTCCTCCCTATCGTGACCCGTTCCTTGGTACTGGGCTGCGCACTTCCTTCGACTCTGCAGCGGAGCGGTATTCAGTTGGGGTGGTGCTGTTCGAGATGGCAACAGCCTCAACGCCCGAGTACGGCGACGGAATCAGCGACCCCGGCGTTCTCAAAGATGAGGTAACTGTCAGCCCAGAGCATTTTACCGCCGGAGGCTTAAGTCGCAGTCGCGCCGAGGGACTGGTCGGGTTCTTCCGTATCGCGCTGGCGCGCAACGCCAAAGACCGTTTCGACACGGCAACGTCGATGCGAAGCGCGTGGAGCACGGTCTTCAAGACCCGCAACACCACAGAACCTGTGTCTCCACCGACCGTGCGAGAACCAGCGCCGGTCGCCACTGCCGACACGACACCCGCGTCGATCGTTCCAACAATCACATCGCTGGACATCCTTGTTACGGAGTTCGCGCGCGCGGCAGGTTCAAAACCAACCACAATCCGACGACAGGTCGTTGAGCTTGTCCTCGGCACACACTCCCAGTCACCCGAGGACCCCTTCGTCACCTACCAAGTGCTGTCGCCTCTGGCAAATGTCACCTCAGGTCGGATCGCGCAGATTTTCGGTGAATTCTCGGAGCTGTGGGACAAACACTCCCAACTCGCATCCACCGTCCGCGAGCTCCACGGTCGCCTGCAAATTCTGCTGGAGAAGTCCGGCGGAGCTAGTACGCCAGATCTGTTGGCGCGTGAGCTGCTCGGCGCACTGCAATCCCAAGGCCTTGCGAACCCCCAACGCTCTGCTCTGGGTGTGCTTCGCATCCTGATGGGGTCTCACCTGCCGTCATCTGTGAGCGACGACCTAGAATCTGGCGTGGACACGTCGCTACACATGGTGCGACGCCAAGGTTCTGGCACAGTAGCCATGATCTCCACGGCAGCGGTTTCGCGCCGACTGCCCGCTGTTCTCGCGATCGATGCCGAGCGACTTGTGGCGGGGTCCGTTTCCCAGGGGTCCTTACTCGTTAACCCCGTTGAAGCGGAGATTCCGCTACGCGCGTCGGCAGCGACGGTCTTGGACGTCGCTCCGAACGAAGTGGAAATCCCGGGTCATGTCCTGTTACGTATCGCTGCCGTGGGTTCGAAGGAGGTGGCCCTCTCAGCGCGCGATGAGCTGCATTCGCGAGCGCTGCCGATAATCGAGTCCCTTCGAATTCTGTTGCGGGGACTATCGACCTCAGATTCGTTCAGCCGAGCAGAACTCGAATCCAGACTTCTTGCCCGCTTCCCCGCACTGGTTCACACTCTCCCTCGCCGACCCGAACTGGACGACATCGTGTCCAGGCTCCTGCCGGACATGAAGTGGGACGAGACCGCTGGCCGATTCGCGTTCGAGCACTCGATTAATCCCGCGTCACATGTACCGACGCGGCATACTCGCACTGCGCCGAGTCCCCAACACGGAAGCGGTTCAACCGCCGTAGAACTTGCCCTTGAGTCGAGTGCTCGCGAACACAATTTCCGCGCTTTGGGCGTTCCGCTTGGCACTTCGGATGGCATCGCTGCTGGGCTCGCCAACCGTTTTGGTGCTCGTCATATCGATGTGACGGACCTGCTCCTCAAAGAGCTTCGCAGCCGGGCGACCCACGCCGGGGTCAGTTGGAGTGAGATCCTTGCCGCTGATGCCGGCGCAGTGGCGGACCGCGCGAACCTAAAGAGTTTTGTTTCACAGGCAATTCCTATACTCAAAGACGTCGTTAGCAGCGCTAATTCACCAGTCGTCCTGACTGATCTCTCCACACTTGCAGCGTACGGACAGCTCGGAGTTCTGCACTCATGGGCTGACCTCGCGTCGCCGCCAAAGCATGCCGTCTGGGTCTTGGTGCCGCAACGGCAAGAGTCCGGTGGTTTGCCTGGTGCGAGCGTCGACGGGACCGCGCTACCTCTCAACAGCCCAGAACAGTTCGTTCAAGTTGCTGCCGAAGACTTAGCAGCATTGTTCGCAATCGCGCAAACGAAGAATCAATATGAAAGTTAGTATCGAGGAGAACATCTGATGACGTTGGCCACGACCGCAGGGCCCCAGCTCACGGCTGCGTTAAAGCCACAGCTCGAAATTTTGGTCGACGACATTCGCTCTCGGGTCAGATCAAATGACCTAGAATCGGGTCGTTGGCAAACCGAATACCGTCGCGCAGTTAAGGAACGAAGCACCGCTGTCTCTTGGACAGAATGGTCTGAGGATCGATTTACGCAAGCTGCCGTCGGGTGGCTGCTTGCGTCTGTCTTCATTCGATTCTGTGAAGACAATTTAATGTTGGGAGAGTTCGCGGTGTGGATTGCCGGACCAAACCGTACGCTCAGACAGCGAGCAGAGGACGCAGAAAACGACTTCTATCGACAGAACCAAGATGCTTCCTACCGCGAATGGTTGGAGTCAGCTTTTGCAGCGCTTGCCAACTGCCGAGCTACACGAGGGCTCGTTGATGACCACGCGGCCTTTCGTATTACCTCGCCCAGTTCCGACGCTATTCAGCAGCTGATCGCCTTCTGGCGAAAGACCGACGACGCTCAAGAGCTAGTCTGGACTTTTAAAGATGAGTCTTTGTCGACTCGATTTCTCGGCGATCTGTATCAAGAATTGTCCCAGTACGCGAAGGATAAGTTTGCCCTTTTGCAAACACCAGAATTCATCGAGGAGTTCATATTAGACCAGACACTGGAGCCGGCGTTACGAGACAGGCCCCTTAAAGATTTTAAGATAATTGATCCCGCATGCGGAAGTGGCCATTTCCTCCTCGGAGCGCTATATAGGCTAACGAAACGGTGGGATGCCGAAGCGCCTGCCACCGAAAAGAGAACACGGGTTAATTACGCTCTTGAATCAGTGTTTGGCGTCGACGTGAACCCCTTTGCGGTTGCGATAGCGCGGTTCAGATTGATTGTCGCGGCAGTTCACTTGTGCGGAGAGACGTCACTTGTCAGTACCCCCAATTTCACTCTAAATTTGGCAGTAGGAGATTCGCTGCTTCATGGGCCGGACAGAGACGGTGCAGACGCTTTTGACTACGGCAATAAAAGCTTCGACAAAGATGCAGTTACTACCGGATCATCCTACATCGTAGAAGACCCTCACAAACTCAGGAAAATCCTGCGACAGGGCCAGTACGATGCGGTTGTTGGAAATCCGCCATACATCACTGTCAAAGACAAGGCGCTAAACGCTCGTTACCGGGAGATTTACGGTCACTGCAAAGGGAAATATGCTTTGACAATTCCGTTCATGGAACGGTTCTTCCAACTTGCCAAGTCCGGGATCCGGCCCGGTTGGATCGGTCAGATCACATCGAATTCTTTTATGAAAAGAGGATTTGGAGATCTGCTAGTCGAAAACTACCTAACGAAGTTCGACCTAAGACTTGTCATAGACACATCTGGCGTATATATACCAGGACACGGAACGCCAACCGCGATTCTGATAAGCCGCAACGCGCCTAGATCGCGTGAGACCATACGGGCTATTCGCGGAGTTCGAGGCGAGAGCGGAAAGATCGCCGATCCATCATCCGGGCAGGTTTGGCAGTCTATACGCACAAATTACATGCGAGAGACTTATAGCGATCAATGGATCTCCGTATCAACGATGCCTCGTCGACATTTCGACAGTCACCCCTGGACCTTGAGCGCAAACGCATTCGAACTACTGGAGGAAATTCGATCAAAGTCGGCCGAATCCATTTCCGTCTACGCTCGCAGGATAGGCTTTTTTGGGATACCCGGCGGAAACGAAGTCATGGTCCTCCCAACCGGCACATTCGGAAGGTTAGGAGTTGAAGAGACCGCCTTTAAACCACTGTCAAGCGGGGATGATGTTCGAAATTACGTGGTCAGGTCGGCAGAAGAAGCTTGGCTTCCCTACGATAACAATCACGAACTGCTTGATATAGCCACGATGCCCGGCGCATTGCGATTCCTATGGCGGTATCGAGCCGAGTTGGAAAATCGGGCGACTTTTGGTGGGTCCACATATTTGGACGATAAACGACCATGGTATCAATGGCATCAACTACCCAAAGAAGATTCAGCACATACTCTGACGTTCGCTGAGCAATCCACCCACAACCACTTTGCTCTTATACCTGGACAACAAGTACTAACGCAAAAAGCCCCCGTCATCCGGATCGCAAACGCTTCCGGAAGTGAGCGCCTTTATCATCAAATGCTAGAACTACTAAACACTTCACTAGCATGTTTTTGGCTACGCCAGAATAGCTACTGCAAAGATGGACTCGGCGAGGCATGGCTCCAGCGCTATGAATTCAGTGGAAAAACGGTGGGGCTATTACCAACGATATTGCCAGGTAGCGCAGACCGCGGAAAACGGATGTCAGCCCTAGCAGACACGTTAGCGCTATCCGAGAGTGCACCTATCGACACAAAGGTCCCTACAAACGCTGATTCAAAGCACGATGATCGCCTTCGGTACAAGCTTGCGAGGGCCAAGCTGATCTACGAGCAGGAAGAAGCAGATTGGGAGACCTACTACCGGTATGGACTGTGCACCGAGCTGCTGACTTCTCCCGAACTCCCGCACGAAGGCATTGAGCCCGGGCAGCGAGCATTCGCTCTGGAATTAGCAGCATCGGTGCTACAAGGCGATGTAACGACAAACTGGTTCCAGCGGAACGAGATAGAACCTTCTTACGAAATCCCCTCACACTGGCCGCACGGGTATCGCGATGTTGTTGCCAAGCGGCTACGTGAAGTTAGGGACAATCCAAGAATCCAACTGCTTGAAATGCCGGAATATAAAAGACGCTGGTCCGGTGCTGTCAGATTCAACGAGAAGGAACAGTTCAAAGAAGCAATTTTTCACGCCCTGGAGGCCCGCACCCTTTGGTACACCGACCAGGGAACTCCCCGACCTCGGTCCATCGGCGAGTTAGCAGGGGCGCTTGAGAAGGACCCTGCGTTCCTAAGAATTGTCGATGGCTGGGCCGAAAGGAAAGACGCGCCCGTCGTCGATATTCTGACAGATTTGGTAGCCGAAGAATCAGTTCCGTTCCTTGCGGCCTTTATTTTCAAAGAGCCCGGTCTGCGCAAGCACGCAGAATGGGAAAGTATATGGTCCGAACAGCGAAAGCGAGACAACGGAACGGTGTTTCAATCTTCCTTGGCGGCACCACCAAAATACGCAAAATCAGACTTCCTCAACGAAGTTTTTTGGGCGTTACGAGGTAAACTAGATGTTCAAAAAGAACGTTTCATTAGTTATCCGGGAATTGGTAAACAAACCGACAACACCTTATTACTAGGATGGGCTGGATGGGACTACGCGGAGCGCGGTATTGCTCTCGCAACCATCTACGCTATGCGAGAGAGTGAAGGAGTCAAGCTTTCCGATTTGACCTCGGCAGCGGCGGGTTTGGCTGAAATTCTACCCTGGGTACGACAATGGCACAGCGGTGTAGATCCCGCTCTAGGTTTGGACCTGAGTGAGTATCTCGATGGCCGACTTTCCGAGATGTCAGCCGCGGTCAACGTCCCGTTAGAAGATCTAAGTAAGTGGCGGCCAGTCAAGACCACCCGAGCACGCAAAGCCACCGCACGAAAGGCAGTTCAGCAGTGACCTTCTCCGGTTCATCCGCCGCTCCAGCTCGGACTTTGCGAGAGACGTTCGCGATCCCGGAGTCGCACGGCACCAATGATTATGTGTTACGCCTCTCGGATTCGGTCGAAGCGAACAGTATCGCGGCCACGATCGATACCTATGTCGTAACCCCAGCACTCGTCGACGCCTTTGACACCGCGTTGTCCGTTGTCGACGAAGCACTGCGTACAAAACAGAACAAGGCCGCGTACCTCGAGGGCTCCTTCGGGTCGGGTAAGTCGCACTTTATGGCAGTTCTGCACGCAATCCTCGGGCACTCCCCCGAAGCTCGGTCCACTCCTGAACTCCAACCGGTCATCGCGAAACATCCCGCTATTGCGAACGCGAACCTGTTGCGACTGACCTTCCACTTCCTGGACGCGCACAGCGTGGAATCGGCACTGTTCGATCAATACCTGCGTCAAATTGTGGCATTGCACCCCACTGCCTTACCTCCGGTGCTGCATTCGGCCGGCGGACTGTTCGTAGACGCGGACAACCGCCGCCGCCAGGTCGGTGACGACGCCTTCTTTGAAGCACTCAACGGCGCACAGAACAAGCAGACCACCACCGTCGACTGGGGCGCGTTGGGACAAGGCAGCAGCACCTGGGCTGCGGATACTTATGCGTCCGCTTGCGCGCCTAATGCGGACCCCGAGGTACGTGCGAAACTGCAGCAGGCCTTGATTGCCACATATTTCACCAGCTATTCACGCAATACTGATTGGCTACCGCTGGAAGACGGTCTCGCCGTGATCGCTGACCACGCCAAGTCGCTCGGTTACGACGGCGTCGTCCTGATGCTCGATGAGCTGGTCCTATGGCTGACGTTCATGATCACCGCGCGCGAGAAGTTCAACGTCGAGGTGCAGAAGATCACCAAGCTCGTCGAAACCAGTCGCGGACACCTCGCGGTTCCCATTGCGTCGTTCATCGCGCGTCAACATGACCTGAGCCGCTGGCTGACTACCGGTCCCGAGTCCGGTGCGACTCAGCAGGCCCTGGAGCAGGCTTTCGCCCATCAGGCCGGGCGGTTCGGCAGCGTACGGCTCGGTGACGAGAACCTGCCCTACATCGCGAACAAGCGACTCCTCCAGCCTGCGGACGGGGACGCGGTTGCTGCGCTCGACACCGCATTCGCCCGGCTAGACCGCAGTCCCAAGGTCTGGGATGTATTGCTCGACGGCGTCAACACCGACGATCAGCACCGAGGGTCCGACTCCGACGCGTTCAAACTCACCTACCCGTTCTCGCCTGCGCTCATCGATACACTGCGGTCGCTCTCCGGTCAGATGCAGCGCGAGCGCACTGCTCTCAAGGTGATGCAACAAATACTGGCCGACAACGCGGACCGCCTCACCATCGACAACGTCATCCCAGTTGGCGAGGCCTTCGACTACATCATCGACAGCGCCAACGCGGCACCGATGAACGACGCTGCAGCACAAACGTTCAAGACCGCCAGAACGCTATGGACCGACAAGTTGCGTCCATTGCTCTTTAAGAACGCGGGCGTTCCTGAGACGACACCAGACAAGGACGTTCCGCCCGGACTACGCGCCGACATTCGGATCGCCAAGACACTGCTGATGTCAGCTGTTGCGCCGAATGTGCCGGCACTCAAGCAGATTGACGCGTCAAGGCTGGCATCGCTCAATCACGGCAGCGTCATCAGTCTCATTCCCGGAGACCAGATCGGTCAAATCACCAACAAGGTGAAACAGTGGGCAGCGGATATACCGGAGCTGTCCGTCACCAACGAGGCAAATCCGATCATCTCTGTGACGCTCGAATCCGTTGACTACGAGCGCATCATCGCGCGTGCACAAGCGGAAGACACCGACGGCCGTCGCCGGGAGCTGATGCGTGATCTGCTCGCCGAACACCTAGGAGTCATCGGGGCTCAACAGACTGTCGATAACGCACTGTTGCGTTCGATCACCTGGCGTGCCACGCAAAGGCAGGTTGAAGTCGTCTTCGGCAATGTTCGAGACCATGGCTACCTCCCGGACGAGGCCTTCCGTCCATCCGTCGACGGTGCGTTGAGGCTTGTGGTCGATCTGCCATTCGATGACGCGGGCCACACGACCGCCGAGGACCACGACCGCGTCGAACAGCTACGGCGCACCAGCCAAGACCGATTCACCGTCGTCTGGCTCCCCAGCTTCTTTCCGGAGAAGGTAACCCGCCAGCTTGGACGCCTCGTCATTCTGAACTACGTATTGGCCGGGGATAGGTGGGCCAGCTATGCCAACGAATTGTCCGAGGCAGACCGGGCTGCCGCACGCTCGATACTCCAACAGCAGCAAGCTCAGGTCCGCGGCCAGCTGAACAATGCTGTCCAGGTCTCCTATGGCGTGGCCGCAGGAGCTTCCTTCGCGGAAGGCCAACCGCCGCTTCGGTCGCTCCACGCCGGCTTTGTCGTACAGCCACCCATCGGAAATACACTGGGCGAGGCCGCCAATCGGCTCATCGGCGACGCGTTCGGAGCACTATACCCGGACCACCCCGATTTCACCCCACCGGACAAGCTCATCACCCGCGGTGAACTGAACCTGGTCCTGAAGCGACTCCGAGAAGCTCAATCGCAGGTGGACGGCCGTATCCCACTCGAGCGTTCCGAGCGCGATATCGCCCGTCGAGTCGTGGAGCCCTTGGCACTCGCCAGGACCAACGAGACGCATCTGTTATTCGGGCCGGAACACTTCGCGACGTGGCGGAGCCGGATCACCCAAGAGCTTTCGAGATCGTCGATCGATGAGGACACCGACGTCGCGATCGAAGTGCTTAGGACCGCCATCGCAGCCAGTAGGACAAACCGCGGACTGACCGACGACATGGTCGACCTCATTGCGGGTGCATGGACTGCTCAAACGAAGCGCTCGTGGTTTCTACACTCGTCCCCCATCCCCGAGCCGCTCATTGGAGACTTCCGCCGCGGGACCACAATGCGCCTCGAACCCTTGCCCGAACGCCAACCGTGGATCGACGCCTGCCGCCGGTGGAATGTGCTCACCGGCCAGAATGTGAACGATTTTCTTACCGCGACCAATGTCGCGGTATTTGCACGCATGGTGCAGGAGTACGCTGCCACCGGTCGCGCAGACCGTCTGCGCCTCGTGGGCACACTCACGAAGGCTGACACCCATCTTCGGATTCCACTCACGAATGCGCGATTGGTTCTTGCCCAGGATCTCTGCGAGCTTCTGGACAATCGAATTCCGCATCTGGACAACATTGCACTGGTGGATGCGTTGGCCGGTGCCGACCTTCACGGCACAGATCTCGAGGCTGGACGTTCGATGACGACGGCCGGAGCTGTTGCCAACACAGTGGACGGTTTCTCGCTGGACCGCCTAAATGTGTTGCAAAACGCAGCTTTGGTCGATGACGACCGCGGCCGCGCTGCAGCTGCCATAGTTGACTCGATAGTTGTTGCACTTTCCGGTCATGAACTCGTTCATCCACTTAGCGCTGCGTTGGGCAAAGCTACTCAGGACCGCGATAAGTGGCTGGAAGGAGGAATTGGGCATCCGCCACCGCCGCCCCCAGAGCCCCCGGTTCCGCCAGTTCCTCCAGTTCCTGAATCGCTCTACGAGTTCACGGTTGACGGTCCTCAGAATTACTCAATCGTCGAAGAGCGCCTCAAGGCGCTGATGGCGGAGAACCCAGGCGTGCGGTACACCGTCACTATTTCACGGATCGATCGATGACTGCGTCCGCTACCCTGCCGAAAGCAGATTTGGCCAGCGTTCGGAATTTGATATCGAACTCGAGGCATTCGCGCCACAACCGTGGTGTGATCGCGGTATCCGCGGCACCTGAGTGGGCGGGCGACCCGGAATTCACCCTCGACGGGCAAACCGTCAAAGTCCGCACAGCACCGAGCGTTCTGGCGATCAGGGACGCGTTGACCGAACGCAGTCGTGTCGACTGGGTAGTGATCCTGACCGACCGCACCGCGGCGGAACTACCCGTCGGCATCCTCGAACACCTTGCTGCAGGCCGCCTCTCGAATCTCGACCCGTGGCCCGTGCTACGCGAAATGTTCAGTGCATCGAAGCAAGAATTCAATTTGCTCTCATTGAAGAATGAGTCTGCCCGCGCTGTACTACGAGAGTTGGACGGTCAACAGATGGTACCGGCTCCAGGTGGAGTGCTCACCAACGAACACCTGTTTACCTCGCTCGCGCGCGACCGATTCGGCTTGCAGCCAGCGGAATTCACCCCTCACAGCATCGCCATGTGGTCCATGAACCGCGAGGATGCACTGCGGTTCGACGGCTGGCGCGCGCGCACCGACCCACAATTGTTCGATGAATTCCTGAGCTGGATCAGCGGACGCCTCGGACCCCTCGGAAGCCCGTTCACAACAGTGCTCCGAACCACCGGCCCAACCGAACTGGTGCCCCTCGGGTTGGTAGCCGCGTTGCTAGACAACGGCACGGCGATCTCGACGGCATTCCCTGCTGCGCTCGAGACATCCATCAAGGTCCGAACGCTGTTGGAAGTCCACCTCGGCGGCACAGCAGGTCTGACCGAACAACAGCTGATCGCGTGGGGCAACACAGCAGCCCTCGCTGTCTCCGGTACCGAAGTGCCGGCTGATATTCTCCGACGCGGCGAGGATCTTGTGACATCACTACAGGCTGATTCATTGATCGCCCGGTCAGATGTCCTGCCGTCCGCCATGACACCGCGCATCGGGCAATTCGCTTCTGCTCTAGCCGAGTCGACCCAATCCGGCAGCCTCGCTACGGTCGAGAATGCTTGGGCCAACGTCATTTCTCACCGTTCAGCGCGGATGGACACCAGCGACGCTCCTCGTGATGTTCGTGTCGGCTCGGCCGCACTACGTCTACTCCGTTGGCTACAACGGCCCGCGGCCCAACCCTCGACATTGGCGTCATGGCTTACGGAACATCGATTGGACCTGTCCTGGGTGGACGGTGCAGTCAATGCGGCTTTCACTGGCGCGGACAACACAGCGCTCGCATCGGCGGCCCACCACATCGTCGACCTTGTTCGTCAGCGACGGTCAACGGCTGATCGGCAGTTTGCTTCGCTGCTCGCAGCCAACGGCGCTCATCGGAGCACATCCGCTGAAATGCCCTTGCTGATAGAGGATCTCCTCGACCGCGTCGTTCGCCCTCTTACGGTTCCGCAGCCGGGCGCCACCGGTTCGTCCAATCCCGTCAAACCCTCCCCCGTCCTACTGATCGTCGCTGACGGAATGAGTACCACCGTCGCAAACGAGACCGTCGCCGATGCGCTCCGGCGCTACCGGCCACAGTGGCAAGAATGTGTGTTGGAAGACTCTAACGATCTCCAGGCAGCACTTGCTGTCCTTCCGACAGTGACGAAATTCTCGCGTTGTTCACTGTTGACAGGGGCACTTGCGACCGGGACCCAGGATCGTGAGCGCAGCGGCTTTGCTTCCTGGCTGCAGAGCAACGCACTGCCGGCGACCGGACAGGTTCTCTTCCACAAAGCAGATATGGATGCGGTGTCGCGGGGCCACGCCCTTGCGTTCGATGTCCGCATTGCACTGGAGGACACCGGCAATCGCCCCGTCATTGCATGTGTCCTCAACGACATCGATGACGCGTTGGATCGGTCCGATCCCATCGGATCGAGTTGGTCGACATCGAGTTTCAAACATCTCGACGCGCTCCTGGCTGCGGCTGCCGCAGTGGGTCGCACGGTCGTCCTGACAAGCGACCACGGCCACGTCGTCGAACGCCGTGAACAGCCCAGTGTTCAACGTGGAGTCAGGGAATCAGCACGCTATCGGTCTGCCATCGGAGTCGACCCGACGTCCTTGCCAGCCGACGAGATCCTGGTCGAGGGTGAGAGAGTCCGAACCGACGACCACCGCGCGATCCTCGCGGTGGATGAGCAGGTGCGCTACACCGGACTCAAGGCCGGATATCACGGTGGTGCGACGCTATCCGAGGCAGTAATCCCCGTATCGATATTGGTCAACGGTGCTATTCCCCCACACCTAGGTTTAGTGCTACGCCCTAATCCAGTACCTGTCTGGTGGGATCCGCAGCGGACCACCACCATGGCCCCGACGGTAGCTACGGAACCTGTGCGCGCCGCACCCAAGCGGAAGCCTGCCGTCAAACCTGCACCGCAGCCGGACTCGCTGTTCGACGTGGCCGAGCCGGCCGCACCATCTACCACGCCCACGCCGGCCGGTGGTCGAGATCTCGTGGCGGAACTGCTTGCGAGCCCACTCTTCACACAGCAATACAACGCATTTCCTCCGCGAATCACCAAACCTGTTATCGGACTGTTCATCCAAGGACTGATCGACGGAAACGGCCGGCTACCCCTCGCCCAGGCCGCTGAGATTCTCGGCGTCCAAGCAGGTCGAGCGAAGAGGACGATCGCCGCACTCAGCCAAGTGATCAATGCCGACGGAGTGGTCGCGCTGAGCGAGAATGGAATCGAAGTAGAGCTCGCAGCGGGGCTGATGTTCGAACAATACGAGGTGAAGCCATGAGTCTGTCTCCCGTTCGGCGTCGAGAAATTCTTCAGGCACTCAGGCAAGGCACTGTGCCATCCGGCAACCTTGATGTCCTGGCAGTGGGCATCGACAAGTTCGCCAACACTGTCTGGGAGGATCTCGAGGCTGTCGCTTCCGGTGGAGCTGTCTTCAAAGCAGTGCGAGGTGAGTACGGCTCCGGCAAAACGTTTTACGCGCGCTGGCTACAGCAACAAGCCATGAAACGCGGTTTGGCAGTCGCAGAGGTTCAAATCAGCGAGCTGGAGACCCCGCTCCACAAACTCGAAACTGTCTACCGCCGCACCACCGAATCGCTCCGCACTTCTGCGTTTGCTCCGTCCGCGTTCCGCAGCGTTCTTGACGCGTGGCTCTACGGGATCGAGGAGGACGCTGCGGCCGCAGCTGGCACTGATGAAGCGTCGCCCGAACAAGTTGACGCATTGCTGGAGACGCGACTCGCCGCCGTAGCAACGGCAACGCCGGTGTATCCGATGGTTCTGCGCGCGTACAGAGCTGCGCTCGAGCGCGACGATGTGGCTACCGCCGATGCATTGGTCGCCTGGCTCGGCGGGCAACCGCATGTCGGTGCCGCAGCTAAGCGAGCAGCCGGAGTTCGTCAAGACGTCGACCACTTCCTAGCCATGGGTTTCCTCCAAGGCCTACTTGCAGTGTTGAAGGGCGCTCGCCACCCCGGTCTGCTGCTAGTGATCGACGAAGTCGAAACGCTGCAGCGCATGCGCTCCGACGCACGGGCCAAGGCGCTGAATGCTCTTCGGCAGTGGATCGATGAGCTCGACTCGGGCCGCTACCCCGGGCTGTACCTACTCATCACTGGTACGCCCGCATTCTTCGACGGGCGGATGGGCGTCCAGTCCCTCCCACCCTTGGCGCAACGACTGCATACCGACTTCTCGGGGGACGCCAGATTCGACAACCCCCGTGCGCCTCAAATTCGCCTTGCGGGATTCGACATCGACAGATTGGTCGAAGTCGGGATCCGTGTGCGCGACGTCTTCCGAGACGGGTCCGCAGTGCCCGAACGGATTGCCTCGATGGTCGATGATGACTACATCGCCGATCTCGCACGCGCCGTCGCCGGCAAACTCGGCGGTCAGGTCGGAATCTCGCCGAGACTATTTCTGAAGAAGCTCGTTCTCGATGTATTGGACAAGGTAGATCAGTTTCCGGAGTTCGATCCTCGTCAGAACTACTCGCTAACACTGAGTTCCGAAGAGATGACTGACACCGAACGCCACGCGGTCTCCGCGGATGAGGTCGAGTTGTGACTGGATTCGACCGGTTGAACCCGGTAGTCCAACACCACATCGTCAACAGCCTCGGCTGGCAAGGCCTTCGGCCACTGCAGGAAGATGCCATCGTCCCGATTATGGGCGGGGAGGACGCAATCCTTCTTGCGCCCACGGCAGGTGGTAAGACCGAAGCGGCATGCTTTCCACTGCTGAGCAGGATGGCGGACGAGAACTGGCAGGGCCTCTCGGTTCTGTACCTGTGTCCGCTAAAAGCTCTGTTGAACAATCTGCAACCACGCATTGAGTCGTACACCGCCTGGGTAGGGCGCGAGGCGCTTACTTGGCATGGCGATGTGTCTAGCTCGGCTCGGACTCGAATCAAGCGTGAACAACCAGACATTCTTCTGACTACTCCAGAGTCACTGGAATCCATGCTGGTGTCCGAGAGCGTAGATGCCGGTCAACTCTTCGCGAACCTACGGGCGGTTGTGATCGACGAGGTCCACGCGTTCGCGGGCGACGACCGCGGGTGGCATCTTTTGGCGGTTCTCGCTCGAATTGAAAGCCTGCTCGGTCGGCCGTTGCAGCGTGTCGGAATGTCTGCGACTGTCGGCAATCCCGACGAACTCTTGAATTGGCTGCAATCTGCTGACTCCGCAAGAATCGGCCGTGTCATCGCCCCGGAAGTCCCAGGAAACGCAGTCGCCGTCGTAGGGTCATCTCTCACCGTCGCTTCGGCACAGCCAGCGCTTGCAGGTGGGACTCTGACCGATATAACAGTCGACTACGTCGGCGGCGTGGAGAACGCAGTCAAGGTGATTGCGGCGCTACACCAAGGTGAAAAGCGTCTGGTTTTCGTCGACTCTCGCAGGCTCGCAGAGGAACTCGGCGAAGGGCTTCACGAAGCGGGCGTCACTGTCTTTATCTCACATTCGTCCTTGTCGGCGGCCGAGCGACGCAGGTCAGAGGAAGCATTCGCCGACGCCCGCGACTGCGTCATCGTCTCAACCTCGACACTCGAACTGGGAATCGACGTAGGCGACCTTGATCGGGTCATACAGATCAACGCACCGCGCACTGTCTCGTCTTTCTTGCAACGACTTGGCCGAACGGGCCGACGGGCCGGTACTACACGGAACTGCCTGTTTCTCGCACTCGACAACGACAACTTGCTGGCGACGTTGGGAATGCTGAACTGCTGGAGCCAGGGTTGGGTCGAACCAGTCACACCACCCATTGCGCCGCGTCACATTGCCGCACAACAAATTCTGGCTCTCGCATTGCAGAACCACCGAGTTCCACTGTCCAATTGGCAGAATCAATGGGGCACGCTTCCGCTCTTCGATTCCACCGCCGACGAGAGTTTCGAGTATCTATTGGCCGAGGGCTTCCTGCAGCAAGACGGCGGTATCGCATTCATGGGTCCCGAGGCAGAGAAGCGATTTGGACACCGGCACTTCATGGAACTACTCGCAGTTTTTACCGCTGCGCCGCAGTTCACGGTCATGGCTGGTCGCAACGACATTGGGTTTGTCGAAACTGAAGTCCTCACCGAAGCAGTCGAAGGTCCACGCGTCCTATTGCTCGGCGGACGATCGTGGATGGTCACGCACATCGACTGGAATCGACGCATTTGCTACGTCGAGACAACCACCATCACCGGGCGCGCGAAGTGGGGCTCTGCTGGGGAGGGCGCGTCCTTTAGGATCAGCCGCGGAATGCGGGCAGCATTGCTGGGCGTGATGCCAACAGATGTAACGCTGACAAGGCGCGCTGCCTCCGCGATCGAGGGGCTCCGTACCGATAGAAGTACGACCGTCGCAGACCAAGCACTTGTCGTGACACGCGAGGAGAACGGCGATTGGAGATGGTGGACCTGGGCTGGCACCCGCGCGAACAGAACCCTGTCCGCATGGCTCCCGTCAATCGTGCCGCCGCGACAGCTCACACGCGGGGATTCGATCCGCCTATACCCAGACGTCGGTCCCCGAGAGATCGGTGCGGCGTTAGCAGAGGCAGGAAGCCCTGGTGCGCCGAAGCCGTTGCCATTCGTCAATCCGAAAGCGTTAAGCGGATTGAAGTTTTCGGCTGCACTTCCAGAGAAGCTCGCCGTGCTGACATTGGCGGCCCGACTCGTGGATACAGATGGCGCGCAAGCCACGTTGGGCAACAAGACGTCAATTCGAGCGCACGGGTAACGTTTCACCCCGATGATTCGTCAGTTCACTCGAAACTGCTCGAACAGGAGCGCTGGGTTCAAACGTACTTCGGTGCCGTTCTCGGACAATATGTTCGCGCCGTCTTCGTTGATCACCTGGCTCAGGACAGCGACGCTCTGCCGGACCCGGCCAGGCCGAATGCCGAGAACTTCGGCGACCTCGCTAAACGAGGCCTGTCCGTTCGCTTCGATCAGCTCGCTCAGCATCATTCCGATCGACAGCGGTGAAAAACGCGGCCTGAATCGGTCGTATTGGCTTCTGAACTGCTCACCTTCGACCAATTGTTCGACCTTGTCGTTCATCTTAGAGTTCAGTCGCCCAACCCCTACCGATTCCTGCATCGGCACAGTATTTAAGCCGGAGGGCGTTGAAGTCTCGGCGCGTCCTAAGGTGTTGGCTGAGCCTGGGCGGCTCCACACGATATCGGACGCACCGCCTGGTGACAGCTGAAATGTGTCGATCAACAACTCAACCAGCTGTTCTGCCATCGGAAGGTCGAGCTGTATCGACTGACTGCTCTTGGGCGCAGAAACGCGGTTGTCCGATCCGAAGGTCGACAAGTGAAGGATCTTGTTCTCGTCCTTGTCGTGAAAGACCGCAAACTGACAATCGACCTCTGTCGGAGCAGATTTCACTCGCTGTGTGCTCGGCGATATCGATCGGATCTTTGCCATCAAATTCCCCGCGCTGCTGTTGACACGGACTCCGCTAGTGCTGCCGCTGCGAGCTGCCTGCAATGCGACGTCTTGTAGGCCGACTGCCGCTTTCTCATCAAGTCGAGGTTGAAGCGGGCGATTGACCGACGGAGATGCGGCGACGCCAGCGCCTTCGACAAATCTCGAAGATCCCTGAAATGAAGAGCCTGCTCGAAGGCTCCACCCGACTTGTGCCCGCCTCGCTTCGGGATGATCTTGTTGCTTCTCATGCGGAGCTTTCCGACGATACCGTGGTGGAGCTCCCGTCGGTCGACGAACAGCTTCGCTGCCAGCTTGGAACTCCACTCCGAACTGACCAAGTAGAAGACCTCTTGCCCTGCCATCGAAACACAGAACACACGTCGGCTGTTGGAGCTCGGATAGCAGCTCACTGTCCAAAACGTTGCCTCAGTCCGCCTGGCCAATGGGATGCAATGCGCTGCGTAGTCTCCCAAAATCTGGACAATTTCATCAAAACGCGGATGCCTCTGCAGGTTCGCGAAGTCACCTGCATGAGCAGCCAGTTTGCTCGGTCCCAGATCGACCAGTTCTTCGACATCCGCCATGTTGATCACGACCGGGTTCTCCAGCCACTGTTCCTGCTCACCGAGCGAGACCAAGGCGTCCAGCTCCGACACCCCGACGTGCCCGCTGGCGTGTTCACGGTTTCGCACGACGAGGCCTACCGTCTGCGCGTCGCGAACCAACTGTCGCTCAACCGTGCGTCGATGCTTTACTGACCCCGGATCTGCGCGGAACCAGAACCGCACTGCATCCGGGTGCTTAGCCAGATGGGTCCGCAGCCGCTGCGCAGCATCTTGTGCGATACCAATGTAAATATCACCGTTTGAACACTGGAACAAATACAGTCCGGTTCGGTCGACCGGGTTCGTTGTCCGAAACCGCCGGAGGCCTGCCGCGTCGAGCGATTCTGGGCCGACGTAGCAATTCGCACTAGCCCACTGGTACAGCAATTCAGCGCGCTCATTCGGCATCGAGCAGTCGTCTACGGTCGTCATTTCACTCCTCTTGGAAACCTCGGGGTCACGGCTACAGCAACCCTTGATGCTCTGGTCCTTTGTCGTCACTGCGCTCGTGGCCATTGGAAAGAAGTTCCCCTTCGACCGGTTTCAAGGAATCCCCACGACGTAGACGCTTCACCGCATCCGCAACGAGTCGCTGACCGTCCAATGAGATGTTGCTCTGCACAAATGAATTGACCTGTTCGGCTGACGAATCGACACGTACCGCATCAACGCGCGTGTTCCAAGACTCGTAGTCGTCTGGCTCGGCGAATGTAATGACGCCGATTTCGTGCTCAGCAGCTGCCTTGACTACGATGCCCACGTTCTTCTTCATCGAATCGGACAGTACTGAGGGCACGTGAATCAGAACGAACGCGTGCGTGGCGGCACGCCTATGCGAGAGCGCTTCGTACACCGCGACCACATTGACCTGATCTGCGGGTTTGACCTCGAAGGTAATGACATCGAAAAGCACTGTGGGAACGAAGTCGAACACTGTGACTCCGACCGCGACGAGATCAGGTCGCGTCCACTTTCCGCCGGTCTCCCGCCGCCCAAGATTGGCGACGTCCTCGATTGTGATGGGCGTGAATCCTCGATCCTCACCCCAAGAACCGCTCAGAGTCTTGAGAAGAGGTGCGTACAACTTCGACTCCGCAACGGGCGGTTTGACGGTAGCGATCCCGTTGACGTGATCGATCTCGATGTCGGAGCTTTCAGCGACAGCGGCCCGCTTGATTGCCCCGCCTCCACCGCGCGCGCGGACAATCAGATGCTTTTCGAGCAACCCCTCCTTCGCCGTTTTGTATCGCCCCTTCGCGAAGCCGGCTTTCGACCGGGCGGTCACGTTGCCCACTGACGTCCCATCGTCGGGGATGACGATGAACAATCGGTACTCGTCTGCACTGAGCTGAAGTTTTGTCATGTCTTCCTTTACCTATTTATTATGCTTACGATTGCGACCGAGCGACCGGCACCGCAAAGGGCATTGCGCCGCTGCCCTCGAGCGACCCGAACCCACGTACAGCGTCGATCGCTTTTTCTCGTATCTTGGCCACGCTTTCAATCGGAACGCCTTCTGATCTCGCCACTGTCATCGCCGATCGCGGCTGTTGCCCGCTCAAACCGAAGTTATCGACTAGAATCCGAGCGTCCTTCGCTGTCAACGTCGCGGCGTACCGCAACATCAGATCGAGATTGCCGGACGTACCGATCGAATCTGCTACTGAATTCATTTGAACCACAGACGGACTCGATGCAGCGGTAGACGAGACATCGGCACCAGGGTTCCGGCCTTGGGACCGGGATAGTTCATCAGTGGGAACAGGCTCGATGAACGTCGGCGACTTGGAGGAGGCGCGCACTGGTTCCAGTTTGGGTTTGACGGGGTGCGTCAGCCATTCCGTCAGTAGCGTCGGCGCTTGTGCGATGGGTACATTCACTTGCTCTTCAGCAATCTCGAGAAGCTGGTCCAAGAACGCCTCGTGCGCGCCGAGCGCCGGGTCTTCCATAGTCCCCGGGACGTACATGATCACGAATGCCGCTGCCCGGTCTCCGGGCTTGAGCCTCAGTACCCGACCCATGCGCTGAATCATCTGCCGTCGGGAACTGCTGCTGGCGATGATGACGCCGACATCCACGGCAGGAACGTCGATTCCCTCGTCCAGCACCCTGGGTGCGACAAGGTTACTTAGTGCTCCGCTACGGAACTGTTGCAGCACTCGGGTTCTGGCCAAACGATCCAGTCCACTGGAGTAAGCACTGGACTGCACACCGCGCTCACGTAGAAGGGCCGAGCCTGCTTCGGCCGACGCCTTCGTCTCGGAGAACACGATCGACCGATCCGACTTCGACAATGTTGGTGCCAACGTTCCGAGCGCATCGATCTTGCCCTGGCAATCCGCGAGCAGCGACCGCCGCTTGCTGAATGCCGACAGGTACCGGCTGGCGAGTCGTCCTTCCGGAAGATCTCTCTGTTCCGCTAGTTTCGTCACGGTTTTCATGAACTCGCCGAAAGGCGATGCAACACAATCATATTTGCTGATCAGATTCTTGCGCGCATCTCTTGCGATCGCATCGTGTTCCTCGAACTTGGTACGTTCTTCCGGCGTGAACTCGATGGCAACCGTCATCACGCGGACGGGAGCAAGGACGTTGTCTCTCCGCCCACGGGCAAAGTCGCATCCTGCGATCGTCGTTCGGAAGTACGGGAGGATGTGCGTGTCCACACCTTCGTCCTGGCGCTCCAGCGTGGCCGTCAATCCGAGGCGATGATCGAACCTATCGGTGAAGACCCGCGCGAACCCATCGGTGCCATAGCGGTGGACCTCGTCCGCGATCATCAAGGCCCCCGGACGCGGCTGAGGAGCACCCTTCATAATCGCCGATTGAATGGTGGTAATCAGAACACTGCTGTGCCGGAAGTCGTCCCGATGCCCGTTCCCCCGCCTCCCGACCGACACCGACGGGAGTTGCTGTTTGACCTCCGTATGCCACTGCTCGAGGAGGTCGATGGTCGGCACAATGACGAGGACCTGCTGGTCCAGGCTCCGCGCCGACAGGATCGCGGCTAAACCGACACGCATCTTACCGGTGCCGGTGACTGCTTCGACGATGGCGCGATTGCCAGCCCCTCGCCAGGCCTCGAATGCTTCCTTCTGCCAAGCCCTCAATTCCGTCATGATGCCGCGTCCTCGGGTCGCACCCACTCTGCAACGCCATTGCGTCGATGTCTGCGCACGAGCTTCTTTGTCAGTTCCAAGTCAGCGAGCAATTGCTGTGCAGCGATCGGGGTCATGCCCGTGATCAACGAGCAACGCCGCAGGGTCAGTGGCGCGTCGCGACGCGCTGCAGCGACCGCGATGACGCGGCCAGTCGACAACGATGCTGCGGGCAGCGATGCCAATGCCGCCTGCACCGCGGCAGGGAGCGTTTCGATACCGACCCCCGCCGTTGCCGCGGTGACAGGTGCTGTCGGAACGACGGGCTTTTTCGACGGTGCCCGTTTCGGCATGACTGCCGGCGAAGGACGCGTCGTCACCGGCACGCGCTTGACGGGGGCGGACCGCCGCGGGGTCGAGTATCGAGAGTCGACCCGAATCTCGCGCGACCCGTCGAACTTCGGCGGTCGTGTCTCCCCCGGCTCGAGCTCGACGACCTGAACGGCACTCGAACGGACGGGATATTTTTCCTCGATCACCGTAGGCAACGGCGCGACCACGGTATCCACAACCGGAGCAGGAGTCACCGGCTCCTCGTCAGGAGGGGCGTCATCGTTGGAATTCGCGCTCAGTACAACCGGTTTCCAACTCGCATTCCGGCCAGCGTCTGCAATCTCCACTTCACCGGGAAGAATTCCGACCGCGTCCAGAATTTCGATGATAGGGGCAAGTGCCGTGACCACGTCGACGACGACCTGGGACGCACCCACTCTTCCGAACGTCCACCCGCACCGCTTCAAATCCATTTCTCGGCGAAGGCGTTCGACAACAACGTCTCTCGAGCGCTCACGGTCGTCGTCGCATTCGATCGCGACCTTCGATGCGACACCGGTGACCACCAGATCCAGGACGAGCTCGTTGATCTCGATCGCAGAATTGACGTGGTATCCGCGATCGCGCAGGGCGACGAACACCCTTTGCGCCGTCATCGATACGAAATCGCTGTGGAGGGCTTCCTCGTCGACAACCTGCGGCATCTCCGGAACCGGGACAGTGGGGGCAGCCTCCACATAGGTGAGCATCGACGTCCGCAGATCCAGCGGTGAGAGATCCTCTGTCCGAACAGAATGGAACAACCACAACTGATCACGAGCGCGGCTGGCAGCGACATTGAAACGCCGCTGCCACATCTCGTTGGTCAACGCATTGCTCGACGATCCCGCGCCGACGACCATCGATACGAATACAACGTCTCGCTCATCGCCCTGAAATTCGGGTGCCGTTCCGACGCGTAAACGCAGATTGT
Source organism: Rhodococcus sp. 06-1474-1B (assembly GCF_002258885.1). Taxonomy (NCBI): domain Bacteria; kingdom Bacillati; phylum Actinomycetota; class Actinomycetes; order Mycobacteriales; family Nocardiaceae; genus Rhodococcus; species Rhodococcus sp. 06-1474-1B. The sequence goes on along the minus strand of NZ_NOYR01000008.1, from coordinate 136,922 downwards.
CCCGTTGCTCGGCCGGGATACGCTCCGAGATCAGTGAGCGGATCAACTCGACCTGCGCCCGACTCTGCAAGACGACGACTCCGAAAGTCATTCCGTCGTAGTCAGGATCGGAGATGCACTCGCACAGTCTCTCGACGAGGCGAAGCGCTTCGACCTCGTTGACCAAGGTCGCACTCGACCCTGCCGTTTCTGCGCCCTCGACGTAGGTCGACACGAGCGGTTGCAGGCGTTCCGCTCCGAACTGTCGCACCGGAATCAGCGGAGTGTCTCGATAGAACTGCTTCGACGACCATTCGATGATTTCCGGCATGGACCGGAAATGCTCACGTAGCCGTACACGCTGGTTGTACCGGCTACGGAGAAGCGAGAACAGGCTCGAGCGAGGGCTGAAATTGTTCCGGACGTGTATCGGTAGATCGCCGAGGTGAGAGTCCAGACGCTCGAAAACAGTGTCGTCGGAGACCTGTTGTATTCGATCCGGTGCGCACTGCTTGTCGTCGCCCACCACGATCACCCGCGGCGCGAGCCACATCAGAAACAGGCTGCTGATGTCCGCCTGACTCGCTTCATCGACAATCACGACGTCGAAAACGTTCTGCTGCGGGGGAATCGAAGACAGGACCTGCCCGATCGGCATGATCCACGCCGGCACAGCACTCTGCGCTTCCTGCATGGCTGCCCGTGCTGAGGCTCGGTAACGCTGTGTGATTTTGGTACTGCCAACACCGATATTGCTGATGCTCTCCTGGTATGTGCGGAGCGCCTGCATCTCCCGTGACGTCATGCGCTGCAGACACTCTCGCCATGCTTTCTCGGCCGCCAGTGTCGCCGTGAGCTGCGAAATCTCCCCATCTACGTCGTCGTAGAGATCGTCCAAGTTGGATGCCTCGGGACGAACGAGATGCTGTTCGACATGCTGGTTCGCCCACCTCCACGCCCAAGCATCCTCGAAATCGCCGGCAACAGCCACCCAGTCGGTGACACGGTCGCTCGTGACCAGATGACCAAGTGTCGGTGCTGCTGCATCGAGATCCCGCAGCAGCGCATCCATCGACAACTGTTGCTGCTGTTCGACACTCGCACGTGCATACCCACGGACCGCACCGTCGAATGCCTCGCGGTCGGCGGTGCGGAGCGCATCCGAGAGTGCGAGCGCTTCTGTGCTGTTCGCCCCGCCGGTGGCAACGTCGAAACCATCGGCGATCACCACAAGCCGCCCCAGCGCGTCGCGTGCATTCGCGCCCGCCAGCGCCTTCTCAATATCCGACAACAGCCCTTCCACGCCGTCGAGCGTTCGTAGTGCCACCCGGTCTTCGAGCTCATCCGAGATTGTTGCAATCCGCTCGACGACGTCCTGCACCAGCGCCACGTTGCGCACGGCACCGTCAACCTCGTTGATACGCTCCGCTCGACTCGCTCGGTGCGGAACGCGAATACCGATGTCCGCCAATAACGATGCGGCCTCGTCTACCGAACGAAGCCCACGAATATGTTCTGCAACAAGGCGGTACGCATGGCCTCCTTGCGCCGGAACGCCATCGACAGTGGCCGTTATGGCCAGTTCGTCGACCGCGGTCTGCTCCTTCGGCGTCCGCAACCAGCGGAGGGTATCGAACCGGCCTTCTGTGTAGAGACGCGCGGCGGCGTCGTAGGTCTCCAGAGCAACGTGGTCGGCTCTGTCGACGACCACATTCGCTGTACCGACCAATGCGTCGGCGGATTTCGCATCGTCGAGCAGAGTCGACGCCTCTCGTGCCCTCGTCCACAGGTAACCGAGCGAACCGGACGACACACCATCCAGCACGGCGCGGAGGTCCCCATCCAGCTGCATGCCGCGCGCAAGAACCTGACGAGACAGTGCTGCCAGTCGGCGCAGCTCCGCCGTCGGGAGATCAGCAAGTGCAGATACCGAAGCCCGACTGCTTGCACCGTCGCACAGTCGAGTGACCACGGTCTTGCTCGGTAGCACTGTGGACAGGTCCGGAAAATACTGTTCGCGGCGGTCCGCCGAATGAAGCTCGCTCTCGACCAGCAGACCCGCAAGCTCAGCAAATTGCGCCGAGGTGAGGGGTGGCGACTCTGTGTAGAGCGGACCCGGCACCCACGCCAGCTTTGCGGCTGACGCAGCAAGCTGCGAGGCCACTCCCGACATCGTTCCGTCGTAGTGCGAGCCGAAATTCTGGACCTCGGACTCTTCGGACCTCGTCGACGTCAGTGCTTGTTCCAGGGTGTACTTCTTGTTGATCGCTCGGTAGCGATCCCCGGCGATTCTCTCGATTTTCCGGTCCGCCTGAGCGATCTCGAAATCCGCGAGACGGCCGGCGATCACCGAGACGCTGTGGTCGAGTTCTTCCGACCCGCCCTTGGCTAGGTCGGTGATCGAAACACACAGATCTTGTAGTTCCGACGGCAACTTGTCTCGTAGCACTCGCAATGCCTGCGACTTCTCACTGGTGACGAGAACTCGCTGACCCTGAGCCAGCAACGCAGACATCAGATTTGCGATGGTGTGGGTCTTTCCTGTTCCGGGCGGCCCTTCGACAACCACACCCGTGTCGAGTGAGAGCTTCTCCATGATGCTCGACTGCGCACGGTTAGCGGCAAGTGGAAACAGGATCTCAGGCGTCGGCTCTGAGCTGGGACGCGCCAACCAGTCGAGCCGGTCTGTCGACTCGATGCTTTCGACGAGCTGTTGGAGTCCTAACGGAACATCGGCACCGTCGTTCAACGCAGCAATCATGGCGTCGTAGTAGGAGACGAGCGCAAAACCGGTTCGACGACGAAGCAGCAATGCAGGTGACTCACGGACCGTCCCGCGACGCGCGGCAGGTGGAACATGTCGATCGGCGACGTACGTGATGCTGGAGATGGCCGAGTTCGACCACTCCTTCAGAATCGCGGATGCAGAAACTGCGATCGGCGAACCCGCTACGTCGCCGAGCTTCTGTGCAAGGGACGCTGCTGACGCCGTGTGTAGGCCTTTCAGCCCGAGCAGCAGTTGCCGGTCTTCGAGCCGAGGACTACTTCCAGCCGTCAACTTGACCAGCAGATCCCCGGTGTCCTCGTCTCTCGTGACCTCCGCCGGTTGAGTTACCAGATGGGAATCGATGGACACTCCGGACACTGTGGCCGATAGAAGTCCAGACGCCAGAACGACTTCGACCGTCTCCGGCTGCGTGTGCGACTCTTCTCGCATTCGATCGACCGACAGATACAACTCCGCCAAGGGACGTTTCTTTACGTCGTCGGCCGCCCATGCCTGCCATTCGATGAGCCACGATCGAAACGCCTCGGATTCCGCTGCACCGGCTCCGCGCGCGAGTGTCGGCGGTTCGGCGGCTCTGTCCATCGGACCTTGAACGAAAGCGACGAGGTGTTCCGGTAGTTGCGGAGGCGGTTCGACACTGACTCGCACCACCCTGACGATCACGTCGCCCGCTGTTGCGTTGTCATCGACCTGGACGTCGCGGTCCCGTCGATACAGCCACTCGAGCCGAGTCGTCGGCCCGTAGGCGCGAACCGGTTTGGACTGAGCCGAGACCGTCTCGCGCAAGAACTCGAGCAATCGACGGACTCGCCCGCCGACCTCATCGCTGTGAACGGTCACCGCACTCCTCACTCCAGGGTTGTCCCGACAATCTAGCGGCAGAGTCGGACAAACGTGACGGGCGGTCGGTTGGGTGACGGGACACACGGCAGGTGCGGCCGAAGTTCGCCGAAGTCTGCCCCCGCGAATGGCGCGGCTCGTACTCTCGGAATGAAGTTCAGACGATCGAGGAGCTCACATGGCAGCAGCTGACCTTTCACGTACCGAGCAAGTCAGGGCCAGCTCGACGAAGCCACCCGGGCTGCTGTGTCTGGAAGGTGAGTGGGAGGACGACGATCCGTGGGACAAGCTCAGCGTCGAACACGTGTTGCGACTGCTGGAGCTCCAAAACTACCTGCGGTTGGTGCACAGAAACGTCAACACGGTTGCCGAGCTCGAGTATCACATCAGCAGAATGAGTTATCGGAAAAAGCCAAGATACGACATCGTCTACCTTGCGTTCCATGGCGACCGAGATGGATTTGATGTAGGCAAGAAGGCCGTCTCGCTCGATTCACTTGCTTCTATGCTGTCCCAGCAAGAGCCGGGATTCGTTGTCTACATCGCTTCATGTTCGGTGCTCAATGCTGATGCTGCACAACTGATGTCGTTCTGTCGGAAGTCAGGAGCGCGCGCCGTCGCCGGATACACCCGCAACGTCGACTGGACCGAATCATCTGCGTTCGAGCTCATGATGATTAGTAGCCTGTTGGGGTCGACGAGCATCAAACCCCTACACGACCGACTCGTGCGGGAACACCCAATCCTTACGAACAAACTGGGCTTTCGCATGGCGCATCGAACGTGGGCGAGCAAAGTCGGGACCTGACGGACCAACGGGCGAATGCGCCAACGACTCGGTGACCTGAAGATCGAAAACGAATTATCTTCTAATCGACAACGCCGGGAGGGTGCACATCGAATCGACGGACCCGACCTACGGGCGGCGTGTCCAAATGTATGAAATGGCGATATGTGTTGCGCCACTACCGAGGCCCGAACTAGATCGCGCTTAGGTCCGCTGCCTCAAGGCTTTTCAATTTCGTCGTCGGATTTCGCCGGCCCCTTCGAAACAATGCCTTTTACGCTCTTGCCGATCCAACCTGCGCCCGCGGCGCCAATACTGACCGCTCTACCACCAATTTCAGCTGCGGCACCACCAACGGCTTTCGCACGGCTACCCAACTCGGCGAAAGCGTCGCTGATGGAGGGGTCCTCGTTGTCGATCCAACCGGTGACCTGACTGTTACGTGCCGAAGCGAATGCGTCCAAGTCATTGCGCAGTTGGGTGATATCACGTTTGAGATCACCTGTTGCCATCCATCGCACAATCTCAAGCGGCTTGACCGTGCCGTAATTGGACAGCTCAAGCCGAGCGTGACGCAGTAGGTCGCCGTCCCGCTCAACGTGCTCAGCAAGCATCTTCCGTGCCGACGCAACGACTGCGTCGAGATGTTCGGGCTCCGCAGCGCGGACACGAGCAATACGGAGCGTCTGCCACAGGTAGAGCGAACTCTCCGCGATAACCAAAAGCTGCAGGGTCTCACCGAGACGCTCGTCCTTGACTGCTCGGGTCAGATACGCGGCGCGCTCCTGGACCGGCTTGTCCGCGTCGAAGCTGTTGACAGTGCGCTTCGCATGGTCACGTAGTCGCTCGATACCGACTTGAAGCTGCGGACCGAGCGAGGCGACGCTCTCCCAATCGGTCGTCGGAAGCGCGCCAGTCTCTTTGTAGACCTTGACGATGTGCGACAACGCAGAATGATGGCCAAGGACATCCCCGACACGCGACGCTTCGGCGAGACGGAGGATCTTGTCGACCTCACCCTCGATGCGCTTGATCCCGTCCGACACCTCGCTGATCGCTGTCTGCAGCGCGAGCTGTACCACCATGATCTGCATTCCCAGAGCTCGGGTCGGTGTCATTGCGACCGACTGCCACTGCATCTGATGGCGAAACTTGTGGGCCGAGTCGACCAGAGTCATACGGTTGTAACCGGGAAGGCCCGGAATGACCTTGTAGGACTTGAGCATGTCAACACTCTGAGGAGCAAGCTTCACGAAGTGACCATGCTGTGCTTTCGCTGTGGCTGCAGCGGCTATCAGTCCACCCGCGTTCGCTATAGCGGTTTTGTCGATGCCAGCAACCTGCACACCATCGCCTACAAGATCCTTGATCCGACTGAGATACCCCGCCACTGCGTCGTCATCACCCGAAATCAGCAGGCCCTCCGGCTCGACGTGCACCGATATTCCAGAGGACTCGAGCAGCTCCTTGTCGAAGTCGGTCAAGTCCTGGTTCATCCAGTCGTCGGTCATCCAAAGCCTCCTGAGGTTGTTGGCGCTCACCATAACCGAACAGACCGACAGGTTCTGGAGGCATCGGCAACTTTGCCGCCGTCACGCCAGCCCAACCGCTCGCGTTCCATTTCTTTGATCGAGTTCTCTACTGGCGCGATGCCACGGTCCCAACCGTCGTTTGTCGATAGACGGTCGTTCTCCTTCTCCTGACCGCGTCGTGCATATTTCGACAGATAGTTTGTCCGAGACGCTCTGCTTCATCCTCGATGTCGACCAGAGCCCACCATCCATAGAAGTACGTCCAATAGCCGAATGGTGGAGATGTCCATCAGTTCGTCCGGCGCAGTGTTTCTGATCCACCGGTCGAGTGACGAATCGGAGCCGCGTAGCTCCGATCGCAGCCATACCCAGCTGCCCTTGCTGTCCTGACCAGTCAGGCCGGTCACAACGCTGTCCCACACAGGAATCAGGTCAGGTCTTTTTCGGGCGATGAGTTTGCTCGTCGTCGTCTTGCCGATTCCGTCGTGTGCGCCCCGTTTCGGAGTCGACGACTGGCGCAACAAGCGCCACAGCTGCGCCGCAGACGACCCCGTGCCAATAGTGGACTCTGGCGAATCCGCGAGTGTAAGTCCTGTGGGGATCGCTCCGAGTAGTGCACTGCAGCGGTCAGCGTCCGGGCCAAGGATGCGCAACGCCGACTGCGCGGGCACATTGACGCTCAGCAGCGAGACCGCCACCAGGTCATCCGAGGTGAACACGTCCCGGGTCGCCTTATCGCCGCCGCCCCGAAACCTCTCGAACTGCGACCCACTGAAGCTCGGCCTGCCTAGTGGATCAAGCGCAAAGTACTGCTTCCACAATCGGACTGCGGTCTTCGAGTCCCGTTGCGCAATGAGATCGGGCATGTGTGGATCGTCTTTGGCCAAGTCGGTCCCCTTCTTCTGTGATCATCTATTTTCGAGCAGCGTCGCCACCACGCCGCACAGATGCCGAACCTCATCCACCGTCTGCGCAAGTTCAGAGAGCCGGGGTGATCGCAAGCGTTGCTTAATATGTCCCATGCCACGAGTGGCCTGTCGACAGCATTGTCGGCAACGGGCACCGGCACTCCCCTGTTCGTTCTGATGGCTAACCAGACCCCACAGTTCCATATGGGGCCGACAGTTCGCAGGGACATCGAAAACGCCGCCGAATGTGTCGGTACCCGATGCTTCGATGGCGGTATGTCACGACTCGACGAGGGGTTTCCGCCGCCCACGGCCTGTGTGCAGTGGTGTCAGCACCGCAGCTACGACTTGCACGTCCTCGACGACGGTGTGGAGGTTGACCTTGATTGGTGGAACGGCCACCTCGACCGGGCGGGGCACGACCTTCGGCTGCGCGGGCGCAACCTCGACGGCGAGATCGTCGAATACGGCGCTGCGACCGTGCAGCGCAACGATCTACGGATCGGCACCGATCTGGCTGTAGGCGAACATGATTCACTCGGACTGCTGTTTCTCTGCGCGGCGTGGCAGGGCAGCCATCGGCACCGCAGAGCGATGCGGCGATTCCCGGATGTCATGAACCCGCACCTCAGCCGTCCCGACGAGAACCCCGTCGCCAAGACTCTCGCTGTCCTCGACAGCTGTGTCCGAAACCGCGCAGTGCCCGACCATCCGAACTCGACCTGGTCCGGATGGCCCGATGCACCCGGCGTCGGAATGTCCCTCATGGCCACGTTCCTGTGGGCCGTCAAGGCATCGGTCTACGGTGGCCCGGCACAACTAATCGACCAGTACGGAGTCTCGACCCTCATCCACGAAGGGTGGCTCGAAGACCCGTCGGTCACCGGGTTCACTCGTCGCCGTTACGACCGCTACGTCGAACTCATCACCGGATGGGCCACCGACATCGGAACCAGCCCCGAACTCGTCGAAATGTGGCTCGTGCAGCGCTGGAGCGCCCGATTGAACGAAGCACGGAACGGCCGCTACACCGCACCCACGTTGTTCTGAATCAGCTTGCAATCCCTAGTGATACGAGCATGGAACCTTTCGCAGTACGGCGGCCAATGCCACACATCATGGCACCAACAGCACACCCAAGCCGGGGATCAGCGCGTTCGACGCATCAGGATTCTCGCGGTCGTGGGTCACCGTTACGAACACCGGCCCTGTACCCGTGCGAACCGTCACCTCGGTCGGCAGGCGGTAGGCCTGCGGACCACCCTGATTAGCCGGCTGAGTCCGATCGATCTCGTCGTTCCAGTGCCGCAAGCCGGCGGAGCCTGCCTCACCGGTGGACAGGTTGCGCCAGTCGACCGTCAGGTGCCGGTAAGCGAACTGGTAGTAGTACGGCCGGATGTCGGCGGCCGAGAAGCGCACCTCACCCGGCTTCTCGCCGACCACCGCGCGAATCGGGATGGTCTGAATCAGTCCGCCGGGAACGCCCGCAGGGACGAATTCCGGCCCGGTGACGACAGGCACCTGCAGTACCGACTCTTGCGGCGCAGCGGTTGCAGTTCCGGCACCTACGCCGAAGGCCAGGGGGACGGACAGCGCCAGGGCGGCGACACCGCATCGGATTGATTTCCTCATCGAGTTGCCTTTCGTAGGTGCGATCACGGCACGTAGATCAAGCCTTTGCCCGGGATCAGCGTGTCGGCGTACGGCTCGCCGTCGTAGTAATCGCGGTAGTGGGTCACGGTGATCTCGACCCACCCACTGCCGGTGGGCAGAGCTACTTCGCGCGGATACTGCTCACTGTGTAGCGGCGGCAGGTCGTTGGGCGGGCCAGGGTTGGGGTTGTCCTGCCAATGCCGCAGTCCCGCGCTTCCACGGAAGCCGATGTCCCAGTTTCGCCAGTTCACACCGAGACTTCGGTACGGATACTGGTCTGCATACGGCGCGATATTCGCCGCGGACAACAGCAGAACACCCGGCTCGGTACCGACCGTGGCCTTCATCGGAATGGTCTGGAACAGCCCACCGGGCACTGCTCCCGGTGCGATCTGGAAACCGGTGACGACCGGAATCTGGAGCAGCGTGGTCTGCGGCGCTGCCACGGCCGTTCCCGCTCCGATGCCGAACACCAAGGGAACGGTGAGAGCCGTCGCTACTACCGCTCGCCGCAATGACTTTGGCATACTGCATACCTTTCGATCATGTCGCACAACGAGATACCGGGTCGTTCGTGACATCGAACCAAGAACTCCAGGTTGAACCTGAAACATCAAGTGGTTCTTGAGTCTTTACCCGACCCACCCTCGCAGCCACAGCGACAAAAGAACCACTCCTATACCGATTCGTGACGGGGTCGTGACACGAAAGACGTTAACAGACCACTTCGCCCGTTCGATTCATTGATCAGAGGTGACGCACTTCGCAGCCACCGGTGAGGACGAACCAATGAGTCGAACCCGCAGATTCGTGGCCACCTGCGCAGTGATTGCGGCGACCGCATTCGCAGTCACCGCCTGCGGCTCCGAGGAGCAGGTGAGCACCGAAGCAGCGCCCGTCACCAGCGCGGCGGATCCGTCGGCCAACGCGTACTCCGACTCCGACGGTGGCAGCGGCTCAGGCGGATTCGGGCAGGCTCCCGACGTGGTCACCCCAGTACAAGCAATTCCCACCGCCACGGGCACACCAGCCGTACCGCCCGCCCCGAACCGCGACGACGTCAACGTCGATGCACGCGACTTCGAGCAAGCCGGAGGACAGTACTTCTTCCAGTCCCCCAGCGGGAACGTGTTCTGCGGATTCAACTCCTCAAATGCGCCCGGGACCATCGTGGGCTGCCAGGTCCGCTACTCGGTGCCGGGCAACACCGGCCGCGAGTGCCTCAACACCGAGAACAACACCTACGGGGTGAAGATCAACCAAGACGGCACCGTCGATCAGATCTGCACCAATCAGGGCATCTTCGTCGGCGGACCTGAACGCCCTCGAGTCTTGGAATACGGCCAGGTCATCGGAGTCACCGGCACATTCTGTCGCTCCACCGAGGCCGGCATCACCTGCTACGACGGCGACCGAGGCTTCATGATCTCCCGCGACGTCAACATCGCATTCTGATGAGGGAGTTCTGAAAACTCACGCTGACCGCAGTGCTCACCACTGCGGCACTGACGGCATGTGGCAGTCAGGAAACACCCGCTGCTGATCCGGCCCCGTCCACCAGTGCGGCCGTGCAGATGCCGGCACCTCCGCAGGTGACCATCGCGGCACCGACGGACTCCGACAGTGACGATGCCGGTAGTGCGACACAAGCGCCTCAGGCAACCGAATCGAAGCCGACGGCTGCCGATCCGGCGAACAACACCGCACCCATCACGCCAGTGGACCCGGCCACCTACTCGGTGCCCGACAACCAGGTTGCGTGGAAGTCCCCGTCCGGCAACGTGTATTGCAAGATCGGGTCGGGCCCATTCTCCTCCGGCTGTCAGGCCGCCGATGCTCCGGTGCCTGCAGGTGCCGAAGCCGATTGCGCACCGAACACCACGTTCACCGTCGACATGCTGTCGAAGGGCTTCTATCTCGACCCGGGGCACGTCACGCCCACGTGTTTCAACCAGGGGGTGTTCGGTGCCGAGGGGCAGAAAGTGTTGGAGTACAACACATCCATCACCTTCAACGGGTTCACGTGTTTCTCCCGCGTCGAAGCGATGATCTGCGACGCGGGCAGCGGACACGGATTCGTGCTCTCGATGCAGCAGGCGACATCCAACTGATCAGCGAGCCTCATCCAGTCGAGCCTCCATGACGAGGTCGCGGCCCGCCTCGCCATAGCCCGGTAGTCGATCTACCCGACCGCGGTGCCCTCGAGTTCGACCAGCAGACTGGGGATCGCGAGTCGGGTGACCCCGAGCAGGGTGCTGGTCGGCTTGACGCCCGCCGCGCCCAGCCGCGCCGCCAAGTCGCCGTAGTGCGGCAGCAACGCGTCGACATCGGTGGTGTAGACGTTGAGCCGGACGAGGTTCGCTAAGGACATATTCGCTTTGGCGAGAACGGCTTCCATGTTGTCGAGGCACAGGGACAACTGCGCGCCCATGTCATCGGGGTGCTGAGGTGAGCCGTCATCGCCCGTCGACGTCTGGCCGGAGAGATAGAGAGTCCGAGCCTGCCCCGAGACGATCTCCCCTTGGTTGAATCCCATGTCCACCGACCATCGCACCGGGTTGACTGCCGTTCGTTCCATCGACGCGCGCTCCATTCGATCGTTCGGGGTGAGTGTGCACCGCCGAGCCTTGCATGGAATTCGGACATCGTCGGCGTTATAGGCCCATACGGTCTCGCGTACTAACGGCGTTCAGGCGACATCCACCCGATCAGCGAGCCTCGTCCAATCGAGGCTCCATGACGAAGTCATTGAGATCGGCCCGCCTCGTCATTTCCCAGTAGTCGACGATACGCCATGGCAATGTCGAGACCACGCGTCCAGCGTCGTTGCGGTACCAGTTGTCCATGCCGCCGTGCGACCAGATCATCTTCGCGTGCGCCTCGTCGTGTTTGCGGACATACTCCGTCTCCACGTCGGCCTTGCACTCGATGGCTCCGATTCGCTTGTCCACCATGTCGATCAACACATCGACGATGTAGCGGACCTGACATTCCGCGATGGTGATGTAACTGCCGCCGTGGCCCAATACCGTTCCGGGACCGCACGTGATGAAGAAGTTCGGGAAGTCCGGGACAGTGATGCCGAGGTACGCGTGCGCATCTTCGGGACCCCAGATATCGCGGATGGACTCACCCGATCGTCCGCGCACGTCGATCGGCGTCAGCAGCTTGTGGGTCTCGAATCCCGTCGCGAGGATCACCACATCGACCTCGGTCTCCGAACCATCGCGTGCCACAACCGAGTTGGCAGTGATCGAGGAGACAGCGCCGGCGATGAGGGTGACGTTGTCGCGCTTGAGCGCGGCGTACCAGCCGTTGTCGAGGAGCATCCGCTTGCCGAAGGGCGGGTAGTCCGGCAACGACTTCTCGATCAGGTCCGGTCGGCCCTCGAGCTCGGCCTCGATGTAGCGAGTGAAGACGCGTCGATGGGCGTCGTTCACCGGGTTGATCGAGCGCTGCGGATGCTCCCAATCAGGATCGACCTGCAGCGAGCTGTGCACCCGATCGTTGAAGTTCCAGGCCAGCCTGGTCCGGTACCAAAGCCGATACAGCGGAACGACATCCATCAGGTAGTTGGCGTCTTCGCCCATCTCGGTGAAGTACACGTCGCTCGACGACACCCACTGCGGCGAACGCTGAAAGACCGTCGCATGCCCCACCGTCGACGCGATGGCCGGCAGCACTTGCATGGCACTGGCCCCGGTTCCGACGATGGCGACGCGCTTGCCGGTCAGATCCAGATCGGCCGGCCAGTTCGCCGTGTGGAAGATCGGGCCGTCGAACGACTCGAGCCCGGGAATGTGAGGCACCTTCGGCCGATTGAGCTGACCGGTCGCGGTGATCACCACGTCGGCGGTCAGCGTTTCGCCGTCAACCGTCATAACGGTCCAGCCCTGTCGCTGGGCGTCGTACTCAACCGTCGCCACCTCGGTGTCGAAGCGAATACGTTGGCGCAGATCGTGTTCGGACGCGATATCGCTGAGGTACTGCCACACCTCGTCGCGCTTGCCGAAGTGGGTGCTCCACGCCCGCGGCGCGAAGGAGTAGGAGTACAGGTGACTGGGGGTGTCGACGCCGGCACCGGGGTAGGTGTTCTCGAACCAGCCGCCGCCCACGTCGGAGTTCTTCTCCAGCACAACGTGGTTGATGCCTGCCTCATGCAGCTTGATGGCGGCGAGCATTCCGGAGACACCGGCACCGATCACGATGACCGACAGATCGTTCGGCGCGGCCACCGGAGTGTCCGCGGCGGTGAAGCCCATGTCCTCGGCGACCATGACGCCGAACTCGGGAGGGACCTGCTCACCGACGGCCACGCTGATCATCTCGACGAGGTGCTCCGAGTCGGGTGAGGGCACCGCCATGGGCGTGCCCTCGTGGAACGCACAGATCGCGTCGAGCGCTGCGGAACGGATGCGGTGGGCAACTTCGTCGTCGAATCCGCCCGTGTCGTTGTTGTCCATCCCCCGACTACGCGTAGGGCGATACGGATCGGCGAGCCACATGGGATCGCCGGTCAACTGATAGAGCACCGCCACCAGCGTGGGCAGGTTGGCTGCGATGAGAGCCCGCGAGAGTCGGTCCCGATCGACTCCACCCACGGTCTCCGCTGCCGTTGCTGCGTCTGTGGACACCGGTACCTCCTGTTGCGCGCTGCTCAATCCGACTCCGACAGCTCAACTAACCACGGTTAGGCAACCTCGCGCAAGGGATTCGTGGTCTCGAAATTCGCAGCACCTGAACCCTTGACAATGTGGCCCACGCCACATGATGCTTCATGGCACTACCTAACAGCGGACAGGCGAAGGGACACACCCATGGAACTCACCGAGGCGATGCGCACCACCGGCACCTGCAGGCGGTACCTCAGCGATCCTGTTCCCGACGAGGTGTTCAAGGCCGCCTTCGACGTCGCTCGCTTCGGCCCGCAGGGCGGCAACCGTCAGCCGGTGCGGTGGATCGTCGTACGCGACGCAGCCCGCAAGCAGGCCCTCGCCGATCTCTACCTGCCGATGTGGGACGCCTACTTCGCCGGCATCACCGGCGGAACCGTCGCCGTCGGTGCATTGCCCAAGACCGTGCAGGACGCCGACTACTTCGCCCGCCACCTTCACGAGGTGCCCGCCATCGTGGTGGTCTGCGCCGCGCTGGACGGACTGCACCCCACCGACCACGAACTCGGCCGGCTCTCCGTCGTCGGCGGCGCATCCATCTACCCCACCGTGCAGAACCTGTGCCTGAGTCTGCGCGACCAGGGCGTCGCGACCGCGGTGACGACGTTGCTGTGCCACGAGGAACCCGCCATTCGCGAACTGCTCGGCATCCCGGACGACTACATCACCGCCGCGCACATCGCCGTCGGGTATCCCGAGAAGTCGTTCCCGCGCAAGCTCACTCGCGATCCCGTCGAGCAGATCGTTGCAGCAGAGACGTTCTCGCAGCCGATGTTCGACTCCGCTGCCCTCTCGCCTGCACTGTAAAACCACAGCATCTGAAGGAGTCCGCCGTGCCCGGTACTGCCATCCACCACCGCTCCCCCATCGGCCGCGCCACCATCGGCGATCAACTGCGTCGCCATGCGCGGACGCAGCCGAACAAGGTCGCCTTCATCAGCTATGCGGCGGACGGCACCCGGCAGGTCACCACTTACGGCGAACTGGATTCTCGCGCAAATCAATTCGCCAACCTGCTGGTCGATCTCGGGGTGACAGCAGGTGACCGCGTCGCATCGATGGCTCGTAACAGCGTCGATGTGGTGGTGGCGTATTACGGAACACTCAAGGCCGGTGCGGCCTTCACCGGCATCAACGTGATGTATCGCGCCGCCGAGGTGAAGCATCAACTCGAACACGCGGAACCGACTGTGGTGGTGGCCGATCCGGCCTACGCCGAGATCATCGCCTCGGTGAAGCCCGACACCACCACCCTGGTGACCTTCGGTACCGAATACGCCGCACTGACGGCGAACACGCCGTCCACCGAGCCGGACGTCGAGATGGACGAGAACGACGTCGCGATGGTCATCTACACCTCGGGAACCGAAGCGGCCCCCAAGGGCGTCATGATTCCGCACCGCAACTTCCTGATCTCCACTGCGCCCGCGTGGAGCTGGGGTCTGCGCACCGGACCGGAGGACACCTGGCTGTTCGTCATGCCCTTCCACACCATCGCCGGGCTCGGCTCGATGACCACCCTCACGCTGATGGGCGCGACCCTGGTGCTGCCCGCAACGGTCGATCCTGCTCAGTCGCTGCGCATCATCGCCGCCGAGAAGATCTCCGTCATCGCGCAGACGCCGACGTTCTACCTGGCCCTGGCCCGTGACGAGCAGTTCGGCCCGGAGGCCGTGAGCCAGGTACGGCGCTGCCTCACCTACGGTGGTCAGGTGTCACCGCACACGATCAGCGCCTGGGCCGCCGCCGCACCCGATGCGATCTGGGGCACCTACTGGGGACAGTCGGAACTCTCGCAGCTGGGCTCGGTCGGCTGGTTCTCCACCCTCGACGACATCCCCGACGGCGACGCGTCGTGGATCGGAAAGCCCGTCACCCACCTCGAGATCAAAGTGGTGGACCCCGCGGGCAACGAGAGCGAGATCGGTGAATTGCTCTGCCGCACTCCGTCGGTGATGCTCGGCTATTTCAAGGACCCCGAGCGCACCGCCGAGGTGTTCCGCGACGACTGGGTGCACACCGGCGACATGGTCCGGATCGACGCCGACGGCAACCTGTTCTTCTACGATCGGATGAAGGACATGATCAAGTCGGGAGGGATGAACGTGTCGTCGCAGGAAGTGGAACGCACCATCCACACGCACCCGGACGTGCTGCGCGCCGCTGTCGTCGGCGTGCCCGACCCGTATTGGTCCGAGGCCGTGACCGCCTTCGTCATCGCCCGCGATGGAGTCACCGCCGACCCGGCCGCGATCATCGAATACTGCCGCACCGAGTTGGCGTCGTACAAGGCCCCGAAATCGGTCCACATCGTGGCCGAACTTCCCGTCGACCCGCAGGGCAAGATCCTCAAGCGTGAACTGCGACTGCTGGCGGCGGTCGAGGAAACCGTATGACGCAGCCATCCGAGGTCACCGCTCTCCCCCGTCAGGTTCGGACCCGACAACGACGAGAGGACATCGTGGCCAATGCCGCGAATATCTTTGCGCGTGAGGGTTACTCGAATGTCGGGATGCGCGATATCGCCGACGCCGTCGGCATCAAGGGTGCCAGTCTCTACCACCACTTCCCGTCCAAGGAAGACATCCTGTTCGCGATCTGTCTGACGGTGACGCAGGAACCGGCCGAGGAGAACCTGCCGCTGCTCGACGCGGCCGGAACCCCCACCGAGCGCATGTCGTCTCTGGTGCGCGCGCACCTGGTGCATCTCAATCGCCGACGGGTGGAGTACATCGTGGGCCTGCACGAGCTGGCCTCGCTCACCCCCGAGCACCGCACTGTTGTCGAGGACTATCGCCGTCAGTACCAACGACGCGTCCGCGACGTGATCACCGCGGGTATGCGGAGCGGCGAATTCACCGTCCCGGATGCGCGATTGGCATCCTTTGCGTTGACCGACATGCTCAATGGCATCAGCAACTGGTTCCACGACGGCGGCGAGCTGAGCATCGACGACGTTGCTGACAACTACGTCGAACTGGCCGTTCACCGCGTTCTGGGGGCATCACATGGCAATTGACGGTCACTGCGACTCGGCCTTCACTGCGGTGCGCGAGAAGTTGGCGGCCAACTTCGATAGCGGGGAAGAACTCGGCGCGTCCATCGTGATCGACATCGACGGCCACACGGCCGTCGACCTGTGGGGCGGCTACCGCGACACCGAGCGCAGCCTTCCGTGGGAGTCGGACACGATCACCAACGTGTGGTCGACGACAAAGATGGTGACGTGCTTGGCCGCGTTGATGCTCATCGACCGTGGGGTGCTCGATCCGGATGCGCCGGTCGCGACGTACTGGCCCGAGTTCGCCGCCGAAGGCAAGCAGGACATCGCAGTTCGGCATCTGATGTCGCACACCTCCGGCGTCTCGGGATGGGACAGGCCTTTCAGCGAAGAGGACCTCTACGGTTGGGAACTCTCTACTTCACGCCTGGCTGCGCAGGCTCCGTGGTGGGAATCGCGCACGACATCGGGATATCACGCGGCCAGCCAAGGCCACCTGATCGGGGAAGTCGTCCGCCGCGTCACCGGAAAATCATTGCGGCAGTTCGTGGCCGAGGAGATTGCCGGCCCGCTCGGTGCCGACTTCCAGATCGGTGCCGCCGAGGCCGACTGGGATCGAATCGCCGATGTCGTTCCGCCGCCGCCACCCACCGACGATGCTGTGCCCGATCCGACGATGGTGCGTCGCAAAACCTTTCTCGGACCGTTGGTGCAGGCCTCGTCCGCGAACACCGCGGCGTGGCGTGCCGCGGACATGGGCGCGCTGAACGGACACGGCAACGCACGATCCGTCGCGAGAATCCTGTCGATCATCTCCCGAGGCGGAACCGTGGACGGCGTACGACTACTGAGCCCGGAGACCATCGACACGATCTTCGAGGAGCAGTCCAACGGGGTCGATCTGGCGCTGGGCATTCCGTTGCGTTTCGGCCTGGGCTTTGCTCTGCCGCAACAGGAATCGATGCCCTACATCCCCGACGGCAAGATCTGCTTCTGGGGTGGCTGGGGCGGATCACTGACCGTTCTGCACCCGGAATCGAAACTGACCATCTCGTACGTGATGAACCGCATGGGGCCGGGCATCATCGGTTCGGAGCGAGCGGAGCAATACGTGAGGGCGGTGTACGAGGCGATGGTCTGACGGTCAGCGCTCGGACGACTGCAAGAATTCGAGCACCGCAGCCATGTCCTTGGCCCCGAGTCCTGAGTCCAGCGCCCGGTCCAGGACGTTCCCGACGGTGGTGGCCTGCGGTAGCTCGAGAGCATGGTCGCGGGCCAACGCGAGTCCGAGGCCGACGTCCTTGTGCAAGAGCGACAACGGAAATGCCACGCCCGCTGCGGCCGGATCGAGAAAGTGTTCCTTCTTGTAGCCGACGTACGGCGCAGCTACCGCGCTCGAGCCCAACACCTCGTACAGGGCGGCCGGTGACAAGCCAGCCGACTCACCGAGAATCAGTGCTTCGGCAACGGCCTGGTTCAATGCAGCGAGAACCGAATTGACGGCAAGCTTGGCCACCGAAGCAGTACCGGCCGCACCGGTGTGGAACTGAGCGCGCGTCACTGCCTCCAGTACCGGCTTCAGGTAGGTGAACTGTTTGTCGTCGCACCCGACCATGGTCGTGATCTGCCCGGTCTCGGCCAGGCTCACACTGCCCGATACCGGGGCGTCGACAACCGCGGTGCCCGATCCTGCTGCGCGCTCGGCGAACTCGCGCACGGCGGTCGGTCCTACCGTTCCCATCACCACATGAAGGTGTTCCGCCGCACCGGCTGTCGCGATTCCGTGCTCACCGAACAGCACCTCCTCGGTCGCTGCCGCGTCGGGCAACATGCTGAATGAAATCTCGGCTCGCGCCAGATCGGCGGGCGTCGTGGTGATCGTCATTCCCAGATCGACCAGTTCAGCCGGCGCGGTATCGGGCGTCAGGTACAGGTCGTAGGCGGTGACCGTGTGGCCCGCCTCGAGGAAGCGGCGCACCATGTGGGTACCCATGCGGCCGACTCCGGCGAATCCGATGTGCATTGTCTCTCCTAGCGTGGGGCGGGCCATAAAGTGTGCTCTTCGGTGTCGATCAGGACGTCGGTGCGTCGCCGACTCGCACCAGAAGCTTCTGCGCGTCACCGTTCGGATCCAGCAGCCGCTCGAATCCGTCGGCGACGATGTTCTCGACGTCGATGATCTCGCTGACCACTTTCTCCACCGGGTAGCGTCCGGAGGCGACCAGCGCGATGATGCGCGGCCAGTCGTATACCGGGTAGCACCAGGTGCCCACCAGAGTCAGGTCCTTGTTGGACATGGCCATGGGATCGATTGTCGCGGGCTTGACGTGCAGACCGACCTGCGCGACGGTTCCTCCGGAGCGGACGCTGTCGAGTGCGGCCGTCAATCCGTGCTGGTGACCCGAGCATTCCGCTGCGGCGTCGACTCCGATACCGCCGGTGAGGGCGCGAACGGCGGCGGGCACGTCCTGCACCGTCGGATCCAGTACCTCTGCGATACCGAATGCCTCGATCAGCGCGCGGCGCTTGGCATTCGGCTCCGAGACGATGATCTTTGCCGCGCCCGACGCATGCGCATACAGAGCGGACAGGGCACCGATCGGTCCCGCACCGGTGATGAGAATGGTGTCCCCGGCGCGCAACCCGGTGCAGTCGACGCCGTAGGCGGCCACCGCTGCCGGCTCGATCAGCGCGCCCTGGACATCACTGACGCTGTCCGGTAGCACCGACACCTGTTGTTCCTGCACCGCAACCAGTTCGGAGATTCCGCCGCCGCCCCAGCTCAGACCGGTGCAGGCCATGATCACACACAGATGGTTCAGTCCGCGTCGGCAGTAGTAGCACTTACCGCAGGTGACGAGCGGCATCACCGACACGCGATCGCCCACCGCGACCGACTCGACGTCGGAGCCGATCTCGACTACGCGCGCCGAGAATTCGTGTCCGAACACCTGCGGCGCTTTCGCACCGGTGAGTGCGTGGGGTTCGGTCGGAATGACGATCGGACCGAAGGCGTACTCGTGCAGGTCCGTTCCGCAGATGCCGCAGAAGAACGGTCGAAGCAGAACCTCGCCCGGGCCCACCTTCGGGGCCGGAACGTCTTCTACCCGTACATCGTGTCGGTCGTGAAATACCGCAGCGCGCATAGCTTTCTCCTGAAGTCGAAAAATCTGTGTGAAGGGGCGAGGTCCTGCGTCAGACCGCGGTGATTCCGCCGTCGATGGTGACCGCGGAACCGGTCTGATAGCCGACGTCCTCGCGCAGCAGGAAGACCACCAGCTCGGCGATCTCCTCGGGAGATCCGTACCGCCGAAGCGGTGTGCCTTCGATGAACCGGTCGCGCTCGAAGTTCGGATCGTGCGGGTTGACCAGACTTTCGGACCTCGACATCAACGGAGTGTCGACCGGTCCGGGGCAGATGCAGTTCACCCGAATGCCGTGGGCCGCGGATTCGGCTGCAGCACTGCGCGTCAGCCCCAGAACGGCGTGCTTGGTCACCACGTAGTCGGAGCGATCAGGAGCGCCCTTGAGGCTGAGAATCGAACCGGTGTTGACCACCGCTCCACCCCCGGACCGCTGCAGCAGCGGGAGCACGTTCTTCAGTCCGAAGAACATTCCGTTGAGGTTGACGTCCACCACCGATCGCCATTCGCTCTCGGTGGTATCGACGATGGACTTGTGCACTCCCTCGACCCCGGCGTTGTTGAAGAACAGTCGCGGTTCGCCGATCAGCGAGGTCGCGGCGTCCGCATACGCCTTCACCTGATCGTGAACGGACACATCGGCGGCGAACGGATGGATCTCGCCCTCCGACTCCGCAGCCGTGCGCTCTGCGGCCGCCATGTTCATGTCGACGGCGAGCACTCGGGCACCCAACGACGCCAGCCGATGCGCCACTGCCCGGCCGATGCCGCTGCCGGCGCCGGTGACGATCGCACCCTTGTTCGTGAACTGAGACTGTTCGTTCATCGCTGACTCCTTGGGAGGATTCCGGCCGCGCGGTAACTCTCGGTCTTGTCCGTGAAACTCTCGAACGTGGATCGGAACCCGAGGAAACCGGCCTTGCGGCTCTTCGTCATATCGGTCAGGCATTCGATGTCGCGGCCCAGGTCGCCGTCCGTATGCCACCAGGACGCCAGACGATCGACATCTGCTTCGACCAGATCGTGCTTCGCCGCGATCTCGGCCCACACCTTCGGGGCATCACCCATTCGTTCGGCGAGCGGCTTGGGGGCATCGGCGAAACCGACAGGTTCGACGCCGAACGCCTCCGCGATCTGTGGCCACATCCAGCGCCATCGGAACACGTCACCGTTCGCGATGTTGAAGGCTTCGTTCTCACCCTCGACATGTGTTGCCGCCCAGATCATCTGCTCGGCGAGAAGGTCCGCATCGGTGATGTCGGTCAAGCCGTTCCACTGGGTATCCGACCCGGGGAACACGAACGGCGCACCGGTCTCGCGGCAGATCTCGGCGTACACGCCCAGAGTGAGCGCCATGTTCATCGCGTTCCCCACCGCGTAACCGAAGACGGTGTGCGCTCGGTGCACACTCCAGGTGAACCCCTGCTCTTCTGACGCCGCGAACAGTTCGTCCTCTTGGGTGTAGTAGAAGTTCGGGTTCGGCAGCCTGGGTTCGCTCTCGTGGAACGGAGTTTCGGCCATGACACCGGTCGCGTAATCGTCGAACGGGCCGAGATAGTGCTTCAGGCCGGTCATCAGCGCGACGTGACGCAGCGCGGACTTGCCCTTCATTGCACCGAGGACGTTGCGGATGATGCTGCCGTTGACCTCGATGTTCTCGGCCTCCGAGTCCTGCTTCATCCAGGCCGTGATGAACACGATCTCCGGGTCGACGCCGTCGAGTGCTGCAGCCAACGACTCCGGATCGAGCAGATTCGCCGAGACCGGCACCACGCCCTCGACCGGATTGGTCGTGCCGCGGGCCAGACCGTAGGTGGTCCATCCTGCGTCGACGAGCTGACGCGAGATCGTCTGGCCGGCAATCCCGGTGGCGCCGATGACGAGCGCCGCCTTGCTGGGCGCGCTCATCGGAGCGCCGGATCGATGAGGACCTTGCCTTCGACCTTGCCGGTCGAGAGCCGCTCCAGCGCCGCGGGCAGATCTGCCAGCCCCACAGGCGCCTCGGCCAGCTCCTGGCCGAGCGGTCCGGTGTTCAGAATGTCCAGTGCGGCAGGTAGATCGGTGTCGCATACGTGGGCCAAGGTGGTCTCGAGAGTGATCTCTCGGAAAACGAGCGAATGCACGTCCAGCTCCGGTTTCTCTTTGGGAATTCCTACTGCGAGTACGCGGCCGCCATCGGCCACCATGGTCAACGCCGAGACCAATTGGCCGGGCGCTCCACTTGCTTCGATGACGACGTCCGGCTTCTTTCCGCCCAGTGCCTCGATGATCTGCGCGCCGAGGTCCTCGGACGGAGTCAGTGTGCGATGCGCTCCGAGGCGCGTCGCACGATCGAGCCGCTTCCCCGGGAAGTCGACGACGGTGACATCGACATCCACCAGGTGCTTCAGGCCGGCGAGGACGAACGAACCGATGGCACCGGCACCGATGACGACGACGTTGTCACCGTCACGGGCACCCGAGCGCCGCGCAGCGTGAATGCCGACGGCCAATGGCTGAGCGAGTCCGGCATAGTCGACGGACAGTCCTTCGGGCAACGCTCGCAGCGTCTTCGACGGGACGCTCACGTACTCCGCCATGCCGCCGTCGACGTTGAGTCCGAGGGTCTTGTAGGTCGCGCACTGGTTGGTGCGGCCTTCTTTGCATCGTCGGCATGTGCCACACCAGATTCCGGCCCCGGTAGCCACCAGATCTCCGATCTTGTTCTCGGAGTCGGGGTTTGCTTCGACCACCTCGCCGACGAATTCGTGGCCGAGGATCAACGGGCCCTGATGTCCACTGTTGGGGTGCCGCCGCAGCACCGGGAAGGTCTTGGGTCCGGCCACCCATTCCGAGGCGTCGGTGCCGCAGATACCCGAGCGCAGAACACGGACGAGCGCTTCACCCGACGCGCGTCGCGGAACCGGAACCTCCTCGACGCGGATGTCGCGCGCGCCGTAGTACACGGCCGCTTGCATGGTGTCGGGCACAATTCCTCCTGGACGAATTTCGAATGTGATGCACGCTACTTCTTGAGTGTAGAGTAACACTGCACATGTTCAGTGCCAAGCGGTTACGGCACGAAAACCTTTGCGAGAACGTGGAACAGCGGAATGACCGAGCAATGAGACAATCGATGCACTACGGTCCGTCCAGTGGGTGCGTACACCCGGCATCAGGGGGCGACGTTGATTGCAGAGGTGGGAGGCGACGGAAGAATGACCGAAGAGAGCGTCGAGGTCGAATCGGCCGAGACAGCCGTTCAGATGAACGCGCAGATGGGCTTGCGACTGCGCGGAGCGCGCGAGAAGGCGAACATGTCGTTGCGGGAGATGGCACGTCGAGTTCATCTGTCCCCCAGCTTCATCTCTCAGGTCGAGCTCGGACGGACGGCACCCTCGGTGGGCACGCTGTACGCCATGGTCACCGAGTTGGGTCTTTCGCTCGACTCTCTGATGGCCGAGGACGTAGCACCGCATGACCTCGAATCCCCGCGGCCTACACCGTCGACTCGGCCGAAGCTCGCGGACCGAACCGAGGTAGCCCACGCGAACGGCACTGCGCGAGCGTCCTCGGTTCAGCCGCTCCCGGAGGTGGGAGCGCTTCCCGGCCTGCAGCGGGCCGACGAACGACCCGAGTTGTATCTCGGGGGTGTGCGTTGGGAACGCCTGACGCCGGACGACGACCCGGACGTGGAGTTCCTCCGCGTCACCTACCCGGCTGGAACCGAATCCTGCCCCGCAGACAATCTGATGAACCACGGAGGCAAGGAGTACATCCACATCCTGTCCGGACGATTGGAGATTCAGGTGGCCTTCGCCCGGCAGGTGCTCGGCCCGGGTGACAGTCTCCATTTCGACTCGTCCATTCCGCATCGACTGAGCAATCCGCACGACGAGACCTGTGTCGCAATCTGGTTCGTGGTCGGTCGGCAGAAATGATGCGGTCTCACACCGCCGTGTAACCGCCGTCGACCACCAGCGCGGCACCGTGCACGAAGCGGGCCTCGTCACTGGCCAGGAACAGCACGGCGTTGGCGACGTCCTCCGGCTCACCGACGTGACCGATCGGATGCTTGGGTTCCATGATGTCGAGGTAGCCGCGCAGCCCGCCTTCGCTGCGTTCGGCCAGTTCACGCACGAACGGAGTCAGGATGGTGCCCGGGTGGACGGAGTTCACCCTGATGCCGTCGCGTCCGTACGTCACCGCGTCCTTCTTCGTCATGATCGTGACCGCGCCTTTGGCGGCGTGATACGGGGCCATCTCGTGCGATCCGACGAGTCCGTAGATCGACGAGATGTTGACGATGCTGCCGCCGCCGTTGGCCCGTAGGTGCCCGATCGCGTGCTTGGTGCAGAAGAAGACGCCCTTCACATCCACCGCGAAGACTGCATCCCATTCCGCTTCGGTGACCTCGTGGGTGGGCTTGTCGACACCCGAGATACCTGCGTTGTTGACGAGGATGTCGAGCTTCCCGAACTCCGCGGACACCTGCTCGAACACCGAGGACACCTCGGCTTCGTCACTGACATCCAATCGCCAGAACGCCGCCCGGCCGCCCTGTTCCTCGATCAGTCGGACGGTCTCCACTCCGTCCTTCTCGGAGACGTCGGTGACGGCGACAGCGGCTCCTTGCGCAGCGAACAGCGTTGCCATGGCACGGCCCATCCCCTTGCCGGATCCGGTGACGATGGCGACTTTGTCGGTCAGACGAGACATGAAAGGTCCTCGGTGTCGTATGGGTTTCGGGATTTCAGAGAGTTGCGTCGAAGGTGATGTGCACCTTGATGTTCTCGGCCGGCTTCTGTGCCTCGTCGAGAGCGGTCACGGCGTCGTCGGCCGCGATTTCACGGGTCACCAGTCCACCGAGATCGAGCCCGCTCCTGGCGATGAAACGCAGCGTCGCCGGCCACACGCCCGGCGAGCCGATCGCGCCACGGATGTCGAGTTCCTTGGATTGGATGAGCCCCAGTTTCGCCGGTGCCGATCGTCCGACGTCGATACCGATGTACACCACCCGGGCGCGATGTCCGGCGAGTTCGAGTGCACTGGCCATCACCTCGGGACGGCCCGTTGCCTCGACGACGACATCGGCACCTCGGCCGTTGCTCACCTTGCCGAGCAGCTCGTCCACCTCGTCCGGAGTGACCGCGTGTGCAGCACCGAGTTTCAGCGCCGCCTGCCGGCGGCCCTCGGAAGGTTCGACCACGATGGTCGTCGCCCCGAGCGCGGCGCCACCGGCAACCACCCCGAGCCCGATCGGTCCGGCTCCGAGCACGACGAGTACGTCGCTCGCGTTGACGTTTCCGGCGCGCATCAACCCGTAGTAACCGCAGCTGAACGGTTCGACGAGTGCGCCGCTGGTGAACGAGACCTCGTCGGGAAGCTTGTGCAGCCAGGCGGGTTTGACGACGAAGAACTCCGCCGCTGCGCCGCTGATGGAGAACCCGAAATGGTCCTCGCCGATGACGCATTCTCCGACGACACGGTCGCCCACCTGGAAGCCGTCGACGTCGGCACCCACCTTCGCCACCTCACCGGACCACTCGTGGCCGGGGATGATCGGGTACTCGAACGGGATGATGTAGCGGCCCTCGAGCAGTTCGATATCGGAATGGCAGACGCCGACCGACCGTGCGGCGATCAGAACCTCGTCTGCCGCTATCGCCGGGATATCGAGGTCGGCAACCTCGGCCTTGTTCTCTGCGACGAATCTGAGTGCTTTCACTGCTGTCTCCTCTGTGTGACGTGCTTGTGCGGACGGTCAGTGCGTGCGGGCCGAATTGCGCTGCTGCAGAGCGATGTACAGGACGGCGGCCACGATGACGATGGCGCCCTGCAGCCAGTACTGCCAGGCCGTATCGAGGCGCAGGAAGTTGGCCAGGGCCAGAATCACCTGCAGCAGAAGCGCTCCGAGCAGTACTGCGATCGGCGAACCGCTACCGCCGCGCAGCAGCGTTCCGGCCACGACGACCGCGGTGATGGCCGACAAGGTGAAACCGATCCCCTGGTTCGGGTCACCGACGCCGACCTGACCGACCAGCATGATGCCGCCCAGCATCGTCATCAACGAGCAGCCGATGTAGGCCGCGGTGACGGTGAGGCCGGTGCGGACGCCCATCTTTTCGGCGATGACGCTGTCCGATCCCGAAGCGCGAAGCGCTATTCCGGGCCGAGCGAAGCGCAGAACGGCACCGAGCGCGACGGCTGCGAGTACCGCGACCACGAAGGCCACGGGAACCGGGCCGACGCTGTAATTGATGACATCGAGAATGGCGAAGTCGACGTATCCGTCGATCTCGGGTCGGAGCAGCAGCGAGATTCCCTGAATACCGATGTAGGTCACCAGTGTCGCTGCCACAGCAGTGAAGCCCAGGCCGCGGATCAATCCGCCGTTGATTGCGCCGACGATGATCGCGGCGGCGACGGCCACCGCAACACCGGCCACCAGACTCCCCACCGACGCCCCGTCGAACCAGAAGAACGACATGATCACCAGCACCAGCCCGGTGAGAGGACCCACCGACAGATCGATGCCGCCGGTCATCACCACCAGCATCTGACCGAGCGCGATGAAACCGAGCGCCGTGGTGGTGAGCAGTACCGATACGAGGTTGGCTTCACCGAGGAATCGTGCGTTCTGCGTCGTGGCGATCAGGGACAGCAGCACGATGGCGCCGAGCAATGTGTACGCAGGCAATGATCGAGCGATTTTGCTCGGAGGCTTGTCCACCGCCCCGACTCCCGTTGCCGCCGCAGCACTTCGGTGTCCGGTGGCCGACACCATGGCCTGCATCATGTTGTGCTCGGTCACCGCGTCACCACTGAGGGACTCGACGACGGCACCGCGGGAGACGACCAGAACCCGGTCGCACAATCCCTCGAGTTCGACGGCGTCGGAGGACAGCACGACAATCGCCATACCGTCGTCCGCGGCCGCTCGTAGCTGCGAATAGATCTCGGCGCGGGCCCCGGCGTCGACGCCCTGCGTCGGCTCCTCGGCCAGAATGAGCGTGGGCTCGGACAGCAACGCTCGGGCCAGGACCACCTTCTGCTGGTTGCCTCCGGAGAGGTTCCCCACCGAGGTCTCGACGCTCGGTGCCTTGACGGTCAGGGCCTTGGCCATCGCCGTCGTGAGTCGACTTTCGCGGCTCTTGTCGATGATGCCGTTGGACACGAATCGCCCGAACGCGCCGAGGGCGGAATTCTCCCGGATCGAGAATTCCGGCAATACGCCTTCTCCTGCGCGATCGGCAGGCATGAACGCGATTCCGGCTCGGTGTGCGTCGGCGGACGACTTCAGCGTCAATCGATCACCGCCCAGCCGGACGGTTCCGGTGGATTCGGAGAGACCGGCCAGGGCACGGAGCAACGCGACCTGGCCGTTGCCCGCGACACCGGCGAGACCGACGATCTCGCCCGCACCGACCGTGAACGACATGTCCTCGAAATCGGAGCTCGACAGATTCTCGACGACGAGGCCTTCCGCACTCGGGCCGCTGCCCTTCGGCGGGAACACGGCCTCGACGTCGCGGCCTGCGATGAGCGTGATGATCTCGTCGTCGGTGAGGGACTGTGGATCGTAGGAGCCGCGCACCCGGCCGTCGCGAAGAATGGTCATCGTGTCCGCCAGTTCCCGGACCTCGGGAATGCGGTGGGTGATGTAGACGACCGCTACCCCGGCTGCAGCAAACCGACGAACCTGCTCGAAGAGCAGATCCACCTTGTCCTGCACCAACGGTGCCGTCGGCTCGTCGAGAATGAGCACCTTGGTGTCGATCGCGAGTGCCTTGGCGATCTCGATCAGTTGACGCTCGGCAATGGGGAGGTCGGCGCACCTGGTGTCCGGGTGGACCGTGCACCCCACCACCGCCAGCTTCTCGGTGACCCACGGCCCCATCTCGAACACCGAGGGGCGCAGATGGCGAGGAATGGCCAGAACGAGATTCTCGGCGACCGTCAGGTCCGGCAACAACGCGGGAGTCTGATGGACGATGGAGATGCCGAGTTCGAGAGCGTCGGCGGGTGTCAAGCCGGTCCGCTCGTCGCCCGCGACGACCACCGACCCCGACGTCGGACTCAGCGTTCCGGAGATGATCGACATCAGCGTCGACTTGCCCGCGCCGTTCTCACCCAGCAGCGCGTGCACCTGCCCCGGCCTGATGTCGATGTCGACACCGGCCAGTGCGGTCACCGGGCCGAACGTCATGCCGATTCCGCGGACCTGAAGGTACGGCTCGGCGAGAGTGACTGTGGACGTGGATCTCTCGTTCATCGAAGCTCCTGACAGCACTGGCTGCGGTGTGATCGGACGTGTCATTGCAGTACCTCTCCGATGCGCTGCGGATCGAGCGTGCTCGACAGGAGCGCGTCCTCGGGCAGATTCGGCTCACAGATCGGTGCGCTCGGTGCACCACTGATCGAGTCCTCGAAGGCAACCGGCACATCGACTTTCGACTCGGGTGCTACGCCTCCGGTGGCCTCGGCCACGACATGCTGGACGGCCAACCGGACCATGTAGGTCTGCGAGGTGACCGTGAACAGCTCGAACCCCGGATTGGCGTCCTTCAATTGCTCGTACTGGCAGGACAATCCGTTGGAATCCGCCGACGCGATCAGCGGAAGCGGCCGGCCGGCCTGCTGAAATGCCGTCATGATGCTGGTCGCGGCGAAGTCCGTCATGACCGCATCGATCTGCGGGAAGCGCGACAGCATCGTCGAGGTGGCCTGCTGGGTTTCCGCGGGCGTCCAGTTGGTGACGGTGAACGGCTGGTCGCCGATCAACTTGATACCCGGATGATCGGCCAGGACTGCCTGCATGCCTTCGTATTCCGCGAGATCCTGAGAGTTCGCGGGCGGTCCGCCGAGGAACAGAACGTTGCCCTCACCGTTGGGCAGCGACTTCACCAGCCACTCGGCATACAGGCGGCCGATCGCGCCGAAGTCCGCGGCCACGAAGGTGGTGTACTCCGACCCCTCGGAGCCACCGGGAGAAATTCGGTACGGAACGACGGCGACGCCGGCCTTGTACTCGTAGCGCAGGGCCGGAAGGACGGCCTTGCCCGAGTCGGGGAACACGAGCATTCCGTCGACGCCCTGAGCGCCGAGGCTCTTGATGTCGGCGATCGCCTTCTGCGTGTCACCCTGGGCATCGGTGGTGATGAAGTCCGTGACGGACGAGCACTTGGCGAGTTCGTCCTGCAGTTCGGCGAAGTTGGTTCGCTTCCAACTGTTTCCACCGCTGCCGTCAGCGAATCCGATGACGGCAGAGTTGGGGCCGCACCAGTCCGGCCGCGGCTCGCTGCTGGACACGGTCTCGAAGCCGCCCACCGAGCAGCCCGCGATCAGGGCGGCGACAGGCAACAGCGTCATCATCCGCAGGGTGTAGGTCTTGAGCTTCATCGATGGTGTCCTCGAGTCAAGGGAGAAGAACGAATGTCGTAGCGGGGCAAGTCCCGTGTGCCGGCGGTCATGACACCTCGACCGGCTTCCTGGGTTCCTCGACGGCAGCCGTGCGACGGGTGCGTCCGGGCCGGAAACCGCTGTGGAAGGCCACACCGAGGCCGAGCGCGAGAGCCTGGATGAGGATCTGCCAGCCGTACGCGAGTCCCAGAGTCGACGCCAAACGGTCGACCTGGGTGAAGAAGACTGCGGCGATCAACGAGGCGAGCACACTGCCCTTACCGCCGAGCAGCGATGTGCCACCGAGAACCACTGCGGCCACCGACGGCAGAAGGTAGGTGTTGCCCTCGCTGATTCCAGGAGTGTTGACGATGCCGGTCAACAACACGCCGGCGACGGCGTAGAGCACGGCGGCCACGGAATACGCGCTCAACGTGTAGCGCAGCGGTGCGATGCCTGCCGCCACGGCCACCCGCGGATTGGCACCGACGGCCTCGAAGATGCGTCCGGTCGGGGTGAGGCGTACGACGACCCCGACGATGATCGTCAGGACGACCGCGACGACGACGGTCACCGGGACTCCGAACACCGTCGATCCGATGACATCGGACAGTCCGGTCGGGGTACGACGTGCGGCGCCCTCGGAGACCGCCCAGGTCGCGCCGATGAGCAGTGCATTCATACCCAGAGTCGCGACGATCGGAGCAACATTCAATCGCGCGACGACGAAGCCCGAGACCGCTCCGGCCACTGCGGAGATGAGCAGTGCTGCGATCACGGCCATGACGATGGCACCGGTCGTACCGCTACTGGCGAGCTTGGTGACCACGACGACCGACAGTGAGAACACGCCCGGTACCGAAAGATCGATACCGCCCTGTTGCACGACCAGGGTCTGTCCGATCGCGACGACCGCGAGGATCGCCGCGAACGGCAACATCGCCGATATCGCGCCACTGCTGACGCTCTGCGGCGCGAGCAGGGCGCTGATCAGGAACAGAACTACGGTGGCAATTCCGATGGCGACAGCGCCTCGAGCTCGTCCGCTCAGAGCCGTCCCCACTACGCCTGCCGACGATCGTTCGCTTCCTGGAGTGGGCTCGACGCCCGTCGAGGGAGCCGGTCCTCCAACCGATTGACCATGTGATGTCACGAGAGTTCTCCGTTGATCGGGCGATGAGGGTGGTGGAGCCGGCGGCAGGTTCTGCAGCGAAAAAGTCAGCTGTGCGCGTCGCACGCGGCACATCGCGTCAGAATGTCCACCACTGCTGCATGAATGTCCTGTCCTGATTGAACTGTGCAGTGGGTCACTTTGTCAAGCAGCTCATGCGCTACGCCACTTTCAGGGGTGATAAGGGGTCTCTCAACTGCGGATACTGAAACTCGAACCATGCCCGCAAGTGGCCGCCGAGGCCATGCGAACGCTGATCGGGCGAAGTAGAGAGTGTTCTGTGACAGTTGACACTTGCCATTCAGCTCCCTACCGTCATCACTTACCGGCACACCTGCGGCCGCTCGACTTTCCAGGAGAATCCATGACACAGGCACAGGAACTCGATATCGACGCCATCAAGGCCACGATCTCCGAGCTCGAGAACAAGCGCTACGCGGCAATCGTCGACGGCAATCTCGACGCCTTCGTGAGCTGCTGCCACCCGAACCTCGTGTACACCCACTCCGACGGCAGCCGCGACACGATCGACTCGTACCTGAACAAGGTCACCTCGGGCTTCTACGTCTACCACCGCATCGATCACCCCACCGACGACATTCTCGTCTCGGGCGACACCGCAGTCGTCGTCGGCGAAATGAACGCGAGCATCACCGCCAACGGCAAAGAAAAAGAGCTGGTGAACAACTCGATTGCGGTGTGGGTCAAGGAGAACGACCAGTGGCTGCTGCTCGCCTACCAGCCAACTCCGCGCCCCGCGCACTGACGCGCACTCGACTCACCGACACACCGGAGGCACGGATGCTCGAATTCGAGCACGACACACTCGCACAACGCGTTCTGTTCGGAGCAGGTAAGGCCGCATCCAACCTCGCTGCCGAGGTCGGTCGACTCGGCGCGACGTCGGTCATGGTGATTGCAGGCCCCGCCGAAACCGAGCTGGCAACATCGGTGTGCAGCGAGATCGAGCCTCGCCTGATGTACTCCGAAGTGGTACAGCATGTTCCGATCGAGACAGCGGAGAAAGCACGCGCTGCAGCCCGCGAACACGAGGTGGATCTGCTCGTCTCCGTCGGCGGCGGTTCGACCACCGGTCTGGCGAAAGCCGTCGCCCTGACCAGTGGCATCCCCATCGTCGCCATTCCCACCACGTACGCGGGCTCGGAGGCCACGAATGTGTGGGGACTGACCGAGGCGTCGCGCAAGACCACCGGCGTCGACGCGCGAGTGCTCCCGACCACCGTGATCTACGACGTGCTCTCGCTGCTGACCCTTCCGGTGGAATTGAGTGTGGCGTCAGGACTCAACGCCCTGGCGCATTCCGTCGACTCGATGTGGGCTCCTCGGGCGGATCCGATCAATTCGACTCTCGCAGTAGAGGCCATCACTGCGCTGTCCAGCGGGCTTCGAGACATCAAGCGAAATTCCACCAGCCAATCCGGCCATGAGCAAACCCTTTACGGCGCTTACCTTTCCGCGGTCGCCTTCGCGTCCGCGGGGTCCGGATTGCATCACAAGATCTGCCATGTTCTCGGTGGCACGTACAACATGCCGCATGCCCAGACGCACGCAATCGTGCTGCCACACGTACTCGAGTACAACGCTCCGTACGCGCCCGCGGCCGAGCAGCGCATCGCGGCTGCTTTCGGGACCTCCACTGCGGTGGAGGGACTGTGGTCGCTCCGCACCGAACTCGAGGCACCGACCGCGCTGCGCGACTACGGTCTCGAGGAGTCCGATCTCGAGGAGGCCGTTGCGCTCGTTCTCGAAGCAGCTCCCGCCTCCAATCCGCGGCCCGTCACTGCTGAATCGCTCATGGTTTTGCTCCGTAATGCTTGGGCAGGAACGACTTCCGAGAACGAGGACCGCTGACATGGGTATCGGCAACCGCACCGACGTCTCCTCCGAGCAGAGCGGCCGAGAGCGTGCGCTGACCGACAAGGTCGTCGCCAGCTTCGCCGACACCCCCGATCCGCGACTGCGAGAACTCCTCACCGGGTTGACCGAGCATCTGCATGCGTTCATCCGAGAGGTGAGACTGACCGAGGACGAGTGGACCAAGGCCATCGAGTTCCTCACCGAGGTCGGTCACATCACCGATGACCGGCGTCAGGAATTCATCCTGCTGTCCGATGTCTTCGGTGCCTCGATGCAGACGGTGACCGTCAACAACGAAGCGATCGCAGGCGAGACGGAGTCGACGGTGTTCGGTCCGTTCTTCGTCGACGACGCCCCCGCCATCGAATCGGGCGGAGACATCTCCCAGGGCGCACCCGGCCAGGCATGTTGGGTCGAGGGGACGGTCACCGATATTGCAGGTGAACCCGTCGCGAATGCCCGGATCGAGGTGTGGGAGGCCGACGACGACGGCTTCTACGACGTCCAGTACTCCGACGGACGGGTCGCCGCTCGCGGTCACCTGTTCTCCGACGACGACGGGAAGTTCGCGTTCTGGGGCCTCACTCCGACCCCGTACCCGATTCCGTTCGACGGCCCCGTCGGACGGATGCTCGACGCCGCCGGACGCTCACCGATGCGCGCATCGCACCTGCACTTCATGGTCACCGCCGAGGGTAAACGGACACTGATCACCCACATCTTCGTGCGCGGCGACGAACTGCTCGATCGCGATTCGGTGTTCGGCGTCAAGGATTCGCTCATCAAGGACTTCGTGGAACAGCCTGCGGGCACCCCCACCCCCGACGGCCGAGAACTGGGCGAAAACACGTGGTCGAGGGTCGAATTCGATATCGTCCTCGCGCCGGAGCAGTAAAGGCCACGCCGACCCGGGGTAGCGATCGCGGCCCAGCTATGGCGCGAGCAAAGCCAACGGAATCACCGCGATACCGTCCTGCCGGCGGTAAGAGTGAGGACCTGTCGTCACTACGATCGCGTCCCTCATTCGACTGCCCACTGCGCTCCGAAGCCACTTCAGATGTCGGACATCGTGGTCCGTGATATCGGGCGAGACTTTCACCTCGATGCCGATGAACGATCCATCGCCTTGCTCGACGATCAGATCCACTTCGGCAGTCCTGCCACGGAAATGAAACAGCCTCGCCTCGTTCGCTTGCGCGTACACCTCGAGGCTTTGCGTTACGAACGACTCGAAAAGGTGCCCCAATCTGACGCCCGCCGAGCCGCCAGGCGTCAACAGGGACTCAGCTGTCACGCCGAGCAATCGAGCGCACAGGGCTGGGTCCACTAGATGGTGCTTAGGTGCCTTGGCCAGCTTCCCCAACGAATTATCCTGCGGCAACCATGCTTCTACGTCATGCAGCATGCGCAGGCGACTGAGCACATCGCGATAGTTGATCGATGTTTGACGGGTTGGCTTGTGGGTCGCACCCGGCGTTGCCGCATCCCTGATCGACTCCCAGGATGCTGTGGTCGATGTGGCTGCGGCGTATGCAGTCATCCAGGCACGAAGGGATTCCGGACGTCGAACCACGTGGCCTTGCTCCGGAAAGTCGTGTTCGATGATCGCGTGCAGGTAGCCGTCCAAAGCTGCGCGATTCGCGCGACCGGCGAGACGACGGATGCCAGGGAAGCCGGAAACCAGCACTTCTTCGATGTAATCGCCGAGCACGGTCTCGGTCGAACCCGAAATAGTCACCTGCCGGGGAGACAGCAAGTCCTTCAGGGATACAGCCGAATCCGACGGCCGACGTTCGGCGAAGCTCAGAGGCCACATTCGTACACGGACAATTCGGCCTGCACCGGAGTGGACGACAGCGTCGGAAGGCGGCGCGCTTCCCGTCAGCAGAAATTGCCCACCCGACGCATCGTTGTCCACGGCTCTGCGAACCAGATCCCATGACGGCGGGAATCGTTGCCATTCATCGATAAGCATGGGGCGCGCCGATCTCGCGAGCAGATCTGGGTCCGCAGAAATCAGCTGCCGATCCACCGCGTTGTCGAGTTCGAGAACCGACTTCGCACGGCGGGTGGCGGTAGCGGTCTTGCCTACGCCCTTCGCACCGTCGAGGTTGATCGCGGCTAGGTGAGGGAGGAGGTCGTCGAGCTCCTCGTCCACGATTCGCGGGACGTACATGGCACTGGACACGCAGCTATCATACAGATTTACCCTCGTCTATCATCCATTTTTCACACCATCTACTGGACAAATTTCCCAGTTGCGCAGACCCGGCGGGTTCGATCCCACGTGCTCTAGCGCGCGGGAACCGTGATTCCTCGTGCGTCGAGGATGGGGCGTACTCCCTCGGCGAAGTGGTACGCCTCCTCGAGGTGTGGGTAGCCCGACAGGATGAACTCGTCGAATCCGGCGTCGTGATACTCGCCGATCAGGTTGGCGACCTCCTCGTGTGAACCAACCAGCGCGGTGCCGGCACCGCCTCGAACGAGACCGACTCCGGCCCACAGGTTCGGGTAGATCTCGAGCGAATCCTTGCTGCCCCCGTGCAATGCGGCCATCCGACGCTGTCCCTCGGACTGCGAGGACGAGTGCAGCGCGTGTGCCGCAGACACCTGCTCCTCGGGAAGCTCGTCGAGCAGCTTTTGTGCGACGGCCCAGGCCTCTTCGGAGGTGTCGCGGCTGATGGTGTGCAGGCGAATGCCATAGGTGAGCTTGCGGCCCTCGTCGTCCGCGAGCGCCTGCACTTTCTCGATCTTGGCGCGGGCGTCGGCCGGAGGCTCACCCCACGTCAGGTACGTCTGGACGTGCTTGGCCGCAACAGCGAGTGCGGGATCGGACGAACCGCCGAACCAGAACTCGGGCAACGGGTCCGGTGCTTCGGACACGCGTGCATCGGCAACCTTGAAGAATTCGCCTTCGTGATCGACCGACGTCTCGGTCCAGATTCGGTGCACGAGTCCGAGAAATTCGTCGGTGCGGGCGTAGCGCCGATCGTGGTCGATCCAGTCCCCGAAACGACGCTGTTCGACGTCGTCGCCGCCGGTGACGATGTTGAACAGCACCCGACCTTCCGAGAACCGCTGCAGCGTCGCTGCCTGTTGCGCCGCCAACGTGGGCGGCGTGAGGCCGGGACGGAAGGCGACAAGGAACTTCAACCGTCGGGTGCTCTGCAATAGCGCGGCCGTAGTCAACCAGGCGTCCTCGCACCACGTTCCGGTCGGAGTCAACACTCCCTCGTAGCCGAGGCGGTCCGCGGCCTGAGCCACCTCCGTGAGGTACCGCAGCGACGGACGACGGAACCCGGCAGGTTCGACGATGTTGGCCGACGCGTGAGATGCGCCGACGATGGAGCGGCCGTCGCCTGCGGTGGGGAGGAACCAGAAGATGCGTGCGGTCACGAGTGAACTCCTACTACGTGGTGGGTGATCAGTTGGTGGGGGCGGTCGCGTCGGCGATGGCGGCGTTGTAACGCGTGTCGACGAAGTCCGCGAACGTGTTGCCGCCAGGGATGCTTCCGCTCTCGACGAACGCATCGAACAGTGCTTGCTCGGACTCGATCACAGTGTCGTCCAGAGCAATTGCGGGTCGCTGACTTCGTCCCTGTGCCAATTCACCCGCGGCCGGGTCGATGCCGACGGCCGTGGAGTACGCCGCCGCCCACTCTGCGGGGTGTGCGTCCGCCCATGCGGACGCCTTGGCCAGGCGAACTACGAAGTCCTGCAGGGCGGTGTTCTTCGCGGGATCGTCGAGCGCCTGCTGCGACGCGATGCCGAAGCCGTAACCGTTGGCCACGCCCTCCGCGGTGGTCAGCGTCTTCGAGCCGTTCTGCACCTGCGCGATGGCGGTGAACGGATCCCAGATCGCCCAAGCGTCGACCTCGCCGGAAGTGAATGCCGTCAGCGCATCGGCAGGCTGAAGGAACACGAGCTGAACGTCGTCGGTGGTCAAGCCGGCCTTCTGCAACTGCAGCAGCACGTGGCCGTGCGCGGAACTTCCCTTGCCCACTGCGATCTTCTTGCCGCGCAGGTCGGCGAACGACCCGAGAGTCGAATCCGGCGGCACGAGAATCTGATCGCCACTCGCGTCGTTGGTGTAGGCGGAGACGACCTTGATGCGTGCATTGGCTGCAACCCCGAAGACGGGGGGCGTGTTGCCGGTGACCGCGAAGTCGATCTGGCCGGCCGTTGCCGCCTCCACCTGAGGCGGGCCGGAAGTGAAGGTGGAGAACGCAACATCGTAGGGAGCGGAGTCCAGCTCACCCGATGCGCGCAGTAGGGCTTCGGTGCCACCCTTCTGGTCGCCGACATCGAGGGTGACTGTGGCCAGTTGGTCGTTCGAGACCAGTTCCGGGGCTTGGGTGTTGGTGGTATCGCTACCACGCGAGACGCAACCGGTGAGTCCGACGACCGTCAAGGACAGGGCAGTGAGCACACCGAGTGCGCGCAGAGATCGAGGACGAGCATGTGACGACATGTGTGAAAGATCCTTGTCAGGTGCCGAATTGGACGGTCAGTGAACTCCGAGAGCTCCGAGCAGATGGGTGCGAAGGCGGGAAAAGCCCGGCGTTCCGCGATCGCGGGGGCGGGGCAGATCGACGGTGACGGTGTCCGAGACTGCGCCGTTCTCGAGCACTACAACCCGATCGGCCAGCGCGATCGCCTCGTCGACATCGTGCGTGACCAGGAGGATGCCGAAGCGATGCCGTCCCCACAGGTCGAGCAGAAGTGACTGCATCGTCAGTCGTGTGAGTGCGTCGAGCGCGCCGAACGGTTCGTCGAGGAGCAGCAGTTCGGGCTCCCCCACCAAAGCCCGCGCCAGCGCAGCGCGCTGAGCTTGCCCACCGGACAATGTGAGTGGCCATGCGTCTCGCTTCTCGGCCAGCCCCACCTCGTCCAGGGTCGCGTCCGCAGCAGTCAATGCCTCGTTGCCGGTGACGCCTGCGGTGTTCAGACCGTAGGAGACGTTCTGACGAACAGACCGCCACGGGAACAGGCGTGGTTCCTGAAACGCGACCGCAGGATGCCCGGCGACGTGCCGCTCCCCTGTGTGGTCGGTCGACAGTCCGGCCAGGACACGCAGGAT
This sequence comes from Rhodococcus sp. 06-1474-1B, assembly GCF_002258885.1. Taxonomy (NCBI): domain Bacteria; kingdom Bacillati; phylum Actinomycetota; class Actinomycetes; order Mycobacteriales; family Nocardiaceae; genus Rhodococcus; species Rhodococcus sp. 06-1474-1B. The sequence continues at coordinate 100,108 of NZ_NOYR01000008.1, read as the reverse complement.
GGTCGACTTGCCGGAGCCGGATCGTCCGACCAGCGAGACGATTTCGCCGCGCTCGATGGACAGGTCGACACCCTTCAACACGTGACTGGATCCGTAGAACTTGTCGATGCCGTGCAGGGTGGCGACGGAGGTGGTCGTCGTAGTCATGGCTCACGCGTCCAATCGATAACGGAGGGCTCGCTTTTCGAGGATTCGGACGATTCCGTCGGTGCCGATTCCCATCAGTGCGTAGACGACGAGACCGAAGATGATGGTGTCGACCCGCAGGAAGTCCCGCGCGTTGTTGATGATGTAGCCGAGCCCCGATTCGGCGTTGATCTGCTCGGCCACGATCAACGACAGCCACGCGATGGCCAACGACTGCCGAAGTCCCACCAACAGCTGGGGCGCGATGCTCGGCAGAATGATGGTGGTGAATCGCTGTCGCCACGAGAAACCGAGGACAACTGCGGTGTCGAGAAAGTCGCGATCGATCTGGCGGATGGCCGAGAACGTGTTGAGGTACAACGGAAATGCCACTCCGAGAGCGACAAGCAGAATCTTGGGAGTCTCGCCGATTCCGAACCACAGGATGAACAGTGGGATCAACCCGAGGTGTGGGAGTGCACGCAGCATCTGCAGCGGTGGATCGACGGTTGCTTCGGCGAGTTTGGACAGTCCGACGAGCGCCCCGAGTGCCACCCCGATCAGCCCGCCCAGCAGGAGTCCTTGAACCACTCGCGTTCCGGAAATAGCCAGAGCGTCGGCCAATTCACCGTTGCGCAGCAATTGCAGACCCGCGTCGAAGATCAGTGACGGTGCGGGGAGAACACGTTCGGAGAGGACTCCGGCAGCACTGGCGATCTGCCACAGAACGAGGAGGACGATCGGCGACAAGGCACGCAGGACGGTCCATCGGTATCGCTGCCACAGTGGCGTTTTGGACGAGGCGGGCACCGGGTCGACCTTCGGTACGACGCTGTGCCGCGTGTCCACAGGTCCCGCGGGAGCGGCGTACGACGTCACGACCATGTTCACGTGCCTTCCACTTGATGACGATCAGCTTCGACTCACCACCTTTCGTTACGAGAGGGGTCCGGGCCAGGGTTCGAATCAGCGTGAATCTAGGTCGGGCAGAATCGGACATATGACAGTCGAGCCCATTCACACCGAACGCCTGACGCTGCGTCTCTACGAACCCGACGACGCAGACCGGATTCTCGCGTACTACAGCGATCCCGAGGTGTGCCGCTATCTCCTCCACGAAGCGTGGACGCACGCCGATGCTGTTGCGGCGGTGGGCAAACGGATGAAGCGATCCGGATTGCACACCCAGGCGCTCGCGATGGTCGTCGAACACGAGGGGACGGTGGTGGGCAATGTCGAGGCGTGGCTCGTTGACGGTTCGCCGGCACTCGTCGAACTCGGCTGGACGTTCTCCCCCGCCGTGGCGGGTCGTGGCTACGCCACCGAGGCGGTCGAAGCGTTGATCGAGCACGTGTTCTCGCTGCCGCAGATCCACCGAGTCACGGCGCAGATGGACGGACGCAACGACGCGTCGGCCAGGTTGGCCGCCCGGGTCGGAATGCGTCAGGAAGCGCACTTCCGCCAGAACTGGTGGTGCAAGGGCGAATGGACAGACACCCTCGTCTACGCGATGTTGCGCGAGGATCGCTGACGCACATCATGCGACGTTCACCTCCGCGTCGGTTCCCCGACGCCAGCCGGTGACCGCGGTGCGACAGTCTCGGAAAACTTCACTTTCCGAACTCTGGGAGTTTCACGAATGGCATCGCGTCGCAGAGCTGCTCTACTGGGCACGCTCGCTTTGATATCGATCGTCTCCACGTCGATGGGCGGCGTCGCCACTGCCGCCCCGGCACGGACGGCGTCGCCGCTGTGTCAGGTTGCGGACCTGCTCCCCAGTGGATCGTCCTCGGGCCTCGGCTACCAATGTGCCGAAGCCGGTGAGCTTCTCGATCTGCCGATCGGTGATGTCCGCGCGACGCAACCCTCACTCGGGTACGACGAGGTGTACTACAAGCTCGGTCGATACACACTTGGCAAGGACGAGATCAACAAGAAGTTCGACGACTGGTGCGAGGCCAACGGCCAGGAGAAGGCCGCGTCGGCGCTACCCGATGCGCGCCTGGACAATCCGTCGTCGTTCACCTGCACAGTGCCCGTCGGCCAGGAAACTCCCGACACCATCGCACCGATGAAGACCGTCGTCATCGGGCCGGGCGGTGTGCCGTACCTGACCGACGGACACCACACTCTGACCTCGTTCTTCGAAACGGCCGACGGTGGACCGAATCTGCATCTTCGTCTGCGAGTGGTCGCGAATCTCAGCAACCTGAGCCCTGCCGACTTCTGGGCTCGAATGAAAGCCGAGAAGTGGGTGTGGAACTACGACGTCGACGGCAACGAGGTTCCGGTTGAACAGCTTCCGTCAGGAGTCGGTCTCGCGAAGTTCCAGAACGACAAGTACCGCAGCCTGATGTACTTCGCCCGCGACATCGGCTTCACCCCCGGCACCATCCCCTTCCAGGAATTCTATTGGGGTGCATGGGTTCGCGACTCGGCGGAAGTCGACATCAGCGGCTGGGACAGCAAAAATCTCGCGAGCTACCTGAGCACCGTCGAGTCGGTCTCGCGCGCTCAGGTGGCGGCCCCGAAAGACACAGTCATCGACAGCGGCCGCACCGCAGCGGAACTCGGCGCACTGGCTTCCTGGAACGACGGCAAGGCTGCCGGTAAGGGCGAGTTCGGGAAACTCTCGGCACCGTACGCGAACGACAAGCCCGGCAAGCTGGCCTACGCATTGCAGTACAAGTCGGGACTGCCCCGATAAGTGCATGTCAGGTCGCCGGGCCGGCGTTGTCACAGACCGGCCTGGCGGCGAGACCGCAACCGCAGGGCCACGAAGACGACGAAGGCCATGGCGACCGTCATGACGACGATCTTCTGCAGGATTTCGGCATACGCGTCGACCAGGTGCCAGTTCTCGCCCAGCTGATATCCCGCGGTGACGAAAATGGTGTTCCAGATGAGACTCCCAATGGTCGTGAGTAGAAGGAACTTCGCCATTCCCATCCGCGCGATCCCGGCCGGCAGGGAGATGAAGCTACGAAACAGCGGGATCATGCGGCCGAGCAGAACTGACTTCGAGCCGTGCTTGGCGAACCATGCCTCCGAGCGGTCGAAGTCGCTGGCCTTGATCAGGGGAATTCGCGCTACCAATGCTCGTGTGCGCTCGCGTCCGATGAGCGCACCCACCGCGTAGACGATGACCGCGCCCAGTACCGAGCCGAGCGTCGTCCAGAAGAGCGCAGCACCGAAAGAGAACGCTCCCTGACTGGCCGAGAACCCGGCAAGTGGGAGAACGAGTTCGCTCGGGATCGGCGGGAACAGATTGTCTGCACCGACGACGACCGCTGCGCCGGGGCCGCCAAGGGCATCCATGACGCCGACCGCCCACCCGGCCAGTCCGTCGAGAGTGCGGGTTTCTGCTGCTGTAGCAATCGATATGTTGGACATGGCAATTCCCTTGTTCGTCTATGTTTCCGGTCGTGAAGGACACGGAAAACGCTACGAACTATGTGGATGCGGGACATCGAGGAAGACCGTCGCCTGCCGCGGGGCTATCTGCATGGAAGTGTGTGGTTTACCGCAGTATCAGCGGCCACTTGCTCGGTTACGCTGCTCGTGTGCTGGCCAACCGTGACGTCTACTCACCCGAGCAGGCTGATCGCGCGTCGATCGGCTCACTTCTACGGCGCTGGCTCACGGCACTTTCCGGAGTTCTGCTCGGAATCTTCACCGCGATCGCGGCTCTGTTGTTCTCCGTGGCGGCTTTACTCGCCCTAGCACTGGTGCGTCTCCTCGGCCGGTGGGGAGAACCAATACGGACGGCCGTAGATGAGACCGCATTGATCTTGTCCGACTTCGAGATCCGGCGGATCACACGCTTTCACGGCGCGTTCTCCACGGATGCGGCGGCCCCTCGTCGCTGCCGCTGGTATCTCGGAATTCGTTGGCCTATCGGGCTGCTCGGGCTCGGCGTGGTTCTCCTCCTGACGCTGTGTCTCGTCGTCGCCGCATCGATGGTCTCGGCATGGACTCTCAGCGGCGACTGGGGCTTGATCGAGGACTCGAACCGCGTCGACGGCGGACTCGTTGCTATGGCCGCACTACCCGGAATCCTCCTGATTTTCGTCGCGGCAGTCGGAGTGGCAGGGGTGGGATCTCTCGATCGTTGGTTCGCCATCCAGGTACTCGGCCGGCAGTCGGATCGGTTGCTGCACCAACGGATTGCCGAGCTGACGAGCACTCGCGATCATGTCGTGGACGCTATCGACGACGAACGCCGACGCATCGAGCGTGACCTGCACGACGGCGTGCAACAGCACCTGTTTGCTCTGGGAATGCTCGTCGGCCGGGCTCGCCGCGCTGAAGATCCCGACAAGGTGCACGAACTCCTCCGCCAAGCCCAGGTCGCCTCGCAGGGAGCGACGGACGAGCTGCGCGAGGTTGCCAACCGGGTGTATCCGATCGCACTCGACAAGGACGGCCTGCGCCCAGCTCTCGAGGCGCTGGCCGAGCGGTCCGGTGTGCCCGTTCGACTCTCGTACGAACTGACAGAGAGGTTGCGCCCCGCTGTGGAAACAGCCGTCTACTTCGTCATCTCGGAGGCGGTGACCAACGCAGCCAAGCATGCCTCCCCGAGATCGTTGGAGGTCGAGGTCACTCGGCAGAAGTTCGATCGCATACTGGCAACCATCACCGACGACGGGTCCGGTGGTGCCGATCCGTCCGGCACCGGATTGTCCGGACTGGCCCGCCGCGTCGCTGCCATGGATGGCACCCTCACCGTGGACAGCCCGGTCGGCGGCCCGACTGTTGTGACTGCGAGCATCCCATGCGCGTGATCGTCGCGGAGGACTCGACGTTGCTGCGTGAGGGCCTGGTCCGTCTGCTCGTCGACGAAGGCCATGACGTGGTCGCGTCCGTGGGCGACGCCGACGCGCTCCTGGCTGCCGTGGAACTGGCTCATCCCGACATCGTCGTCACCGATGTTCGGATGCCTCCAGGCCACAGCGACGAGGGTCTGCGAGCAGCACTGACGATTCGCGATCGATGGCCGGAGGTGGCAGTGCTCGTGCTCTCCCAGTACGTCGAAAACCGCTACGCGGCAGAGCTGATCAGTGGGCCGGGAGGCAAGGTCGGGTACCTGCTGAAGGACCGAGTCGCGCAGGTCGACGAGTTCCTGGACGCCCTCGACAGAGTTGCCGGCGGCGGGACTGCCTTCGACCCGGAGGTGGTGCGCCAGCTGTTGTCTCGCACCACCCGATCCAATCCCCTCGAACGACTGACGCCGCGCGAGCGCGATGTGCTCGAGCTGATGGCGCAAGGTCTCACGAACGCCAGAATCGCCGCTGATCTGTTCATTTCGGTGAGTTCGGTCGAGAAACACATCAACGCCGTGTTCGACAAACTCGGATTGGCGAACTCGACCGGTATGAGCCGACGCGTGATGGCGGTGGTGGCCTACCTGCGCACCTAGCCGGGCCGACTACCAGCGATCGACGTGCAGCACCGTCTCGATCGGATCCCTGGGCGCGACCTTGAAGGTCTCCCCCGTGTAGTAGGCAGTCGGAATCAGTGCGCCTTGATGGAAGCCTTCGGGAATACCGAGCAGTCCGGAAATCTCGGCTTCCTTCGCGAGATGAATTGTCGTCCACGCTGTTCCGAGACCACGTGCCCGTGCAGCCAGGGCGTAGTTCCACACCGCAGGCAGCAGCGAGCCCCACAGACCGGCCTGGTTGCCGGCCGGAAGCGTCTTGCCGGCCTTGATGCACGGAATCAGCAGCACGGGAACTTCACCCATGTGCTCGCCGAGCCAACCGGCACTGTCGCCGACGCGCTTCTGAACCGATGCGCGTTCGGGATCGTCCGCGAACAATGCTGACGCGGATTGCTTCGATGCCTGGTACTCGGCGAACAATTCGCCGTAGATCGCGCCGATGCGGGCACGAAGATCAGGATCGGTGACGACGATCCACTGCCACCCCTGCTTGTTCGACCCGGACGGGGCCTGCAGCGCGATCTCGAGACATTCCTTGATCAGCTCCATCGGCACCGGCCGCGTCAGGTCCAGACGCTTACGCACAGTTCGCGTGGTGGTCAGCAGCTCGTCGGGAGTCAGATCAACGATCGGGAAAGAAGTCACCCTTCGATCATGCACCATTCGGCCTCTGCAGGGCCCGGTCGGTCAATTCTTCGTTCGCAGCGTCCCAGCGCGCCGCCATGGACAGTCCCCCATGCCCGTCGCCCTCATCGATGACGAGTGTCGAACCGGGCCAACGTCGGTGTAGATGCCACGGCGTGACAGCCGGTCCGGAAACGTCCTTTCGGCCATGGATCAGGACGCCCGGAATGTCTCGCAGACCGTCGGCGCGATCGAGTAAGGGTGGATCGCAGAACCCGTCGTGCGACCAGTAGTGCGCGGCCAGCCGGACGAAGGCCAGTCGGAACCGGTCGTCGTCCCATCGCGGATTGCGCCGCACGCCATCGGTACCGATCGAGATGTGGACGTCCTCCCACAGCGCCCATTCTCGGGATGCATTGTCGCGCAACGTCAGATCGGTCGAATTGAACAGGCGGTTGTACGCGTCGACTATTCGGCCCTCGCCCCGGCGGTAGCCGACGCCCGACTGCTCGGCGAAGGTGGCGAACCGATCCCATGCTTCCGGGAAGACGGCGCCGACTCCCTCCGTAATCCAGTCGACCTCAGCCCTACGTGTCGTCGTGACAGCAACGAGCACCATGCCGAGAACCCTTGTCGGATGCGCGAGAGCGTAGGCAAGAGCAAGAGTGGATCCCCAGGACGCGCCGTTGACGATCCACGCCTCGACGCCGAGGTGCACACGCAGCGCTTCGATATCGGCGAGCAGATGTGCAGTGGTGTTGGTAGCCAACGACGTCGAGGGATCCGACGCGTGCGGGGTCGACCGTCCGCACCCGCGCTGCTCGAATCCGATTGCGCGAACACGGGACAGGTCGAAGTGGCGACGAAACTGACTGGTGTTCAGGGTCCCGCCCGGTCCGCCGTGCAGGTACACCGCCGGGACGCCGTCGGACGGACCCCATTGCTCCCAGTAGATCCGCTGACCGTCCCCGACATCCAGCATTCCGTGCTGTATCGGCTCGTTCTCCGGTGTCATAGCGCCATCACATCATTCGAGAGGCAGCATCTGTCGGATCACTGCCCACGCGGACGCGTCGACCCATGAGGGATTGGACTGCTGCGGCGACCGGAACACCTCGAGCGTCGACAATTCCGCAACGGCCTGCAGATCCGACGCGAGGATCGGCTGATCGAACAGCGTGATGTCCGTCGAGACCTTCCACTGGGGGCCGGGGACCGGGGTGCCGGTCAACCGACCCGCACCCCAGATCCCGCGTCGCGGGTGGCTGCTGACCCAGAACAACACCGGCTGCCCAGGTGCCATCAGACGAGTTCGATAGTTGTTCGCGACGCACCAATTCTCGTGCGCACGTCCGGCTTCGACCATCGGTGCGAGGTCGGTCTTGCGCGGATTGCACTTGATCACCCATGCGCCGAGCGTCTGCTCCGTTATCGCCCGTGCCGTCACACTCGCCATCGTAATGACAAACTGGGCGACAGCGTCGTTGCCCTGTGCAGGGACAATTACCAACCCACCTGGTGTGGATGGCAGCTCGTTGGGATCTCCCACTCGCCGGCGACGCCGGTCGGTCATCCATTTAGGCGGCGGCTCTCGCACCAGCTCGTACACCATTTCGTGCCGCCATTACTCTGGCCTCATGTGTTCCAGCGACACCGAAAGGACACCATGACGACCCTGACCCGAGGCGGGAATGCCCTGATCGAGGCACGAGCGTTCGAGGTCACCGTCGACGACGCCAACGGTGTCGACCTACTTGCGTTTCAAGTGAACACGGGTCGAAAAGTACGCAGCGACGACGACTTCGTGTTCTTCAATCAGCCATCGTCGCCCGAGGGCGCGGTTCGGCTGTCATCGACGCGTTCGTTGAGCATCGACCTGCGTCTCGTGCCTACCGACGTCGACGCCATCGTCGTCGCGGTTGCGTCGGACAGCGCACTGTCGACTCGCGCCGGAATGACCGTAAGGTCGAGCGACATCGTCAGTCCAGCATCGGGTTTGACGACGGAAACTGCAGCAGTTCTGGTCGAAATTTATCGCCGCGGCGGCGACTGGAAGGTGCGCAATGTGAGCGCCGGCTGGGACGCGGGCTTTGCCGATCTCGTCCGCGAACACGGGGTTGACGTCGAGGACACCGATACCCCGACAGTGCGTTCCGTAGCGGGCGAGGAAAAGCTCTCGATGGTCAAACGCGAGAAGCTCGATCTCCGCAAGAAACATGTACACAAGGTGTTGCTGACGAAAAATGCCGTGGGACTGCGGGCTCGGGTCATTCTTGTCATCGACAAAACCGGCAGCATGAGCAAGCAGTACTCGACGCGCGTAGTGCACAGAGTCGTCGAACGAATGGTTCCGGTTGCGACCCAGCTCGACGACGACGGCGAGCTCGAACCCTACCTCTACGGCTCGTGGTACGCGCAGCTGCCAGTCATCACCGTCGCAGGCACCGATTCCTGGGCTGACACCTACCTCCACCTGTACGGCCACCATGGCGGCATCGACTACTCGTCGATCGGCGGCACCAACGACGAACTGCCGATCATGAATCAGATCCTGTCCACGGTCGTCTCGCGTCAGCCCACGTTGGTGCTGTTCTTCACCGACGGTGGCTTCACCAAACGCGGGCCGATCGCGAGCTTCATGCGGACGGCGTCGAGCGCTCCCATCTTCTGGCAGTTCATCGGTGTCGGCAAAGCGAACTACGGCGTTCTCGAAAAGCTGGACACCATGGAAGGCCGGTTCATCGACAACGCCGGGTTCTTCGCGCTCGACGACATCGACAAAGTCTCCGACGCCGAGCTGTACGAACGAATTCTCAGCGAATTCCCGGGTTGGATACGTGCAGCTCGGGCGGCGAAGATAATCGACTGACGACGGACACCCGACCTGATGGAAATGAGACCGCCTGTCGTGGACTCAGGCGGTACCGACCGCGTCATTGCCTTGCGCAGCCGAGACCACCAGATTGTTTGCCGTGAGCCCGTTTCCGTTCTTGACCGCGTCGATCCACTGGTCTGTCGTCGCCACCGCTGCGAAATTGGACTGGTAAAGCACCATCAGCGCCTTGTGGAGTTGTTCGGCTGAGACTGTCCCCGCCTCGTTCGAAAGGTTGATCGCGCCAGTGGCGTCGGACAGGATCTCGACGGTCAGGTCCAGTGCTTCGGCGTCGGCACTGGTGGCGAGATCGCAGTTGTTGGTCATGTATCCGACGATCGTGACGGTGTCGACATTGTTGCCCTGCAACCACTTCGCCACGTCGGTGCCAGCGAAGACGCTGCTGTACTGCTTCTCGACTCGCTCGAAGGACGGCTGCACGACGGCCTGAATGTCGGGATGAAGCTCGTACGTCGCGGTTCCCTTGACAAAAGCAGGCGAGCCCTCGGGCATCTCGTGCTGCACGATGGCCACCGGAACATCCTGCGCCACAGCCGCTTCGATGGTACGAACGATGTTGGCCAGCGACTCGTCGCGAGGCGGGTACTGGATCTTCAGCACTCCCTCGAAGTACTCCTGCTGTACATCGATGACGATGAGGGCTCTACGCGGTGCAGTCATGAACGTTCTCCTTCAAGTGGCGTACTCGGTCAATACCCATACTTCGGCACCGACCTTGCGTTCACGAGTGGCACGGATGCATACTTTCGATGAAATTGCGCCAATTCGTCGATCGGAGATTCATGCGCATCGCGCTGTACGTGTTCGACGGCATCACCATGTTCCACCTCGCCGCGCCGTTGATGGTGTTCGGCGAGGTGACGCGCCTCGGGCTGGCCCCCGACTGGGAGACGCGAGTGTGGTCCGACGAGCCGGGGTCGATCCGCACCGAGGAGGGCTTCCCCGTCGGCGAGATCGAGGGCCCCGACATCGCCGATTGGGCCGACATCGTCATCGTGACGTCGTGGCCGGAGTCGTTGCCACACATCGGCGCTCACCTGTCCACAGCTCTTCGAGGCGCTCACAGACGGGGAGCCCAGATCGCGGGACTGTGTCTGGGGTCGTTTGCCGTCGCCGACACCGGACTGCTCGCGGGACGCCCTGCCGTCACCCATTGGTCCAAGATGACCGAACTGCGCGACCGCAATTCGCAACTAGGCCTCGACGAGTCCGTGCTCTACATCGACCACGGCGACGTCATGACCTCCGCGGGCACGGCATCGTCGATAGATTCCTGCCTGCACATCGTCCGCAAACACCTCGGCGCGGCAGCGGCTACGCGGGTGGCACGCAGCCTCGTCGTCGCACCCCATCGCGACGGCGGTCAGGCGCAATACATCGAACGGCCGGTCATCGAGGCGTCGGAGGACTCCGCGATCGCCGACGTCCAGAGTTGGGCGCTGGAACGACTGTCCGAGCCACTACCGATCGAGCGGCTCGCCGAGCGGGCACGTATGAGCCGGCGTAGCTTCATCCGGCAATTTCAGTATGCGACGGGAACCACGCCCGCGCGCTGGGTACTCGACCAGCGGCTCGACGCCGCCCGCAGCCAACTCGAAACGACCGGCCACAGCATCGAGACCATCGCTGCCTCGTGCGGATTCGGCAGCGCCGTCACCCTGCGTCAGAACTTCCACTCGGCGTTCGCCGTCACGCCGACGGCCTATCGGAAGCAGTTCGCGGTCGGTTGTGCAACCACGGACACCGCCGACAGGCGAGGATGAGCAACGTGATCCTGTGGATAGTTGCCGGAGTCGAGCTCGCCGCCATTATCGCGCTCGGTGTGGTTCTCATCGTGTCTCGACGAAAGTTGAAGCACACGCGCCGAGCACTCGACCGCGCTCTCGAATCGCAGCAACGCCGTAAGCGACGCGGCCTGGTGCCCTTCGCGATCAGAACCGCCTTCCACACCACGGACCTACTCATCAACAAGGGATTTGGCGCGACCGTCCGCAACTCCGTCGAAGACCTCGCGGGCTGGGCCAAGGTCGAACGCCCCGACCTGGCACGCATGACCGCCGACGGCGACATCGTGGTCATGTTCTCCGACATCGAAGGGTCCACCGCCCGCAACGAAGAACTGGGCGACCGCGGTTGGGTGAAACTGCTCGAGAAGCACAACAAGCTGATCCGCAAACACGTCGACGACCACGGCGGACATGTGGTCAAGAGCCAGGGCGACGGTTACATGATCGCCTTCTCCGACCCGGCTGAAGCCGTGCGCTGCGGGGTGGAAGTACAAGAAGCGCTGCAGAAGAACCCCGACCGCTGGGATCGCATCCGCGTCCGCATGGGCGTGCACGTCGGCAGCTCGGTGCGCCGAGGCGACGACCTGTTCGGGCTCAACGTCGCCATGGCGGCAAGAGTGGCGAACCAAGCCGAAGGCGGAGAAATCCTTGTCAGCGAGCCGGTGCGTGACGCCATCGCCAGGGCGGACGGCCTGACTCTGGGGACGCCCCGCGACGTCGAACTCAAGGGAATGAGCGGAAGCTTTCAGTTGTATCCGGTGGCGCTTCCCGCTCTTCCAACTGCAGCGCCCGGTGCCGCGGAGCTGGCCTGACCGACGGGGCCAGACGCAGCCTCAACGAAAGACGCTGCCCTTGGAGGCCAAAGCCTTGACCCGCGCGACTGTCCACGAGACGAGCGCCTCCGCTTTGCGCTTGCGACCCGTTTCCTTCCGGGTATCGATCTCCTGCTCCGCAATAATGTCGCGCAGTTGGTCGACCGTCAGCTCCAAGAGTTTGTCAGCAAGACCCTGCTCCCCAGACTCAGCGAAGACGACGAACGGGTCGAACACACCGGGCTGGCGGGTTACAGCTTTTCTTGTTGTCGCCTTACGCACTGGCCTCGCGGGTGCGAGCCGCGCAACCGTCTCGGCCCCCTCCGACGACGGAGCAACGGTGAACGCGGCCGTAAGCGCTTTGGCGAACCGAGGCGTTCGTCCCGCTTCCTCCGCCACCACCTGGAACAATCTGGTCAGCAGAGACGCTGCAGTAGCGTCCGCGCTCGCCAACTTTAGGAGCGCTCCGCCAAGTTCTTGAACCTCTACCCGTTGTTGGGCGTCGTCGCTCGTCATAGCTTCGCTTGTGCCTCCGTCATGATGTTCTTGGTAATCTCACGCAACTGGTCGAACTGGCCTTGGTTTCCGTATTTGACCTTCAAGGTGCCGTAATCACGGAACTCCGCCGACGCTGCGATCGAATTGGACTCGGCAAGATAAACCGGCAGCACATTCTGAATGCTCCTGTCGCGACGGAGATTACGGACCGTCGTCCGGTGGATAGCCGAGTTGGACTTGTACTTGGTGATCACCAAACCCAGTTCAAGGATCTTGCGCCCGAGCCCTTCGGCAAACTGTTCGATGAATGTCTGTATCTGAGGGATACCGTACGTGGAGAGCACATCCGGAATCGTCGGGATGATGTACGCGTCGGACATCGCCAACCCATTGAGGGTGATCGGGCCAACGTTGGGCGGACAGTCGATCAGAATGTAGTCGTAGTAGTCCTTCACCGGAGCGATTGCGTCGCCGAGGATGTCGACTCCGCTGGTTGCGCTGCCCTCGGACACCCGAAGCGCGCTCAATCGCTCCTGCAACGGAATCAGATCCAGCGAGGATGGAAGTAGGTCGACACCCGTCACTCGCTTCACCGCCGACACTCCCCGCTCGATACTGGAATGCAGGTCAAAGTTCGATGCGCCATCAAGAGCATCCTCGAACAGCGCAGCCAGCGTTCGCTTTTCGTTGTTCAGAGCGAACCAGCGCTCTTCACTGATCATCATGGTAGTCAGGTTGATTTGAGAATCCAGGTCGATCAGGAGCACCCGCTGCCCGAACTCCAGTGACATGAACTCCGCGACGGCCGCGGTCACCGTAGTCTTGCCGACACCACCCTTGAGGCTGATGGTCGAGATTACTTTCGCCATTGCGGACTACTGCACTTTCTTGTTCGAGTGACGGTCGATTCCATCGACGATGGCTGCTCCCCCGGCCTGCCGAACCGAGAAGCCGACTCGCGGATTCGGATCGGCGGCGAACGGCAAGGCGTACGAGAACAACGTGGCCAGGTCTCCCGGGTCAATCGTTCCGCTCTCAGCTCGCTTCATGTTCTTCGTTCCCAATTCTGGGTCATTTGCGAACACCAAAATCAGACCCCCGCGCGTCCTCTTCCGAAGTTTCGCCGCTCGAGGGCCGCCATCTTTGCTTCGATTCCCTGCGATGTGCTCAATGGCGTCACGTTCCCGCACAGCAGTTCCCGTGAATCCTGTGCGATAGTCCTCATCGAGGCGTTTGCGGTGTACGACGGGCAACGGCTCCCCCCATCCCGCGACCGGCAACGGATCACGGGTCTTGGGCTTCGGAAGGAGAATCGCGAAGTCCTCCAAGGTCTTCTCGTCGATCGCCTTCTTCATCGCCGCCAAGTGTGGGTCGAACGACCAGTTTTCGTCCCAGACGAACCGACTGACTACGTCCAAAACCAACTGAGCAGGCACGACTCCGAACCGCGCGTCGAACGTCCTGCGCTTGTCCTGGCTTCCGGTCATCTCGAAGGTATCCCCGTCCGTAAGCTTTGCGAGGAGCGGCTTCACTGCGTCGAAGTGCAGCTTGTTCCACTGCCCATCACCACGCGGTCGCTGCATCGTGAAGCTGAACGACTCACCACCCGCGCCGCGATAGGTTTGGACGGCGTTGAACATCTTCTTCGAATCGGTCGGTTTGAGCCACGGCAGCTGCTGGAACACCATCGGCGGGACATCGCGTGGGGTGACCATCGGCTCACCTTTGGCGTTGATTCCCTTGTACCGCCGGAGCTCTGCACGGAACTCTTCCTCGTCGCGCACGATAGCTTCAAAGGCTCGGTACATGTCGTATCCCGCTCCGGCCGGCCCCTGGACGTTCCGCCCGATAAACAGTCGCACCAGGTCCTTGTACCCCGCGCGAAAGCCAAACCATCGGCCGGTCTGCATCAACGTGTCGGCCTTGTCGGTGCGCCGGGTGTAGTAGGTCGTGGTGAGACCTGCGACGGTGAATCCGCGACTCAACTTCGTCCCACCGACAAGGATCTTCCATACGCTGCGCGCATCGAAGTCCAGTACTTCTTGCTCGTGCTCGTCGGGAACCTCCCCGTTGACCACGATGACCGGGCTGACACCTTCGGAGATTCGATCGTAGGCATCGCCGATGAACTCGTGCAGATCGTCGAAGGATTCTGGAACCGCGTCCTCGGATCGTGCTCTCGCCTTGCACACCGGGCCGAAGTCCTCGGTCCACAGAGCGCGCAACCGTGCACGCGACTTGGGCTGGCTATATGCCGCCTTCTTCCAGAGATCGCGAACGTCGGTCGCCATCGCCTTGTGTGTCGCAGTCTTGACAGACTCGTGCACCAGCATGGTGTGATGACGGAAGGGCTTGCTTCCCTGCGCCTCTCGATAGAGTTTGATGGCCCCGGCAAGAACAAACGAGTCCAATGCACTCAACAGTTCCTCGTTGCGCTCGTCATCCGAGCCAGCGCTCAGACCACGAACGAAGGCACGTTCGTTCGAGTTCGCGGGTGTTTTCTCCTCGTCGGTGAACTCGTCGTGGTCGTCATGAAAGTCCGAGCCGCCCATATACCCGGCGGGTCGGTCGAGACTGATGATGAAGTCGGTCGGGAAGATGTTGATGCTGTCGTCGGGGTCGACGAAAACGTTCGCGAACGGTGTTGCGGTATAACCGATGTACTGTGCACGCGGCAGAATCGTCAGCAACTCGGCGATGCGATCGTTGATGGCCGTCCGTTCGATCTTCTCGGATTCGGACACCGGTGGCTTGACCGTGTTCACCGACGCTTGATCGGCCTCATCGTCGATGATCAGAGTGGGGATGTCGTTCAGTGCTTTCGGGAATTTGTTCAGGTCTGCGACGAGCTTCTTCAGTACCGTCGAGTTCTTCTTGACCACCGCGATGCGGACATTAGCCCCCCACAGATTCGCCATATCATTAAGCGGCACAGCGTGATCGTTCTTTTCGAACTCCAGCGCGCCGATGCCCTTACCGAGCGACAAGTAGTCCTTGGTCAAGCCGGTCAATCTTCGCACGGCAGGAACCGAGTTCGACGTAGTGGGGTCCACGGCATGCGTGACAAATCGTCCCGCCTGCCAATCCGGGTCGCCGAGGTAGTCGGGGTCGGACCCGATGTTCTGTCGGCCGATCAGCTGCAAATCCAGACGTCGCTGGGTCTGGCTGCGGAGCAGTTCGATGGTGCCGGTCAATACGATGATCAGCCGATACCCGGCGTCGATCGACTTAGCGAGGACCCCGGTGAAGTTTGCGGTCTTGCCGCTTTGCACATAACCGACGACAAGCCCTTTGGACTGGTAGGGCTCGGACCTGGTCGGATCGGCAAGTCGTTGTACCACTTGTGTTGTAGCAATATCGAGGCCGGTGATCGCGTCATCACTCCAGCCTTCAACTGCCAGAACTCCCCGGTAGGAATGCCAGTAGAACTCATGGGCCTTTCGTCGACGCGGCGTGTACCACGGACCCCATGGTTGCGGGGCCGCGATGACCGACGGTTGATCAGCACGAGGGTAGTGGTCGTCGAGGTACCGGTGGGCTTCTTCGGGTATCCCCAACAGCGTGTACGTCAGAGCTCGCCGCTCGACCGACCCTGGCTCGGTTCCATCGGTCCACGATGCCGAGGATTCAGCGTCCCACTGACCAAAGCTCGTTCTCGCCGCAGAACGAACCTCAGACGCGTTCTCGTCGACCAGGACGTCGACGATGACGTCGATCTCTATGCCTGATGGAAACCGCCGCACCAGGTGCGCGTTGACGGGGTGCACGAGCGGCACGGGAGGGTAGTCGCCGAACTGTCGAGCAATCGCCTCGACCAGATCCATACTCATCTCGAGTCCCCTGTCTGTTGAATGCGCCGTGCAGTCACGGCCGCGACGAGGACGTCCTGCCAGGCCTGCATCTGTTCGATCTGCTTGTGACTGTGCCGGGTTCCCTGGAACATCTGCTGCGTGAGCAGATACAGAAGAGCCTTGATCAAGGGCGCATCGGTGTTGTCGTAGCTGCGGCGGCCGAGCAGCTCTTTTCGGAAACGTCCGTTGATCCATAAGGCGCGAGATTGGAGATCGACCTCGAAGAACTTGTCTCGGGCCAACACTCGCCACGCAATACGAACGGGGTCGCCATCATCGAAGGTGAAAGCGTCGCTGAAGGCGTCGAGTAGGTCCTCGGGGAAACCTGCTTCCGGAGCAACCACACTGACCGGGCGCGATTGGCGACTGCGGGCAGTCGTCACGGTGTGCACAGCCTGATCGAAATATCCGACGGTGGCCAAGATCCCCTTGAGCGCCGCAGCTGCACTGGCGTCGAGAGTCACCCCGAACTTCTCCGGGTTGATGGTGATGTGGCGCATCAGCGCATCGTCGAGATCGACCGACACCCGCGCCAGCCCGTAATCCGCTCGGGGACGAACCAATCCGTTCCACCCACCAACCTGCAACAACCGACCGGCACGATAGAAGTAGAATCCCTGCCGGTCTCTGCCTGGTGCCCCATACAGTCGAAATTCAGCAGATGAACTACGCGCCGGCCAGATGTGAAGGGTGGCCTCTGCCGACGATCCCGGCACGTCGATGCTGCTTCGCAGCGGAAAGGTCGGGTCACCCGAGATGGGGTAATCGAACGGATCTATCGCTTTGACCTTCCGCAATGCACCTGTTTGGTTGTCATCGAGGTCGAACACGTCGACGGTGATGGCCAATTCGTCACCGAGTAAGCGATGAAACACAATTCCCAGATGATCTCGAATATCGCCGATCGCTTGTTCAAGCCACCCGGTTCGTTCCTCTTCGTCGGCCGAACGCGAGAACGTCGTGATGCCCTGCCACTCGACGATAGTGCCGGCACGGAGAGGGAAACGTGGCCGCGCCTCGGACATCTCCAGGGCGGCGCGCGCACCTTTCATGATCGAGACGGAGTGCGGGTCTTTCCGGTCGATAGCCCTCCCCTGCGGCTCCGACCCCTCCGAACGAGACCAGACGACCAGAGCGCTCGCTTGGCTCAGCGAGGCCGCTTTCATTCCGACACCGAAGTGTCCGAGGTCGGCTGAATCGTACTGTCGTCTACTGCCATAGGTCATTGCAGTGTCGATAGTCGCGGAGTCCATACCCGCTCCGTCATCAATGACTCTCAGCCCCGTCACCAGCGTCCCGCGCTGTAGGAACCGTACAAGAACGTGTTTCGCCCCTGCATCGATACTGTTGTCGATCAAATCGGCAACAGCGGTGACAAGTGTGTGGTGCAGCCCGATCGAAGTCGCGAGAGAAGCATCCGGCGACGCGTCGATCGTTGCGATCACGTCGCTCACTCTCGATCTCCCAGCGCCACGTCGTTGCCCGAGACCCATGCACTCTCGAGAAGCACCGTCACTTCGTCGTCGCTTCCTGTTTCATAGGCTGACAACAACCGCCTGGGGCGCGTCTCGCCCGGTAACCCGATCGCGTCAGCCAGCACTCTGACGAGGTTCTTCTCCGAGATGGACATAGGGTCGCTGTGACCGATCATCCCGAGAACTCGCCGCAGCGGCCCAGCATCGTCGGGGATCGATGCTGCCGGCAGCACGTCGAAGCGACGATCGACTCCGAAGTCAAGGAATACCGAGTCTCCAACATTGACAGCAAGTTCCGCGAGAAAGCGGCGGATTGTTCCGCAGGTCGGTTGCGAACCGGACCATCGAATCATTTGTTCACCGAGGCGACTCGAAAGCTCCACAACGTCACCGCGCCTGCAACCGACCGCAGCAGCGACGCCAGCAGGCAGCGCAAATCCCGAACCTCGTAAGTGGTCACGAGAGACCACAATTCGGTATCGCCAGCCGAGCCCGACACGGTAGAGCCGACGCGTGTGATCCGGCGACTTGACCCCAGACCGCTTCCGCCTAACCGCCCCCGTGGAATCTGCTACGAACTGCGGCACCTCGTGCGCTGCACGACCCTCGACCTCGATGTCGGCGGTGGACCACTCCGCCAGGTGCCATTCCAACTCGTGATCTCTTTCGACGCGAGAGTCCGCCGCCAACGCACGGGAGATGGATTCGACGCCACGACCCGGATCGACAAGTTCTCGGAGAATCTCCGACGACAGCGACTCACCCATGGCCTCCAGCGCTCCGACCGCATGATCGGCAAGCTTGGCAGTACGGGTCAGCGCACGTCCAGCGACCAACGGGACCTCACACCAACGAAGCCACTCCTCCAACTCATGACCCGTCATCGCCACGGCTGCCGTGACATCAGCTAGGTCGACGACACCGT
Source organism: Rhodococcus sp. 06-1474-1B (assembly GCF_002258885.1). Classification (NCBI taxonomy): domain Bacteria; kingdom Bacillati; phylum Actinomycetota; class Actinomycetes; order Mycobacteriales; family Nocardiaceae; genus Rhodococcus; species Rhodococcus sp. 06-1474-1B. Next base: position 81,677 of record NZ_NOYR01000008.1, on the reverse strand, counting down.
TGACCGACTCGTGATCTTCGAGCAGTGACAGCGTGCGCCGCTTCGCCGCATCGACATCCGGCGCAGCAGCCCAGCCGTCGGTGACCTCGAAGTAGTCATCCAGACGATCGAGCACGAGCCAGAGTGGTACGCCGAGAGCCGGCACCGCCTTCGCAATACCTGGGTGCAGCTTCAACAGACGGTCCAAGGAGGCAACCGGTTGAATCTCGACTCGCAAGCTCGCCAACAAGTTTCCTACTGCAGTCCCATAACCGCACGCGGAAGTGAAGCGTGACTTGATGTCCGACTCGATGGTGCTGGTTCGCGCTTTACTGACATGCAAACGCACGCTCATTTCACCGAGCGACTTGGGCGCGACCGCCATCAGCCGCTGGTGCAATACCAAGCTCTCCCGCTCGTTGAGCTGCTCGACGAGGTTCTCGATTTCGTCGATGGGATCGCCTACCGTGCCGTCCGGGAGATCAAGCGCAGTCAACGCTGCAATCCGCGCGGCAACGTCTTGAATCGGTTCCGGTGAGTCGTCATCGATGGTCACAGTCACCAGCGGTTGGCGACTCCGGCCTCGAATTCGATGCCACTGAGCCAACTCGTGCAGATCGTCGAGCAACTGACTGATCACGGGTGGTGCCGAGATCACGTCGTCCTCTGAGACCCGCAAACCCGGGTCAGTGAGAACTGCACACCCGAGAACGGCGGCGACCAATTCGCGCGCCGTCCCGTCATGTGTGCCGCTTATCGCGAAGAAGTCCTGAACGGTCAACGGCAAGAACCCGTCGATGGTCGTGGATTTTGTAAGCCTCCCGGCCAGGGTGGCAGCTCTGGTGTCCAGACAGAGGGCCGATACCGAGAGGCCTGGCTTCAACGTGGGAAACGCATCGGATAGAACGATGCTCTTGTGCCCAGTGACGAACAGGTCAGCCAGCTCACTCAGCAGCTTCTCCAGGTCGCCGCCTGATGCGGTCTCCCTCGGCGAATCCTCCAGCCACCATTCGTCACGACCCAGTCGCTCCAAACGTGCGGCGCGGTCGGATACATAACCGTCGAGCCATGGCAAGACATCGACCCAGGTTAAGTCGGTGATGTCGTCTAGCCGGGACGAATTCACCCCCACCATTGGCCCACGATGCCTCTCTTGCCCCTACCTGAAACAGAACGAATGGTTCACAATAGGCCACCTCACCCAAACTCGTCCCGTCAAGTAACTCTTCGGTCCGGCAGCGGACACATATGGCGCTGCCGCGCGGCTTGGTATTTCGCCCTTCGACACTTGATCACCTGTCAACGCACCGATGCGGAGGGGAGCACCGGCACGGTCAGGGTTGAACCGCCGGCTCCGGTGCGGACGCTGACATCTCCTGCCGCGGCGTCGTCGGTGATGTCGGGGTAATCGTCACTGCGAACCTGGACCTGCAGCCGGTGTCCGGCCGGCAACCGGAAGTGTGTCGGCCACGCACGTACGTCCAATTCGTACTCCTGCCCGGGTATTACAGGCTCGGGCGAAACGGATCCGTTGCGATGGCTCGCCTTGAGCCAACCCTGAGTGATTCGCTCCACGGTGCCGTCCGGCGCGACATCGTCGACGATCACCGCAAGGTTGCCGTCGGACGCGGTGAAGGTCGCCGAGACCTGCGCCGTCGGGGACCCTGCGATCACCACATCAGCGGGCAGCGGGGTGGTCGAGAAGACCACCGCCGCTGCGGCAGCATCGGTATGGTCCTCAGGCACGCTGTACGCCCGGCTGCCCTGCTCGGTCGATACCGGGCTCAGGCCACCATCGGTCCCCATCGCCAACGTCAACTCGGTGGATTCGGCAGGCGGCCACTGACCGAATTCCTGCCAGCCACGTTCGACGGGCACCGAGGAGATCTCGTAGGAATTGATCCGCTTCGCGGGCAGAGGTGCAGAGCCGTCCTCGCGAAGCCACTTGTCCCACCAGGCCAGGTACGCGCCTGTACCGATATCGGCGTTTTGGCCCGCCGGCATGCCGTGTTTCCACGGCCCGGCAACGACCCATGTCAGATTTGGGTGCGCACTGTAGTTCTGCATCATCGGGTCTCGGTAGCGGTCGTACCATCCCCCGACCTGCAACATGGGGACGTCGATGTTCTGCCACTTCGCTTTGACGCTGCGGTCGATCCAGTACTGGTCGTACAGCGGATGCTCGTCGTACGGACCTTCGGTAGCCGGGGCTGTACTTGCTTGCCACGTGCGGATGGTGTCGGATCGGATTCCACCGCGGTAGATGGTGTTCTCGTACCAGTCACTGAATGCATCGACCGGGATGACGGCAGCCAGATGCGGTGGATTGTTGGCCGCGGCCAGCATCGATGTATGACCGCCGTAGCTGACACCGGATTGTCCGACCTTGTCCGTCGACCATGGTTGCGCTGCAGCCCATTCGACGAGATCGTAGTTGTCCTGCTGTTCCTGCGGGCCGAACGGATCCAGTACACCTTCGGAATCCCCGGATCCCCGGACGTTGCACAGCAGAATGTTGTACCCACGTTCGACCAAATACGCAGAGTCCGTCGCCAACTGGTCGAGGCCGTCGTAGGCGTTGAAGTCGTAGACGATGGTCGGAAACTTCCCTGCGACCGGCACGTTGCCGTCATCGCCGGGTCGGTTCACATTGCAGGCAAGGGTGGCACCGTCGCGCATCGGAACCTCCATGCGCTCCGAGGTGACCGTGTAATCGGCCGCACGTCCGTAGGTGAAGAACGGGTCTGTCGGTGATTCTCGAGGTACCGCTGCAGCAGTACCGGCTGCCTGTCCGACGAGGATTGCGGCAAGAGTGAGGGCCAGGGGTACGCGGGTGATACGGATGTCGATCTCCATCCATCGGGCGGCCCGGCCGCGAGAGTCGGGAAGCAGGGTCAAAGGGATTCGGGCACAGGCATACTCAGCAGGTGGTAGCTCAGACACTTGCCATGTCCGTCGAGCACCGGGCTTCCGGTCACTCCCCCGCCGAGCACGCCGGGTAGCTCGAATACCAACCCGGAGACCAACGGCATCTCGGTGCGGCGCACGTCTCCGGTGATCAACGGTGCGAAGTGCGTGGCAACGGCATCGACAGTCAGTTCGCGGGACAGTAACTCGTAGTGTTCGTCGGTCCGCGGGAAGACAGCGAGAATAAGGGTGTCGCCCTTGTCCCCGGTTCGTACGTCGGCGAAATCGTCGACAGTCCTCATACCGTCACCTCCGTGATGTGTACGGCGGTCGTCACCTGGGCACGTGGAATCAGACACGATCTGATGGCGAGCACCTCGGTGCTGCTGCTGCGCGCACCGCCGCCACCGGCCGGGCCGTTGGTGTACAGACTTTCGACTTCCCACCCCACGAGTGCCGCGGTCTCCGCGTCGGGCACCTTCGCGGTCACGCGCAGTCGCACTTCGGGGACATCGGTCGGGGCCAAAAGTCCGCGGAATGCAGCGCCCGCGCCGATGTACTCGATACCCACGTTCTCCGCTAAAATACCGTGTACCTCCCACAGTCGTTGCTGCACAATCGCTCCCGCGAGCTGCGCGCGTTGCAGGGCGCGTGGCCCGGCGTAGCTGATCTGCCCTTCCCCGAGCCAACCGCCGCGGAATCCGAGGGTCACCTTCAACTCCTCTGGCCGTGTGCCGCCCGTCGCCCCGCACACCGCCACCCGGTCAGGCCCGACTGTCTGGAACGCAACTCCGGTGAAATCGGCGGTCACGTCCGGCGTCAAGTATCTGGCGGGATCGCCTACCTCGTAGAGCAGCTGCTCGGCGCACGTTCGCCGCGTCAGCTCCCCGCCGGTGCCGTCGACTTTGCCGAATTCGGCTGTGCCGTCGGCCCGTACGTCCCCGAACGGAAAACCCAGATTTGCCAGACCCTGCACAGGCTTGGTGACCGGGTCGGCAAAGTAGCCACCGGTCAGTTGGCCCGCGCATTCGAGTAGATGCCCGACGGCCGTCCCAGCACCGAGCGTCTCCCAATCCTGCCCCGCCCAACCGAACTCGTGCATCAGCGGCGCGAGATACAGCGCTGGATCGGCAAGACGGCCGGTGACGATCACGTCGGCACCGACGTCGAGTGCGGGCAGTACCGCGTCGGCCCCGATATAGGCGTTGGCCGACACCAGTTCCTCGGAATGCTCCGACAGCGGGCGGCCGGTCTCCCACACCACCGGATCGATGCGACGTACCGCGTCGAGCACGTCGTCGCCGGTGACAGCAGCGATGCGCACCGAACGCGAGCACACCTGCTCCGCCACCTGCGCGACGACCGCGGCTGCCGCAACAGGATTCGCGGCTCCGGAGTTGGTGACGACGGTGATGCCCTGCTCAGTGGTCGAGCCGAGTACTGCGCGCATGCGCGCTGCCAGGAGCGGGTCGTAGCCCGTCGTGGGATCGAGCAATCTTCGGGCCTGCCCGGTCGCAACCGTCCGCTCTCCGAGGCACTCGAAGATCAGATAGTCGAGCTCGCCTCGCTCGGCCAAGATCTGCGCGGGGTCGATGCGATCGCCGGCAAACCCCGCACCGGCACCCAATCGGACAGTTTCGCGGGCCCTCATGAGACCCACACCGGGATGACGCCCGTCGCGAAAGCGACTCCGAGCATGCCGAGGCTGACGAGCCACGCCCACCCCAGGGTATGACGGATGTGCCTGCCGATATCGACCTTGGCCAATCCGACGAGAAGGTAGAACGCGCCCGTCATCGGACTGATCGGGAAGCCGACGGTCTCCTCACCGATGATCGATGCCTGAGCGAGATGGATTGCGCTGATGCCGAATTGGTCGCCGACCTCGATGAGTACCGGCAGCACACCGAAGTAGTACGCGTCCGGGCCGAAGATCAGACTCATCGGTACCGCGAACACCCCGACGATGAGCGGAAGTGCTGGTGCCATCCAGTCCGGAATCACGTTGGCGGCGCTGACGGCCATCGATTCGATCATGCCGCTGCCGTCGAGCACACCGAGCAGAACACCGGCGGCGAGCAGCGTGCCCACCATCAGCATCGCGCCGACTGCATGCGCTTCGATACGGGCGGACTGTGCCTTCATGCCCGGGTAATTGATCAGGAGCGCAACGATGGTCGCGATGATGAAGCAGGTCTCCGGAGGCGCGACGGCCGCGATCAGTGCGGCAAGTGTCGCGACGACGAGAACGACGTTGACCCAGAACAGCTTCGGACGTAGCAGGCTGGGCTCGTCAGGCCTGTCGGGCTCTTCTGGGGTCTCGTCACCGCCCGACCCGACTGAGGCCGGCTCGTTGGTTCCGCCGCTAGCGGGTACGGGGATTCGCTGCCCGACGCGTGCCGTCGATTCCTCCACCTCGGCCTTGACATCACCTGCTGCGACCTTCGCCAACCGCGTCCGCTCTCGGCGTCCGAGGTAGTACGCGATGGCCAACGCGAACACCACACCAGCGATCTGCGCGGGAATCAGCGGCACCCACAGCTCGTTGGCGTCGACGCCCAATGTTGCTGCCGCTCGCGCCGTCGGGCCGCCCCAGGGAACGAGGTTCATCACGCCCGCACCCAGTCCGACACACGTGGCCAGCACCAGCCGGCTCATCCCGAGGCGCTCGTAGATCGGCAGCATCGCGGGAACGGCGATGAGGAACGTGACCGCGCCTGCCCCGTCGAGATGGGCGACCAACGCGAGAGCCGTCGTAGCCACGGCGACAGTCGGCGGTGCGCTGCCTGCCCACTTCACGATGCGCGCGATGAGGGGATCGAACAGACCTGCGTCGCGCATGATCCCGAAGAAGACGATCGCGAACAGGAACATGGCTGCGACGCCGACGACCCCGCCGAGCCCATCCTTGACGAACCCTGCCACCTCGGACGGCGAGTTGCCGGCCAGGAACGCCGCGGCGAGTGGGACACCCGCAAGCGCAACGATGGCCGCGACACGTTGGGTGAACAACAGCAGCAGGATGATGGCAATCGTCCCGAAGCCGAGCAGTGACAGCATGTGATCTCCTTCATCGAATATGACGAGTGTTGTGGAGATCACTTACGCAGTCCAACATCAGTTGGGTATAGATTCATGCGTCGTGGGCATAAACATCGGCATCGCGCATCTGCGCGCGGTTGTCGCACTGGCAGATCTTCAGAGCTTCACGTCCGCTGCCGCGGCACTGGGCGTGTCTCAGCCCAACCTCAGCCGTACCGTCGCTGAAGCCGAGCGACGCCTGGGCGTCCGACTGTTCGTACGCACAACCCGAAGTGTCGATCCGACGGGTGACGGGCTCGAAGTGGCCGCATATGGGCGTCGAATACTGCTGGAGTTCGACGACGGACTCGAACAGATCGCACGATTCGTTTCCGGAGAACGCGGCACCGTCACGATCGCATGCCTACCGTCGATCGCGGCGATATTCCTGCCCCCGTACATCGTGGAGTTTCGGCGCAACCATCCCGACGTCTCGGTACACGTCAAAGACGGCCTGCGTGACGGCGTCGTAGCATCGGTTCGAGACGGCTCGGTCGATTTCGCAGTGGTCGCCGCGTCGGGTCGGGCAAACGACCTGGAACGCACGACGATCAGCACCGACGCATTCGTCTGCGCCCTACCCACCAATCACCCTCTTGCGCAACGAACTTCGTTGTCGTGGACCGACCTGGCCGGCGAGTCGTTCATCTCGTTCGGCCCCGAATCCAGCATCGAGTCACATGTGCGGCTCGCGCTGGAAAGCGCGGGAGTCGACGTCGGGCCATCGGTTCAGGCACACAACGTCGCTGCGGTGGCCGGACTGACCGCCGCGGGACTGGGCGTCACAGTTGTCCCCGAACTGGTGGTACCGATGATGTCGTTCGCAAACCTGGTCTACATGCCGATCGAGCCAACGATCCACAGGACCATCTCCGTCGTCCAGTTGCCCGGACGACGCCAAAGTGCAAGCTGTTCGGCGTTTCTCAGCGTTCTGGTGCCGCCCCAGACGGGATGAATGGGCCATTCAGTACGTCTGAGCGCGTGAAAGTCACATTGATCCGTCGCGGGCGTGCAATCCCAACCAAGGGGCGGACTGTAGACCGCGGACGGTTGACGGCTACCGGAGCCCGAGAGTTGTTGCACCTCAACGAATGAATGGCCCCTTCACAACGTCTGAGCGCGTGAATGGGCCATTCATTTCAAAGGGGGGTGAAGCAGGCAGAAAGAACTACTGCTTCGCAGACTCCAGTGCCTCGTTGAACGTCGAGGACGGACGCATCACTGCGGCGGTGGCTTCGGGGTCCGGGTAGTAGTAACCACCGATGTCGACCGGGTTGCCCTGTACCGCGTTGAGCTCGCCGACGATTTTCTCTTCGTTCTCCGAGAGGGTCTTCGCCAGAGCTGCGAAGTGCTTGGCCAGCTCGGTGTCCTCGGTCTGCTCGGCGAGTTCCTGCGCCCAGTAGAGGGCGAGGTAGAACTGGCTGCCACGGTTGTCGAGTTCACCGGTCGAGCGCGACGGGCCCTTGCTGTTCTCGAGCAGCTTGCCGGTGGCCGAGTCGAGTGCGTTGGCGAGGATGGTCGCCTTGACGTCACCGGTCTTGGTTCCCAGGTCCTCGAGGCTGACTGCGAGAGCCAGGAATTCACCCAGCGAATCCCAGCGAAGGTGGTTCTCCTCGATGAGCTGCTTGACGTGCTTGGGGGCCGAGCCGCCCGCACCCGTCTCGTACAGTCCACCGCCGGCCATCAGCGGAACGATGGAGAGCATCTTGGCGCTGGTGCCGAGTTCGAGGATCGGGAACAGGTCGGTGAGGTAGTCACGCAGGATGTTGCCGGTCGCGGAGATGGTGTCGAGCCCGCGGATGAGACGTTCCATCGTGTAGCGGATCGCACGTACCTGCGACATGATCTGAATGTCGAGGCCCTCTGTCTCGTGATCCTTCAGGTACTTGCGCACCTTGCCGATCAGCTCGTTCTCATGCGGGCGGTACGGGTCGAGCCAGAAGACGACCGGCATTCCGGACTCACGGGTGCGGCGCACTGCCAACGCAACCCAGTCGCGAATCGGCGCATCCTTGACGATGCACAGACGCCAGATGTCACCCTCTTCGACGTCCTGCGTCAGCAGAACCTCGCCCGTCGCCAGGTCGGTGATGTTCGCGACGCCACCGGCAGGGACCTCGAACGTCTTGTCGTGCGAGCCGTACTCCTCGGCCTTCTGCGCCATCAGGCCGACGTTGGGAACGGTGCCCATCGTCGTCGGATCGAACTGACCGTTGGTCTTACAGAAGTTGATCATTTCCTGGTAGATGCGGAAGAAGGTCGACTCCGGGCTGACTGCCTTGGTGTCCTTCGGCCGACCGTCCGCGCCCCACATCTTGCCGCCGCTGCGGATCATCGCAGGCATCGACGCGTCGACGATGACGTCGCTGGGCGAATGGAAGTTCGAGATTCCGCGTGCGGAGTCGACCATCGCCAGCTCCGGACGAGTCTCGTGGCACTTGTGCAGGTCGTCGATGATCTCCTCGCGCTGCGCGCTGGGGAGGGCTTCGATCTTGCTGTAGAGGTCCGAGAGGCCGTTGTTGACGTTGACGCCGAGCTCCTCGAACAGGTCGCCGTGCTTGGCGAACGCGTCCTTGTAGAAGACCTTGACGGCGTGACCGAAGACGATGGGGTGCGAGACCCGCATCATCGTGGCCTTGACGTGCAGGGAGAACATGATGCCCGTCTTGTAGGCGTCCTCCATCTGCTCCTCGTAGAACTCGATGAGCGCCTTCTTGCTCATGAACATGCTGTCGATGACGTCGCCGTCGGTGAGCGACACCTTCTCCTTGAGGACGATGGTCTCGCCGCCCTCGGTCAGCAGCTCCATCTTGACCTCGCGGTCGCCTTCGACGGTCATCGACTTCTCGCCGTGGTAGAAGTCGCCGTGGCGCATGTGCGCGACGTGGGTGCGCGACGCCGGCGACCATTCACCCATGCTGTGCGGGTGCTTGCGCGCGAATTCCTTGACGGCCTTGGGTGCGCGGCGATCCGAATTACCCTCGCGCAGAACGGGGTTGACCGCGCTGCCGAGGCACTTGGTGTAGCGGTCGCGGATTTCGCGCTCTTCGTCGGTCTTCGGGTTCCCGGGGAAGTCGGGGATCGCGTAGCCCTTGTCCTGCAGTTCCTTGATCGCGGTCAGCAACTGCGGAACGGAGGCACTGATGTTGGGAAGCTTGATGATATTGGTGTCGGGCAGCTGCGTCAGCTTGCCCAGCTCGGCGAGGTTGTCGGTCACTCGCTGGTCTTCGTTGAGGTAATCGGGGAACTCGGCGAGGATGCGGTTCGCAACCGAGATGTCACTGGACTCGACGTCGATGCCGGCCGCGCTGGCGAAAGAACGTATGACCGGCAGAAACGCGTGAGTCGCCAGCATCGGCGCCTCATCGGTCAGGGTATAGATGATGGTCGGCTTCTTCGCTGTCATGTTTCGCCTTTGCCTCAGTTTCGACGTCGTCTTTTGGATGCGTTCGTCCTCAACTTTAATCTTCGTTCTCGCCGCTGTGGGGGGCAGTGGGGTATCACTCCATCTGCGCATCCAAGTTACCGACCAGTAGGGCGCTCAATGGATTTCGAGACCGTGTCCCGTCCCGCCTCTGACCACCGTCGGGCCATCCGATTTGCCCGATTAGGAACAACATCGGCCCCGCCGTCCGTTGAACCGAGCATGACGACCTACAAGACTGTCAATCCAGCCGACGGCACAACCGTCAAGGAATTCGAAACTCTCGACACGGCCGGCATCGAGCGCGCCCTCGCGGACGCGCACGCTGGTTTCCAGACGTGGCGCAAGACCTCACCCGAGCATCGCGCAGAGATCCTGCACAAGGTCGCCGACCTCTATGTCGAGCGCGCCGACGAACTGGCCCGCACCATCTCGCTCGAGATGGGCAAGCCGCTCACCGAATCCCAGGGCGAGGTGGAGCTGTCGTCCAACATCTACCGCTACTACGCAGACAACGGCCCCGCGCTGCTCGAGGACGAGAAGCTCGACGTGCCCGGCGCGGAAATCAGTGTGCTGCAACGCAAACCGGTGGGCGCACTCGTCGGCGTCATGCCGTGGAACTTCCCGTACTACCAGGTAGCCCGATTTGCCGGCCCGAACCTGATGGTGGGCAACACGATTCTGCTCAAGCATGCACCGAACTGCCCGCAATCGGCATTGCTGATGGAAGAGATCTTCCGGCAGGCCGGGTTGCCCGAAGACGCGTACATCAACATCTTCGCGACCAACGAGCAGATCGCCGACATGATCGCCGACGCTCGCGTCCAGGGCGTCTCCCTCACCGGAAGTGAGCGGGCCGGAACGTCCGTCGCCGAGACGGCGGGGCGCAACCTCAAGAAGGTCGTGCTCGAGCTCGGCGGTTCGGACGTGTTCATCCTGCTCGACTCAGCAGACATGGACGCCACCGTCGAATCCGCAACCCGTGCGCGCCTGTCCAACGCAGGCCAGGCCTGTAATGCCGCCAAGCGCATACTCGTCGCCGAAGACGTCTACGACGAGTTCGTCGCCAAGCTCGTCACCTCCTTCGAGGCTGTGCAGACCGGCGATCCGCTGGATGCCAACACCACCCTCGGTCCCCTGTCGTCGCAGACCGCTGCCGACACGTTGATCGAGCAGATCGACGACGCGGTGTCCAAGGGCGCGACACTGCTCACCGGTGGCAAGAGGATCGACGGACCGGGTGCGTACGTGCAGCCGACCCTGCTGACCGACGTCACGCCGGACATGCGGGCCTACACCGAGGAACTGTTCGGCCCCGCAGGCGTCATCTACAGGGTCCAGAATGCAGACGAGGCAATCGAATTGGCGAACTCCTCCCCCTACGGACTGAGCGGGTCGGTGTGGAGCGCAGACCTCGACAAGGCCCGGGACGTAGCAGAACGCCTCGAGGTGGGCATGGCCTTCGTCAACGAACACGGCACCACACTGCCCGGCCTGCCGTTCGGCGGCGTGAAGCGCTCCGGCGTCGGCCGCGAGCTGGGGCCGTGGGGCATGGACGAATTCGTGAACAAGAAGCTCGTCCGAGTCTCCGCAAAGTAGCCGTACTCGCCGATGCTCCCCAGGCAGTTGCCCGGGGAGCATCGCGCTGCTGCGGTCATACTGTCTCGATGATCGTCGAACACGCCCTGCTGCATGTCATCCCCCACCGAACCGACGAGTTCGAAACCGCGTTCGCCGACGCGAAATCGATCATCGCGTCGATGCCGGGGTTCGTGAATCTGACCCTCTCGCAGGGCATCGAGCAACCGAACACCTACCTGCTGTTGGTGGAGTGGGAACGACTCGAAGACCACACCGACGGCTTTCGTGGTTCCGACGAGTATCAGCAGTGGAAGGCGCTACTGCATCACTTCTACGATCCGTTCCCCGTCGTCGAGCATTTTGCTCCGATGTACGAGGCGTAAGAGTTAGGTTCGTGTCTCGACCCTCTCGCCGCACCAAGGAGATTTTCGTGGCCAACGCTTCGTCGTTCGTATCCAAGCAGGACGACCTCGAGATCAGCACCTATACCTGGTCTACGTCCGCCGATCCTGCTCGCGGTGTCGTACAGATCGCACACGGGCTCGCCGAGCACGGCAGTCGTTACGCACGCTTCGCTGCCGCCCTGAATGACGCTGGCTTCCACGTCGTCGCGTCGGATCACCGCGGCCATGGCCAGTCGATCGTCGACACCCCCGGCGATTTCGGGGCCGCCGCGTTTGCAGGCCTGTGGGCAGACATCGAGCAACTGGGCGAATCACTGCTCACCGAGTACCCCGACCTGCCTCTGTTCTTGTTCGCTCATTCCATGGGATCCTTTGCCACCCAGCATGTTCTGATCGAGCGATCGGATCTGTACGAGGGCGTGGTGCTGTCGGGTTCGACGACACTCGACGTACTCGCCGCAGGAATGGCCGACGCCCCGGCGGGCGACCTGAGCGTGTTCAACGCCGCCTTCGAGCACCGCACCGGCTACGAATGGCTCTCGCGTGACGAGGCAGAGGTGGACGCCTACGTGGCAGATCCGCTGTGCGGCTTCGACCTTCCGGCGTCGACGGTCCCCGCTTTGTTCGGCGAGGCCGAGAAGCTCGCCGATCCGCACAACCTGGAGCAGATTCGCTCTGATCTCCCCCTGCTCATCACGTCGGGAACGGACGACCCACTCGCCGGCGGTGGGCAGTTGATCGAGACGCTGGCCGCCCGCTACCGCGAGGCGGGAATGAGCGATGTGACCGTCACCCTGTACCCCGGTGCCCGCCACGAAATCCTCAACGAGACCAACCGTGACGAGGTCACAGCCGACATCATCGGTTGGCTCACCGACCGCGCCGGATCGGTCTAACGCCGTCTCAGCTGCACGGGCTGCCCGTCCTCCGGGAAGGGCAGCGACGTGAAATTCAGCGGTGCAACGTAATCGGGGTCGACCGTCCAGTCGAATCGCAGCAACAGGTGATGCATGATCGTCTTGATCTCGGCCCCGGCGAAGAACATGCCGATGCATTTGTGGACGCCGCCGCCGAACGGCTCCCACGCATAGCGGTGCACCTTGTCCTCGCGGCGATCGGCGGCGAACCGTCCGGGATCGAATTGCTCGGGGTTGGGCCAGTACTGCTCCATGTGATGCGTGAAGTGCGGCGCGACAGAGGCATACGTTCCCGCGGGGACGAATTTGCCTTGCACCTCTGTGTCCTTCACGGCGCGGCGGGCCACTACCGGTGTGGGCGAGACCAGGCGCAAGCACTCCTTCATCACCAGATCGACGTTGGTCAGCTCGTCGAGTTGCGCGAACGAGGGAGCATCGGTGCCCAGCGCCTCGCATTCGGCCCGGCACGTGTCCTGCCACTCCGGATGCTGGCCGAGGTACTGCATCATCGTCGACAGCGTGATCGTCGACGTGTCGTGCGCAGCCATGAGCAGAAAGATCATGTGGTCGATCACTTCGTCGTCGGAGAAATGCTCTCCGTCGTCACCCTCGATGTGGCACAACACCGAGAAGAGGTCGTCGGTCTCGGTGGCTCGACGGGCCGGGAGGTAGCGGCGGAAGAACTGGTCGAGCACCGCTCGGCCGTCCAGACCCCGCTTCCACCGCGTGCCCGGAACGCGGTAGCGCACGATCGACGTGGCAGCCTGCACGCAGGCGATGAAACTCGCATTGAGCTCAGCGATGTCGGCGTCCGTCGTTCCCTCCGCACCTCCCATGAAGATGCTCGTCGCGACGTCCAGCGTCAGTGCTTTCAGCGCCGGATAGACCTGGAAGTCGCGGCCCGGCTGCCACGCGTCCAAACCCGTTGCTGTAACTGGATTCAACGCTGCGACGGACTTGGTCAGCCGGTCCCGAGTGAAGGCCTGCTGCATGATTCGTCGATGACGTAGATGCTCTTCGGAGTCGAGCAGCATCAGCCCGCCGTGGAAGAACGGCCCGATCAACAGCGACCACCCGTCACCGTTGGCGAACGCCTTGTCCGCATTCTGCAGCACTTGCTGACACGCATCGGGGCCGAGAACGGTGATCCACTTCTGTCCGGCCATCGTCATCCACGAGACCTCGCCGTACTTGTCCCACCGACTACCGAGCAGCTTCAGAGGGTCGCGAATGTACTCGAGTGTGTGCCCGACGACGGGAAGACCGCCGTCGCCGAACACCGGTTGGAGAGCTGAATCTGCGGGTGGAGCAGCCAGAGCACGTGCCATTGTCGACCTCCGTCAATCTGACATGACGTCATGTCAGATGAGATGTAGTCTGCGTCACAGTCACGGTCTCTGTCAAGATCTACCCATGCCCCCTACGACGCGTCGCTACAACGGCATGAGCGCCGACGACCGCGCGGCCGACCGCCGAGCGAGATTGCTCGACGCCGGCCTCGAGGTATTCGCGGCAGCCGGAGCGAAGGGTGCGACCATGACCGCGATCTGCGCACACGCCAAGTTGACCGAGCGCTACTTCTACCAAAACTTCAGCAGCAGAGACGACTTGCTCGAGCAGGTCGTGGAATCGGTGTCCGCCGAGATACGAACGGCAGCGCTGGATGCACTGCACTCCCCCGCCCGGACCGTCGACGAGAAGGTACACAATGCGGTGACCGCGTTCGTCGGCGTCCTGACCGAGGACCGTCGCAAGGGCCGGGTTGCGATGATCGAATCGCTCGCCGTCGACTCCCTCCGCGAATACCGACGAAAGTCCCTGCGCGGCTTCGCTCATCTGGTGGCCGAACAGTCGCGCGAACTCTACGGCGAGAAGGCCTGGCCGCAACCACAGTCCGAGATCAACGGTCTGCTCTTCATCGGTGGACTTGCCGAACTCGTGATCGCCTGGCTGAACGACGAAATCGACATCGCACCTGCAGACATCGTCGACGCCGCAACACGTCACTTCATCGCAACCGCGCACCGCTGAGGTGCGCTACGCGCAGTGGCGTGTTTATGTGCCCGCAGAGGCACTTACACGCACCACTGCGCCGCAGGCGCACTACTACCGGTCGAAGTGTGCCTTCGAGATCTGTCCGTGCACGCCGACGGTCTTGTCGACCACCTGCGAGACAGTGAAGTTCGCGGCAGCGGAGAGGTACGCATACGCCGTCGCTCGGTCCATGCCGAGGTCCGTCTCCAAGAAGTCCAGAGCGTTGACGACCGCGCGACGCATCGCCGCGTTCAGGTCCGAACTCTGGCCGCCGACTGCCCCGTCCGGATCTGACAGGCCGATCGGAATCCACGAGTCCTCGTTCTCGGCAAAGGGATACGAGTACGCGACAGACGGCGCGTCACCGCTGCCCGCCTTGCAGACCGTAAGGCGGAAGGTGCCGCGCAGAGACCCCTCCATCGCAGTGAGGGCCACCTCACCGTCACCCATCGCCATGTGCGGATCGCCGACGTAGAACAACGCGCCCTCCGCGAACACGGGAAGGTAGAACGTCGAGCCGACGCCGAGCAGACCGACGTCGATGTTGCCGCCGCCGAGCGTCGGGGGAATCGAGTTGGCATTCGGGGATGTCAGACCTGGGTCGCTGGCGAACGCCACGCCCATCATGCCCATGAACGGGCGCAGCGGAAAGCGCACGGCCGCATCGCCGTACCGCATCACGCCCTGTCCGTCCTCGACGGCCGTGAACGTGGATACATTGCCGTACCGCGTCGGGGCACCCGATTTCCTGCCGTCGCTTCCGATCGGCGGCATGACTTCATCAAGGCTGATGCCCGCCGGTGCCTCGCCGGACGCCGTAACTGCAAGCGCGCCCTTGCCGTGCCTGCTCGACACCACGCCGTACGGCACCCGCGGCACAGCCTCGAGTGTCTCGATCTTGAGAACGTCTCCGCGCTGAGCGCCCTCCACGAACACCGGACCGGTCACGACGTGCGGTCCGTCGACGTCGAAGTTGCGTACCGTCCGGTCGTATCCGCCGGCAATATCGATGGCGTCCTGGAGGACGTCGGACTCCGAAACGCCTTTGCCGCCGAAGAATTCGACGGGATCGCGGCCCTGGTCCTCGAGAATGCCCTCGTGGCTGAGCGCATCGATGGTGACAGTCTCGCCGGACTTCATCTGCAGTACCGACTCCGATTCGACGGTCGGGACGTAACCCCACAGAACCTTGTCGACCTCCGAGCTCAGGTAGTGGTCTCCCGAGATGTCGCCCGATCCTGGGTTGAGAATGGCACCCGCGGGCGCTACCGGAGCCGACGAACTTGTTGACGCCGTAGTGGTCGAGGACGTCGAACACGCTGCTGTAGTTGCCAAACCAGCCCCTGCGCTCATCGCTGCCACCGCCCGAATGAAGCCGCGTCGACCGATTCCTTTGCTGATCGTTTCCGCTGCGTGCTCTGCCATCGACTGCGCCATGCTGCCTCCTGAATTGTCCGAATCCCGAACGTAGATCAGGGGTGTTTCTCAGTAGTTACGAACGCGCGTCACGCGAATTGCTCAGCGACTCAACTGGGGTCGCTGCCGGCGATCGCCGACCACCAGATCGCGGTGATAGCTGCCAACAGACTCACTGCCAGAAATTGTGCAAAGCCCCCACCGTCGACGATCAACCACAGCAGCCCGATGAACGGGCCGGCCACTGCTGCGGGGGCGTCGAGCATGAGCCGACGACGCAGCGAACCGAATCTGGCGCTGCGCGTGCGGAGATCGGACTCGTTGAGGCGCGGGGCATCGAGAGGTGCTCCCGGCGGTAAGGTCGACCGACGCCGACCGGACGGCAACGCAACGATCCCCGGTTCGACGACGAAGGCGCGGCGTCCGAGAAACGACCTACCGACCTTCGCTTTGGCGTCGGGGACCAATCCGAGAAGACCGGTGTGGAAGTAGACGGGGTACCAGGCCCGCCCGCCGTTCTCGTGGACTTCCAGGTACCCACGCGAGCGCATGCGGTGTTGAAACCGAACACGACGCAAAGCGATTCGGTTCCCAGAGCGTGCTGCGGATCGTTCGGCCAACAAGGCCGAGCCCACCGACCAACCCGTCCAGATAAGCACGACGAGCGCAACCACCAGGCCGAGCGGGGTGACGACAGCGGTCGATGCCGCGACAACCAGCGTGATTGCCGCGACACCGACCGGATATCCGAGCCCGTTGTCTATTTCAGGAACCCGACCTTCGACATGTCGATGTCGCCGAATCCTGGAGCACCGAAGTTGGCGAGATTGGACTTCGTCGCGTACGTCGAAGGGCGCTGGAACATCGTCAGGCTGTGGCCCTCGGCCCAGATCGCCTTGTCCGCCTCGTTGTAGTCGGCGATACGTGCTTCGTCGTCGAGCTCGCCCGCAGCCTTGTCGAGTAGTCCGTTGATCTCCTCGGACCCGACCTGGCCGTAGTTCTGCAGCGTGCTGCCGGGCGTCAGGCGGAAGATGCCGTCAGCGCTGGACGTGTACGGCGTTCCCTCCCAGGTGAAGTGGGTGACGTCGAAAGCACCGACCAAGATGTACTTCTCGAAGAAGTCGTCCGACGGCACCGCATCGATGATGAGGTTGGCACCGACAGCCTTGAGGTTCTGCTGGATGATCTGCGCTTCCTGCGTCGCATTCGGGGTATCGGCCGGAATGACGTCGTGCAGATCGAGCTGTTGGCCGTCCTTGGACCGGAAGTCTCCGTTCATCGTCCAACCTGCGGCATCGAGCTCGGACTTCGCCTTCTCGGGATCGAACGTGATGTCTCCGTTGTTGGCCTGGTAACCCTTCTGGCCATCGACGTAAATGTGACTGTTCAGCACCGTCGGGTTGGAGGTGATCTGGCCCAGCTGGGAGGTAGCCAGGTAATCGCGGTCGATCGACTTCATCAGAGCCAGCCGTACCGCCTTGTCCGACGTGATGCGTCCGGGCGCGCCGTTGAAATCGAAGTGGCGGTACTGCGGACCCAGGCTCTGCCGCAAGTCGATGTTCGGGATACCCCGGGCGACCTTGAATGCGTCAGCGCTGCTGCCCAGTTCGTAGTAATCGATCTCGCCACTCTGCAACGCGCCGACGGAGGCTGTCGAATCGAGCGGCAGGAACGTGATGGTGTCGAGCACTGCGGGATTTTCGCCCCACCAATCGGGATTGCGCTCCGCAACAATGCGCTTGCCACCGGGCTCGATGGTCCGGATACGGAACGGTCCTGCGGTGGCCGGCATCGCGCTGACCGAGCCGGTGTTGAATGCCTCCACCGTGTTGACCGATTCCGCTGGCATCAGCGGCACGAACAGCGAGCGCCAGTCTGCGAATTTTTCTGCAAACGTCAGGACTACCTGCTGATCGTTCTCGCCGCGCACGACGGATTCGACCTTGTCGTAACCGGCCGTGCTCGACGCCTCGTAGGCCGGGTCCTTACCGCTGTTCGACGTCCACGTCGCCACGAGGTCGGTGTAGTCCAGTGGTCGGCCGGTGCTCCACTTGGCCTTGGGATTGATGTTGTACGTGATGACCTGCTTGCCGTCGACCTCCGACTCGGCGATGTCGGTGAAGAAGTCCGTGTCCACCGTCAGACTCGCGTCGGCTGCGGCGGTGAACGACCTCGGCATCAGCGCGGCGTAGAACCGCGAGGTATCGACCGTGGTGCCGTCGATTTGGTAGTAGTTGTAGTTGGCTGTCACCTGCGTGAGCGGGAAGTTCATGTTTCCGCCCTGCTGCAGATCGCTGATCGGATGCGGATTGATCTGCGCTCCGCTCTCGAAGGACGCGGGCGCATCGGGGTTGGGCCCGGTATCGCCGGAGCTGCACCCCGCCACCAGTCCCACAGTGGTCACGGCCACCGCGATCGGGACCAGTGCCCGAAATAGCTTGGCTCTCATCAATTCACCTTTCTCAGTGTGCACGTAACCTGCAGGGTCAGATGGCGTCGGCCAGTGCTGCGGCCTCGGTGATTCGGGCTCGTTGGAGCACGGGATCGGGGATGGGGATGGCTTTGAGTAGCGCCCGTGTGTACGGGTCCTTCGGTGCGTCGAAGATCTGCTCCGTCGGACCCTTCTCGACGAACACTCCGTTGCGCATCACCGCTACTTCGTCGGCGAGGTGACGCACCACCGAAAGATCGTGCGAGACGAACAGATACGCCAGACCGAGCTCCTCCTGCAGATCCTGCAGCAGGTTGAGCACACCCGCCTGGATCGACACGTCGAGAGCAGACACGGGCTCGTCGAGCACCAGGATCGACGGCTTCAGCGCCAAAGCCCGTGCAATGCCGACTCGTTGGCGCTGCCCGCCGGAGAACTGGGTGGGATACCGATCCGCGAGCTCGGGACGCATTCCGACGGTGTCCATCAGTTCTCGAACTCGGCGGGTTCGCTCGTCGACCGGGACGCCGTTGATCTTCAGCGGCTCGGCGATGATCTCCCCCACCGGCATGCGCGGGTCGAGCGAGCCCATCGGATCCTGGAACACGATTTGGATGTGGGCGCGCAACTTTCGTTGCTCGGCGCGGCTCAGGCTGTAGGGCTCGACGCCGTTGATCTTGATCGAACCCTGCTGCGGCTTCGCGAATTCCATGATCTCGAGGAGAGTCGTGGACTTTCCGCACCCGGACTCACCGACGATCGCCAGTGTGGACCCCGCATGCACATCGAAGCTGATGCCCTGCACCGCAGGCACTTCCCCAGCCCGACGCCGCAGCACGGAACCCTTGAACATCGGGTAGCTCTTGTGCAGGTCGGTCACCGACAGCACCGGAGCGTCCTTGGACACCGTCAACACGAGCTCCGCGGGGGCCTCCGACCGTGGGGCACCCTCGAACTCGGCCTCCACCGACTCGGCCGTCGCCGCGTCGACGCGGATGCACGCCGCCCTGTGATTCGGTGCCACCTGAACCAACGGCGGTTCGCCTTCGTCGCAGGCCTCCGTGTGCAACGGACACCGGGGCCCGAACGGGCAGCCCGTCGGGAGATTCACCAGGGCGGGCGGCGTGCCCTCGATAGGCACCAGCCGCTCCTGCGCGGGACGATCCGGGCGAGGCACAGATCCGAGCAAGCCGACGGTGTAGGGCATCGACGGGTGTGCGTACAACTCGTCGGCCGGAGCTGTCTCGACAGCGCGCCCGGCGTACATGACCATGGCCCGGTCGGCAACGCCGGCAACGACTCCCAGGTCGTGGGTGATGAACACGACGCCTGCGCCGGTGACGTCGCGGGCCGTGCGCAGCAGATCCAGGATCTGGGCTTGGATCGTCACGTCGAGGGCCGTGGTCGGCTCGTCGGCGATGATGAGATCGGGATCGTTCGCGATGGCCATAGCGATGACGACGCGTTGGCGCATCCCTCCGGAGAACTCGTGCGGGTAGGACTTCGCCCGTGTTCTCGGATCGCCGATGCCGACCAGATCGAGCAGTTCCAGGGTGCGGTCGTGGACCTTCGCCTTGCTCAGCGACGGGTTGTGCACAGAGATCGCTTCGGCAATCTGGTCGCCGATGCGGTAGATGGGCGTCAACGCCGTCAGCGGATCCTGCGAGATCATGGCCACCGAACGCCCACGCTCACGGGACATTTCACGATCCGACAAACCGAGCAACTGTCGCCCGTTCAGCTCGATGGATCCGGTGACACGTGCGGACTCCGGGAGCAAACCCATGACCGCGAGGGACGACACCGACTTGCCCGAGCCGGACTCGCCGACGATGGCCATGACCTCGCCCTTGTCGACCTGGTAGTCCAAGCCTCGCACTGCGGTGACGCGCCCCTCCTCGCTGGGAAAGCTGACCTCGAGTCCGCTGACCTTCAACACCGGCACTGTCTCAGCCACGTGCCTGTCCCCTCGTCGAATTCGGATCGAATGCGTCGCGCAGGCCGTCGCCGACGAAGTTCGTCGCCAGCACGATCAAAACCAGTGCGCCACAGCAGAACGCGAACAGCCACGGATATGTCAACGCGGACGACGTACCGTCTGCGATCAACGTGCCGAGCGAGACGTCGGGTCGCTGGACACCGAAGCCGAAGTAGCTCAGCGATGCCTCCCCGATGATGGCGATACCCACATTGAGCGTGACGTCGACGATGAGGATGGAGGCCATCGACGGCAGCACGTGCTTACCGATCACGCTGCTCGGTGTTGCGCCCATGTACTTTGCGGCGCGGATGAATTCGCGTTCACGTAGAGACCGCGTCATCGCGCGAATGATGCGTGAGGTGATCATCCACGCGAAGGCCGCGAGCAGCAGCACCAGGATGAAGAAGCTCTTGTCGCGGAACAACGGAGAGCAGATAGCGATCACCAGGAAGCTGGGTACGACGAGCAATACATCGGCGACCCACATCAGCGCGCGGTCGGTCCAACCGCCGAAGTACCCCGCCACCGCGCCGACGACGCCGGCAAGCACCGTGGAAATGAGCGCGACGAGCATGCCGATGATCAGCGACTTCTGCAGACCGCGCAGCGTCTGAGCCAGAACATCCTGGCCGATCTGATTGGTGCCGAACCAGTGTCGTGTGGTCGGCGGCGAGTTGAGCGCGTACGCGTCGAGTTCCTCGTAGGTGAACGGGATGAAATGCGGGAGCACGAACGCGCCGACGAACATCGCGAGAAGGACCACGATGCCCACCAGCGCCGGCCGGTTACGCAGGAACCGGCGCAGCACCAACCGCCGACGGGTGATCGGGGCAGACGAGTCGATCGGGCCCTCGACCGCAGCGATCTCGGGAACCACAGGTGTCGCCATCGCCGGTCCTTTCCTCTACTCGAAGTGGTGGGTCAGTCCGCGTAGCGAACGCGCGGATCCAAAGCAGCAGTGAAGATATCGGTCAACATTCCGGAAACCAGGACCGACAGCGCAGTGAAGAGCGAGACCGCGAGCGTGATGTTGATGTCCTGACTGGTGATGCCGTAGATCAGCCAGTCACCCATGCCGTACCAGCCGAACACGCGCTCGGTGAACGTCGCGCCGGTGATCACCGCACCCATACCGAATGCGAACAGCGTGGCCATAGGGATCAACGCAGTACGGAAGCCGTGCTTGAAGATTGCGCGACCGCGCGTGAGCCCCTTGCCGCGGGCAGTACGGATGTAGTCCATGTTCAGCTCGTCGAGCATCGAACTGCGCATGTACCGGCTGTAACCGCCGATGGTGAACAACATCAGCACGACGGTCGGCAACAACAAATGTTGTGCGCGGTCGAGTATTTCGTTCATCAGACCGGGGGCGAGCGTCGTGGACGTCTCACCGGTGTACTGGAAGAACTGACTGCCGGTGCTCTGATTGACCTGCACAGCAAGGTACTTGAGCACCGGGGCCAAAACCAGGATCGGGGTGCTGATGAGAATGAACGTCACGACCGTCGCGACGTGATCGAAAATCTTGTACTGCCGGACGGCGCCGTACGCACCGACGAGTGTTCCCAGTACCGCGCCGAGGACGGTGCCGAGCACGACCAACCGCAGCGAGACCAGGATGCGTCGCCACAGTTCGTCGTTGACCGAGCCCGCAGCAATGGTCTGACCGAAGTCACCGTGAAGAACGGCCCACAGCCATTTCAGATACCGCAATACCGGATTGTCGTCGAGGTGCAGTGCCGCACGCTTGGCGTCGAGTACAGCATCCGACGGCGGCGGGTTGCGGCTGAGCAGATTCGACAGTGGATCGAACGTGAGCGAGGCCAGCAAGTACGTGAGAAACGTCGCGATGATCAGCAGGACGACGTAATTCAGCAACCTGCGTGCAAGATAACCGCCCACGCGCAACCACCTTCCATCAAGCACCACGGCCGTGCCCGACGGCACTGCTCTCGGCATTGTTCACACCGCTTGTTTCCTGCGTGTTTCGTTAGCGGTGGAAACGGACAATCCTCAAGATAGCACCAAGAATTCGTTTTTCGACGACGGTTGCGAAACTCTTACCGACACTTCGGACAATGCGGAATCATCGGTCGCAGAACGAGTCTGACGACCTGGCTGTCGTAGGGTCGCCTAATTCATCGGCTCACCGAACGCATTCGCGACAATGCGGACAGGAGACGAATAGGCGGTGCTCGCACGCGTCGGTAGATTCAGTGCCATGCCGACAGACTCCACACCCGACGGATTCGCTCTCGAACGCTTCGACATGACCGATTCCGGGGCCATTGCCACGATCTTCGCCGCCAAGGACTACCGAAACGGACTCTACGTTCTGCATTTCGCAGACAACGCGGCCTTCGTGGGCTACTCCGAATCACTCGCGGCCCGAGTGAATGCCGACCGCGGGATATGGCCCGACATCGAGGCCCTCGAGGTTGCACCCGGTGCCGCAGATCATCTGAAGCAGCTCACCGATCTCGTGTCCCAGCTCCACCCACTGCGACAACGCCCGTCGGAGCCCACCGTGATCGGCGAAGCTCCGGGAATGAAGGCGGCACTGCCCAAAGAACGAGCCAAGCGCACGACGCTCCTCGACGCGGCCGTGGGACGCAGTCGTCGCCAGTTCTGGGAACTGTCCGACCACATCGCGTACCCCGCCATCCGCAGCATCGTGGCCGACTACATCAACTCGTCGATCCCCGACCCAGCCAACACCGCGAAATACCTGTGGCAGACAGCCGCTCTGTCCGACGTACAGGACGACACCGGTCCGCGACGATTGCTGACGCTGACGTGCGGCGGCTTCGAGACCCTGCGAGTCGACGAAATCGTGCACGACGACGACACGATCGAGCTCGACCTGCGCATCAACACCAACGTTCCGCGCGACCGGACAGACGAGCAACTCAAGGTCTCCAACGAAACCGTCAGCGCCGGACGGGGACCGTACCGAGACGAACGGGTGTGGTCGTGGTCGATCGACCTCGGCGCGTTGCTGGAAGAAGACGTGGATGTCGATCTCGGTATCGACGACGACACGTTCGACGATCTCGCCTACGGCCTCAACGCGCGGCTCATGCGGTCCGGAAACTCAACGGGCGCAGCGGCACACAACAACGATCTCGCGGCCGACCTACTCGCCGAGGCATACCGGCAGCTGTTCGAGGCCGAGTGACCGACCGCCTCTGGTACGTCGCATACGGCTCGAACCTGTTGCGAGAGAGGTTCTCCGTCTACCTGACGGGCTCCGAGGACGGCTCGGAGTTCGGGGCACATCCACCGGCACCCTCGACGGCAGCGGTCGAGGCGGAACGCTGGTTGTGGATCGATCACGCCCTCTACTTCGCAGGCGTGTCCCGACGGTGGACCGGGGCGTCGGCCTTCGTGTCGCTGAACACCGATCCCGCGTATCCGTCGCTGGTACACGGATACCTGATCGACAGTGTGCAGTTGGCGCACGTCGCCTCGGTGGAGAACGTGGTCGATTCCGTCGATATCTCGGCTGTGGAATCACTGAGCATCGGCGAGTGGGCCACACTCGACATCGACCGCCGAGGTGAAGCCTACCGAGGGAAATACGATGCGCTGCTACGGCTTCCGGAAATCGACGGACTGCCCGCGTTCACACTGACGAGTTCGATCGTGCGAGAGCACGGCGAACCGTCGAGCAAGTATCTCTCGACGATCCGGCGTGGACTGCTGTCCGCAGGAGTCGACATGGACGCCGACGCCTACCTCGACGCTGCCGCCGGACGCGTCACTTCAACGCGTCGAGGTTCGTCTTCAGAAGCATGACGTTGTAATCGGACCACCGAGAAGCCGTGAAGTACAGGTCTTTTCCGCTCGACATCGGGTGAATGAACGGCGCGTAGATGCCGCCTGCCGTCTGGTTGGCGTCGAGAATCGTCCTCGGTTCGCTCCACGGCCCCTCCGGGTTTTCCGCCGTGCGCGCCACCAGCGTCCGGTTGTTCTCGTTGCCGTACATCATGACGTACCGGCCGAGGTAGTCGTTCCACGCCACCGACATCTCGCTGACCGGGCCCTTCACTACGGCGACGGTATCGCCGACGTTCTTGGACCATTGCTTGGCCGGATCGGCATCTTGCGTCGAATACTCGTACGCGTCGAGATTCTCGATCTGATCGGGCGCGACTCGGGAGACGAACGCGTCGCCGAATCGTCCGTTGGGAGTACCGAACTGGTACAGGTATTGACCGTCTTGTCCCAGAACATAAGCGCTCTGCTGGAACTTGCCCTGACTTTCGTGGACGTTGGTGAAGCCCGGGATCGTGACACCCTTGTTGACGCGGATCGTCTTGGGATCCGTCGTCCA
Organism: Rhodococcus sp. 06-1474-1B; assembly: GCF_002258885.1. NCBI lineage: Bacteria > Bacillati > Actinomycetota > Actinomycetes > Mycobacteriales > Nocardiaceae > Rhodococcus > Rhodococcus sp. 06-1474-1B. Next base: position 57,186 of record NZ_NOYR01000008.1, on the reverse strand, counting down.
ATTCTGGCCGTTGTCGATCGATTTGGCCGTCGCCGAGTAGTTCGTGATCCAGCGACCGGGTGTGCCCCAGCTCTGCACCGACATGTAGTTGATGTACTGGGTGTTGCCGATCGCGATAGCCGCCGTGGGGATGGTCGTGTCCTCGACGCTCGGTAGCTTCGCGCTCGAGATGATCTCGGCGGCGTAACGCGGATTGTTCGCTCTGACAACCGCACCCGAGGTGGTGTTCGCGGGGTCGGCCGGACCGATCGTGATGCCCTGCGACAGGTTCGTCGACGCCTTGTCCGAGCGGAAGAGTGCATTGCTGCGCCACTGGGCATTGCCGGAGGAGCAATCACCGAACGTGTCACCGAACGCCATCAAGATCTGGCCCGCACCGTTGTCCCAGGTGATACCGAGGTCGGTTCCGGACATCGCCAGGTTGTCGTAGGTGTCGTTCACGCTCTGCGGACCGGTGACCCAGGCGATGCTCTGGGTGTTCCCGGTGATGCGCGGCAGAGGACCCTGCGGTCCCTGCGGGTTCTTGCCCGACATTCCCGCGCTGCCCGACGAACCGAACAGCGGTGAGGAGCCCGGCCCACCCAGACCGCCGCACGGTTCTGCAGAGACGGTCGGCGCAGTCAATGCGCTCAGCCCGCTCACTGCCAATGCCAGGACAGCCCCGACAGCAATATGCCGACCACGTAAGCGCATGAACGAACCCACCGTTCCCCTTGTGAAGCACGATACGGATGTGACTGATGGGACGAGTGTTACGCAAATACACCTAGGCCGCAACAATTAGTTCGTGTCGATGCTTGACAAATCGAACGCGATGAGAATGACACCGATGTGATTAGTGCGCGATCAGGCGGGCGTGCGCGGTGTCGAGCAAGAACAGCGCCGCTCCCTGCACGACGACCGCCGTTCCGTGACCGATCGCCTGGTCAGCGGTGATTCGACGGCCGAAGCTGGGCTTCCGGACGGCGATGTGCGCACCGGCCGCGACGTAGAGCACGTCGAGCCCGGCATTGATCCACAGCAGCTTGCTCAAACTCTTCGACGTCGGGACCGAGGAGTTGAGCGCGCCCGCCCCGGCGATCGCCACGTCGATCGCACCCCAACCCGCCGTCTGCTGGCCGAATGCACGACGGGCAGGCGACGAGCCGCGCACCGCCAACACCGTTCCGGCAAGCACACTCACACCGCCCCACACGGCGAGACGCCGACCGAGTAGTTGGGCTACGGCGGGAGCTTCCATACGAGTCATCGCTCCAGTGTGCCGGGCTCGAACCCGAAGGCGATCCGTAACGCGCGGTCCGTTGCTGCCGATCATCGAGCACCGGGTATTCGTGCTCGAAACGAACGGAGTCACCATGCTGAAGAAGATCCTCGCAGGCGCTGCACTGACGATCGGCGTGGCGGTGCTCGCCGCACCGACGGCATCCGCCGCACCCGACGACAACCCGTTCGGCCCCAAAGACTCCACTTCGAGCTTCGTCAACGCATTCGACCCCGCGGCCTACAGCAGCGCGAGCGAGAAGTCATTGATCGTCAGCCCATTCGGGACCACACGACAAATCGACTGTTCCTCGTTCCATGCCCGCACCTGGTGCACTCAGAACGGCCACGCGCTCACCGACATCCGCATTCCGGCCGGATCGTCGGAATGGGATTACCGAATGCTCTACGTCTACAACCCGTTCTGACAGTCGAATAAGGCACAGCCGCGATTACAGCCCGAGCGGATGCGCGTCGGCCCCGGGCAACCAACTGTGGCCCGGCCCGACCCACCCTCTCTCCTTGATCATCTTCTTCGCCGCACGTCGGTGGCGGCCGAGCAGGCGGTCGAGGTAGAGGAGCCCGGCCAGATGGTCGGACTCGTGCTGCAGACACCGCGCCAGATAGCCCGTGCCTTCCACCGTCACCGGGTTGTTCTCCACATCGACACCTGTCACACGAGCCCAGTGGGCACGCCCGGTCGGGAACAGCTCCCCCGGCACGGACAGACATCCCTCGGTGTCGTCCGGGTCGGGCATCGTCTCCGGAATTCCAGAGGTCTCGAGCACCGGGTTGATCACGTGTCCGCGGTGACGGACCCCGCCGTCCCGCAGGTCGTAGACGAAGACCGAACGTGGGTCGCCTATTTGGTTGGCCGCCAGGCCCGCACCGGGTGCAGCCGTATTGGTCTCGAACATCTCCTCGACCAGCGCTGCGAGCTCGTCGTCGAACACCGTCACGCGAGTTGCCGGAGTTGTCAGCCGGGGATCACCGGCAACCAGGATCGGTCGAATCGCCATGAGATGAGGATAGTTTCGCTCCGAGAGCGGCGAAGCCCTGGGCGACGAGGTTACTGTCGATCTGTGGCCCACTCCCGTCGTACCTCCACCGCGCACCCCGCAGACAAGGTCTGCGCGTCGTGCGGTCGGCGGATCGAGTGGCGCAAGAAATGGGAGAAGAACTGGGATGACGTCAAATACTGCAGCGACACCTGCCGGCGGCGCAAGGTGAGTGCAACAGACAAGGAACTCGAAGACAAAATCCGATCCTTGCTCGACGCCCGATCACGCGACGCCACGATCTGCCCCTCGGACGTCGCACGAGCCCTGTCCGACGACGCCTGGCGCGACTTGATGGAGCCCGTTCGCCGCGCGGCCCGACGTATGGTCGACGCCGGCGAAGTCGAGATCACCCAGAAGGGGTCGGTCATAGATCCCTCGACCGCAAAAGGACCGATCCGGATCCGCTGGAAGCGTTGACGGAAACCTGTCGGTGGGTGGGTATAGCTTTCGTGGGGTGAAGACATGGGGGGATGTGTTCGGGCTCGGGGACCAGGAATTGGTCTCCGAGCTCGCCGATGTGACCTCCCTCGAAAACGCTCTCGCGGCAACGAGATTGACGTTGCTCGCCGAAGTAGACCGCCGCGGCTTGGCAATGAAACTCGGGCACTCGTCCGTCACCCGCTGGTACGCGAAGTCGGTGCGCATCACCGACGGATCCGCCGCCCGCCAGAACGCGCTGGGGTACTGGCTGTTCGATCACCCCACGGTGCTCGACGCCCTCGCCGATGGCCGCATCCATGCCGCGCACGCCGCCGCCATCGCGGAGGGATACGACGTCGTGCTGGTGGCCGACCCGACGTTGGATCAGGACCGCCGCGACGGAATTGTCGCCGAATTGCTCGACACCGCGATGCGCAACACCGCCGGCCACGTGACCTCCCGCGCGCAGGCTTTGGCGCATGCGGCCGCGGACGACGCCCGAGCACGACACGCGGAAGCCGAGAAACAACGCCGAGAGAAAGAACAGCAGGAACAGGAGCGTCGCGCCGTCGACACCGCCACGTCCTCCGACCGACACGGCGACCCGACACCGGATCCGGATCCGCCTGCGCCCGAGCCTGTTCCGCCGACACCTGCACCGCGACCGGTGTCGGAAAACCCGGACCTTAACCGATTCGACCTGCACCCGCTGGCCAACGGCCGCTTCCAGGTCGGTGGCGACATCGACCTGTTGCTCGCCGAGAAGCTGCTCACCGCTCTATCGCCGTTGACGGCACCGCGACCAGGTCCCGGCGGGGAGCGCGACCCACGCAGCCCGTCGAAGCGCCGAGCCGATGCACTCGATCAGATCCTCGACCGACACCTCCGCGGCAGCACTCGTGGGTCGGCGGGCGGGTCGCGGGCGTCGGTGCACCTGATCGTTCCCCTGCGCGACTTGCTCGCCCACGGCGCAAACAAGCAAACAGGCAGCACCGCAACGGAATCGGGCGACACCGGTACGGGCGCGGGGAGCTCCTCGAGCGGCGGCGAGAGCAACGGCTCGCGTCCGCATGGAGTGGCTCGAGGGGATATCGCTGCTCACGGCGAAGCGGCATCCGGATGTGGTGGTGCCGGGCAGAAGTCTGCGTCCGACCCGGGCGACGCTGGTTCTCGCGGCGGTGGCAGTAACGCCGGGGAGAAGTCTGTGCCCGAGAGGGGAGTCGCTGCTGCTTGCGGCGAAGCTTCAGCCGATGGTGATGGTGCCGGGCAGAAGTCTGTCCCCGAGCCGGGCGACGCGGACTGGCCGTTCCACCTCGACTGGACCGGCCCCATCAGCCGCTTCCTCGCCGAACTCGTCACCTGCGACGCCGACCTGACCCCCGTCATTATCGACCACCACGGCGTACCACTCGCGCTCGGACGAACCACCAGACTCGCCAGCGACGACCAACGCATCGCCCTGACCATCCGCGACACCTGCTGCGTCATGTGCGGCCGCCCCGCACAGTGGTGCCAAGCCCACCACATAAGATTCTGGGAACACGGCGGCCGCACCGACCTGAACAACCTCGCGCTCGTCTGCGGAGAATGCCACCGCCTCGTCCACCACGGCGACTGGCAACTGCTCATGGGCGACGACGGACACCCCTACGCCATCCCACCCGAATCCGTCGACCCCAGGCAGCAACCCCTCCCGAGCTACCGTCGACGAAAACAACGAGCAGCCTGAACAACTCAGGCGCGCAACGCGCGCTTGAGCAACTTTCCGCTCTGGTTGCGGGGCAACTCGTCCAGGAAAGTGACGGTCTTCGGCACCTTGAACGGCGCGATCCTGCCCTTCACGTGGTCGATCAACTCCTGCGCCGACACCTCACTTCCGTCCTTGAGCACGACGACAGCAGTCACCGCCTCGATCCACTTGTCGTCCGGAGTCCCGATGACCGCCACCTCGGCAACGGCGGGGTGGGTGTAGATCGCGTCCTCGACCTCACGAGAAGCAACCAGAATTCCGCCCGTGTTGATGACGTCCTTGATCCGGTCGACGACCGTGATAAACCCCTCGGCGTCCCGAGTCACCAGATCACCCGAATGGAACCACCCACCCGAGAACGCTTCCGCCGTCGCCTCCGGCTTGTCCCAGTAACCGTCGCACAATTGAGGCGAGCGGTAGAGAATCTCACCGGGCTCACCGTCCGGCACATCGTTACCGTCCGCGTCGACGACGCGTGTCTCGACGAAGAACACCGCACGACCACACGACGCCGGTCTGGCCTCGTGCTCGGACGGCTGCAGAACCGTTGCCAGCGGACCGATTTCGGATTGCCCGAAGCAGTTGTAGAACTCGATGTCCGGGTATCGCTCACGCAGCCGGGTCAACACCGTGACGGGCATGATCGACGACCCGTACTGCGCCTTCTTCAACGACGACAGATCACGAGAATCGAGGTCGGGGTGATTGGCGAGCGGAACCCACACCGTCGGTGCCAGGAACAACGACTTGATCTTCTCGTCCTCGATTCGCCGCAGAATCTCCGCGACGTCGGGCTTGCGCATCAGTCGCAAGGTCGCCCCGACCGACAGATACGGCAGCATGAACACGTGCATCCCAGCCGAGTGGTACATCGGCATCACCAACAGCGGGTCGTCGTCTTCGGTGAACCCCAGAGCGATCACACACGAGACGTACTCGGCAACGAGCGCGCCGTGAGACATCATCGCGCCCTTCGGTTTCGACGTCGTGCCGGAGGTGTAGAGCAACTGCGCCAGGTCCGTGGAGTCCACGGCCGGCTCGAAGACCGAATCATCCCCGGCAGCGTCGAGCAGATCCGGAAGCGACACCACGAACTCGACGGCGGTGCCACTCCGAACGGAATCGAGAGTGTTCGACAACTCCGGGTCGACGAGCACAGCCCGTGCGCCCGACTGATCGAGCAGATACAGCAGCTCGTCGCCCACGAGTGCGTAGTTGATGGGCACGTGCACCAATCCTGCTCGCGCACAGGCAAGAAATGCCACCACGTACGCGTCGGAGTTGACGCCGTACGCCGCTACCCGGTCCCCCTTGTTCAAGCCCATAGCAACCAGCCGACGGGCGACCCGCGTCACGGCAGTGTCGAGCTCGCGGTAGCTATGGCTGCGGCCTTCGAATGTCACGGCCGTACGGTCGGGAAATTTCGCCGTCGACCTGCGCAGAACGCCGTCGACGGTGCTGACTCGGGTGCCGTTCGTCATGACAACGACGTTATAGGACGTCCAAGCTTCTCGCCTCGACTTCGACGTCGATGGTTCGCTCGCCGATCACGGGGCATTCGGTGTTCCATGACAATCAAACAAGCACTCGACAGCCTCGAGACAGCCTCGTTTCTCGACGGACCGAGCGACGCGATCCATGGCGTACTTGCACCTGCGGTAGCGGACAGTGCCGTCGGATCAGCGCTGCACGGCCGGTGGATCGGGCACCCCATCCACCCCGCGCTGGTGACGGTGACCATCGGCAGCTGGACCAGCGCAGTCGCGCTCGACCTCGTCAAGAACCAGTCCAGGGCGGCGAAAATTGTCGTCACGCTCGGTCTCGCGTCCGCGCCGCCGGCGATAGCGACCGGGTGGGCCGACTGGTCGACGATGAACACAGTCCAGCGGCGGGTCGGCATCATCCACGCGGCCTCGAACGCGACCGGCGTGTTCCTCTTTCTGGGCTCCTACCTCCGTCGGCGGAAGCAGACCGACGGAGTTGCCAAAGCTCTGGCTGCGGCCGGCCTCGCAGCCGCAGGACTCGGCGGACTGATCGGCGGGCACCTCGCCTACAGCACCCCCGGCAGCGAGGCCGAGTCCGAAGCTCGACACCGCCTGCCGAGCTGAAAACCCGTCAACAGTTGTTCGGTTCTCCGATCTTGACCGCCGACAGCACGGCTTCGCCCTCGCCGATGAGGACACCGGGAGCCGGATCCTGTTCGACGACAATCCAGTTCGAATCGTTGACCTGCATCCGGCCCTCCCCCGACGCGTCAGCGCTGCGGGAGTAGAAGACACCGGCCACCTGGATCGCGTTCTGCGCAGACTGCAGATTCATACACACAACCGGAGGCATGTAGGCCGGGGCTGCGGGTGCGGGCCTCGCGACCGTCGGGGTATCGGGAATGACGATCCTCGGCACAACGGTAGAGCGCGTGAGGCCTCCCCCTGGCACCGCCTCGACCTCCGTGCCGACGTCTGCGCTCGGCGTGCTGCACCCCGCCAGCATCGGCAACACGGCAATGCAGGCCGCGAACACATGCCTTCTCGTCGACATTGAGACCTTTCGTAACGACAAACCCCCACCACAGCAGCCGTCTTTGATGGATCGCTCCTTGCGTCGATCCGTTACCGGTGGCGTTTCCGTACACCGTACGGTAGGCTGCGGCGGCACTGCGCGAACCAACGTGGGTGTACGCCCTTCGGGGCGCGGCGAAAGGCAATCGACAACGCGATGACCGAGCCCCAGCTAGTAGTACAAAACCAGCCACCTACCGATGCACTGTCCACGATCGTCGTGCGTGGAGCCCGAGAGAACAACCTGCGCGACGTCGACCTCGATCTGCCGAAACGCTCGCTGGTCGTGTTCGCCGGCGTCTCCGGGTCGGGCAAATCGTCACTGGTGTTCGACACCATCGCCGCCGAAGCACAGCGGCAGATCAACTCCACGTTCACCGCGTTCGCGCAGACGTTCCTACCGTCCTACGGCCGACCGGATGCAGATCTGATCGCGAACCTGTCGGCCGTCGTCATCGTCGATCAGAAGCGACTGTTCGGTGGCCCGAGGTCGACGGTCGGCACCATCACCGACATCGGAGACTGGCTGCGCATGCTGTGGTCCCGCGCCGTCACGCCGAGCATCGGCTACGCCAACGCCTTCTCGTTCAACGACCCCGCCGGGATGTGTCTCGAATGCGAGGGGCTCGGCGAGGCGAAGGTCGTCGACCTCGGCGAACTGGTGGACGAGTCGAAGTCGTTGCGCGAGGGCCCGTTCAAGCATCCCGACTTCGAGGTCGGCAAATGGCCGTACCGGGTGTTCGCCGACTCGGGCCTGTTCGATCTCGACGTCCCGATAGAGCAGTACTCGGCGCGCGAGCGTCACCTCTTCTTCGACGCCAAGCCCGGTGAGGTCGAGGTGACCAATCCCGACGCCGTCATGAAGAGCTACGAGGGCATTGCGTCCAGGTTCCGGCGAAGCTACCTCGCCAAGGACGCAGATGCGCTCAAGGGCAGGGCGAAAGCCGCGTTCGAGCGCATCGTCACGCGCGGCGTCTGCGAGGCCTGCGGCGGTTCCCGCTACAACGACACCATCCGCGGTGCCACTCTCGAAGGACTGTCCCTGCCCGACGCGTTCGCCATGCAGGTTTCCGAACTCGCCGACCGTATCGAACAATGGGACATCAAGGGCCTACGCTCCGTCACCGCCGAAATCGTTACGCAGTTGACCAGGCTCGTCGATCTCGGCCTGGGGTACCTCAGCCTGGACCGTGCGACGTCCTCGCTCTCGGGTGGTGAATCCCAGCGCATCAAGATGGTCCGACACCTCGGAGCCACGCTGAACGACATGCTCTACGTCTTCGACGAACCGACGACCGGTTTGCATCCTCGCGACGTCCACCGTCTGAACGACATGCTGCTCGCGCTGCGCGACAAGGGCAACACCGTCCTCGTCGTCGAGCACGACCCCGAGGTGATGGCCATCGCCGACCGTATCGTCGAGATCGGACCGGGCGCCGGAAAGTCTGGTGGCACAGTGGTGTTCGAGGGAACCTTCGACGAGCTCCGCCGAGCCGACACCAGGACCGGCTCCGCGCTCCGGCGTGATGACGCCGAGATACGGACTCCCCGTACGCCTTCGGGCTGGCTGAGTATCTCCGGTGCCACCACCCACAACCTGCGCGACGTCAGCGTCGACATCCCGCTCGGAGTTCTGACCGCCGTCACCGGTGTCGCCGGTTCCGGAAAGTCGAGCCTCATCCACGGACACCTGCGCGAGGCCGCGCCCGACGCCGTTGTCATCGACCAGGCACCGATCCGGGGCTCACGCCGTTCGTCCCCTGCGACCTACACCGGTCTGCTCGATCCGATCCGCGCGTACTTCGCCAAGAAGACCGGGCAACCGCCGTCGCTGTTCTCCCCCAACTCGGACGGCGCGTGCCCCGATTGCCAGGGCAGCGGTGTCATCTTCACCGAACTCGGATTCACCGATCCCGTGACGAGTACCTGCGAGACGTGCCAGGGCAGGCGCTTTCGCTCCGGGGCAATCCGGCACACCGTCGACGGCGTCAGCATCGCCGACATCTTCGAGATGTCCGTCGGGGATGCGCAGGACTTCTTCGAGGTCAAGAAGATTCGAGACATTCTGCGCCGCTGCCGGGACGTCGGACTCGGCTACCTCTCGCTCGGTCAGAACTTGTCGTCCCTGTCCGGCGGCGAACGGCAGCGGCTCAAACTCGCCACCGAACTGATCGGATCGTCTTCGGTCCTGGTGCTCGACGAACCGACGACAGGTCTGCACCCGTCGGATGTGTCGAACTTGATCGCGTTGCTGTCCGGGATGGTCGACGAAGGCAGGTCGGTGATCGTCATCGAACACAACCTCGACGTCGTCGCCGCGGCGGATCACATCATCGATCTAGGTCCCGACGGCGGCCACAACGGCGGTCTGATCACGTTCACCGGGACGGTCGACGAGTTGGTGGCCTCGGCCACTCACACCGGTAGGTACTTGGCACGGAGCCTGGGGCGTTGACCGCGCCCCGATAGTGTTGGCGTTCGAAGAGACACCGGACAACACAGGAGTGGCAGTGCAGCGTCGATCGGCACGAATGATCTCAGCCGGGTTCGCGGTCGTCGCGCTCGTAGCGATGGGATGCAGCACCACGGAAACGGACGCGCCACCCGCCGCCGATCCGGCACCCGCGGCGAGTGGCGAGTTTCCGAGGACGATCACGTCCGGCTCGGACGGCGGCTCGGTCACCATCGACGCTGCTCCACAGAAGATCGTGTCGCTGAGCCCGACCGCGACGGAGACGCTGTACGCCGTCGGGGCGGGCGACCAGGTGGTGGCCGTGGACGATCAATCGGACTTCCCCGCCGATGCTCCGAAGACAGGGTTGTCGGCGTTCACCCCGAGCCTCGAAGCGATCGTGGCGTACGACCCCGATCTGGTGATCGCCTCCACCGACCTGGGCCTCGTGACGTCGACACTGGCCGAGGCAGGCGTTCCGACGCTGGTGCTGCCTGCCGCGACGAGCATCGACGATGCCTACTCGCAGATCGAGCGCGTCGCGGACGCCACCGGCCACGACGCCGACGGCGATGCCGTCGTATCCCGGACTCGTGACCGGATCGATGCAGCCGTCGCGAGCGTCCCGACCCGCGAGGCGCCGCTGACGTACTTCCACGAACTCGATGACACGTTGTACACGGTGACGAGTGCGAGCTTCGTCGGGCAGATCTACGGTCTGTTCGGACTCACCAGCATCGCCGACGGTTCCGACGCCGGCGACTACCCGCAGCTCGCCGCCGAGGCCGTGATCACGTCGAACCCGGATGTGGTGTTTCTTGCCGACGCCCAATGCTGTGGCGTCACAGCCGCTTCCGTCTCGTCACGACCGGGTTGGGGATCGATGACCGCCGTCCGCGACGGCCGGATCTTCCCGATGGACGAGGACCTGTCGAGTCGATGGGGCCCTCGTATCGCAGACCAGGCAGAGGCCGTCGCTTCGGTGATTCGACAGCTCCCCGCCTGACCCGCGGCGGCGTTCCGACACCCGCTACCGCGGGATCGATCTACACCACGCTGTCGCGTCGCATGGCCTCGATCTCGTCGGCCGTACAGCCGAGTTCGGACAGTACGTCGTCGGTGTCGGCCCCGTGCCGTCGACCGGTGTGCCGAATTCGGCCGGGGCTACCGCCCATCCGCCACATGACATTCTGCATACGGACCGGCCCCAGATCGTCGTCTTCCACGGTCGTCACCATCTCGATGGCATTGACCTGCGGATCCGACAGCAGTTCGCTGGGTTTGTACACGGGAGCGACTGCCGCACCTGCCTTCTCGAACTCGTCGATGACGACGTCCCGCGTCCGCTCGGCGATCCAGCCCCCGACGTAATCGTCCAACAGATCCGCATGCGCGGCGCGCTGCCGGCCGGTCGCGAACCAGGGTTCGTCGAGCACCTCGGGGTGACCCACCAGCACCAGGACGCGTTCGGCTATCGAATTGGCGCTCGTGGAGATCGCCAGCCAATGGCCGTCCGCCGTCTTGTACAGGTTGCGTGGTGCGTTGTTGCTGGACCTGTTTCCGGTGCGCTCCTGGTCGATACCCAACTGGTCGGCGTAGATGACGCCCGGGCCCACCGCGGCCATGATCGGGCTCAACAGGTCGAGGTCGATGACCTGCCCCTTGCCGCCGTTGTTGGTGCGATGCAGCAATGCCATGGACACCGCCGACGAGCCCGCTATTCCGGCGAGGGAATCGGCGAGTCCGAATGCGGGGAGCGTCGGCGGGCCGTCGGCTTCGCCGGTCAGGTGGGCGAAACCACTCATCGACTCGACGAGTGTTCCGAACGCGGGCCTGGTGGAATACGGTCCGGTCTGCCCGAAACCGGTGACACGCAACAGAATCAGGCCGGGGTTCGCCTCGGACAGGACGTCGTATCCCAGCCCCCAGCGCTCGAGTGTGCCCGGCCGGAAGTTTTCGACCACCACATCGGCATCTGCCGCGAGACGCCGAAAGATCTCCGCTCCGCGCTCGTTGCCGAGATTCAACGTCATCGTCCGCTTGTTGCGGCTGATCATCGTCCACCACAGCGGGTGTCCGTCCTTGTCCAGACCGTGTCCCCGCATCCCGTCGGGCTTCGTCGGGTGCTCGATCTTGATGACCTCGGCACCGAAATCACCCAGGATCTGCGCGACGAGCGGCCCGGCAAGGATCGTCGAGATATCGAGTACCTTGACGCCCTCGAGCGGCCCCGTCACAGGTACGGGCGGTGCAGGTAGCGACCGGCGGGCGCGCCGGAGACGGCACCGTCAGCGAGCACACGCTGTCCGCGGACGAACGTGTCGGTCACCTTCGCACCGAGTTCGAAGCCCTGGAACGGCGTGTATTCCTGAGCCGACTCGGAGTCCTCGGGGCTCACGGTCCAGGTGTGATCGGGGTCGACCAGCGCGAGGTCTGCATCCATCCCGACGGCGATGTCGCCCTTGCCCGGCAGGCCGTAGCGCAACGCCGGGTTGAGGGACGTGAGCTCGGCGATCCGGCGCCAGCTCAGCCCGCGCTTGCGGCCTTCGCTGACCAAACCGGGGAGCAGGTACTCGGCCCCGCCGAAGCCGGACTTGGCGGCGAAGATGTCGCCGCGGTCCTCGGCGAACTTCTTCTCGTCCTTGCAGCACGCATGATCGCTGACAACCCAGTCGATATCGCCGGCCAGCAGGTGCTCCCACAACGCTTCGACGTCGTCTCGAGGACGCAACGGCGGGTTGACCTTGCCGCCGAGTCCGTAGGCGGTGTCGATATCTGCCAACAGGTGCCCGATGGTCACCTCACGACGGAAGTTCACGTGCGGGAAGGCTTTCGCCATCCGCATTGCCGCCGTCAGCGCCTTGCGCGAGGACAGGTGCAGCAGGTTGATGTTCGGCAGCTGCGTCTCGTCGGCCAGGAACGACGCGATCGTGACGGCGAGGCCCTCGGAGTGCGGTGGCCGTGACGCGCTGTAGGCGGCCAGGCCTTGCAATGTACCTTCTTCTTCGACGATCTTGGTGTACGCACTCATGATTTCGGCGGTCTCGCAGTGCAGCGACAGCGAGATGTGATCGGCCTTGTCCGGGAACTGTTCGCGCGCAGCCTGAATTCCGCGCATCACGAACTCGAAGTGCGCCAGATCGTAACGCTCACCCTTGGGCGTCATCAGGAACTCGCTCTGGTCGGTCGAGCGCCCGTGCAGGCCGTGGCTGCCGTAGAACATGAAGATCTTGAACGAGGTGACGCCGTGCTCGGCGATAAGTGCCGGGATTTCGTCGATGTGGCCCTTGGACATCGGTGCCAGGTGGTAGGCGTAGTCCACGTACGGTCGGCCCTCGGTGGCCTCGAGCACGGTCGGGAAGACGTCGGCGTAGGAGCCGCCGGTGTTCATGTAGTACTGCCCGGTACGCATGTAGGACAGCGAGGTGGTGACGCCGCCCTGCACGCAGGCCCGCGACTCGATCTCGGCGTCCTCACCGAGCGAGTTGTAGATACCCCAGTGCTGATGCGCGTCGACCACTCCGGGGAACGCAACCTTGCCTGCGGCGTCGATGACCGTGTCGATTCCGGCGGCATCGATTCCCGCTTCGATGCGGGTGAACTTGCCGTCTTCGATGAGAAGGTCGAGGAACTCCCCCTCGTCGGGAGCGTCCGATCCCGGTCGCACGATGCGGGCATTGGTGATCAACAACGTTGACATGATTGTCCTTTCGAGATTTTTCACTAGCTAGGAAGTTGTGAGAGAACTGGCCGCGAGGTACGCGAGCCCGAGCGCGGGCAACAACCCGTTGCCCGCCAGATAACCGGCGGCCCCGTGGCCCGAAATGCCCATTGCCGCGCCGCCGGAGGCGAACAGGCCGTCGATTGCAGACCCGTCGGGCCGCAGTACTCGCGCGTTCTCGTCGACGACGAGGCCGCCCTGCGTGTGAAACAACGCGGGGACGATTTTGATGGCCGCGTACGGTTCGGTCAGGGTGTGCTCGAAAGAGCTGCGGCCGAACGGATCCGGCACGTCGCCCTGTGCATACCCTGCCACAGCCGCGAGTTCTTCTGCCACCGCCTCGGCCGGCAGGCCGGTCGCGTCGGCCAGAGTTGCAGCGTCATCGGCCCACACTGCCGCACCGGAGGCCACCGTCTGCTCGAAGTCCTTGAACGACAGGCACTTGTCGTAGACCTCCCTGTCGATGACGACCCAGCCCTCGGATCCGGGCCGAGCCGCGAGAGCGGCGGCATTTTCGGAGTAGCCGGTGGTTTCGTCACCGAATCGGCGGCCCGTTGCGTCGAGCACGATTCCGCCGTGCATCACAGTGGCCCAGCCGACGAGCGTCGTCGCCTTCTTCGACAGTGCCGCGTGCCCCTGATAGGCGTCGAGGTACGCCGCATCCGCTCCCAGCTTGCGCCCGATGGCGAGAGCATCTCCGGTGGAGTGCTCGCTGCCGTGGTACCGCGCCGACGATATTTCCGGAGCGTGCTGCTCCACGAGAGCCTCGTTCGCGCCGTATCCGTTGGTGGCCAACAGTACTGCGCGAGTAGGGATGACCTCGGTGTTGCCGTCGGGCAGCGTGACAGTCACCGCGTCCACGCCACCGTCGAGGTCGACCGACACATCGGTGAGGCGCGCCGGAACCAGCATGTCGATCCGAGGCTCGGCCGCCACAGCGCGGGCGAGGTGATCGAGCATCGCGCTACCGTGTCGGCCTTCGACTGTGTGACAACGTAATCGGGAGTGCCCCGGGTACGCGAAGTCGGTCACCAACGCCAGCGGAAGATCCAGATGATCTGCCAACCATTCAACCAAGGGAGCGCTGACGTCGGCAAGCGCCGTGGCCAACCGAGCGTCGGCTGTGCCCTTGGTCTTGCGCATCACGTCGTCGACGAACTGCTGCGGTGAGTCGTCGATTCCCGCGTCGCGTTGCCACCGCGAGCCCGCGCCCGGGATCATCGCGGTGGACATCGCCGTGTTGTTGCCGCGCCGGAAGTGTTCGCTCGCCTCGACCACCAAAACGTCGAGACCGAGCTGAGCAGCCCTGAGCGCCGCGACGAGTCCGCCGCCCGCACCTGCAACGACGAGATCGGGGCCCTCCGCGCTCATGCGAGGACCTTCAATTCGCTGCGAAGTCCCAGCAGTCGTAGCGCCGTTGCTGTGGGGTCCACTACCCACGGAGACACCGGAGGATCCGTCAGGTCGACTGCCGAACAGGCGTTGATTGCGACGTCGCAGCGCAACTCGCGCGCGTGCTCGGACACTGCTCGTCCCCACGCCCGAGTATCGGCGATGTCGTGAACACCCAGTCCCAGAACAACAGTGGCCTCGGCGACGAGACCGTAGAAGCCGAGCCTGCGGTCCAGTTCGGCGGCGATGGCCTCGTTTCGGGCCAGAGCGCCGATGCGGCTTCCTTGGGATGCGTGGAACGACGCGGTCAGTCGAGTCAATCCGTACAGGGGTACAGCAAACGAGTCCGCTTCCTCTGCGCACGGATCCAGCACGCAGTCGGGCAGGAAGCCGTCTGCTTCGGTGTCGCGTAGAGCATGCAAGGCCGCAGACAGGACATCCTCGGAACGTCTGATGTCCAATTCTGTGTCGAGCGCATCGGGCGCGTCGGGTCCGATGTTGCGGAGTTCGACGGTGACGCCGGACGGGGCCAACTGGTCGTACCGACGCTGCCGACGAGCCAGTTCGGCCGAGTCGACGTCGATCGGGGTGAAAGCCAAGAGGTGCATGTGCGTGGGGCTCCTAAATGCCGAGGTACGCCGCTTTGACGCGTTCGTCGTGTGCCAGTTCGGAACCGCTGCCGGTCAACACGATCGAGCCGCTCTCGATTACGTAGGCGCGATCGGAGATCGCCAGTGCCTGCGCGGCGTTCTGTTCGACTATCAGCACCGTCACGCCGGAGTCGCGGATGCGCACGATAGCGTCGAGAACCTCCGCGGCGAGTTTCGGTGCCAGTCCGACGGACGGTTCGTCCAGCGTCAGCACCCGTGGACGGGCCATCATGGCTCGTCCGATGGCCAACATCTGTTGTTGCCCACCGGACATGGTGTCGGCGCGTTGTTCCCGGCGTTCGGCGAGGATGGGGAACAACTCGAAGACCGAATCCAACGACGAGCGTACGGTTCCGTGCTTCTGCGAGTAGGCACCCATCTCGAGGTTCTCTGCTACCGAGAGGCTACCGAACAGCGCGCGGTCCTGCGCCACGTGGACCAGACCCGCCTTGACGATTCGGTCGGCACGCATACCGTGAATGGGGTTTCCGTCCAACATGATTCGGCCACCCGAGGTGGTGACGAGGCCGGACAACGCACGTAGCGTCGTGGTCTTACCCGCACCGTTGGCACCGATGAGCGAGACGATCTCGTTCTTGTCGACCCCCAGCGTCAGTCCGTGCAGAATCTCCAGCCTGCGGTAGCCGGCGTGGAGGTCGTCGATTTCGAGCATCATGCGGTCTTCTCCTCACCGAGGTAGGCCTCGACGACTCGTTCGTCGGCGACGACAGTGCGCGGGTCGCCCGAGGTCAACACAGCGCCCTCGTGCATGACGACCAAACGCTCGGACAACGCCATCACCGCTGCCATGATGTGCTCCACGAACATCACCGTCTGGCCTTGCTGATGTACGCTGCGCAACAGCTCGATCATGGGTGCGCGCTCGGCGGGGACGAGCCCGGCCAGTACTTCGTCGAGCAGAACGACCCGCGGCTCCATCGCGAGAGCCCGCGCGAGTTCGAGTCGCTTCAACCCCGCAGTGGACATGGTCGAGACCTTGCCGCCCACCTGATCCGACAGTTGGACCCGGTCGAGCACTTCGAGCGCGTGGCGTCGAGCATCTTTGCGCGACTTACGCTTCGACAGTGCGGCAATGGTGACGTTCTCGAGTACCGACATCGACTCGAAGGGGCGCATCAACTGGAACGTACGCACCAGACCGGCCCGCGCGATCTTGCTCGCCGGCCATCCGGTGATATCCGTTCCGTCGAAGATCACTCGGCCTGCTGTCGGGGGCTGCTCACCCGACAGCAGGGAGAACAGGGTCGTCTTACCTGCCCCGTTGGGGCCGATGATGCCGAGGAATTCGTGCTCGGGCACGTCGAGGCTGACCTCGCGTACCGCGTGGATTCCCGAGAAGGACTTGCTCAGGTTCTCGATGCTCAACAGGCTCATCGGTTCCACCTCTCACGGATCGTCCCGAAGATTCCCTTGGGCAGGAAGATCACGATCAGAATCAGGATCACCGAGTAGGCGGCGACGTCCAAACCGATTGTTCCTTGCAGAAATTCGAGGAATTGCGGCGGATTTCTGAGCAACTGGTTGATCAACTCGGACAGCGGCCCGATGACGGCGGCACCGATCACCGGACCCCAGATCGTTCCGATTCCGCCGATGACCGCCGGCACGATTGCTTCGACGGATACCGCCGAGCCGAAGGCCTGCTCGGGGCCGACGAAGAAGTAGTACTGCGTGTAATAGACGCCGGCGACGGCGGTCAGTGCGCAGCTCGCGGCCACGGCAATGAGCCGATATTTCATGGTATCGATACCGAGCGATGCTGCGGCTGTCTCGTCGTCGCGGGTGGCCTGGACGAACTGGCCTGCGCGAGAACGCGTGTAGAAGATGGTGCCGAGAACTGCGAGAGCAAGTATCACCAACGGGATCCAGAGGTAGTTGGCGCTGCCCTTCTCGAATTGCAGCATCCACCACGAATCACGAGGCAGGATCGGCACATTGAAGCCCTCGGTCTTGTTGAAGACCTCGAGGTTCTGTACCAACAGCAGGAACATCTGAGCGAAGGCGAACGTGGCCAGCGCGAAGTACGAACCGGCAAGCCGGTAACGCAGGCACAGATAGGCGATCAGTGTGCCCACCACAGCGGCGATACACGCGGCCACGATCATCGAGATCCACGGCGACACATCGTGTTCGACGAGCAGGAACGCACCGGTGTACGCACCGATGCCGAAGAACGCGGCGTGGCCGAAGCTGAACATGCCGCCGAAGCCGCTCATGATGTTCCAGGCCACTGCCATGATCGCGAAGATCAACGTGCGGACGGCCACCGTCTGCGCCTGCTCGCCCAGCATCAACGGCAATGCCGCGACGACGACGAATCCTATTGCCAGCGTGATCAGTTGGCGACGAAGCCACGTGTCCTTCAGTCGTGAATCGTCGTGCACCGGGGTGGGTGCGGTACCGGTCGTTGTCATCGGCGAGCTCCGTACAATCCTTCGGGCTTGAGAAACAGGACGAGGACGAACACCGCGAACACGAGGATCAGCGACCCCGTTCCGGGTAGGTAGAGCGCGCCGACCGTCTGGACGAGCCCGATGATCAGCCCGCCGACCACGGCACCGACGACGCTGCCGAGTCCGCCGAGAACGACGATGACGAACGCCAGAATCGTGAACTGCTCGCCGACCGACGGTGTGAGGCTGGTGAACGGCGTCATCAATCCTCCGGCCACAGCCACACAGGCCGCGCCGATTCCGAAGGTGAGAGCGTAGACCCGGCCGATGTCGACGCCGACGAGCTTGGCCCCCTCCGAGTTCGACGCAACTGCCCTGATCGACAAGCCGAGCGGCGTCCGCTTCAACACGGCGGTCAACGCAACGGCGACGAGCGCAGCACCGATGAACGCCACCACACGTGGCCATGATGCGACGGCCCCGAGCACGTTCAGCGAACCGTCGATCGGTGCCTGCACCGACTGTGGACGTCCGCCGAAGATCATCAGCAGCACGTTGATGATCAACAGCGACAGACCGAGAGTGACCAGCAGCGGGCCGTCGTGGCTCCCGCTGATCGTCAGCTTGGTCAGCAACGTCGCCTGCACGATCATGCCGAAGACGAACATCAGCGGAACCGCCACGAGTGTCGCAACGTAGACCGGAAGGCCTGCCGTGGACAAGGCGTAGACGATGTACATGGCCATCGTCAGCATCGCTCCCTGGGCGAAGTTGACGATGCCGAGAACGCCGAAGATGAGCGTCAACCCGACCGAGATCAGCGCGTAGACGCCGCCGAGCAGCAGACCGGAGACGACCGCCTGGGTGACCAGTCCCTGGTCCTTACCACCGACGAAATAGATGACCGCCATGACGACGACGATCGCGGCCAGCACGGGAGCACCGGGGCCGAGACCCGAGAGTCCGCGCTTTCCCGCCTTGTCGACGGTTGGGGCCGTGGACGTCATTGTCCCGCCCCTACCGGGAACTCGATTGCGTCCGTTGCGAATTCTTCGGGGAAGACCTGGGCGATCGCACCGTCGCGTACCTGGGTGACGATGACGGTCGCGTTCTTGTTCTCACCGGTTTCGTCGAACTCGATCGGCCCACTGAACGCGAGCAACGGATCCTCGATCGAGACGCCCGCAATCGCGTCCCGCAGATCCTCGGGGTCGGTCGAAGCGCCGCCTTCCAGGCCTGCCGCGATGACCTCGACTGCCTGGTAGGACAACATTGCTGCCGTTTCCATGGGTCGCCCATACTGAGCCTCGAAGCGTGCACGGATGTCGGTGACGCGGTCGCTGGTGGCATCGAAGTGGTAATTGGCACTGAGAACGCCTGCGCCGGCAGCACCGGCATCGCTCGGGAAGGAGCTGTCGTCGAACGCGCCGTTGGCAATTCCGTACACGCCCTTGACGTTCAGGTTCAACTGCTCGACCGCGCGAGCGATCAACAACCCGTCCGGGTAGTAACCGGTGGCGACGATGACATCGGGATTGGACACGGCTGCCTCCCGAACCTGGGTGGTCGCGTCCGAGAAGTTCGTTGCCGGATAGGTGATTTCCTGCACGGAGGAGATTCCCTGATTTGCTGCTTCGGCCTCGAAGGCGTCGAAGACGCTGTCGCCGAACGAGCCTTCGATGTGCAGATACGACACTCTGTCGATGGCCTGGCCGGTCTGCTCCTCGATCGCGGCGAGCGCCTTGGCACCGTCGGTGCCCATGCTCGAGGCATTCGGCTGCATACGGAACGAATACTGGTAACCCTGTTCGAGAATCTTGTCGTCCACCGCGACGTCGATGACCAGGGGCACACGAGACCGTTCGGCGACCGACGCGACGTTCTGCGTCACGTCGCTCTGGTACGTACCGACGAGGGACACGGCACCGTCGTCGATCAAGCGTTGCGCCTCGCTCTGGCCGACTTCGGCCTTGCCCTGGCTGTCACCGGACACCAGTTCGAGTGACCGCCCGTCGAGGGCTGCGATGCCGCCTGCCGCATTGATGTCGGAAACTGCCAGCGCTGCACCGTCGTTCATCAGACCACCCACACCGGCGAGCGCACCGGTGGTGGGGTGCACCGAGCCGATCTTGATCGGCCCCGAATCGTCCGAACCCGATGAGGATCCACACGCTGCCGCACCCACGACCGCAACCGCTGTCAGCACACCTACGAGCTTCTTCATTGTTGTGTCTGCCTTCCGCACCCACCGGTGCCGAGTCGAACAAGAGGGCGGAACTCGATCGTTCCGCTGAGCGCACCATCAGATTGATGACTTTTCTCGCTGGAACCGAGTATGTCATGCATCACGCGCTCAGAACAGGACCTTTCGTCAAATTCTTGTTACGGGTATGGTTCGCCCAGCGGAACGCAGGCACATCCGAAAGGTGACACATATGGTCAGCAAGCCGGTACTGGAAACATCGACAGGCACGGAGTCGGCAGATCGCGTCGCCGATGTGCTCATTGCTTTCGCACAATCCGATCGGGCCCTGGGGGTTTCGGAGATCGCGCGCAGACTCGAACTGAGCAAAGCTGTCGTTCACCGAATACTGCAATCGCTGGCGTCACGCTCGATCGTGCAGCCGGTCGTGGGAGAGTCGACATACGCCCTCGGTCCTGCGGCTATCGGCCTCGGAACCAAGGCGTGGAGCCAGCTGGACGTCAGGTCCGTCGCTGCCCCGGTCCTGCGTTCCCTGCGCGCTCAAACCCGTGAGACCGCAACTCTGTCGGTCCTCGTCGGACATCGACGCGTGTACCTCGACCAGTACGAGAGCCCGCAAGAGGTGAAGATGGTGGTCGAGATCGGGCCCCAGTACGCTTTGCACTCAGGAGCATCGAGCCGCGCGATATTGGCCTTCCTGCCCGAACGCTTTGCGGTGGAAGCCTTCCAAGAGCTGCGGGCACACTCCCCCGATGCCGACGAAAGTCGCTTCCACGCAGGACTTCAGGACATCCGAACCAATGGGTACGCTACCTCCACGAACGAGCGGAACACCGGAGCTGCCTCCATTGCGGCACCGTTCTTCGACGGGGCCGCACATGTACTCGGCTCTGTCAGTTCGTCCGGTCCGGCCTTCCGCTACTCGTCCTCGGCGGACGACGAACACATGATTCATGCCCGCCAGGTGGTCGCCGCCGCGACATCGATCACCCAGATCCTGGAAGCTCGTACAAGCCGATGACACTGTCCTCCGCCCGGTCGTTTCTCTATGTTCCTGCGGTCAAGCCCAAGCTGTTCGACAAGGCAGTACGAGGCGCGGCCGACGCCGTTATCATCGACCTCGAAGACGCAGTTCCGTTGCCGTACAAGGAACGAGCTCGCCACGACGTCGCGCAGTGGCTCGACATCACAGAGCCGACCGCCACCGAAGTGTGGGTTCGCGTCACCCCCGAATTCCTCGAGGAGGATCTCGACGCGGTAGGCAGGGTGGGGATCACCGGCATCATGGTTGCAAAATGTTCGGTGGATTCGCTCACCCATGCCGACCGAATCCTCTCCGAGAGAGGGCTCCCCGATGTCGAATTGATCGGTCTCGTCGAAACCGCCCACGCACTGCGTGCCTTGCCGGAGATGACCCACTGCAACCGAATTCGCACGTTCGGGATAGGCGAGGTCGACCTCTTGGCAGACCTGCGCATCACCCGCTCCGAGGACACGGCGACGGTGATCGACGGAATCCGCACGAGCATCGTGATCGACTGCGCTGCAGCTGGTATCGCAGCCCCGATCGCACCCACCTCGACGGACTTCCGAGACCTCGCCGGCTTCGAGACCACCACCGCACGGTTTGTCGAGATGGGCTTTCGAGCCCGAACAGCACTGCACCCCAGCCAGGTGCCCATCATCAACGCCGCACTCACACCCACCGACGAAGATGTGAACGCCGCTCGGAGGTTGCTCGAGCTGTACGACGCAGCTCACGGAGGACCGACGGTCGACGACTCCGGCCGATTCGTCGACGAAGCCGTGGTTCGTGGAGCTCGGGAAGTCCTGGCTCGCGCGTAATCAGCCGAACTACTGCACCGCCCAGCCGAGAACTGGGCGGTGCAGCGCCTCTACTGATTCTTCGATACCGTCAGAGGCGCAAGCAGTTCGGTGATGTTCGACAAGTCGCCGAGTGCATGGCACCGACCGGCCAACGCATCGAGCTCGGGCTCGCTCAGGAACTGTTGCGCGTTGCTGGTGAACTTGGCCGACACCTCCTCGAACGACAGCGGCCTCTCCGGACCACCGCGAGTCGTCAGGACTTCTTCGAAGAGTACGGAACCGTCCGTCATCGTGGCCGTCAGGACCGCAGGGAACTGATGGGGGAAAATGGCGTCGCACCGCGAATCCGGCACCACCGAGACCTTTGCCATCAATTCTCGCCGCTGCGGATCGTTGGCCAACTCGTCTGAGTAGTCCTCGAGAGCGGCACCGAGTCCCCCACCGCCCAGCAGTCCGACGACCACGGCGTACGGGCCGCTGAACTGAGCCATGTAACCGGTTGCAGGAGTGCGCTTGACCTCGATCGGTTCACCGATCGTGCGCAGGTTTGCGGCCGGGACACCCAGCTCCAATGTGCCGATGTCCTCCAACACGATTCCGCGCTTGCGTAGCGCAGCCCCTGCGTCGATGGCGGCATGGGTGAAGTGGTTGGCGGGATACGGTTTGAAGAATATGCCCGGAACCGCCCACTCGGTACCGAGTCCGGCGACTATTTCGTTTGCCCGGCCCGGTTCGTGCAACCAGGCTTGGAAGAACCCGAACCGGCCTTCGAGGACCGTCGGCGGGCCGGTGATCCCGTGCCTGGACAGTCCCGCGGCCGACAGTGCGGAATGCGCGGCCCACCCGCAGTGCATGCGCTTGACGGTTCCGCCGGTGCGGTTGGCTTCGATGATGCCCGATGCCATCGACGCCGCAATGCCCATGGTGTCGACGATCCCGGTCTCGGAAGCACCCCCGATGACGGCAGCCGCTACGGCACCACCCATCGCGCCGCAAATGGAGGTTGCGTGTTGGCCGTGCTCGAAGAACACCGAGTTCTTGGCGTCCGGGTCGAAGCCTGCCATGCCGAGCCGAACGCAGACCTCGAGGCCGATTGCGATGCCGCGCACCAGGGCGCGGCCGTCGGCACCGTGTTCCTGGGCAGCAGCCAAGGCAGCGGGAACCACGCTGGCGCTCGGATGCAGGATAGAGGGCAGATGTGTGTCGTCGAAGTCCAAGGAGTGCGCGAGCACCCCGTTGACGAATGCGGCGAGCATGGGCGGTAGCGCGACGTCGACTCCGATGGCTGTCGCCGTCGCAGTGCCACCCTGTTCGCACGCCCATGCGATGGCGGCGCGGCTGGTATCGAGGTCCGTGGCCGCGACCGCGATTCCGAGGGTATCGAGAACGCGCATACCGACCGAGGCCACCACATCTTCCGGCAGATCCTCGTATCGCGTGTTCACAGCGAACCGCGCCACCTGCTGCGCGAGGGTGAGTTCACTCATGCGGACGTCACCGCCAGAGGGCGAACCGGCGAGCCGGTTGCACCGAAGATGTTCAGCGGCACCAGCAGGAACGTGAACTCGAAGATCTCCTGACGCGACAATTCTTCGAGGTCCAACGCTTCGATGATGTAGATTCCGCTCTCCACCAACAGCACTCGGTGTGCGGGCAGGAGAGCGTGACCTCCGCCGGGGGCGAGTCGTTCGAACGCGATGGTGTCGGCACCAGCCGCGTGCACCTGCAGGGCAGCGAGCCACTGAGCCCCGGCTTCGCTGACCCCCGGCACGCCGGAAGGGCCTCCGACGTAGGGCAGGCCTTCGTCGAAGAGCTGACCCCAGCCGCTGCGAATCAGCACTACGTCGCCGGTACCGATCTCGACCGACTGTGCAGCGCAGGCAGATTCGAGATCGTCGACCGTGATCTCGTAACCTCCGTCGCAGCGACCGACACCGAGAAGCCTGGGGATGTCCAGCAGTACACCGCGCCGGATCATCGGTGCGATGGTGTGCACGCCGTGCTCCACGTACTTTCCACCGAGGCAGGACTGGCCCGCGTCGGCACCGCCGTGCAGTTTCCCGTTGTGACTCACGTGCGCAAGCGCGTCGATGTGGGTTCCGACGTGGGTACCCGTCGTGATCATGTCGTTGGCTGCACTACCGCCGTCCGACCGTGTCATGTCCCCGTGTCTACGCGGCAGCGTGTGCCAGAACTGCGGGTGATTGGGCGACTGCGGCATTCCCACTCGCAATTGTCTCCCGAGATCCACCGTGTGCACGCCCTGCTGGACGGCATCGAGGAGTTGATCGGACATTGATTGTCTCCTTCTACTCGCTGAGCGCGCCGATCACGTCAGCAATGCATTCGTTTCGCCAAGCGGAACATTGTGGAGCGACCCAGTTCACGGCTAAGCGATGTAGTCAGAGTAACAGTCCAGGCAATATCAGTTGTGTCATTGACGATCAGAGCCATCTGCTTCTAACCTTCACCGATGGACGGTTCATTGTCGTTTCGCTCAACGGAACACGTCGCCTCCGTCGCGCGGCTCGCCCAAGCAGTCGACATACTTCGCGGCCGGCCCCTGCCGGACAACCTCGTCGAGCGCGCACGGCTCGTTCTGTTGGACCTGCTGGGCGTGACACTCGCCGGGGCGCGCACCACAGAGATGACACGAGTACGCGCCCACTGGAACGCCGAGCCCGGCTCGACGCACCCGCTCGGCGGACCCCACGGCACCACGGTCGAATCGGCTGCCGAACTCGACGCTATTGCCTCGTGCTGCCTCGAACTCGACGAAGGCAACAAGTACGCCGCTGGACACCCCGCCGCGCACGTGGTGCCTGCAGCGATTGCAGCAGCGCGACGTGCACCCCAGCGGATCTCCGGTCCCACCTTCCTCACCGCCGTTGTCGCCGGATACGAAGTGGCGGCCAGGTTCGGCTATGCGCTGACGCGGAACAGTGCATGGCACACCCACGGGCATTGGGGTGCGACCGGTGCGGCGACTGCGGCCGCCGTCGTTCACGGATGCGACCGCGATGCCATTGCTGCAGCGATCGATTCGTCCGCGGCGTTGGTGCAGGTAGCGCCGTGGGCTGTGGTGCTCGACGGTAACTTTGCACGCAACCTCTGGATCGGCGGTGCGGCGCGGGCCGGTACGAACGCCGCACGACTGGCCAGTGCGGGTGTGGTGGGCAACACCGGTGCGATCGAGCATTCACTGGGCTCGATCATCGGCACGCTGGATCTGGCGAAGCTCACCGAGAATCTCGGTGAGCGATGGCTGACTCTCGAAGGTTATTCCAAGCAGCATGCGAGTTGCTCCTACACACATGCCGCCATCGACACCGTGCAGAGTCTGCGCAGCCATGCCGACTGGTCAGCCGACGACATCGCAAGGGTCGTCGTGCGTACACATTCACTGGCGGAGCCGCTGTTCCAACGCAATCCGAGCACTCGCCTCGGCGCGATGTTCTCGCTACCGTTCGTCGTCGCTGCTGCGTTCTTGTCCGACGCGATCGACGTCGACGCGCTCGATCCGGATGGTCCCACTTTCTCTCGCGCGCAACAATTCAGCGCCCGGGTCGATATCTCCTCGGCCGGCGAGTTCGATGAGCTTCTACCCGAGCGCCGGGCTGCCGAGGTGACGATCGAATTCCGAGATGGAACTGCCATGTCTGCCTCGACCCCGAATCCCGTCGGAGATGTCGACCACTTCCCTATGAGTTACGGCGGGATCAGAGCCAAAATTGCCCGCCTGGTGGGAAAAGAGGATGCAGCAGAGCTCGAAGGCATCGTCGAATCCATCTGCACGACGGATGACGTTGCTGAGGAACTGCGCAGGCTACCTACGACCTAATTTCTCCCGATACGAACTTCGTCCACGAATTCGTCTGCTGCCCATGCCAACCGAGACCTAATCCGGTCTGGCAAGGTGACCGTCAACTGGACGAGGTACTGATCGACGATGTGGTGGACCACGACATACCTGGTCCGAGCGAACAGCGTCCGACCGTCCCAGTCGTACCGACCCGCAATCGAAACGGACGGTAGACCGCAGAACGGGTCACGGTCGTAGCTGACGTCGATCCATTTCGGAAGTGCCCGGGAGTCGCCGAACCCACAAGCCAGCAGGGTCTGCGGATCGAGTGACCGCGTCAACTTTCCGGTCAAGACTGCCGCGTTGGGAACGAACCCGTCGACCGCATCTGCCGGAGAACACAGCACCGCGGTGGCGTGCGGAAACAGATGCGCAGGAACGAGATCCCACCCCGGCAGCGCAGGGAGCTCCAGACCGAACCTTGCGCATTCGTCGAGATGTACGGGCGCGAGCTCGACACCACGCTGTTGCAGAACGCCCTGCATCGATTGTTCCCGAGTTGTCACTGGACGTCCCGTCGACCCGACATCGACGCCGCTCGGTCTGCTTCGATGCGATCGAGGAATCGAGGCGGGCGCAGTAGCTCTCGCGCGTCGTCATGGGCAAGCTGCGCACGGCCCCAGGGATTGTCCCGACACCACTGCAGTACGGACAGCAGCGCGTTGGGCTCTACCTTCTTCTCGCACGCCATCAGGACCAGCACCTGATCCGTTCCACCGGCAGGGTCGCGATACACGACTCGGATGGTGGGGTACCAATGTGAATGCGACACCGCAGGATTCGGATGCGTCTGCGGCTGCAGCTCGACGATCCCGTCCCACGGGACAACCGTGATTGCAGTGGTGGCCTTCCATCCGCGGCGCCGATAGATCTCCTCCACGAGGCCATCGGGATGCAGTGAAATTCGGGTCCGGTTGACGACGAGCACACTCAGTGCGAAAAACAGCAGACATATCGGAGCGCCGAAGTGCGACATGACTACGACGCTCAGGTCGTGACGCGTTGTACTTACCCGTGCGTCTCCTCCCCAGTGGATGTAGGACAGGCCGGACACCAACGCGAATGCGAGTATTCCGCTGCGATACAACACAGTCCCCCGCCCTGGCACTGCCACGCCTCGGCCGACTCCGGCGACAGTCACCGGTCGCACGAACAGCGACAGCCGCGCAGAACCGATGCCGGACAACACCACGGCCGCTGTGAGCGGTATCAGCACCGCGAGCACCAGCGGCGACACGAGGAGAACGGTCTCCCCGGAAAGCGTCCCGAACAGGAGAACCGGAGCCACGATCGTCGCGGCAAGGACTGCAGACGAAACCCCGAGAGCTACCAGCCAACCCAGGTGAACACTGCGCCACGTCCGCACCCACAATGGATACTTCTGCGCTACCAGGCTCTTACGCAGCACGTCCTCGGTCTGGGGCGTGCGATCGTCTCTGATCTCGCTCATTTTCCTGCCGCCTCGAACAACTTCTCCACGCCGTAGCTGACGACTTGGCCCAGTGCGATCCCGGCAGCAGCGCCGGCCACCGTGCCGGGCCCCGGAAAAATGGAACCCGCCATGCCACCCACGGCTCCGAACGCCCAGGTCGTAATTGCTCCCGCGACTATCGGCGTCGCCTCGACGATCACGGCCTCGGCCGGGTTCACGCCCTCGTCGATTTTTCCCGCAATTCCGGGAATCGCACCGGCAACGACTCCGAAGACCCCGAGCCCGCGTCCGATGTTCTTGGCAACGTCGTCGACGGATTCGACACCGGGTATTTCCAGCGCCCGCCTCGTCACGGCGGCCATGCCTCCGACGACCGACGCTGCGATGGTCGACGGCCAGTCCGGCATCCAGGAGAACGACCCGTCCGGGTTCTCGACGAACTTTCCGGTGGGATTGTCGAGGGCGAGCGCGGTCAACCGCTCGGTGGGCTCGGCCAGCTGCTGCGCAGCGTCGAGAGCGACACTCTCGGCCTGGCGCAGAGCACTCTGGATGTCCTGGGTCAATTGATATGCTGCAGAACGGAGTTCGTCGGCTCGACGTGTCTTCTCTTCACCCAGGCTGTCTGGGATCAGCGCGATCATCCCTTCGGGATTCACCACACCGTCGGCCCGTACCGCGAACCCGCTCGTCGTAGCCGCGGACACCTGAGCCCGCACGTGCGCTTGGGCGGCCTCGACGATGTCGGCCGCACCTTCGAATGCGGCTCCGAGCGAGTCGATTTCACTGCAGACGGAGCTCATCCGGGAGCATTCGGCCACCACGCGATCGGCTGCGGCGCGTGCCGCCTCGCCGGTCCACGTCTCGGCCAGTGTGTCCTGCTCTTCCAAGACCCCGGTTCGTTGGCCGTTGACGCGTTCGACTATCTCGGCCAGTTCGATCATCGTCTTGCGCATCGACTGCGGCTCCCAGCCGGCGACGTGCGGCACGGTCGGGGTCATTTCGGCTGGTCTATCGCAGCGAGGCGGCGGGCAAGGTCGTCGTCGGTGATCTCGTAGTTCTGCGCGACACCACGGGCGATGTCCGCAACGCATTCGGCTCGGCCTGCCAGAGCGGCAACAGCTCCCGCAGCCGCTGCGGACGCTGCCGCACACGCTGCGCGAAAGTCGGTACCCTGCAGCGCATTCTCGGATGCTCGGAACGGGGCGAGGGTGTCCAACTCGGCGATCACCTCCCCCGTTCCCGACAGCACATTCGAGAACTGCCGCAGGATCGATGGATCCACATTCACTGTCATGACGCTCCCCCGAGTCGCACCGTATCGACGCCCGGTGAATCGGCGTCATCGGGTTTGACGCAGCGAGCCCGTGATCGGTTCCGTGCCGAAGCTAGGACCGCGACAGTTCCAGGCGCTCACGAAGCGGTGGTGGCACCAGCAGGTTGGGTGAGTCGTAGCCGGTCATGCGGATCCGGTTGACCGGGCCGTCGGTGCACCACTTCATCAATGCCAGAACGGCATTCGGCTCGGCTGCGAGCAAATGGATGCGAATCGCCATCCGGTCCGGTTGATCCAGCCGGTCGCGGGGACGCTCGATATCGAGCCCAGTCGCTCGGACATACAGCACGGGCTCGGTGAACCCACTCCCCCGCTTCTCTGACGTTCGGTACGTCGAGGCCTCGTACTGCTCCACATCGTCCCAGCGCACGAGGATGTCGTGAGTGCGCGGAAAGAAGAACACGCACGACCGTCTGCGTCTGACAAATCCGTCCGCGAACAAACGCAGTTCGACGCTGCTGCGGAAGCCGAGCGTCGCCACCAGTACAACGATGGCAATTCCAGCAATCGGCATACCGGCCGCGCCGAACACGTCACTCTTCGACAGGGCGACCCCCATTCCTGATACCGAGATGGACGCGACCGTGATCAACCAGAGCTTGGCGGTCCGAGGCGGAATGGAGACGCCGCTACCGAGCGCGTGGTCCTCGACGCGCCGAACGAATCGGACGGGGATTACCCATCGAATCACGTTGTCGTTGACGCCGATCCAAACGCAGGCCATGAGGGCAAGTAGAGCGATCGATCCGATCGTGTGCCCATTGTCGCCTCCTTGCACCTCGAGCCGTCCGCGATAGATCGCAATGCCTACCACCGCGACAATCGCGATGACGGCCTGCCACAGGCGGCCCAACGTGTTCGGCCAGTACGGGACCCAGATAGGTCGTTCTGCGTCGGTGTACTTCGTCTCACTCATGCGTCCCCCACAGTCGGTATCAGGTATTGGACGCACCGGTGGTGCGATCGGTTCCCTGCTGCTCGGTTCGATGAGACGGGGATCCAACGCGTACCGTTGGCGCGGCTAACGACTTAGGAGGGCGATCGCAATGAACGGCTGTCGATTATCGTTCGCTGCCGCGGCCGGACTCGCGGCCGCGATGGGCGTCGGACGATTCGTGTTCACGCCGCTGCTACCGATCATGGTCGACGCGGCGGAGGTGACCCCGAGCAGCGGTGCCGTCATCGCAACCGCGAACTATGCCGGCTACCTCGTCGGCGCGATCGTGTTGTCGGTGCGCCCGTCGATCAATACGACGACGTCGTTCAGGCTGTGGACGCTCGTGCTCATCGCAAGCGAATTGGCGATGGCTGCAGTGCATTCCACCGCAACGTTTTCGGCGCTGCGGTTCCTGGCCGGCCTGGCGAGTGCCGCCGTGTTCATCGCCTGCGCGAGCACCGTCACCGAGCACAGAGCCGACGGTGCGTCACCAGGAATCGCATTCGGCGGCGTCGGTGCAGGTATTGCAGCGTCGGGCATTCTGACGTTGCTCGCCGGACCACATCTGTCGTGGGAGGCGCTGTGGTTGTGCTCGGCGATACTGACCGCGGTGCTAGTCGCCCCGGCGTGGACGCTTCGGGTACACCCCGAGCCTGCAGGGCGGTCCGAGGCGGGCGAGGTGAACGCCGGAACCCGCACGGTGTGGCGGACATTGCTCGTCGCGTACTTCCTCGAGGGCCTCGGTTACATCGTCGTCGGCACGTTTCTCGTGGCAGCGGTCGGTGGCCACGGCAGCACGTCGGTGGGTCCAGCGGTGTGGATCGTCGTGGGATTGGCTGCGGTGCCGGCGACGGTGCTGTGGCAAGGGGTGGCACGCCGAACCAGCCTGCGCAAAGCTCTGGTAGCAGCGTTCGCATTGCAGACCGTGGCCGCAGTGCTTCCCGCACTGACCGGGAACACCGTTGCCGCCGTATGTTCAGCGTTGTTGTTCGGGGGAACGTTCATGGGCATCACGATGCTGACGATGAGCACAGCGCAAACACTTCCCATCGGCCGTACCGCGGCGACGCTGACGGCGGTCTACGGCGTCGGGCAGGTGGTGGGTCCATTGGTCGTCGCGCCGGCGATCGGGGACTCCTACTCGATCGCCTTCGCCATCGCGACCGGAGTGCTGATGCTCGGAACTGCCGGCGCAGTGCGCGTATCGCAGTTGACCGCGCCACGCTGAGCCTCGCTGCCACGGTCGGCGCTGCCGTGCAACGGACCGGTGCCGTCACGCAAACGCCCGCCCGATCGCCCGTTGGACACCGCAACCATTTCGGCGACGATCGACAGTGCGGTCTCCCCAGGGGTGCGTCCGCCGATGTCGAGACCGACGGGCGACGACAACCGCGCGAACGCGTCCTCTCCGACACCTCTGTCGACAAGACGTTCACGTCGGTCCTCGTGCGTTCGGCGGCTGCCCAACACACCGATGTAACCGGCAGGGGTGCGCACTGCGACGTCGAGCAACGGGACATCGAACTTCGCATCGTGTGTGAGCACGCACAGGGCGGTGGTGTCGTCGATCGACCCCTTGTCCCACTGGGCCGTCAGATACTCGTGCGGCCACGCCACGACAACCTCGTCGGCGTGCGGAAAGCGCTCCTCCGTAGCGAATATCGGCCGGGCATCACACACCACGGTGCGGTAGCCCACGATGGTTGCTGCGTGGGCGACGGCGTCGGCGAGATCGAGCGCGCCGAAGACGATCAGGAGCGGTGGGGCCCGAAACGATCGCACGAAGACCTCGACGATGTCGTCGTCGACGTCGATTTCCCGCAGTCCACTTGCACCGTCCGCCAACATCACCCGAGCGAGCGATACAGCTCGCTCATCGAGCACCGGGTGTCCGATGGAGCCGGACGAGCCGTCGGCAGTCACCACGAGGTGTCCGCCCGCAGCACCGGAGGCGACCGTGACCTCGGCAACCGACGATCGCGATGTTATTCGCGCCAACAGTTCTGCGTAGTGCGGGCGACTGTCTCGATCGACCCTGTCGACCACAACGTCGACCGTTCCGCCGCAGGTGAGGCCTATGGCGAACGGGTCGTCGGCCGCGACGCCGAACCTCAGGCGGTCGACGAGTCCACCCGTCGCCGCCGACACTGCCGCATCGAACACTGCACCTTCGACGCATCCGCCGGACACCCCGCCGAGAGCGGTACCACCGGCGTCGACGGCCATGACCGCACCGACGTCCCGCACCGCGCTGCCTGAGGTTGCCACGACAGTAGCCACACCGAACGGTCGTCCGTCTACGAACCAATCGTGCAGTGTGCCGGCGAAGTCGAGCATCGCGAACCTACCGACGTCCGAAGGCTCTGGAGACCAACCAGCCCTCGACCATTCCGGCGAGAAAGATCCCCGCGACCGGTGCGTACTTGCGCACCGGTTCGGGCATCAGAGACATCGCATTCAATTCGCCGCCCATCGGACTCGGAACAGCGGTCTTCACTGCTGCAGGCGCGGTGGGATCGGCCGTAACCGAACCACTGAGCAACGCACCGAGATTGACGGCGAACTGTTGCAACACCTTGTTCGAGACCGCCACGATCGCGCCCTTGCCGAACGAGACGATCTTGCCGCTGATCACCAGATCGGTGTTCAGGGTCAACCGCGAACGGTCACCGATCGACTCGACCGCGAGATCGACCTGAGCCTCGGCATCGCCGTTTCCGTGCGAGTCCGCACCCTTGGCTTCGAGGGTGAGCGTGCGGGTCTCGGCGTCGACTTCGAGGAACCGAATCGTGCCGGCGTACGACGCGCTGATCGGCCCGACCTTGACCTTGACTCCGCCGAGGAACGTCTCACCGTCCTTGCCGGTGATTGCGGCCCCTGGTACACAGGTCGCCACTTTCTCGACGTCGTTGATCAGCCTGAAAACGTCGTCCGCGGACGCGTCGATGTCGAGGGTGTTGGTCAGTATCACGGGGAAACTCCTTTCGCGCAGCCGACGCAGCGGCGCTGTTCGGCGCACGAGTCGATGGCCTCGACGATGGTCTGGTATCCGGTGCAACGGCAATAGTTCGAGGCAACCACCTCGCGGATCTGTTCCTTGGTGGCATCGGGATTGTCGGCAAGATATCCCTCGGCCAGCATCAGGAATCCCGGCGTACAGAATCCGCACTGCAGTCCGTGGTGGTCCGCGAACGCTTGTTGCAGATCGTTCAATTCGCCGTCGATGCTCAGTGATTCGACGGTCCGAATCTCGGAGTTCTCCACCTGCGCGGCAAACGTCAAGCATGCGCGCGCCGGCTTGCCGTCGATCAGGACAGTGCAGGCCCCGCAGACGCCGTGCTCGCAACCCACGTGAGTTCCGGTCAACTGCAGGTCGTGCCGTAGTACGTCGACCAGGGTGCGGCGTGGTTGGGTGATCACCTCGTGCTCGGTACCGTTGACGGTCAGTTCGATCAGTTGCTTGTTGCTCATGGCCTTCCCTTCGCCAGCGCCGCATGTACAGCAACGGGAGTGATCGGTGTGTCGTTCAGTTCGACTCCGGTGGAACGTAGTCCATCGTTGACCGCGTTGAGCACCGCGGCCGGTGCGCCGATAGTTCCACCCTCACCGGCTCCTTTGGCCCCGGATTCGGTGAACAGGCAGGGAGTTTCGAGGTGGTGGATCTCGATGTCGGGAATCTCGCACGCGGTGGGCACCTTGTAGTCGATGAAGCTCGCGCACAGTGGGTTTCCGTGGTCGTCGTACGAGACCTGCTCGAACAACGCGCCCGCGATACCCTGGGCGATCCCGCCGCGACACTGGCCCTCAACGATCTTGGGGTTGATGGCGACGCCACAGTCCTCGATGCACACGTACTTCAGGATCTCCACTTGCCCGGTGCCCTCGTGTAATTCGACGACGACGCCGTGTGTGGCGTTGGAGAACGTGCCGTCGTTGAACACGTCGAAGCTCGCCGTTGCGGACAACCCCGGCTCGACCCCCTTGGGCAGCAGCTGCGCCTTGAGGTACGCGACGTCGGCGATGTCCCGGTAGGTGACGTACTTCGAGTGGTCGTCGCGCTGACGGACACGCCCCGACGCCAGCTCGACGTTGTCGTCACGTGTCTCCATCAGGTGCGCTGCGATCTCACACAGTTTGTCTCCCAGCTTGTTCGACGCCAACGCCACCGCACTGCCGCCGATGGTGATCGAGCGGGAGGCGAACGACCCGAAGCCGTACGTGATGCGGTCGGTGTCGCCCTGCACGATCTTCACCTGTTCGACGCCGATGCCGAGACGATCTGCGACGATCTGCGCCATGGTGGTCTCGTGACTCTGCCCGTGGCTCATCGTTCCGGTCGTCACGACGACGGTGCCGGAAGTATCCATCCTGACCTCCGAGATGTCGAACCCCGGCACCACGTTCATCTTGCGGGCGGCGAACGCGCTACTTCCGTAACCTGTTCGCTCGCTGAAGCAGGAGTATCCGATGCCGACGTGTCGACCATCTGCGGTCGCCCGCTCCTGAAGGTCGTACCAACCGCCGTCCCGCAGCGTCTGCTCGCACAGGTTCAGGGCCTCGAGGTACGAGCCCGGGTCGTAGGTGATGTTGTTGACGCCGGTGTACGGGAAGGCCGTGATGACGTTGCGGCGTCTGATCTCCACCGCATCGAGCGCCAGTTCGCGAGCCGCTCGCTCGAACAGCCGCTCCATCACCATCACGTACTGCGGGCGTGACACTCCGCGGTACGGCGCGGTCGGTGCCTTGTTGCTGAACACCGAGCGCCCTCGTACCCGGTACGCCGGAACCTGGTACACCCCTGGCATTTCCGCCGACGCCATGAGCGGCTCGATACCCGCGGTGAACGGGTAGCAGGAGTACGCGCCCATGTCGCACACGACATCCGCGTCCAGGCCCAATATGTGTCCCTCGGAGTCGAACGCTGCCCGCACGTCGTACTGCTGTTCGCGCGCCAGGAACGAGGCCGTCAGTGCGTCCTTGCGGTCCTCGATCCATTTCACGGGACGACGGAGCTTCAACGCTGCCGCGGCGACTGCAATTTCCTCGCGACCGACGACGCACTTCTGCCCGAAGCCGCCGCCCATGTCGGGTACCACGACGCGCACCTGGCGCTCGTCGAGTCCGAGGCAGAGCGCGGTGACGGTGCGAACCTGGTGTGGGACCTGCGTGCAGATGTAGACGATCAATTGCTCGTCGCGGTCGTCCCAGTACGCGATGCATCCGCGGGTCTCGAGAGGCAGTGCGTTCTGACGTCCGGTTCTGGACTGCACGGACACCACGGTGTGCGCGTCGTCGAATATCTCGTCGATGCCGTCGGTGGCAAACATCTGCACGTCCACGACGGTGTTGTTCGGAACCGAATCGTGAACCAGCGGCATGCCCTCGGACATGGCCTGATCTGCGGAGGTGACAGCGGCGACAGTCCGGTACGACACTCGTGCCGCTTCGAGTCCGTCCTCGACGCTGTAGGCGTCGGCGGCGACGACGATGGCCAGCGGCTCACCGACGTAGCGCACGACGTCGTGCGCCAGCACGGGCATGTCGGTGGGCACGAATTCGGTCAGAGGACGGGACAATTCGGCTCGGATCGGCCTCAAGTCCAGGTCCGCCGCGGTGAACACACCGCGCACTCCCTCGACTCCGGCGACATCACCGACGTCGAGACCGGTGATGGCTCCGGCCGCGACGGTGCTGCGGACGAACTGCGCGTGCAGCATGCCCGGCATCGCGATGTCGTCGACGAATCTGCCACGGCCGGTGAGCAACCGTGGATCTTCCCGGCGTGCGACCGAGGTACCGACGAATTTCGGCGTGAGAACCTGATCGACGCTCACGTGGGCACCCCCTGCGACACCAGCGCGTCGCTGCAGGCTTCGACGACCAACGTGCGCACCAGGGCGCGGCGGTACTCGGCGGTGAACATGCCCTCGTCCTCCAGTTCCAGTGCTTCGGCTGCGGCGTCCGCGCAGTCGGCGAACGTTCCACCGGCGGCGAGCGCGGCTTCTCCTGCGGGCGATCGCATCGGGGTCGCGCCGACCCCCGCAAGGGCGACGCGTCCGCCGACCACGGCCACGCCGTCGAGATCGAGGGACACTGCTGCGCCCACGATCGCGAAATCTCCCTGCCGCTCGGCGTATTCGGTCACTGCGGCATGCGGTGCCGGGTTCGGGAACACGATCTCGACGATCATCTCGTCGAACGCAAGATCGGTGGAGTAGTACCCGAAGAAGAACGAGTCTGCCTCAACGGTGCGCCGTCCCCGCACACTCTCGACGACGATGCGGGCGTCCAGCAGGATGGCGAGCAAGCACCATTCGGCGGTGGCGTCCGCATGGGCGATGCTGCCACCGACGGTGCCGCGGGTACGGATCGGGTAGTGCCCCACCCACCGCATGGCATCGCGTAGAACAGCGAAGTCTGTTCCCACGTCGCCGGATTCGACGTCATGGTGGGTGGTGAGCGCTCCGATGTGCAGGCCGTCGGATTCTCGGCGGATGTAGCTCAGAGTGTTCAACCCACCCACGTCGACCAGATGCCCGGGCCGGGCGAGGCGGAAGTTCATCATGGCAACCAGGGACTGGCCTCCGGCGATGATCTTCGCGTCCTCGCCCAGCTCGGCCAGCAGGCGCACTGCACCCGAGACATCGCGCGCCCGGTGGTAGTCGAACTGTGCGGGCTTCATCAGACCCGAGCCTCGCCTGCGACTACCTCGGTGGGTTCGTCGACCAGGGTGTCGAGTTCGCGGCCCTTGGTCTCGGGTGCGAAGTACGCCATCCAGATCACCGCGAACAACACGAACGCGGTGACGATGCCGAAGGTCAACGGCAGACCCAGGATCGGCCACATGACGGAGCCGAAGAGCAGAGGCGCAAAGCCGGTCGCCACCCGACTGACCGAGGAGGCGTACCCGAATCCCGAGGCGCGGATATTGGTGGGGTACAACTCGGAGACGTAGCAGTACAGCACGGGGATGGT
This sequence comes from Rhodococcus sp. 06-1474-1B, assembly GCF_002258885.1. Taxonomy (NCBI): domain Bacteria; kingdom Bacillati; phylum Actinomycetota; class Actinomycetes; order Mycobacteriales; family Nocardiaceae; genus Rhodococcus; species Rhodococcus sp. 06-1474-1B. The sequence continues at coordinate 20,939 of NZ_NOYR01000008.1, read as the reverse complement.
CAGCTGGATGACGAATCCGAAGATGCCGAGCCAGATCAGCGCTGCCGATTGAATGTCGAGCATGACGGCGAACATGACCAGCGCACTGCCGGCGATCGGTCCGGACAGTCCGATGACCCACTTGCGTCCGAAGATCTCGACGATGAACGCGGAGGTGAGCACACCGACGATACCGACTCCGGTCATGAGCGTCGTACCGGCGAAGGCCGCGAATTCCCCGTAGCCCTCGGCCCGCAGGATGGACGGCATCCAACTCAGCGCGGCGTAGTACAGCAGCATGATCGACACGAACAGCATCCACGCTGCGGCAGTGATACGTGGGCTGTAGCGCCACACCGATTTCAGCTGCGTCAGAGCAGCTTTCATTCCACCCGGACCCTTCGGAGAGGTGTCGGCGACGATGACGTACTCGACGGCGTCGGATCCGGTACGAGTCACCATGTCGTCGATGACGGCGCGGGCCTCGGCTTCTCGGCCGACCTTGGCGAGGTAGATCGGCGACTCCGGGATGCCGCGCCGGACCCAGAACAGCAGCAGCGCAGGCAGAACCATGAACAACAGCATGTAGCGCCAGCGAACATCGCCGTCGATCGGGACGAGCAGTGTTGCCACGACGCCGCAGATGGTGGCACCGATCGGCCACCAGACGTCCATCGCGGACAGAATCTTGCCGCGAATGCGGCGGGGCGAGAATTCGCTGACCAACGCGTAGTCCACCGGGATGCAGCCGCCGAGGCCGAATCCTGCGAGGAACCGCAGAACGATGAAGATCTCGAAGCTCGGGGCGAAAGCACCGAGGACCGAGAACAGCGCAAAGATCAACAGCGTCAACGAGAATGCGCGTTTTCGCCCGACGCGGTCGGCGATCGTTCCCCACACGACGGCTCCGACGGCCATACCGATCAGGTTGCCGGTGGCGACGAGACCGCGCTCGGCCTGGGACAGATCCCAGTAACTTCCGAGCAGGGGGGTCAAGAAGCCGTTCAGCGCCACGTCCCAGGCGTCGAACATGTAACCCAGCCCGCCGATGATGAAGATCTTGCCCTGCACTCCCCATTTCCAGGGGAGCTCCTGTACTACCTGATCACCAGTCTTCATCGCAGCCTCCGGCGCGGTGTTGTGGTCCGAGGTCGTCATCGGACGAACGAGTAATGGAATTTCTCGTCGTCGCTGTCGTCGAGCGGTGTACCGCTCCACAGCCAGTCGTACGAGATGTCGGACTCCCCATCGAACGACGCCAGTGTCGCGTCCCGCTTCTGCTGCTCGGGTCCATCGGGTATGTGGTAGAAGGTCTTGTTCTGCAGGCTCGCGTCCTGCACCATCCGCGCGTGCCGGGCCCGGCGAAAGACGTAGCGCGCCAACGCGTCGTCGATTCCGCTCGAGGTCACCTTCGCGAGTTCCTCGGCGAGCACCGCCGCATCTTCCATTGCCTGCGATGCGCCCTGCGCCTGGTACGGCAGCATGGCGTGGCACGCATCGCCCAGCAGCGCGACGCGGCCGTCGGTCCAACGCGGGTCGGGTCTGCGGTAGTAGAGCGCCTGGCACAGCACGTTCTCGTCGGCCTTGGACAGCATCGCGTGGGCGCGGTCGTCCCAGTCCGGGAACGTCGCCATCAGTTCCTCGGGCCCGACGAGCCGCGGTCCGCCGTCACGTACTTCATCCGTACACGGTGCCAACGCAACGACATTGAGGTACTCGCCGTTGCGGATCATGTAGTGCACCAGGTGACGGTCGGGTCCGTACCAGATGGTGCTCTGGTAGCGATCTACGAGCCAGCGGGTTGCCGGATCCTTGACGATACGGTCGCCGGGAATGAGTGCGCGATACGCCATTTCGCCGGAGAACACCAGCGTGTCGGGCAGGCCGATGAGATCGCGTACCGTCGAGCGGATTCCGTCGGCTCCGATGAGCAGATCCGATTCGTACCGTCGTCCCGCTCCGGTGACTGCGACGGGCCGCATCGGGTCGGTGCGGTCGACCTCGACGACCTTCGCGTCGGTCTCGAACACCACAACCGGGCCGGGGCCGTCGGGGTCGAGGCACTGCGCATGAATGGCAGAGTGCAGGTCTGCGCGGTGGTAGTGCCAGTACGGCGCGTTGAACGTCTTCTTGCAGTATTCGCCGAGCGCGGTGAGCGCGATGACCTTCCCGTTCTCCCAGCGCCTGCGCACCTGATCCATCGGCTCGGTTTTGATCTCTTCGAGTTTCTCTCGCATACCGAGGGCGATGAGAATGCGGCTGGCGTTCGGTGCGGTCTGGATGCCTGCTCCGACCTCGCCGAGCTCGGCGGCGGCTTCGAGTACCGTTACCTTGATTCCTCTGTGCCGCAGCGAAAGCGCTGCGGTCAGCCCGCCCAGGCCGCCGCCGGCGACGACCACTTCGATCGGAGCCATGTCAGTTCTCCACCAATCGACCTTCGGTGACGACGTCGATGCCGTCGATGGATACCGTGCAGGCGCGCATTCCGATGTCGAGGTGTGCGTATGAGTCTCGGCCGAGTACAGGGTGCGGGCCGGTGGACCACAGGAAGCTGCCGGCGAACGCTCGCGCGTCCATACCCATGATGTCATCCTTGCCGTACATCGCGGCCGCGAACCAGTCGCCGGTCTTCATCAAGCCCCAGCCCATGTGGGACAGGTAGCGCGCCCACTTGTCGTTGGAGTCGGCGAAGAACATGTTGAGCAGTGCAGCTTCACCGCCGCCGGTCACCTCGTCGATGTGGCCGTTGGTGACCGTCAGCGTCGTCTCGTACCGGACGTATTCCTTGAACGGCAACAAGATATCGCCCTCGGACAGCACGATCTTTCCGTTCGAGATCTCCGGCCAACACAACACCATGGTGGACGGCCAGTGATCCCAGCGGCCCTTGTCGTCGGCGAAGCCCACCTGGAACTCGGGCTGCGAATTGCTCAGTTGCACGGTGAGATCGGTACCGGCTTCGTTGGTGATGCGCATGGTCGAACCGTTGCGGATCAGATCGACGCCTGCCTGGACCCGCTCCTTGTCGCCGTCCTGCGGCATATTCCTGATAAGCACGTCCGGGGCGTCGCACACGAAGATGATGCGTGTTCCGGCGGCCAGGATCTCTTGCTGGATAGGCGCGTGAATGAAGCCCTCGCTGGTCAGATCGACCACGAGATCAGCTCCCTTGAGCATGTCCTGTGCGACCGAACTGTTCATGACCGACACAAGACCGGGGCCCGCACCGGTGTGGGTGCTCGGCATCGGTGCCGGACTGCCGCCGGGAACGGTGGCCGAAAGTACCTGTGCCCCCAAACTTTGAGCCGCTCCGAAGGCAGCCGAGACGTAATCCCCACGGCTCGAAGGCTCCGCGAGAATCACCACCTGCTCTCCTGGCTGCACTTTGCACAGCTCGAGCTGACGGGTGAACGCGCGCAGGAGATCAGCTGATCGCAGATCGAACATCTCGGTTCCTCTCGTGAGGGTTCTCGGTTGAATCGTTCTCGGTGATTCCGCCCAGGCGGGCAAGGTCTTTCAGATAAGGAATTTCGTCGCGTGCGTCGAGCAACTCACGGCGAGTCACTGTTGCCGAGACCGATCCGACGCTCTCGTCCATCTCGACGATGGTGCGTCCTTGCGGTCCGACGATGACGCTGTGGCCCGCGAACCGTGGGCCGTCGCCGGTCTGTCCGGTGAGTCCGGCGGCCGCGACGACGACGCCGTTCTCGAGTGCTCGGGAACGGGTGAGCAACTTCCACACGTGCAAACGGACGTGTCCGAATGCCGACGGTACGGCGATCACATCGGCTCCTCGCTGGACGAGGTCGCGGACCGTCTCGGGGAACCCTGCCTCGTAGCAGATCACGACGCCGATGGTGCCGAACGGAGTGCTGACCAGCAGTCCGCTCTCAGCGCCAGGAGTGAACACCGATTTCTCTCGGTCCCACAGAAAGCGCTTGTGTCCCAGAGCGATCAGGCCGCCCGGGCCCACGACGAGCGAGCTGTCGAAGACGATTCCGTCGGCATCACGAAACGCGATGGCCGTCACCAGAACGGTGTCGGTTTCGGCGGCGAGCGCTCCGAGCGCGGTCGACGTTCGACCGGGTACGGACTCGGCCATCGTGTCGATGCTGTCGAGATCGTAACCGCTGGCGAACAATTCGGGCAGAACGATCACCTTCGATCCGCCCGCGGCGAGAGCCTGCACCTCCGAGCGCACCGCGTCGATGTTCTGCTGCCAGGCTCCCACCCGCGAACCGGTCTGCACCACAGCGATGTCGAAGGTGTCGACAACCGCCTCGGTGTCGACACCGCGCAGACGGGCCGAGGCAGTCACTGCGCCACCCGGTTCATGTCGGTGGTGTAGAACGGGCCCGCCAGTCTGCCGAGGAAACGGTGTTCGAGAGTATCGACGTGCAGGTCGGCGGTGAGCAGGCCAGGCCTGCTGGTCACCGCCGTGACGGTCCCCAACACCAGAGTGTCCGTGCCGAGCGCAATTTCCTGCATCGTGCGACATTCGAGAGACACCAGGGATTCGAGCACCGACGGGGCCGCGACGGACACCGACGGCACTGCGGTCATGTGCGAGAGCTCGAACTCGTCGACATCGGCATCGACGGTGGCGAAACTTGCGGTCACCGCATCCACGGTGTCCGCGGACGGAATGTTGACGACGAATTCGCCGGTGTCGCGAATGTTGACCAGTGTGTCCTTGAACTCTCCGGGGAATCCGATGCGTTCACCGATGGAGATCATCAGCGTCGCCGGGTTGCGCGACGCGACATTGAAGAAGCTGAACGGTGCCAGGTTGAGGACGCCGTCGCCGGAGACCGTCGAGATCCAGGCGATAGGACGTGGCTGCACCGCACAGGACAGCAGTTTGTACACATCCCCCGACGACATCGATTCGATGTCGTGGCGGGTGCGATCCGTGAGCTCCAGAGAGTCGCCTACCTGGGAAGTCATCGAAACGAGCCTTCTTTCGCTTGCTGTGCAACCGGTCGTGCAACCGATTGCGTTGTCATGACGATAGAGGGGTTTCTCGGTCGATGTCGAGCTTTGGGCCACAAATCCGAAACCAATTAATGGCACCGTTACACGGGCACCGGCTGCGTAACCTGCGCCTTACTCGCCGCGCATCCCGGCCCTGGCCGTATCGATCGGACTACCGTCTCGACGCGGCGGCCCGTATCCCTCCGAAGACCCGTCGACAATGCGAACCTCGTCCTCCCACGGAACTCGGTAGGTTCCGTCGGCGAGATCGCGGACGTAGGTGTACGGGCAGTCACGCGCCCCTCCATCGAGCGCGGTGTACCCACGATGCCCCAGTTGATAGATGTTGTTCTCCACTCCCCACTCGCGACGTGCCGCGTCGGCCCTGGCCGGCTCGATCGACACGGTCACCACCCGATCGGGTGTGGAATCGCCGCGCTCGATGATCGTTCCTTCGTAGTCGCACACCATCGCCTCCCCCATCGACGGGATGCCGTTGCCGTCCTCCCCCGCCAAACAGACCGAGGCAGTGTACGCCAGGTTGTGGAATGCATTGGCCTCGTTGGTGATACGCCAGGACTGCCGAAGAGGGAACTTGTAGCCGGCCGTGCGCAGCAACACGTTGGCACCGCGGTAGCTCGCTTCACGGGCGACTTCGGGGAACATTCCGTCGTGACAGATCAACAGCGACAGCACCGAACCCTTCGGTCCCGGGCAGACCGGCAGACCGATGTCGCCGGGCTCCCAAGGCTCCTTGGGCGTCCAGGGGTGAAGTTTGCGGACGTACAGGGCAATCTCACCCTGATCGTCGACGATTATTCCTGAGTTGAACGGCGCTCCACCGGGGTTGCGTTCCATGATGCTGAAGCACCCCCACACCGTCGACTCACGGCACGCGTCGCGCAATCGCTCCACCTGCGGACCGTCCATGTCGCACATCACCTCGTCGGACGCCCACGACGATTTGCGTAGACCGTGCAGCGAGTACTCCGGGAAGACCACGAGGTCGAGCGCCGCGAACCCGGCCTTCGCCTCGCGCAGCTGCCTGCACACGCGATCGGTCGTCGCGTCGACATCGTCCAAGCTCGTGATCAGCGGAACCTGCTGCTGAACCAGGCCAAGCGTGAGTGACGTCGGCGACGGATTGAGACCACCAAGACCTGTCATCTATTGTCCGTTCCTAGGGGCAACTTGTTGCGCAAACGATTGCGCACGGTGCTAGCTTAGGGGTCATCAGGGGTCGGGGCAGCGCCGACGGAGGATCGAGGGGAACCGCCAGTGGACAGCACCAGTTCGGGGAGCGTCACGCTCAAAACGGTCGCAGCGGCTGCGGGAGTGCATGTTTCGACCGTCTCTCGTGCTCTGCGACGCGTTGCGCTCGACCCGGCAGGTGCGAGCGCCGGAGATCTGCGATTGTTCGAGCTGGCCCGCGATATGGACTACGTCCCCAACCCCAACGCGGCGAGCTTGACCACCAAGAAATCCACTGCGTTCGGAGTACTCGTCCCGCGATTGACCGATGTGGTGCTCTCTGCGATGTACGACGCCATCGAGGAAACAGCGAATCGTGCCGGGTACGAGACCTTCGTCGCCAACACCCACGACGATCCGATTCAGCAGCGTCGACGCATCGACCTGTTGCTCGGCCGCAACGTCGACGGCCTCATCTTCGGTGATGCTCGCCTCGACAGCGAGAACCTCGAAAACCTCCAGCGCCGAGGGATCAAGTTCGTGCTCATCAGCCGCAGATACCCGGGCATGACCTCCGTGACGTGCGACGACCATCGGGGCGGCTACCTCGCCGGTGAGCACCTGGCCGGACTGGGCCACACCCGAGTGGGGATCGTGTCCGGCCCTGCGTGGGCCAGCACCGGAATCGACCGCTTGGAGGGCTGCCGCGCTGCCCTCCGCGACGCAGGCATCGACGTTCCGGACGAGTACGTACGGGAAGAGGGGTTCGATCCCGATGCCGGAAGGCGCGGGGCGAGCGCCCTTCTGTCGCTGCCGACTCCCCCGACGGCGATCTTCGCGACCAACGATTTCAGCGCCATCGGAGTGCTCGGCGTGCTGCGTCAGTCGGGTCTGCAGCCAGGACGCGACGTAGCCGTCGTCGGCTACAACGACATCTCGATCTGCAGCGAGTTGACCGTTCCGTTGACGACGATTCACAGCCCACACCGCGAAATCGGCACGCGCGCAGCAGAGATGCTGCTGGCGGTCACCCATGGACTTCCGGTGTCCTCGATGGCGTTGACACCGACCCTCGTCGTGCGCGACTCGACGGTTCCAGGACGGAGTCGTCTCTCACCCGTCGAGAGGACGACCGCGGATCAACGCGTCGGTACGTGACCGAGGCGGAGCCGTCGCCGGTCCTCGCTCGGTGACCGCAAGTGCTGCAGCAGCATTGGCCCGCAGCGCCGCGTCGTACAGACCGAGCCCACGGGACAGCCCTGCCAACAACACCCCGGCGTGAGCATCGCCCGCGCCGTTCGAGTCCACCGCCTGCACCTCGAACCCCGGAACCGATTGCGACGTCCGTCTACCGCCCGCGATTCGACAACCGTCCGGACCGGTACGGAGTACCACCGCCGCATCGGGCCGCACCCTCGTCACCAATTCGGCCGCGATGGAATCGATATCGACCTCATCCGTCATGAGCATGCCCTCGCGTAGATTCACGCTCACGACGTCGGCACGGGCGAGAACGGCGTCCACCACGTCGCGGTTCAGCGTGGCGATCAATGGAGACGGATCGAACAGCACCGTGACGTCCGCGGGAAGCGTCGGCAGCCACGCGGTCAATGCTGCGGCGTTGCTCTCGTGCGCCAGCCCGTAGCCGGTGACGTACACCAAGTCTGCACTCCGCACCCCTGCCGCCTCGAGGTCCCCGACACCAAGTTCCGCCTCGGCCCCCGGGTAGGTCACGAACGTGCGCTCGGTGTTCGCATCGACGAGGGCGATACAGAACCCCGAGTCCTGTTCAGACGGTGCGGTATTGACTATGCGGGCACCGCTGGCGGACAGAGCTTCGCGGACGATCGAACCATAGTGACCGGACCCGTATCTGCCGGCGAAGATCACCGGCAGATCATCACGAATCGCGGCGACCATCACGTTGAGTCCACCGCCCGCGGTCTCGTTCAGTGACGTCGCTACGACGTCACCTCCCGGAACCGGCACTTCGGGTACGGCCATCACCACGTCGACGATCACCTGACCGGTATGGATCAGTCGCGGACTCACCGAGAGACCGTCTCGGTCCGCCGCGCTCCACCGGTGACGAGATAGAGCCCGGCGGCGATCACGAACGACGCCACCCAGCCGAGTCCGTTGTCACCGATCCAGCTGCCGGACAGCGGTCCGGTGTAGATCACGTCGCCGTCCACCGTGATCGCAGTGAACAGGAAGCCCACCACGATTCCCGCCGCCCAGCTCGCGAAGGCGTACCAGTTGACTCCGCCGGTGTACCAGTAGCGACTGGTGTTGCCCACGTTCATGATCGATGCCGCGTCGTACGTCTTCCGTTTGATCATGTCCGTCATGAACACACCGAGCCATGCCGTCAGAGGTACGGCGAGAACCGAGATGAAGGTGATGAACGGTCCGTAGAAGCCGTCGGAGATCAGCATGAAATAGATGGCGCCGACGAACGTGACGAAGACGTCGACTCCGACCGCATAGACCCGCTTGATCCGGAAACCGAGGGTCAACGTGGTGAGACTGGCCGAATACACCGAAAGATGGTTGGACAACAGCAATCCACCGAATGCGGTGATCAGATACGGAACGGCCATCCAGGCCGGCAGAATTTCTCGGATTGCCGCAACCGGATCCGATGCGGACGCAAGGCTGTTGTCGCCTGCCGACAGCAGCGCGCCGAGTCCGATCAGCAGAACGAGGGGAATTCCGGCTCCGGCCGCGCTGGACAGCACCAACGAGCCGGCTCCCACACTCTTTCGTTGATATCGCGACATGTCGGCTCCGGCATTCGCCCAACCGATACCTGTTCCAGCAGCTATGGTTCCGACACCGATGACCATCGCACTGATGGATCCGGCCGGGGTACTGGTCACTGCAGTCCAGTCGACGGTGGCGATCAGGAAGATTGCGACGAAGATGTTCAGCGCACCGAAAATCCACGTGGACCAGCGTTGGATGACGAGGATCGCCGCATGCCCCAGACCGCTGACCACCAGTGTGAGCACGATGAAGACGACGATGGAGACGATCGTGACGACGGCATGATCCTTCGCGACGCCGGATCCACCGAAGATCAGTGTGAAGATCGACAGCAACACGAATGCCGCGGTCGTGGTGTTGACGGTTTCCCAGCCGAGTCGCGACATCAGCGAGACCAGTGTGGGGCCGATGTTTCCGCGAACCCCGAAGGTGGCTCGCGACAACGTGAGACTCGGTGCCCCGCCACGTTTACCGGCAATCGACACGATTCCAACGATGGCGAACGAACCCGCCGCGCCCACCAGGGCGACAATCAATGCTTGCCAGATATTCAGACCGGTGAAGACCACCAGGGTAGCCCCGAGCGGTAGACCGAGAATGGAAATGTTCGCGGCGAACCACACCCAGAACAACTGCAGCGGATTACCGTTGCGCTCGTCGTCCGGGACTGGCTCGATCCCCCGAGTTTCCAGGGACAATACGTCGACTGTCGTGTCCGATGCAGACGTGGAAGCGGATGAGGTCATGGTTGTGCTCCAAGGGTGAGTCGAACTGTGTCAGTTCGTGTTACGGAGAGCAAGCAGTCGGTCGACGATGGGCTCCAGATCGAGCTTGTTCACGTCGGTTACCGTTCGTATCGCTTCGCCGGGCCACGCTGCCAGGCCGCCGACGGCACCGCGAATTGCGCCGGCTATTGCTGCGATCGTGTCGGTGTCGCCGCCGATGGTGGCGGCTGCCAGTACGACGTCCCAAGGGTCGTCGTACGCAACGGCCAGAGCGAAGGCCGCTACCACTGATTCCTGTGACGCGACGGACGTGCCGATGACGTCTGCCACTGTGTCCGTGATGGGCCGGTCGGCGGACTTGCCGACCAGCTCGACTGCCCAACGAATACGGGCTGCGATGTTTCCACCGGCGACCCAATATCCCCGGGTGGCCCCCTCGGTGGCGGCGGCGACACCGATGTCGACCGCCTCGTGCAATTCCGCACCCGCGATCCCGGCGCTGATGGCTCCGGCAACCGCTGCGGCGGAGGCTATTCCGAGTGACGTGTTGTGGGTGACGAAACTGCAACTGTAGATCGCGTCGACGAACGGCGCGATACCGCCGTCCAACGATGCCGCAATTGCCGCAGGTGTGATTCGCATGGCCGCACCGTTGGTGCTGCCGAACTTGCCCGCCTCGTTCGGGTCGGAGCCGTCGAGTATTCGTTCCACAGCTCGCTTGGTGGACGGCCCGAGCAGATCCAAAGATCCGCGCGCGGACATCTCGGACTCCCACGCGATCAAGGCGCGGGCGAAAGCCGAGGGATCGACCCTACCGTCACCGTCGATGATCAACTGGGCCAACATGATCGCCTGCTCGGTGTCGTCGGTGATCGAGCCCGCCGACATGCCGTGCGCGATCCGCTGACGGGGACCGGCGGCGACGAATCCGCGTAGTTGGCCGTAATCCTCAGCAATGTCCCCGCGACACATCGATTGCGTCGGCATTCCCAGCGCGTCTCCCAGCGCCAGGCCATAGAAAGCCCCGAGGGCGCGATCGCGTGAAGCAGACATCGAAACAGTCCTCGCAGAGAGTGGGGTCATCGGTCAGGAATTGAAAGTGAGATGGAGCCGAAATCGGTCGGGCGCGAGCAGGCTGACGACCTTCTCGACGAACCGACCCGACGCGTCTCGACTGACACGAATGCTGTGCAGGTACGGGGTGCCCACCGGCACTTCGAGAACGGCTGCATCGGCCGCGTCGACGGGAACCACCGAGACCCATTGCTCGCCGCTGGCAGCCACGAGCCCCGCAGACCTCAAGGTTGCCGTCAGCGATTCTTCTACCAATCCGTTCTCGGGCAGGTCCGCAAGCGAACCGAGCGCCGGAACACGGCTACGCTCCAGCGACACCGGTCGCCCGTCGACCACGTGCCGCACTCGGTCGACGGCAACGAAGTTCAACGTGGAAGTACCGGCCTCGGCTGCCAACTCGGGGTCGACGATGCGCTCGACCCGGAGAGTGCGGGTGTGCATCTCGACGCCCGCGGTGGACAGGGCCCGCGCCCATCCGTCCGCAGTCTCGATCTGATGACCATCGAAGGTGACGAGTGATCCTATGCCGCTTCGCTTTTGGATGAGGTTCTGTTCTTCCAATTCGCTGAGCGCCGATCGGATGGTTCCGCGACTGACCGAGAACTCGCGGGCAAGGTCGTTCTCTCCGGGCAAGAACGAGCCTGAGGGGATGTCGCCGGACTCGATGGTGTTCTTGAGCGAGGCGAGTACCTGTTGGCGCTTGTGCCGTGCGCGTTCCGGTGTGCGCTGAGTCATAGCGGGCTCGGTCATGTCAGTACCGTACATCCCAAGAATGAACCTGTACAGAGCCTGTTCATTTGAATGTCGCCATCGGCAGACAGCACGTCAGGACAGCCCCAGTCTTCGATGAGTGCTGGCAGGAATTTCGCCACGTGACGGAGATCGCGTCGGGCCTCTACCTGGGCTTTGCTCTTGCGGTAGCGATCGCGCTGCACTTCTATGTTTCGTACACCCTCGGCGCCGGGAAGGCGTCGAGAATGCGCACAGGGCACATCGACCCCGAGGCGCGCTACTACATCCGAGGAGAAAAACTATGTCCACCACAGTGGCCGATCAACTCGTTCGCGGACTCGTCGACGCCGGAGTTCGGCGCATCTACGGAATCGTCGGCGACAGTCTCAACCCGGTGGTCGACGCGGTGCGTCGGACCGGAGGGTCGGCCAAGGGCGGCATCGACTGGATCCATGTTCGCCACGAGGAAGCCGCGGCGTTCGCGGCATCGGCGGACGCGCAGACCACCGGCACCCTCGCCGTGTGCGCCGGCTCCTGCGGACCGGGTAACCTGCATCTGATCAACGGGCTGTTCGACGCACACCGTTCCGGCGCACCGGTTCTCGCGATCGCATCCCACATTCCCAGCAGCGAGATCGGGTCGGGGTACTTCCAGGAGACGCATCCCGATCGCCTGTTCGTCGAATGCTCGCTGTACAACGAGTTCGTCTCCACCGCCGAGCAAGCACCGCGCGTCTTCCGCGCCGCGATCAACGCAGCGATCACCGGCGGCGGAGTATCGGTGGTGACGCTCCCCGGTGACATCGCCGAGCTGTCCGCTGCCGGCGCAATGGATCCCATCGCCATTCCGTCGACTCCCGTCGTCACTCCGCCCGCCGCCGACATCCAACAGCTGGCCGACGCCATCAACAAAGCCGAGAAGGTCGCGATCTTCGCCGGCTACGGCGTCAAGGGTGCCCATGACGAGGTCGTCGCATTCGCCGACACCATCGGCGCTCCCGTCGGACATTCGTTGCGCGGCAAGGAGTTCATCCAGTACGACAACCCGTACGACGTCGGCATGACCGGCCTGCTCGGCTACGGAGCTGCGCACGCCGGTATCCACGACGCGGATCTGTTGATCCTGCTCGGCACCGACTTTCCGTACCAACAGTTTCTTCCCGAGGATGTCGCGACCGCGCAGATCGACATCGATCCGACCAAGTTGGGCCGCCGTACCTCGGTGAAGTACCCCATCCACGGAGACGTGAGTGCAACTCTGAACGCGTTGGCTCCGTTGGTCACTCGCAAGACCGATCGCCGCTACGCAGAGAAGTGGTTGGACAAGCACAACGACCTGATGGGCAAGACAGTCGGCGCGTACACCCGCAATGCCGAGAAGCTCGTGCCGATCCATCCCGAGTTCGCCGCGTCCGTGCTCGACGATCTGGCCGACGACGATGCCGTGTTCACCACCGACACCGGTATGTGCAACGTGTGGACCGCCCGATACATCAACCCCACCGGCAGAAGAGCTTTCGTCGCGTCGATGCTGCACGGCTCGATGGCCAACGCGCTACCGCACGCCATCGGGGCGCAGTTCGCGCACCCGGGCCGTCAGGTCGTCTCCATCTCGGGTGACGGTGGATTCTCGATGATGCTCTCCGAACTCCTCACCGTGGCGATGTACAAGTTGCCGGTGAAGATCGTCATGTTCGACAACTCGACCCTGGGCATGGTCAAGGCCGAGATGCTCGTCGACGGCCTCCCCGACTTCGGTGTAGACGTGCCACAGGTCGACTACACCGGAATCGCCAAGGCTGCGGGCATTCACGCGCAGCGCGTAGACCAGTCGGGTGATATTCGCGGCGCACTCGAAACCGCGTTCGCCACGGACGGGCCTGCCCTGGTGCAACTGATCACCGATCCGCTGGCACTGTCGGTGCCGCCGACCCTCACAGGCGAGCAGCTCAAGGGCTTCGCGCTCGCGATGAGCAAGGTGGTTCTCAACGGCGGTGTAGGAGAAGCAGTTCGGATGGCGAAGTCGAACCTGCGTAACGTTCCGCGTCCCTGATCGAGACCCAGCACCGGTGGTACGGCATGTACCACCGGTGCTGTCGTCTACCGGATCTTGTCCCACAGCTCCCGCTGCGCCGCACGAGGATCCTGCACCGAAGCCGACACCTCGTCGAATGTCATGACCGTTCGCTCCGCCCCGTACGGGGCCCAGCCCGGGTCGCCTGCCGTGACAAAGTCCACCCAGGCGCGGTGAGTCCGGTCGGCGAGTTTCTGCGGAGGGTTCGGCCCGAGGAGCAACCCTCCGGTGCCCTCGGCGAGGTTGTCGAAGACGAACGGGATCTCGATTGCATGGCAGGCACCCAGCTTGCCCTCGTACGACGGTGACGGCCAAGCGAATTCGTACATATACGTCGCGGAACCCGAACGAGCCTCGGCGATACGGATGACAGGAATTCGGAAGAACCAGTCGGTCATCGCGGCCATCATGACCTCACCTGCGGTGGCGTCGGGTGTGTCGGCGCGGTAGAGCTCGAGCACCCGGTCTGCGTCGGCGCCCATGCCCGCCACGGCCATTCGCAGCAGATTCTCGTCGATGTGCCGGAACACCCCGCTGGGTACGAAGAACAGCGCATGTTCGTCGGAGTTGGATCCGACCATGATCTCGACGTCTGCGGCGGAGCCGGCGGCGATCGCATCGATCGGCCGGGCCGGCACCACATCCCCGTCGATGTGCGGCTCGTACGCCATGACATTGAGGACCAGCTCGCCCCACAGACGCGGATCGGGTTGCTTGGCAATACGATTCGACAGCGCGGTCTGCGCGGCCGTCAAGTCCGCCACCGGCACCGAACCGAAACCGTCGACGGTGGGTTCCACACCGAGGTCCGACGCCAACGCCGCGGTCACCTTTTTCGCGGTCTCCTCCGTCAGCACATGGTGCCCGCCGCCGCTCTGCAGGATGGCGCGGCGGAACAGCCCCTTCGCGCGAGGCATCGACAGCAGAGTGCCCACACTCATCGCGCCCGCCGACTCCCCCGCAACCGTCACCTGGGCGGGGTCGCCGCCGAACGCCGCAATGTTGGCGGCCACCCATTCGAGCGCCGCAACCTGATCCAGCAGACCGCGGTTGGCGGGCGCTCCGTCGATCGCCAGGAATCCGTCGACGCCCAATCGGTAGTTGATGGTGACGCACACGATTCCGTCGCGGGCGAACGCGGTGCCGTCGTACGTGGGTACCGCGCCGCTGCCGTTGGTGAACGACCCACCGTGAATCCATACCAGTACCGGCAACCCCGCAGCCTCGACGTCGGGCGTCCAGACATTCACGTTCAGGCAATCGTCTCCGTCGATCGCCACCTCGGACAGAATCTGGTCGATCGGGCTGGGAAATCCGGGCTTGGGAGCCGTCGGGCCGAATTCGGTGGCCTGCCGGACGCCCTCCCACGACTCGGGTTGCTGTGGTGCCTGGAAGCGGTGTGCACCGAAGGGCGGTGCCGCGTACGGGATTCCCTTGAAGGCGCTCACCCCCGCAACTGTGCGACCACTGAGTTTCCCTTGCGCGACCTCTACGACCGGGTTCATCGGTTCCTTTCGGTTTCGAACGTGAGAACTCCATAGTGCACTCCCGGCCCACGTCGTCGACCCCGGTTGCGGTTATTCTCGACGGACCGCCCAAACCGGACATCGCGATCCGGAACTCGACCGTTTCGGAAGGCTCCACGATGGCCATCGACTACACCCGCAAGCCCTCCCAGCCCGCCCAGCCCGCCGCGTCGGTCAACCTGAGCAAGGTGACGCTGTCCAAGGCGTCGCCCACCATCAGTTTGACCAAGTCCGGTGAGAAGCAGGGGTCGATGCGGGTGAATCTCAACTGGTCGAGCGGGGCACCTGCCGCGCAACCGAAGAAGAAGGGCTTTCTGGCGAAGCTGGCCGCCGCGTCGTACGGCACCGGAGGGGTCGACCTCGACCTCGGCTGCCTCTACGAGCTGCGCGACGGTTCCAAGGGCGTCATTCAGGCACTGGGAAACAGCTTCGGGTCGTTGCAGCAGCCGCCGTTCATCGCGCTCGACGGCGACGACCGCTCGGGCTCGGTCAGCGGCGGAGAGAACATGCACATCAATCTCGCCGACCCCGACAAATTCACACGCATTCTGATCTTCGCGATGATTTACGACGGCGCGCCCAACTGGGCTGCGGTCGACGGCGTGGTGACCCTGTACCCCACCAGCGGTCCACAGGTGGAGGTTCGCCTGGACTCGGCCGAGAACTCGGCACGGATCTGCTCGATCGCGTTGCTGCAGAACACGTCCGCCGGGATCACCGTGACGCGCGAGGTGGAGTACATCCAGGGCAGCCAAGCCGATCTCGACAAGAAGTACGGCTGGGGAATGAAGTGGGCTGCCGGCCGAAAGTGACCTAGGACGCTGGTTTCGGTTGCGGCGGAACCATTTCCAGTCGCACACCGATCAAGCGAACCTCTCGACTGTGGTCGAGCCGGTCCACCAGGGCCACCGCGGCCGACGTGAGAGTCGCTGCATCGAAGGTTGGCGGGCCCGCGATCGGCGCGCTGACGGTATGCGTCTCGAACGGGGCATACCGGATCTTCAATGCTGCGCGGACCGCAGGTCGGTTCTCGCTTTCGATGTCTGCGAGCACCTTCGACGTCAAATTCGCGACCTCGTCCCTGATCACGGTCCAGTCGGCGACGTTGGTCTGGAACGTGACTTCCCGACTATGAGATCGCGCGACCCACGGTTCGGATGTCACCGGGGACAGCTCGATCCCCCTACCCTTCGTACCGAGCCACGGCCCGATCTTCGGCCCGAACGCCGCGGCAAGGTCTGCGTCGTCCGCATCGGCCAATTCACGGACGGTGGTGATACCGAGTGCAGCAAGCCGGGTGGAGATCTTCTTGCCGATTCCCCACAGCGCATCGGTGCCGCGCTCTCCCATCACCTCGTACCAATTGTCCTTGGTGAGTTGGTAGATACCCTGAGGCTTGTCGAAATCGGTGGCGATCTTCGCTCGAAGCTTGTTGTCCCCGATCCCGACCGAGCAATGCAGCCCGGTCGCATCGAACACCGCGTCGTGCACGGTCCTGGCGAATGTCCTCGGATCGTCGGTCTCGACGCCCAGGAAGGCCTCGTCCCAGCCGATCACCTCCACCACCACCCAGAGGGAACGCAACGTGTCCATCACCGTCGCCGACGCCTCGTCGTATGCCGGCTTGTCGACGGGAAGAAAGACGGCGTCGGGAATCTTCTTCGCTGCGATCCGCAGCGGCATTCCGGATCCGACGCCCTTCGCCCGCGCCTCGTAGGACGCCGTCGACACCACCCCACGCTCGGTCGGATCTCCCCTGCCGCCGACCACGACGGCTTTGCCCACGAGGTCGGGGTTCCTCAGCACCTCGACCGCTGCGATGAATTGGTCGAGATCGACGTGCAGTACCCAGCGCCGCCGAGTGGCATCGGTCGACGCATGCTCGGTCGTGGTGGTCCCGGTCATGGTCACCAGTGTGCCCGTGGTGTCTCATGGCGCAATGACGAAATCGATATCTCGGACCATCGGCCGGATCGTGCTGGGAGCATTTCTCGTCTTCGCCGGTCTGAGCCATCTGTTCTGGGCACGCAGCACCTTCGCGGCCCAGGTACCGATATGGATGCCCGTCGACACCGACTTCGTCGTCCTGGCTTCGGGCGTCGTCGAGATCGTTCTCGGTCTTGCTCTCCTGTTCTGGACTGCTCGCTCAGCACTCGTGGGATGGGTGGTGGCCGCCTTCTTCGTCGCCGTCTTCCCAGGAAACATCTCTCAATTCGTCACGCACACCGACGCGTTCGGTCTCGACTCGGATGCCGCACGCGGCATCCGACTGCTGTTCCAACCCCTTCTGATCGTGTGGGCGCTGTGGTGCACCGGTGCCTGGGCACAATGGCGCGCCTCGAATGAGGGTCGCAGCCAGCGTCACTGAGCGGAGCTGTGCCCGGCGGGAACGATGCCGTGGTGTAACAGAGCCACGTCGGGATGTGCGCGCGTACGGGATTTCCAGGCGTTCGCCCCGTAGGTGTCGTAGATGGGGTTGGCGGGATCGTCCTCGACGCCACGTGAGTGCCGTGCCAGTTCCGGTGGCAGCGTGATGATCGGTACGACGGCATCGAGTGCGGGACTGAGGAAGTACGGCACCGATACCCGGTCGGTACCCGGCCCGGGGGCGATCACCCGATGCCGCGTCGCGCGGAGGTAGCCGCCCGTCGCCACTTCCAGCAGCTCACCGATGTTGACGATGAATGCGCCCTCCAGAGGCGGCACATCGACCCAGCTATCCGCGGTCGTCTCCACCTGCAAACCGGCCGAGTCGGGTTCGACCAGGAGCAGCGTCAACACCCCAGAATCCTTGTGCGCACCCACACCCTGTGAGTGATCCGGCGTCCCCGGGTAGCGCACGACTTTCATCAACGTTGCCGGCGCCGTGCCGAACGCGTCGTCGAACACGTGGTCGTCCGCGCCGAGAGAGGCCGCCCAATGTCTGAGCAGCGCGAGTCCGATCTGCGACACCGATCGCTCCCACTGCTCGAACGTCTCGCGGAAGCCCTCGGGCTCGGACGGCCACAGGTTCGGTCCTTGCAGATTCCAGTAGCCCTGCGCATGCTCGATCGCCGGCCGCTCGGGACCGATGTCGATCTGCTCGCGCCAATCGACCCGACCGTTGGTCAGCTCGCCGCCCACTCGCGAGTAGCCGCGAAAGTGTGGGCTCTTCAGTTGACTGATCTCGTCCTTGACGGCGTCGGGCACCGCGAAGAATGCCCGCGCCGAACGCAACACGTCGGCCATCCGGTCGGTGCCGATGCCGTGTCCGACGAGGTAGAAGAACCCCGAGTCGTGGGCTGCCTCGCGCAGAGCTCGTCGGAAGGTCTGTGGGTCGTGTTCGGACGACTCGAGATCGAGAACAGGGAGCATGACCCGATTGTCCTCCGCACCTGACGCGTCGGCCAGCAGTGTTGAGATTCGATGAATCTCCGTGCCCGGATGCCAGACTGGACGCCATGAGCCCGGAAGCACTCGACATCACCGTCGTCGGTCACGGCGAGGTGACCTACCCACCCGAACAATGCACGTTGTCCCTGACGGTGCGTACCGACGGCCGCAGCGCCGAGTCCGCGTCGGAGCCGGCGGGGCAACTCGTACGTGAGCTCACTCGCCTCATCGAACCCCTCTACAACAGTGAACACGGGCCGATCGATCGATGGACCATCGATCAGGTTCGGCGTTCCCGTCACCGCCCGTTCAATCAGGACGGCGAACAACTTCCGTACGTCTATCAGGCCGAAGCGTCCGTCGAAGTGAAGTTCAGCCAACTCGACCTGGTGGATGCCTTCGTGTACGCGGCATCCGCTCTCGACGGGGTCTCGATCGACCACTTCGACTGGGACCTCACCGAACCGAGCAGGAAAGCCCACACCCATGAGGTCCGCGAACGTGCAGTGCAGGATGCTGTGTCCAAGGCAGAGGCCTATGCGTCGAGCCTGGGAAGGGTGAATGTGACGGCCGTGGCCGTTGCCGATCCCGGACTGCTGACGGGGTCTGCCGAACGCGGCGTCACCGAGCCGACCCACCGCATGCTTGCCGCACAATCCGGGCCCGCCGCGTTCGCCCTGAAGCCCGAGAACATCACGATCTCCGCCAGCGTGCACGCCAGATTCACCGCCTCCTGACGTGGCGCGCCTACCCTCGAATACATGAACCGCGACGATGCCCGACGCCTCTGGCCCCGGCCACCGCTGTTGCCTCGTCCGATTCTGATGGACCAGCGGTGGGAACGACTCGTCTTCCTACACTGGCGAGTACCGAGTTCGGTTGTAGCGCCGCTGTTACCGGACGGGTGCGTACCGGACGAGTTCGACGGTTCGTCGTGGGTCGGTCTCATCGGGTTCCACATGGTCGGTGCTGGTCTCGGATATCGGCACCCGGTGCCGTACTTCGGGACCTTCGGCGAGATCAATGTACGGCTGTACTCGATCGACGCAGAAGGCCGACGCGGTGTCGTCTTTCGCTCCCTCGAGGCGACCCGACTCGCAGTCGTCGTGGGCACCAATGCCGCACGTATCCCCTACCGGTGGGCATCGATCGATATCGACGACGACAAGCGAGCAATTTCCTACCGAAGCCGGCGGCTGGCACCGCCGAAACGCGGTGCGACGACGGACTTCGGCATCGTCCGGGGCACACGCGACATGTCCGACGACCCGCTGGCGGTCTTCCTCACCGCACGCTGGGGACTGCACACCGCGCTGGGCGGACGCCTGCTGTACGTGCCGAACGTGCATCGACATTGGGCCCTGGTGGACGCGGAACTGACCCACTGCTCGGATCAGTTGGTTGAGGCTGCGGGTCTACCGGGGGTCTGTACTCGAACACCCGACTCGGTGCTGTACTCGGACGGGGTCGCAACTCAGTTCGGCAAGCCCTATGTGGTGCGTGGTCGGTAGAAGATGACGTGCCCGGACGACAACTCGACGACCCAGTCCCCGCCCGCGTCGGAACTGACAGTAACGCTCTCCCGAAGCACCAAGTAACCCGCGTCGAGCGGTAGATCGAAATTCAGGCAAGTTCCGTCGGAGAATTCTACTGAAGCATCGTCGCCGGTAGATATCCGAACGACGGTCGCACCGATCGAGGGCAGACCCTCCCGAGTGGATACTTCGTCGCTTCGGTGCGGCGGTGCCGGCCACGATTCGACGGTGCCCTCGGCACCACACAGCACGGTCGACCCGTCGGCCGCACAGAATTCCCACGACTCGACCTCGGGTCGTGGATGGGCCACAACTCGCGTCCGTCCGTCGAATGTCAGACGGAGAACACCGGATTCGTCGAACTCGGCATCATCGCAGACGAGACCGAGCAACACGGCGAACGCCCTGAGTCCCTCGAATTGATTGTCTTCGTCGACGACAAGATCATCTACGACGACTTCACTGAACGCGACAGTGGCACCGCTGTCGAATTCGATGGTCAGATCGAAATCGAGCAGAACCTTGTGGACGCGCTGGCCGTCTACGGGAAGTTTCATCGAACACGACTGTGCCACACGAATCCAGCGCGGTACACAGTGCGCACGCGTTCTTTCGATCGTGCTGTGTGGGTAGTGGTTTCGAATGCAAAATGCCCCTGACCGTGAGGTCAGGGGCATTTTGGGATGTTGTGTTCGGCGGTGTCCTACTCTCCCACACCCTGTCGAGTGCAGTACCATCGGCGCTGGAGGGCTTAGCTTCCGGGTTCGGAATGGGACCGGGCGTTTCCCCTCCGCTATGGCCGCCGTAACTCTGCGAAACAGTGTCACGAGCGAACCTCTCACCCACACTCGTGTGGGGTGGCGGATTCGTGTATTCGGTTGTGTTATCGAACTACTCGTGTGTTGTTTCAGATATTGCACAGTGGACGCGTAGCTTCTTTGTGGTAAGTCCTCGGCCTATTAGTACCAGTCACCTGCATACATTGCTG
>NZ_NOYR01000019.1:0-315704 GCF_002258885.1 Rhodococcus sp. 06-1474-1B | reverse complement strand
GCCCCAACCTCCGCCCCGCCCCCGGCTTGCTCTGTACCTCCAATTGGGATCAATGTGGCTTTCAGTCACTCAGATTGCAAGAAAGGCGCATTGATCCGAAGGGGGTGGGGTGGTCCATTGACGCGAACGGGGTGGGAGCGGTCGTAGACTCGACAGCGATGAATGCCTCGAGTGTGACCCTGGACGACATCGTTGCCGCGCATCGACTGCTGCGTGATCGCAATCCGCTGGTGCAGTGTCTGACCAATACGGTGTCGGGGCAATTCGTCGCAAATGCCCTGCTCGCGGCAGGTGCGGCTCCGGCGATGGTCGACAATCCGGAGGAAGCGGCCGGCTTCGCCGAGATCGCCGACGCGGTGCTGGTCAATCTCGGAACTCCGACGGCCGCGCAGGTGGAAAGTTCTCGTCTGGCGTCCGCTGCCGCGCGAGCAGCGGGGAAGCCGTGGGTACTCGATCCGGTGGGCGCGGGCGGTCTTCCCTGGCGGACTCAGGTGGCCGTCGAGCTACTTGCCAATCGGCCCAGCGTGATTCGCGCGAATGCTTCCGAGGTGATGGGACTCGCGGGCGCTGAGGGTGGATCGCGGGGCGTGGATTCGTCTGCGCACGTGGCGGATTCCGTCGACGCGGCGCGTTCTCTCCTCGACCGCGCCGAGGTCGTAGCGGCCTCGGGCGAGGTCGACCACATCTTCGCGCAAGGCTCGACGGTGAAGATCGGCGGCGGAAGCGCACTGCTGCAACGAGTTACGGCCACCGGATGCGCGTTGGGTGCGCTGACGGCTGCGTACTGTTCCGTTTCTCCGTCTGCGTTGATCGGTGCCGTCGCCGCGCACGCGCACGTGGCGGTCGCGTCGGAGATTGCGGCTCGCTCGACGTCGCGTCCGGGTACCTTCGCCGCTGCATTCTTGGACGGACTCGACGCGGTGGACGAGTCGGCACTGCGGGAATTGGTTCGGCTCGACTGACGAGTGCAACTGGCGCTCCACTCTGTGGCGGCTTCCGCTGAAATACCGCGGACCGGGCGGGGAGTGGAGCAAGAATCGCCTGCGCTGGCAGGGTTCAGGCCCCTTGATTGAAATGTGATGTAACGGAACATGTTTGCGAGGGGACATACCTGGCGTCGGGCAAATCGAACCAGGCGGTCTTCATGAAACGACTTCTGCTCCTCGCAGTCGGTGCTACAGCTCTCGTCGCGTGCGGCGGATCGGAGCAAGGAACGCCGTCGGCAGCACCGTCCTCGGCCGTTCCGGCGACCACAGCGACGAGCTCGGCACCGCTGACACCCGACCCGGCCACCGTCACCGAAGGAACGCAGCCGCAGCGGACGCCACCGGAGGAGGCCAGCGACCTGGTCCCCATGGGTCCGTCGGAAGCCGAGCCACTGTGCCTGGATCTGACGTGGGGGCCGGTACCGCAGGCCGTGGACTCGCTGCCGCTCGTGTTCGCAGATTCACCGTGGGTCGCCACCGACATGGGCGATCCCTGTGCGTCGTTCACCTGGGTCGAAGCCCTCCCGTACGGCGCGACGGTCAGCTCGCCGACGCATCTGCTCTTCTTCCACGACGCCGAGTACCTCGGCACCGCGACGCTGGAGCCGTACGGGTTCACGTCGGTGGCGGCACAGTCCGCCGACACGATCACAGTGAACTACCGCTGGCCACTCGCCGATGACGCCAATGCGAACCCGACCGGCGGTCCGGCCACGATCGACTACCAGTGGGACGGAACGCAAGTGACCATGATCGGCACCCTCCCGCCCGAGGTCACCGGCTAGATCGAGACGGACGATTCCTCGGGAAGTTCGCGGATTTCGGCGTCGGACATCTCCTTGAAGCGGCCGTAGTAGATGCCCCTCGCCTGTTCCGCGACGACGGCCTGGTGAATGGGGAACGCCATCCTCGGTGCCACCGCACGGAGGAATTCGACCGTCTCGGACAGCTTCGACCACGGCGCTGCCGCGGGCAATGCCAGTACCTCGACCTGTTGCTCGGGAACGAACAACGAGTCACCCGGATGGAACAGTTGCCCCGGGTTCTCCGGAGTACCGAGCAGATAACCGGTGTTGTCGATCTCCGGCAATTCCGGATGGATGACGGCGTGCGTGCCGCCGACTCCGGTGACGGTGATGCCGCCCACGGAGAAGTCCTTGCCCGCCGGGGCCGCGATCCATTTCCCTCCGAGCTGGCCTGCCGTCATGGGATCGGCGTGCAGCTCGGCGCGGGGATTGGCGTCGAGAAGCGCGGGAAGTCGCTGCAGATCAACATGATCCGGGTGCTGGTGAGTGACCAGGATGGCGTCGAGCCCGGTGATGCCCTCGAATCCGTGAGAGAACGTGCCGGGATCGAACAGCACCGTGGTGCCGTTGAGTTCGACCAGAACGCAGGAATGTCCGAAGTGTGTCAGCCGCATGCACTCCACAGTAAGCGCGGTTTCGCTCCGCTGGCCAGGGCTGCGTAGACTCCCACCTGCCGGTAACTGTCTTGCTGTACGTATTTCAAGGAGCGCTTTCGTGGCCCGAGTCGTAGTCGATGTCATGCCCAAAGCCGAGATTCTCGATCCGCAGGGTCAGGCCATCGCAGGTGCGCTGGGCCGGCTGGGAATCTCCGGTGTGTCCGATGTGCGTCAGGGCAAGCGCTTCGAGCTGGAGATCGACGATTCCGTCGACGACGCCGAACTCGAGAAGATTGCCGAATCGCTGCTCGCCAACACGGTGATCGAGGACTGGAAAGTGACTCGCATCTCATGAGCGCCCGCGTAGGAGTCATCACGTTCCCCGGAACTCTCGACGACGTCGACGCATCCCGCGCCGTGACTCTCGCCGGCGGCGAGGCCGTCAGCCTGTGGCACGCCGACGCCGATCTGAAGAACGTCGACGCCATCGTCGTCCCCGGCGGATTCTCATACGGCGACTATCTGCGAGCCGGTGCGATCGCCCGCTTCGCTCCCGTGATGGAGTCAGTGGTCAAGGCGGCAGAGGGCGGGATGCCGATCCTGGGGATCTGCAACGGTTTTCAGGTGTTGTGCGAGGTCGGACTGCTTCCCGGAGCGTTGACGCGCAACGAGGGCCTGCATTTCGTGTGCCGCGACCAGTGGTTGAAGGTCGAGAATGCCGGCACGGCATGGTCGTCGCGATACGAGCAGGATGCCGAGATCCTGATTCCGGTCAAGAACGCCGAGGGCCGATTCCAGGCATCGCAGAGCGTGCTCGACGAGCTCGAAGGTGAAGGCCGCGTCGTGTTCCGCTACAGCGGGAGCAACCCCAACGGGTCGCAGCGCGGTATCGCCGGAATCTCGTCGGCAAACGGTCGGATCGTCGGCCTGATGCCCCACCCCGAGCACGCCACCGAGCCGTTGACCGGCCCGAGCGACGACGGGCTCGGCATCTTCTACTCGGCACTGGACGCGATCGTCAACGCCTGATCTTCGTGTCGGTGGGTGGGTCTAATCTTCCGCCATGACACTGACCCTGGGCATGATCACGTTCGATTCCACCGACCCGGGCCCGCTCGCTCGCTGGTGGGCCTCACAGGTCGACGGATCGATCGTCGAGGAGAACGACGGCTGGTTCTACGTCGTCGCCCTCGCTTCGGCCCCGTATCGACTGGCCTTCCAGAAGGTCGACGACCCGTCGCCGGGTAAAAATCGCGTCCACCTCGACGTGACGACCGAGAACCTCGACGACGAGGTCTCTCGGCTGGTCGAGTCGGGTGCGAGCGAGGTCGAGCAGCACACCATGGGTGACTTTCGCTGGGTGACGCTGAGCGATCCCGACGGCAACGTGTTCTGCGTATCCGGGGCGCACTGAGCTGCAGATGCCCGCCCAATCGTGGGTCACCCTCGTCGTCGGCGTTCTGGCCGTCGTCGGGGTCGCTCTCATCGCCAGCACCGAACGCAAGGTGCTGCTGGCCGTTTCGGGCCGGTCTGCACGTCGCGCACTGGCGCAACCGCGCGAAACCGAGGACACTCACGGCGAGAGCGAGCAAGAGGACCCGCGATGACCACCACCGACGAACGCAACATCAAAGCACCACGGCCAACGGTCGCCGCTGCCGCTGCCCGCGCGTACATCACCATGGCCGAACGCGATTATCAACCCGTACCCGACTGGATTCGCGACGCTGCAGCGGGACGACCGACCGCTCCGCCGCCTGAATAGCCGGTCTGTCGGCATGTGATCGCAGTCAGGCCGCGCGTGCGCGTAGTTCGGTCAAAGCTGAGGTGAAGATTCCCGTAGGCCCGTGCGTCACATCGCAGTACTCGCCGTCTCGCCAGAAGAACACCGAGCGCGACAGTGGGCTCGGTGTATCGCGAGAAAACACGTCGGCCAGCTCGGCGAGTGCGGTGGCTGCCGCGACTGCGTCGTCGGCGTCGCGGGGCCGGTGAAAGGCGAATTCGTACGCGTTGGGGACGGCGAAGAGTACGCCGTACAGGCATTCGCCCAGATGCGACGAAATCAACGTGGTCATATCGGCGATCTTCGACGCAAGATAGATCGAATCGCCGTCGAGCACCTCGATGCAGACCCCCTCGCGTTCGAGCAACTGCGCTCCCTCGAACTCGATCGCCGCAGTGTTCTTGCGACCCGCAGCCCACGCCGCGTCGATGTCGCGACCCTCGAAGTGACTGTCGGACAACGTCAGAGCTCGATTGGGAGACGACAGATTCAACACCCGTCTCGGCGCATCGGGTGCCGCGAGCAGGGGAACCGAGTAACGGTACGAACCCACGGATTCCAATACGCACGGCGCGACGACGCGTTCACGGAGTTTCGAATGGAACTCGTCGTCGGACAGGCCTGCGATGAATGCCGGAGCGGACTCGCGCATCGCCTCGATCATGACCTGGACGTGGCCGCCGATGATGCCGTCCCACGCCGACCGGGGCGCACCCGAGCAGCGTGCGAACACGTTGTCGAGCGGGAAGCGTGCACCCGACTCCGCACCGAGCGTGGTCGCATCCTCACGGTGCACCACCATTCCGCGGGTACGAAATGCTTCGATCGTTTTCATTCGTACGATGGCGAGTGTGGTTGCGTGAGCGACGTGTTGGTTCGGTGTCGGCTCGATCTTCATGTTTCTCCCCCGGTTGGTGTGTGCTCTCGGGGTGTTCGACGCGGCGGCTGACACAATGGTTCCCATGTCGTCCTCTGCCTCTGCTGCCGGTCTCTGCAACTTCGTCGACGTCTCGCCGTCCCCGTTCCATGTGTGTCGGACGGTGTCGGTGCAGCTCGAGGACGCCGGATTCGTGCGTCTGGACGAGACCGATGCCTGGCCGACCGAACCAGGCCGCTACTACTTGATCCGCGGCGGTTCTCTCGTCGCGTGGAGCACCGAGCACATCAATTCGGGTCGTTCCGCAGGCTCCACTCCTGATGGCCCCTTCCGCATCGTCGGCGGACACACCGACAGCCCCAATCTCCGGGTGAAGCAGCATCCTGATCTCGAATCGGCGGGTTGGCAGATGGTCGGACTGGAGCCGTACGGCGGTGCCTGGCTGAACTCCTGGCTCGATCGCGACCTGGGTATCTCCGGCCGGCTGAGTGTGCGCGACGGCAACACTGCCCGCGAAGTGCTGGTCAAGGTGGACGAACCGATCCTGCGAGTTCCACAGCTGGCGATCCACCTGTCCGAGGACCGCAAGGGCGTCACCCTGGACCCGCAGCGACACGTCAATGCCATTTGGGGCGTGGGCAATTCACCGAAGTCGTTCATCGCCTACGTCGCCGACCGCGAAGGCGTCGATCCCGGTTCGGTGCTGGGCTGGGAACTGATGACACACGATCTCGCGCCCAGTGCCGTCGTGGGCGTCGAATCCGAGTTGGTCAGTGCGCCGCGTCTGGACAACCAGGGCACCTGTTACGCCGGAACGCAGGCTTTGCTTGCGGCAGTGGAGAATCCGACCGACGTCACTCCGGTGCTGGCACTGTTCGACCACGAGGAAGTCGGCAGTATGTCCGACCGCGGCGCGTTCTCGGACCTGCTCAACACCGTGCTCGAACGCATCGTGCTCGGGCGCGGCGGCGGCCGTGAGGAATTTCTGCGCACGATGGCCGGATCCATCTGTGCTTCGGGCGATATGGCGCACGCGACGCATCCGAACTACCCGGATCGCCACGAGCCTGCACATCGCATCGAACTCGGCGGCGGACCGGTACTCAAGGTCAACCAAAACCTGCGCTACGCAACCGATTCCGCCGGTGCCGGTGCCTTCGCACTGGCCTGCGGGCAAGCCGACGTACCGTTGCAGCGCTACGTCCATCGCGCGGATCTACCGTGCGGATCGACCATCGGGCCGATCACCGCGTCGCGCACCGGGTTGTCGACGGTCGACGTCGGCGCAGCGCAACTCGCCATGCACTCGTCCCGAGAGTTGATGGGGGCCGGCGACGTGAAGGCATACGCCGACGCGTTGGCGGCTTTCCTCGCCCCTGCCTGAGCCCGATCGGCGGCGCAAACGCGAGCGCGATTGTCAGGTGCGCGCGGATTCGTGCCCGATTCCGGGGCTGTTTCGCTCGCGTTCGGCAAACGCGCGCGCGTTTGCGAAATCCGGGGGGTGAACCAGCGACCCGGAAGCGACCCCGACCAGCGACCCGAAGACCTAGATCGGATCGAGTTGCAGGCAGGCGTCGGCAGCGAGCCAGAACAACTGTTCGCGCACCGTTGTTGCCTTGGTCCAGCCGCGGTGATCCCAGTCGGCGGCCAGGGAGTCGCCCGCATAGAGCAGTTGCGCGAATCGGACTCCACGGAATCGGGCGACTGCGCAGAAGGCCGACGCTTCCATGTCGACCGTTCGGCAGCCTTCGTCGACGCGGCGCGAGACTCGGCCGCGGGTCTCGCGGTAGAGCGCATCGGTGGTCCAGGAGCGGCCGGTGACGAAGTCGATTCCGGCGTCGGTGAGTACCGACTGGAGTACGGCGACGCCTGCGGGATCGGCGTCGACCACTCGACCGGGTGGCAGGTAGTGGAACGAGGTGCCTTCGTCGCGCAGGGCGCTGTCGACCACCATGACGTGTCCCATGCCCAGGTCGTCGGACAGCGCCCCGGCACCGCCGACAGCAACGAACTGTGTGCAGCCCATGGCGATGGCTTCTTCGAGGAACAGTGCGGCCAGTGGCGCTCCGACGCCGGGATGGAAGACGGCAAGTTTCTGACCGTCTCGTTCGATCTCGTAGACGGGGTGTTCGCCGTGCTCGGAGCGCATGATCGACACCACGCGGGCGTCGCCTTTCGCGCAAATGCTCTCGATCACCTCGGCGAAGAAACAGACGACGGCTTTCGGCGGTACGTCGACTCCCTTGGCCACCATCGACGGGTCGATGACGCCCGTTTCGTCCAGATCGTCCTCGGTCAGTGCAATGTCCATCAGGTGATGTTCGCACGAGGCCGATACGTCCGATGCCGTACATGTCGGCGGCACCTTATAGACTCTCCCTGGCATTTCGCTCCATCGAAGGGACCTATTCCTCGTGTCCGCTAGCTCTGTACCCACAGACACTGTCTCGAACGCCGTCGCCACCCCCGACGTTGCGCAGCCGTACAAGGAACTCGGACTCAAGGACGACGAATACGTCCGCATCAAGGAAATCCTCGGTCGTCGGCCCACGGACGCCGAATTGGCGATGTACTCCGTCATGTGGAGCGAGCACTGCTCGTACAAGTCCTCCAAGGTGCATCTGAAGTACTTCGGCGAGACCACCACCGACGAGATGCGCAAGCCGATGCTCGCCGGTATCGGCGAGAACGCGGGCGTCGTCGACGTCGGCGACGGCTGGGCCGTCACGTTCAAGGTCGAGAGCCACAATCACCCGTCGTACGTCGAGCCCTACCAGGGTGCGGCGACGGGCGTCGGCGGCATCGTCCGCGACATCATGGCCATGGGCGCTCGCCCGATCGCCGTCATGGACCAGCTGCGATTCGGTGCTGCCGATGCACCCGATACGCGCCGTGTCCTGAGCGGCATCGTCGCAGGCGTCGGTGGGTACGGAAACTCCCTCGGCCTACCGAACATCGGCGGCGAGACGGTGTTCGACGCCTCCTACGCCGGTAACCCTCTGCTCAACGCCCTGTGTGCCGGCGTCATGCGGGTCGAGGACATGCATCTCGCGTTCGCGTCGGGCCTGGGTAACAAGATCATTCTGTTCGGTGCACGAACGGGTCTCGACGGCATCGGTGGCGTGTCCGTGCTCGCGTCGGAGACCTTCGACGGTGACGAGACCGGTGGGGGCCGCAAGAAGCTTCCCGCGGTTCAGGTGGGCGATCCGTTCACCGAGAAGGTGCTCATCGAAGCCTGCCTCGAGTTGTACTCGAACAAGCTCGTCGTCGGCATCCAGGACCTCGGTGGTGCCGGGTTGTCCTGCGCCACATCGGAACTCGCGTCCGCCGGCAGTGGTGGCATGCACATCGAGCTCGACAAGGTGCCGATGCGCGCCACCGGCATGACTCCGGCCGAGGTGCTCTCGAGCGAATCCCAGGAGCGCATGTGCGCCGTGGTGACCCCCGAGAACGTCGACGCATTCATGGCCGTCTGCAAGAAGTGGGACGTCCTGGCCACGGTCATCGGTGAGGTCACCGACGGCGAGCACCTCCAGATCACCTGGCACGGCGATACCGTCGTCGATGTACCGCCGAAAACCGTTGCGCACGAAGGCCCGGTGTACAACCGTCCGGTGCAGCGCCCGGACACCCAGGACGCGTTGATCGCGAACAGCACGGCGTCGCTGAAGCGTCCGGAAACCGCGGACGAGCTGAAGGCCACTCTGCTGAAGATGATCGGCTCGCCGCAGCTGTGCAGCCGCCGATTCATCACCGAGCAGTACGACCGCTACGTCCGCGGCAACACCGTGCTGGCAGAGAACGCCGATGCAGGCGTGATCCGCATCGACGAGAAGACCGGTCGCGGAATCGCTTTGGCCACCGACGCGTCGGGCCGCTACACCGCACTCGACCCGTACCAGGGCGCGCAGCTGGCTCTGGCCGAGGCGTTCCGCAACGTCGCGGTCACCGGCGCCACTCCCAAGGCCGTCACCAATTGCCTGAACTTCGGTTCGCCGGAGGACCCGGGTGTCATGTGGCAGTTCCAGCAGGCCGTACGCGGTTTGGCGGACGGGTGTGTCGCCCTCGGCATCCCGGTCACCGGCGGCAACGTCAGCTTCTACAACCAGACCGGCGCGGAGCCGATCCTGCCGACCCCCGTGGTCGGAGTGCTGGGCGTCATCGACGACGTCCATCGCCGCATCCCGACGGGGCTCGGCCTCGAGCCCGGCGAGACGCTCATCCTGCTGGGGGAGACCCACGACGAGTTCGACGGGTCCATCTGGGCGCAGGTCGAGCACGATCACCTCGGCGGCGTTCCGCCGAAGGTCGATCTCGCTCG
This sequence comes from Rhodococcus sp. 06-1474-1B, assembly GCF_002258885.1. Taxonomy (NCBI): domain Bacteria; kingdom Bacillati; phylum Actinomycetota; class Actinomycetes; order Mycobacteriales; family Nocardiaceae; genus Rhodococcus; species Rhodococcus sp. 06-1474-1B. Next base: position 306,335 of record NZ_NOYR01000019.1, on the reverse strand, counting down.
GGAGCAGTTGTTGGCAGACATCCTGCTCGCATCCTCCCGCGACGGCCTGGTCTCGGCTGCACACGACCTGTCCGAGGGCGGTCTCGCTCAGGCCGTCGTCGAGGCAGCCTTGGCCGGCGAAACCGGTTGCCGCATCATCGTTCCCGAAGGCGCAGACCCGTTCGTGACCTTGTTCTCCGAATCCTCCGGCCGGGTGCTGGTCGCCGTGCCGCGCACCGAGGAGACCCGGTTCACCGGCATGTGCACCGCACGCGGACTTCCTTGGGCGCGAGTGGGCGTCGTCGACGAGGGCTCGGATTCGATCGAGGTCCAGGGGCAGTTCTCCGTGCCGATGACGGAACTGCGGGAGACGTTCGAGAGCACTCTTCCCAGACTCTTCGGCTGACCGAGGTGGGGGGACAGGTATCGGAGCGTCGAAGGGGGACCGAGCCCACACTCGAGCAGGATCAGCATCATCGGTATCACTTTCCGACGGTGGAGTTCTCGGCTCCGTCGCCGGAGAAGCATCCGTTCGTCATGTGGTCGTGGGGCCTGCTGCGTCTGGACTTCACCGGAATCGCGTTCAGCGCGTTGTTCTTCTGCTGGTCACTGACGCCGTCGCTGCTGCCTCGTGGATGGCTGTTCCAAGGCATCATCGGCGGCATCAACTCGGCTATCGGGTACGCCTTCGGGGTGGCCGTGGGATGGGCGGTGACGCGTTGGTGGCTGTCCTCGCGTTCGTGGTGGCCGTTGCCGCGCAAGGTCGAACTTGCAGTCAAGGTCGTCGTACTCGTCCTCGCCGTCGCTGCGTCGATGATCATGCTGGCGGTCTCGGCGCAGTGGCAGCGTGAACTCGCCGCGCTCATGGACGCGGAGGGGACCACCACGACGGGGTACCTCCGCACCGGAGCGTTGAGCATTGCCATTGCCGCACTGCTCATCTCGATCTCGCGGGTGCTACGCGACGTCGTCCGATTGCTCGCCCGTCAGATCAATCGCATCGTCAAGATGCCACGCGAGGTGGCCAACGCACTCGGCGTGATCGTCCTGGTGGTTCTGGTCGTCGCCCTGGTTCAGGGTGTGCTGCTGCGTGCGGTCTCCGAGGTGACCAACTCGGTGTTCAGTCTGCAGAACAACGAAACGCGAGAGGGCACAGAACAACCCGTCGCCGACGAGAGGTCGGGTAGCCCGAACTCGTTGGCACCGTGGGACACACTCGGATTCGAGGGCCGCAACTTCGTCTCCAGCGGCCTGCGAGCCGACGAGATGGAACGGGCCACCGGACGTCCGAGCCTCGAACCCATTCGGGCCTACGCCGGACTGGAAACCGCTGAGACTCAGGACGAACGACTCGATATCGTCGTCGCCGAACTCGAACGCACCGGCGCGTTCCAGCGCAAAGCGCTCATCGTCGTGCCGACCACCGGCACCGGCTGGGTCAACCCCACCGCCGTCGAGGCCGAGGAGCTGATGTTCGACGGCGATGTCGCCACCGTCGCCTCTCAGTACTCGTATCTGCCGAGTTGGATCTCGTTCATCGCCGAGGGCGACAAAGCCGCCCAGGCAGGCAAGGCGCTGATCGACAAAGTGCACGACCGCTGGCTGCAGGAGCCCGAGGCCACCCGCCCCAAGTTCTACGTCTACGGCGAAAGTCTGGGGACGAAGTCCGGTGAAGGCGCGTTCGACGGGTTGGCGGACATCCGCGCCACCACCGACGGCGTCCTGTGGGTGGGTCCGCCGAACGACAACCGCATCTGGAGTCAGTTCGTCAGCAGGCGTGATCCGGGCAGCCCCGAGGTTCGGCCGGTGTACTCCGAGGGCCTGACGGTTCGCTTCGCCGACAATTCGTCGGGCATCCCGCCGGAGGATCAGCCCTGGTACGCCCCGCGCATCCTGTACGTCCAGCATGCGTCGGATCCGGTGGTCTGGTGGTCACCCGACCTGCTGTTCGAGCGCCCGGACTGGCTGTCCGAGCCGCCGGGGCCGGACCGACTGCCGAGCATGCGTTGGTTCCCGGTGGTGACCTTCTGGCAGGTGGCAGCGGACCTGACCAACGCAGCAGGCGTCCCCGACGGCCACGGTCACAACTACGGCACCCTCGTGCTCGACGGCTGGGTGGCCGTCGCCGCTCCCGAGGGGTGGACCGACCGCGACACCGAACGAGTGCGCGGCGTCATGGAGCAGTTCGCCGGACGTGACGGTCCCGAGAAGTGAGAACCGCTCTGGCAACCGGAGTGGAGCCTGCGGAACGACCCATTCTGACCGGACTCGTGACAACGGCGTGGAGCACATACGTGCTGCCTGCGGCCGGGCTCGGAGCCCGCGGGCGGGCAGTGGCCAACGCGTCGTTCGCCGTCGCTGTGGCTGCGGTGTCGGGATCGAATGCCGAACGGCTGGGCCTACGTAACGCCGCATCCGGGCTGAAATGGGGAGCGGCTGCGGCAGCGATACCCGTCCTGGGGTCTGCGGTGGTGGCCGCCGTACCCGCACTGCGTCGACGCGTCCGTCCGTCCGAGGACGATCTCGCGGAGTGGGTGCTGTTTCGGATTCCGGTGGGGACGGTGCTGACCGAGGAGTTGCTCTTCCGCGGTGTGCTCGATGCGGCATCGCCTGCCCTGTCGCCGGTCTTCTTCGGACTGTGGCACATTCGTCCCGCCCGCGCCGCCGGGGATTCGGTGGCCGGGACCGTTGCCGCGACGACCGTCGCCGGGGTGGTGTTCTCGTGGCTGCGGGCGCGCAGCGGCAGTGTGCTCGCCCCTGCTGCGCTGCACTACGCACTCAACGCGAGCGGTGCCGTGTTGGCGCATCTCGCGGCGACCGAACGTGAGAGGAGCTGACCGGAGATGCCACCGCACAAGGAGGTCGGTCCCGCCGAGGTGCGCGAGGCCGTTCTGGCCGTCGCGGGCTGGATCCGAGGTGAGGCCGACAAGCCGCCACGCGCACAGATCGCCGCCGCCGTGCGCACCACGGCCAGGACTCTCGGTCAGAACGCACCGGGGTCGTCGGTGGAGGTGCGGGTGCCGCCGTTCGTCGCGGTGCAGTGCATCGTCGGGCCCCGGCACACCAGAGGAACCCCGCCGAACGTCGTCGAAACCGATGCTCTGACATGGCTTCAGGTGGCTACCGGGACCCGGGATTTCGCCGAGGCGCTCGGCGACGGCTCGATCGACGCGTCCGGCAGCCGGGCCGTCGAGGTGGGTCGGTGGTTGCCGTTGCTGACCATCACCTGACCGCCGGATTTCAGCGGCCGTTCGACCGTCGGGAATCTCCTGGACACACGATGCGTTGTGTCAGCCCGTGTGCCCGTAGACTGGGCACGGCCCCCCGCCCCGGACCCCCTAGGGAGCAATGCCCGTGACCAACGCCGATTTGTCGGTCGACAGTCCGAATCTTCTGGTAGGCAAACCCATCGACGAGCCGGAGAACGAGCCGCGCGAAGAGTGTGGAGTGTTCGGTGTGTGGGCACCGGGCGAGGACGTGGCCAAGCTCTCGTACTACGGCCTCTACGCACTGCAGCACCGTGGGCAGGAAGCCGCAGGCATCGCGGTGTCCGACGGCTCCCAGGTGCTCGTGTTCAAGGATCTCGGCCTGGTCAGTCAGGTGTTCGACGAGCAGACGCTCGGCGCGATGCCCGGGCACGTCGCCATCGGCCATTGCCGGTACTCCACCAGTGGGTCGGTGACGTGGGAGAACGCGCAACCGATCTTCCGCACCACCACTGCCGGTACCGGTATCGCGCTCGGGCACAACGGCAATCTGGTGAACTTCGCCGAACTCGCCACCAAGGCTCGCGATGCGGGCCTGATCAGCGATCGATTGCAGGGCAACGGGACGTCGGATTCCGATGTCGTGACGGCACTGCTGGCGCACAAGGCCGCCGACTGCACCATCGAGCAGGCGGCGATGGAATTGCTGCCGCTGCTCAAAGGCGCGTTCTGCCTGACCTTCATGGACGAACACACCCTCTACGCCGCGCGTGATCCGCACGGCGTTCGGCCGCTGTGCCTCGGTCGCCTCGATCGCGGCTGGGTCGTCGCCAGCGAGACCGCGGCACTCGACATCGTCGGTGCGGCGTTCGTCCGCGACATCGAGCCCGGCGAACTGTTGGCGATCGACGCCGACGGCGTTCGGTCCTCGCGTTTCGCTGCCCCCGAGCCCAAGGGCTGCGTGTTCGAGTACGTCTATCTCGCACGGCCCGACAGCGTCATCGGCGGTCGCTCGGTGCACTCGACTCGGGTGGAAATCGGACGTCGTCTCGCCAAGGAGCATCCGGCCGAGGGTGATCTGGTCATCCCGGTGCCCGAGAGCGGAACTCCGGCAGCCGTGGGCTTCGCCCAGGGCTCGGGAATCCCGTACGGCCAGGGGCTCATGAAGAACGCGTACGTGGGCCGCACGTTCATTCAACCGTCGCAGACCATTCGGCAGCTCGGTATCCGGCTCAAGCTCAACCCTCTCAAAGAGGTCATTCGCGGCAAAAGGCTCGTGGTGGTGGATGATTCGATCGTTCGCGGCAACACGCAGCGGGCGCTGATCAGGATGCTGCGCGAGGCCGGTGCCCTCGAGATCCACGTACGTATCGCGTCCCCGCCGGTGCGGTGGCCCTGCTTCTACGGCATCGACTTCGCTTCTCCCGCAGAGCTGATCGCCAACGGCGTCGATTCCGAGGACGGAATCCTCGAAGGCGTCCGGCAGGCCATCGGTGCCGACTCGCTGGGCTACATCTCCATCGACGGCATGATTGCGGCGTCGGAGCAGCCCGAATCGCGCTTGTGTGCAGCATGTTTCACTGGGAAGTACCCCATCGATCTGCCCGCGGACAATGCACTAGGCAAGCACGTGCTCGAGGGTCTGCTGGCGTCGGCCGCTGGGCAACCGGTGGACAACGACGCGAATGTGAGCGCTCTCAGCCGTCCTTGACCTGGTCTTTTCCGTTAGGGAACAGCAGGGTTTTCTCAATGCCACATATTGGAAACAGTCCATCGGTACTGTCCCGAGTTACATAGGACACACCGATTGGATAGAGGCTCAGATGACCCTGTCGCCCGACGACGGACGCATGCAGCGCTACAGCGCCGCATCACGAACGGCTGTGCGTAAGCACGGCAAGAAGACCGCCGCAGTGGCCGCACTGTCGGTACTCGCACTGACCGCCGCAGCGTGCGGCTCGGGACGCACCGACGCCGGTGGATCCGGTGACGGCGGCGGCGGTGAGACCATCACGGTCGGCACCACGGACCAGGTCACCTCGCTCGACCCGGCCGGCTCGTACGACAACGGATCGTTCATGGTGATGAACCAGACGTATCCGTTCCTGATGAACTTCGCTCCCGGTAGCTCCGAGCTCGAGCCCGATGCGGCCGAGAGCTGCGATTTCGCGGAGCCGACCGTCTACAAGTGCACGCTCAAGGACGACCTGAAGTTCGCCAACGGCAATCCGCTGACGAGCGAGAGCGTCAAGTTCTCGTTCGACCGCATCGTCGCGATCAACGATCCGAACGGGCCTGCGTCGCTGCTGACCAATCTCGACAGCATCGCGACACCGGACGAGAAGACCGTTGAGTTCACCCTCAAAGCGGCCAACGATCAGACGTTCCCGCAGATCCTCGCGACACCCGCGGGCCCGATCGTCGACCAGACAGTGTTCCCGGCCGACAAGGTGCTCGACGACGACGCAGTGGTTGCGGGCAAGCCGTTCGCCGGCCCGTACTCCATCTCCAGCTATGGCAAGAACTCACTCGTCAGCTTCGTGGCCAACGGTGACTACAACGGCATTCTCGGCACCCCGAAGACGTCGTCGGTCAACGTGAAGTACTACACCAGCTCCGACAACCTCAAGCTCGATGTGCAGAACAAGGCCATCGATGTGGCGTGGCGTTCCCTCACCCCGACCGACGTCGAATCGCTGGGAGCCGTCGACGGCCTCACGGTGCACGAGGGTCCCGGCGGCGAGTCCCGCTACATGGTCTTCAACATGAACACGATGCCCGGCAACACCCCCGAGCAGAAGTTGGCCGTACGCAAGGCGATTGCTGCCTCGGTCGATCGCCAGGCGCTCTCCGACGGCGTCTACAAGGGCACCTACACCCCGCTGTACTCCGTGGTGCCGACCGGTCTGGAAGGTTCCAACAAGGCCTTCTCCGACGTCTACGGTGAGACCCCCAACAAGGACGAGGCTGCCGGATTCCTTTCCGCTGCAGGCGTCGCCACTCCGATCCAACTCAACCTGCAGTACAACCCGGATCACTACGGCTCGAGCTCGAGCGAGGAGTACGCCGCGATCAAGAGTCAGCTCGACGCGACGGGCTTGTTCAACGTCAATCTGCAGTCCACCGAGTGGAGCACCTACACCAAGGAACGCGTCGCCGACGCGTACCCGGTGTACCAGCTCGGATGGTTCCCGGACTACCCCGATGCAGACAATTACCTGACGCCGTTCTTCGGACCGGACAACTTCCTCCAGTCGCATTTCGAGAACCCGGAGATCACGTCACTGCTCGACCTCGAGCGCACGACGGCCGACGAGAACGCACGGATGCAGATCATCGGACAGATTCAGACCGAGCTCGCGACCAACTACCTGCCGACCCTTCCGCTGTTGGAGGGCAAGCAGATCGCCGTCGCCACCGACGAGATCAGCGGTGTGGACGAGACCCTGGACGCCTCGTTCAAGTTCCGCTTCGTCACTCTCGCCAAGAGCTGACCGGTGCCCGCTACCGCACAGACGCCGGTAGGGGAGAAGAAAGCGCAGCAGGCGAGCGCGCCGTCACGATACGGCGCGCTCGCCCGCTATCTCGGGATCAGGTTCCTGCTGATCATCCCGACTGCCTGGATTCTCGTCACCGTCGTCTTCTTTCTCATGCGTGTGATCGGTGACCCGATCACCGCCGCCCTCGGCGGTCGACTACCCGCCGAACAGATCGCCCAGCGCAAGGCCGAGGCCGGATACGACCGGCCGATCCTGACGCAGTACTGGGAGTACCTGACCGGATTGTTGCGCGGCGACTTCGGCCGCTCCGCCACCGACAATCGCGCGATCAGTGACGTCCTGCTCGTCAACGGTGCTGCCACACTGGAATTGGCGTTCTGGGCGCTGCTCGTCGCGTTCGCGGTCGGCATCCCGCTCGGGTTCTACGCCGCCACCCATCGCGACCGGTTCGGTGACGCGTCGCTGCGAATCTTCGCGATCCTGGCGTACGCGGCCCCGGTGTTCTTCGTCGGCATGCTGCTCAAGCTGCTGTTCGCCGTCAAGCTCGGCTGGCTGCCGGTCGCCGGGCGGGCCAGTACCAATGTGGAACTGGCACTGCAGAACGTCTCCCCGAAGACGAACATTCTGATCATCGACTCGTTCCTGTACGGCGACACGGGTTACACCGTCGACGTGCTCGAACACGCGGTTCTGCCCGCTCTTGCGCTCGGCCTGCTGACGGCCGGTGTGTTCCTGCGATTGGTGCGAGTCAACCTGATTCAGACGTTGCAGGCACCGTTCGTCGACGCCGCCCGCGCGCGCGGGTTGAGCGAGGGCACGGTGACGAGGCGACATGCGTTCCGTAACGCCATGATTCCCATCGTCACCGTCATCGGACTGCAGATCGCCGTCCTCCTCGGCGGTGCCGTACTCACCGAGACGACCTTCGAGTGGCAAGGACTGGGCTACGAACTCGCCCGTTATCTGCAGGCCCGCGATTTCGTTGCAGTGCAGGGCATCGTGACGTTCCTGGCCGTGGTGGTCGCCGTCGTCAGCTTCGTCACCGACGCGATCGTCGCCCTGATCGACCCGAGAGTGAGGTTCTGATGAGCACCGAAGTCGTGCTGTCCGACGTCCCTCCCACCCGTCCGCACCGCAGAGGGTTCCCCGGCGTCGCGTTCGTGAAGTCCACCTCGGGATTGCAGCGGGTCACGCTCATCGTCGGGTTGGCGCTGATGGTGGGGTTCGTGATCGCGGCGCTGTTCGCGCCGATTCTCGCGCCGTACGGTTTCTCGCAGACCAGCGACGCCGGTGCGGATTTCGCCCGCCAAGCCGCGCCGTCCGCGGATCACTGGTTCGGTACCTCGGTTCGCGGTGAGGACGTGTTCTCGCGGGTGATCTACGGTGCCAGAACCGCATTGATGGTCATCGCTTCGTCGCTGGTGCTGTCCCTGATCATCGGCGTCCCCCTCGGTCTTGCCTCGGGTTACATCGGCCGCTGGTTCGACCGGGTGCTCGTGCTGTTCATGGACGCGATGTACGCATTCCCGTCTCTGCTTCTCGCCGTGGTCATCTCGATCGTCGTGGCAGGCGGTCAGTCGTCGAGTTTCGGCGGTATCGCCTCCGCGGCCATTGCCATCACGGCGATCTTCGTGCCTCAGTACTTCCGGGTGGTCCGCAACGCGACGGTGGCCGTCAAGACCGAACCGTACGTCGACGCCGCGCGGGTGACCGGAGCCGGCACGCCGCGAATTCTGTTCCGGCACATACTCGCCAACGTGGTGCAGACACTGCCGGTCATCATCACCCTCAACGGGGCCGAGGCAATCCTGACCCTGGCCGGACTCGGGTTCCTCGGGTTCGGCATCGAACCCACCTCTGCGTCGGAGTGGGGATACGACATCAACAAGGCCCTACCGGACATCTCCAACGGCATCTGGTGGACGTCGGTGTTCCCAGGCCTGGGCATCGTGCTGGTGGTCCTCGGTCTGACCATGGTCGGTGAAAGTGCAAGCGAGACACTCAATCCGCTGCTGCGCACTCGCAAGAAGTTCAAGAAGGCGGTGAAGGTATGACATCGAGTGTCGTGACTCCACGCGAGTCCGCATTGTCGGTGCAGTCGTTGTCCGTTTCGTTCGTCACCGATGCCGGCGAAGTCGATGCCGTCACCGAGGTCTCGTTCGAGGTCTATCCCGGTGAAGTTCTCGCCGTCGTGGGGGAGTCGGGGTCGGGTAAATCCGTCAGTGTTCGCTCCGCCATCGGGCTGCTACCCGATACCGCGCGGGTCGACGGGCACGTGGTTCTCGGCGGGCAGGACGTCACCACGCTGAACGACAAGGCGTGGGCGAGGCTGCGGGGCAACAAGATCTCGATGGTGTTCCAGGAACCGGGCAGCGCTCTCGATCCGCTGTTCACCATCGGGTATCAGATCGTCGAGGCGCTGCGCGCGCACACCCGCGCCAGGAGTGGAGCCGGCGGAACGACCCGAAGTGCAGACGGAAAACGGATGGGCAGCAAGGATGCCAAGGCGCGGGCCATCGAATTGTTGACGATGGTGGGGTTGCCGAACCCCGAGCAGCGCTTCTCGTACTACCCACACGAGCTGTCCGGTGGCCAGAAGCAACGCGTCATGATCGCGATCGCGATCTCCTGCGAGGCGAAAGTCATCATCGCCGACGAGCCGACCACCGCCCTCGACGTCACGGTGCAGGCCGAGATCCTCGAGCTGCTGCGCGATCTGAAAGACCGGCTCGGGTGCGCCATCGTGCTGATCACCCACAGCATGGGCGTCGTGTCCGATCTGGCGGACCGCGTCGTCGTCATGCAGAACGGCCGAGTCGTCGAGGAAGCGCCGGTGGCACAGCTGTTCGACGCCCCCGAAGACGAGTACACCAAAAAGCTGCTGGCCGCGGTGCCGACCCTTGCTGCAGTGGAGTCGGACAAGACCGTCGACACGTCGGGCGAGCCGGTACTCGAGGTCTCGCAGCTGGTGGTGCAGTTCTCCGGTGGGGTCGGCTCCTCGGCATTCCGAGCGGTCGACGACGTCTCGCTGACCATCCACCGCGGCGAAACCCTCGGTCTGGTGGGCGAATCGGGCTCGGGTAAGTCGACGATCGGCAGGTGCGTTGCAGCGCTCCAGAAGCCGACCAGCGGCAGCGTGACGGTGATGGGACAGAACATCGCCGGCGTGAGCGAGCGCAAGCTCAAGCCCTTGCGCAAGCGATTCGGCTTCGTCTTCCAAGACCCGTCGGCGTCGCTGAACCCGCGGCTCACCGTCGGACAGTGCATCGCCGAGCCGATGATCGTGCACAAGTACGGCTCCAAGGATGCGATCGCGGCCAGGACCACCGAGCTGCTCGACGCCGTGCAACTACCGTCCGGCACCGACAAGCGTTACCCGCACGAGCTGTCCGGTGGGCAACGGCAACGCGTCAGCCTGGCGCGGGCACTGGTGCTGGGACCGGATCTGGTGGTCGCGGACGAGCCGACCAGTGCACTCGACGTCTCGGTCCAGGCGGCCGTGCTCGACCTGTTCGAGGCGCTGCAGCGGGAGTTCGGTTTCGCCTGCCTGTTCATCAGCCACGATCTGGCGGTGGTCGATCGCGTCGCACATCGGGTGGTGGTGCTGCGGGGCGGCCAGGTCGTCGAGCAGGGCACGCCGTGGAAGATTCTGCGCTCGCCGGAGGAGGAGTACACGAAGAAGCTGTTGGCCGCCATCCCGGGCAAGCGGCTGCGCACGTAAATTCTTCCCGCCAGCGGGCACTCCGGTACCGTTAGGGCGCTATCTGCGCCGCTACGCACGGTTCGCGTGCTTGGGGGCGCTGACATGAACGAGTACACAGGCTGGAGCCGAATGACCGAGGAATCCCAACCCACGAGCGCAACTCACTCGGGCGGTGCCTCCTACGCGGCGGCCGGGGTCGATATCGCCGCAGGAGACCGAGCAGTTCAACTGTTCGCGCCACTCGCCAAGAAGGCCAGCAGGCCCGAGGTCATGGGCGGTCTCGGTGGTTTCGCCGGTCTGTTCGCGCTCAAGGGCGACTACCGCGAGCCGGTCCTGGCTGCCTCGACCGACGGAGTCGGCACCAAGGTCGCCGTCGCCCAGGCCCTCGGCAAGCACGACACCCTGGGTCTCGACCTCGTGGCCATGGTCGTCGACGATCTGGTCGTGTGCGGAGCCGAGCCGCTGTTCCTGCAGGACTACATCGCCGTCGGCCGTGTCGTACCCGAGCAGGTCGCGGAACTGGTCAAGGGCATCGCCGAGGGCTGCATCATCGCCGGTTGTGCGTTGCTCGGCGGCGAGACGGCCGAACACCCGGGGCTGATGGCCGACGGTGACTACGACCTTTCTGCCACCGGCATCGGCGTCGTGGAGGCGGACTCGATCCTCGGACCCGAGCGCGTGCGTCCCGGCGACGTCGTCATCGGTATGGGATCGTCCGGTCTGCATTCCAACGGCTACTCGCTCGCTCGCAAGGTGCTGCTCGAGATCAACCACATGGATCTCGGCGGACACGTCGAGGAGTTCGGCCGCACACTCGGCGAAGAACTGCTCGAGCCGACGAAGATCTACGCCAAGGACTGCCTCGCACTCGCGGCCGAGACCGACGTGCGCACGTTCTGCCACGTGACGGGCGGCGGACTCGCCAACAACCTCTCGCGCGTCATGCCCGAGGGCCTCGTGGCCGAACTCGATCGGACCACGTGGAGCCCGGCCCCGATCTTCTCCCTCATCGCGCAGCGCGGACGCGTCGAGCGCGCCGAGATGGAGCAGACGTTCAACATGGGTGTCGGCATGGTCGCGATCGTCGCCCCCGAGGACGTCGATCGTGCTCTGGCGGTACTGACTGCACGGCACATCGACTGCTGGACTCTCGGCACGGTCAAGAAGGCTGCGGGCAAGGACGTCGCCGACGAGCGAGCGCTGCTGCTGGGTAACCACCCGAGGTTCTGACCGACCGGTCACACGACGAACAAGTGAGGGGGAGCCGCGGTGCGGCTCCCCCTCAGTCGTTCAGTGCACAGATTCTAGCGTCGCCAGTCCTCGTACTCGTCTTCCTCGACTCGGGAATGCACATCCGAGTCAGAGTGGATGCCGCCACGATGGGAGTTGGACGAACCACCGGAGAGCTCTCTTTGCAGACTCTCCAAGTCCGTTGTCGGCGAGCTGTACTTGAGCTCACGAGCGACCTTTGTCTGCTTTGCCTTAGCCCTGCCTCGGCCCATGGCGGTGCCCCCTCGCGGACTTGCGGGGCGGCCTGGGGAAATTTGGCGGCCCCGTTAGAGTTGGTATTTCTTCCTGGCACACACTCTAGCGCGCGAATCGCCGCGATGCGCATACGGCACCACGTGTCGATGCCGGGCCCGGCGGCGCGACACGCCCGGGGCAGGGGTCCGCGCTGCCTGTACCTGCGCATATCCGTGCTCAGGCGAACTATCTTCGCGCTACGACACGAAAACAGTAGTGCTGCGCGTCATGGCCTCCGCGACGATTTCAGCGCCGCCGCCGCGTCGCGGTACACCTTCGGTGCCAATCCGGGCTCGTCCAGAAGAGTCTGCATCGCCGCGGCGTCCCGCCCCTCGAAGAGCATCCGCACCGTCACCGCGTGTTCAGGAACCGATTCGACCGTCACCGAATCACCGGCGGCGAAGACCCCGGGCTCGAGCACTCGGAAGTAAGCGCCCACATCTCCCCGGGCCGTGAATCGGCGAACCCACCCCGGCTCGCCCATCCACCGCGCGAACGTGCCGCAGGGCTTGCGTGCGATGGTTGCCTCCAGCGTCACCGTGCCGATGCGCCACCGCGTGCCGATCACCGCGTCGGTCACCGGGACGCCGCTGGTCCGCAGATTCTCGCCGAACCGTCCTGGCTCGACGGGCGCACCCAGCTGATCGGCCCAGTACCGGGCTTCTGCTTCGTCGTAGGCGTACACGGCTTGATCGAGACCACCGTGGAATTTGGAGTCGGAACAGTGGTCCCCGCCGATGCCGAGCTCGTGCACATCCACCGGGCCGAGCACGGGGCGCTTGTCGATGCCGCTGTCTACGACGCCGCGCCGCCCGAACGGGACGTCGGCATGCACCACGCAGACCGCCGAGACGGTCCCGGTCACCGGCCGCGTAGGCGATCGACGGCCGCGCGGCCGGCCTGCACGTCGTCGTACGAGGGGATGGAGTCGGGGTCGATCGACGCCGCACACGGACCCGCCTCCAGGGCGGTGTCCACCGGAATCGTTCTCTTGACCAGCGCGAGGGCAACGGGCCCGAGCTCGAAGTGGTCGACAACGGTCCCCAGACGCCCCACCGCGCGGCCACCGGCGGTGACGGGGTCGCCGGTCACGGGCCGTCCATCGGCGGAACCGTCGAGATGCAGGAGTACCAGGTGACGCGGCGGTCGACCGAGGTTGTGCACCCGCGAGACGGTCTCCTGCCCGCGATAGCAGCCCTTCTCCAGATGAACCGCGCCGAACTCGGCTGCACTGCCGATCCATCGGACCTCGTGCGGAATGGTCTTCTCGTCGGTGTCCACGCCCACCCGCGGTCGCACCGATTCCACCCGCAACGCCTCGTACGCCCACGTTCCGGCCGGGGCAGCACCGGCGTCGCGGAGGCGAAGGAACCAGTCGCTCAGGCCTGCTCGGGGGACGACGACGTCGTACGAGTTCGGGCCCGGCCAGGGCATCCGCCGGACGAAGCCGCCGCCGTCCACTGCCGACGCGCCGTAGATCTCGCTCGGAACGGGGAGGCCTGCCTTGTCGAGGATCGACGCCGCGTCGGATCCGAGGACGGAGAGAACGACGAGTTCGTCGGCCTCTCTGGGTTCGGCCTTGGCCCAGAAGACCATCTTCTTCAGGAACGACAGCAGATCCGGTCCCTGTGCACGTTCGGTGTCGATGTAGGTGACCCCGCCCAGATCGGTCTGAACGAAGTGATGCTCGATGCGGCCGTTGACGTCCAGGCTCAGGTTTTCGGCCGAGCTGCCGTCGGGCAGATCCGACACGAGTTGGCTCGAGATCGTGTTCAGCCAGCTCGAGCGCTCGTCGCCGCTGATGGCAAGCACGAATCGGTGGGATCGATCGATGACGGCGGCTGCGCTGACGGCACTGCGTTGTTCGCCGAACGGATTGCCGTAGTGCCAGGCGACGCCGGCATCGACGCTGTCGTCGGGAGAGGGCACTGCGCCGGGGAGAGTGAGAAGAGGACTCGGGGTGATCGTCACAGGATCGGACACCACTCCATAGTAGGAGCACCCGGCCACAGCCTTTAGGGTGGCGGCATGTCGGAGTCGGTAGTGGTGACGTTGGACGGCCGAGTGCACGACGCGGATCGGCCGTTGCTGTTCGCCGACGATCTGGCTGCCGTGCGTGGTGACGGCGCGTTCGAGACGCTGCTGGTGCGTGACGGCTCGGCCTGCGGCGTCGAGCTGCACCTGGCGCGTCTGGCCGTGTCGGCGGCGGCCCTGGATCTTCCCGTCCCCGATCCGGATGCCTGGCGCGCAGTGATCGAGCAGTCGGTCGGCCTGTGGACGGAGAAGTCCACGGACGAGGGCGTTCTGCGGTTGGTGCTGAGCCGTGGTCGTGAGGGCGGCGGCGATCCGACGGCGTTCGTGACGCTGGGGCCACTGCCGGGTCGAGTGCGCAACGCCCGGGAGAACGGGGTGTCGGTGATGACGCTCGATCGGGGCTACTCGGTCGACTTCTCCGCCGGTGCGCCGTGGCAGCTGGCAGGCGCGAAGACGTTGTCGTACGCGACCAACATGGCCGCGCTGCGCCACGCTGCCCGCCAGGGCGTGGACGACGTGATCTACCTCAGCAGTGAGGGCAGAGTGCTCGAGGGACCCCGGTCGACGGTGGTGGTGGCGCGCGGTAAGACTCTCGTCACACCGTCGGTCGAGCAGGGCATCCTGGCGGGCACCACTGTTGCCGCCCTGTTCTCGGTGGCCGAGGCGGCCGGTTGGACGTGCGAGCACGGACATCTGTATCCAGCGGATCTCATTGCAGCGGAGGGTGTTTGGCTGGTTTCGAGCGTCACGCTGGCGGCGCGGGTGACATCGATGAACGGCGTCGTTCTGGGGCGGCCCAGCCGCGCGGACGAGGTGCCCGAGATGGTCGATCTCGCGGTGGAGACCGTCCGGATGCTCTGAGGGCCCAATGGCCCTGCCGAAAGACTCTTCCCTACTACTACTCGTAGTAGTACATTCGAATCAGTCGCGGGCCAATGCCCTGACCTGCGGTGTTGCCCGTCACAGCTCGGGTGGAAGAGTTCGGAGTATCGATGGACGCGTTGGATGTCTCGCGGTGGCAGTTCGGTATCACCACCGTTTATCACTTCATTCTCGTACCCCTCACCATCGGCCTCGCGCCGATGGTGGCGGCCATGCAGACCATGTGGGTGATCACCGGCAAGGATTCCTGGTATCGACTGACCAAGTTCTTCGGCAAGCTGTTCCTCATCAACTTCGCACTCGGCGTCGCAACGGGAATCGTGCAGGAGTTCCAGTTCGGAATGAACTGGAGCGAATACTCACGATTCGTCGGTGACGTGTTCGGTGCGCCCCTCGCACTCGAAGGACTGGTCGCGTTCTTCCTCGAGTCCACCTTCCTCGGTCTGTGGATCTTCGGATGGAGCAGACTACCCAAACTCGTTCACCTGGCGACCATTTGGCTCGTCGCCATCGGCGTCAACGCCTCGGCCTTCTTCATCATCGCAGCCAACTCCTGGATGCAGCATCCCGTCGGCGCGATCTACAACGAAGAAACCGGCCGCGCCGAGCTGACCGATATCTGGGCCCTGCTCACCAACAACACTGCGCTGGCGGCCTTCCCGCACGCGGTAGCAGGTGCATTCCTCACCGCCGCAACCTTCGTCGCCGGCATCTCCGGTTGGTGGATGGTGCGCGAGGCGCGAAAGAAGAAGCTGGATGAACCAGCCACCGACTCGCGCTCGATGTTCCGATCGGCAGCGCGCATGTCGTTCATCGTCATGATCGTTGCGGGTGGGGCGCTCGCCATCACCGGAGACATTCAGGGCAAGCTCATGTTCGAGCAGCAGCCGATGAAGATGGCCTCCGCAGAATCGTTGTGCGACACCGAAACCGGAGCCAGCTTCTCGCTCCTGACCGTGGGTACCCACAACAACTGCGAATCCGTGGTGCACCTCATCGCGATCCCCGGCCTCACCTCGTTCCTGGCGGAGAACGACTTCGGTGCCACCGTGCAGGGCGTCAACCAACTACAGGATCAGTACGAGCAGCAGTTCGGACCGGGCAACTACAAGCCCAACCTGTTCGTCACCTACTGGGCGTTCCGGATGATGATCGGCCTGGCCGCAGGCTCCGCCCTGCTCGCTGTCGCGGGACTGTGGGTCACCCGAGGTGGCCGGATTCCCGACCAGAAATGGTTCTCGTGGCTGTCGCTGCTGGCCATTCCGACGCCGTTCCTGGCCAACAGTGCCGGCTGGATCTTCACCGAAATGGGGCGTCAGCCATGGGTTGTCGCGCCCAACCTCTCGGGAGTCGATCAGATCCGGCTCACCGTCGACCAGGGCGTCTCCGACCATCCCGTCGGCCTCGTCGTCGCCTCGCTGGTGACGTTCACACTGCTGTACGCCGCTCTCGGAGGTGTCTGGTTCTACCTGCTTCGGCGCTACGTCATCGAAGGACCTCTCGACCACGACGCGCATCCGCACGTCGACCCACCGGAATCGGAAGACGATGAGCCCAAGCAGCTCTCGTTCGCGTACTAGGGGATAGCAATGTCACTGCCCGAATTCTGGTTTTTCATCATCGCTTTCTTCTTCGTCGGCTACTTCGTGCTCGAAGGCTTCGACTTCGGCGTCGGCATGCTCATGCCCATTCTGGGTAGGCACCCCGACCCCGTGACGGGGGAGAAGCGTCGTCGCGCAGTTCTCAACACCATCGGCCCGGTCTGGGACGGCAACGAAGTCTGGCTCATCACGGCAGGCGGTGCCCTGTTCGCGGCGTTTCCCGAGTGGTACGCCACGTTGTTCTCGGGCTTCTACCTGCCGTTGCTGTTGATCCTGGTGGCGCTCATCCTGCGCATCTGCGCCATCGAATGGCGCGGCAAGATCGACGACCCGGTGTGGCGTCGTCGCTGCGACATCGGCATCGGCATCGGCTCGTGGGTTCCGGCGGTGCTGTGGGGCGTCGCGTTCGCCAACATCGTCCGCGGAGTCGCGATCGACGAGAACAAGAAGGTCACCGCAGGGTTCTTCGACCTCCTCAACCCGTACGCACTACTCGGCGGAGTAACGATGGCCGTGGTGTTCGCACTGCACGGTGCCGTGTTCATCGCGCTCAAGACCTCCGGCGACGTCCACGAGGACTCGGTGAAAATGGCAGCGTGGCTGTCGGTTCCGGCAGTGCTCGTCGGTGGAGCCTTCGCGCTGTGGACCCAACTCGCGTACGGGAAAACCTGGACGTGGGTACTCGTCGCGGTGGCAGCAGTGGCCCTGCTGCTCGTCGTCGCGCTGACGGCGAAAGTACGTGAAGGCTGGGCCTTCGTCTTCACCTGCATTGCCATCGTCGCCGTCGTCGTGCTGCTGTTCGCGTCCCTGTTCCCCAACGTGATGCCGTCCAGCACCGACGCCGCCTTCGATCTCACCATCGCCAACGCGTCGTCCAGCCCGTACACGTTGACGGTGATGACGTGGGCTGCGGCCTTCGCCGCACCCGTCGTCCTCGGCTACCAGGCGTGGACGTACTGGGTTTTCCGGCAACGTATTTCGAGCGCCCAGATCCCCGACTCGATCGGGCTGTCGGTGAAGTCGTGACCGCACCCACCACCCCGCGGACACGACCGAAGGGACCGGTCGATCCGCGACTGTGGAAGTACTCGCGCTCCGCCCGCGGCTACGTGCTCGTCACGGTCGCGCTGTCGACCGTGGTCACCCTGTGCATCATCGTGAGTGCACTGGCGATCGGACGCGTGCTGGCCGGCGTCATCACCGACCCGTCGGCCAGATCGTTGTCCGCATGGACGACGGAACTGGTCGTCCTGGCCGGTGCAACAGTGGTTCGGGTGCTCGCGACCGGAGCCCAGTCTCGTTACGCACACCGGTCGGCGTCGCGGGTCGTCGCCGAGCTGGAGATCGAAGTACTCACGACGGCAACGCGTTTCGAGCCTCGCGAGCTCGACGCCGAGCGCGAGGAACTGGCCGTCGTCGTGACCCGCGCCATCGGCGGACTACGGGCGTACCTCACCGGCTATCTGCCGGCGCTGGTGCTGGCCGTCATCGTCACCCCGTTGGTCCTGATCGTCATCCTCACACAGGATCTGACGTCGGCCGCCATCATCGCCGTGACCCTGCCGCTCATCCCCGTCTTCATGATCCTGATCGGCTTGCTGACCAAGGGCCGGGCGGCCGCCACGCTCACCACGATGACCAGGTTGTCTGCGCAACTGCTCGATCTGTTGGCAGGCTTGCCGACTCTGCGCGCGCTCGGGCGCGAGCACGGACCGGCCGCTCGGGTTCGTGCAGTGGGCGACGCCCATCGTCGAACGACCATGCGCGCACTGAAGATTGCGTTCCTGTCGTCGATGGTGCTCGAGTTGCTCGCGACGCTGTGTGTAGCGCTGGTTGCCGTCGGCATCGGGCTGCGGCTGGTGTTCGGCGAGATGACACTCGAAGCCGGCATCATCGCGCTCGTCCTCGCGCCCGAGGTGTACTTTCCACTGCGCGCGGTCGGCACCCAGTTTCATGCGGCCGAGGACGGCGTCGAGGCAGCCGATCGTGCATTCCGGGTGTTGGACCGGCGAACAGCGCGGCCGACCGGTGGCCGCACCGTCGACACGACAGCCGTCGACATCGAGCTGGACGGGCTCGGCGTTGCAAGTCGGGACGGAGCGGCACCAGCGGAGCTGAGTGCGCTGTGCCGGGCGGGCACCGTCACGGTCCTGACCGGACCGAACGGCGCAGGTAAAACGACTGCGCTGCACGCGATCCTGGGGTTGACTCCGCCGTCGACCGGTGCGGTGAGCGTCGGGGGAGTGCCGATCGCCGAACTCGATCTCGAACAGTGGTGGGCGCAGGTGGCCTGGCTCCCGCAGCGGCCGGTGTTGGTTCCGGGCACGCTCTACGACAACGTGACCCTACACGGAATCCCCGACTCGGCTGTACTGGAACTCGCTTGCCGCGCAGCCGGATTCGACGAGGTGCTTCGAGAACACCCCGAGGGCTGGGACACCCGCGTCGGGCAGGGTGGGGTGGGGCTCTCGCTCGGCGAGCTACAGCGCCTCGCACTGACACGTACCTTCGTGTCCGATGCTCCGGTGATGCTGTTGGACGAGCCGACGGCACACCTGGATCCGGTGAGTGAAGCGACTGTGCTGCAGGCGGTTCGAGATGCCGCCGACCGCGGCGTCACTGTGGTGATGGTCGGTCATCGGCGTTCGGTGCTGCATGCCGCCGACCGCATCGTCGAGGTGCGCAACGACTCGACCACGAAGCGGGAGTTCGAGCATGTCTGATCTGCGACGAGCGCTGGCGCTGTTCGAGCTTTCTCCGCGCAGAGTCGTACTGGCCGTGTTGGCGGGAGTAGCGACGCTGGGCAGTGCACTCGCCCTGGCGGCGCTGTCGGCGTGGTTGATCACCCGGGCGTGGCAGATGCCACCGGTGCTGGACCTCTCGATTGCCGTCGTAGCCGTTCGGGCACTGGGTATCTCGCGCGGGGTGTTTCGGTATCTCGAACGCTTGACCACCCATGATGTGGCGCTGCGCGGAACGACGGCGGCCCGCACGAGAATCTACGAGAGATTGGCGAACGGGAACGGCGCGGTCGCACTGCGACGGGGTGACGTTCTGGCGCGCACCGGCGCGGACGTGGACGTTCTCGGTGACGTCGTCATCCGGGCCGTCGTTCCCATCTGTGTGAGCGTGCTGATGATGCTCGCGGCCGTGGGCCTGCTCGCGGGAATCGCACCTGCCGCCGCATCGATTCTGGCGGTGGCATTGCTGATCGCCGGCGTGGGTGCACCGATACTCGCGGCCCGGTCGGCGAGGATCGCCGAGGAAGCCGGTGCCGAAGCCGACGTGCGCTTCGCCGAGACAGCCGTCCGCGCACTCGACCATGCGGCGGAACTGCGAGTCGCCCGTCGTCTGGACGCGACACTCGCCGAAGCCGAGGGCGCAGCACACGACTCGGTGAAAGCGCGAGATCGCGCGGCGCGTCCGTCGGCGCTCGCGGATGCCGCGCAGCCCTTGGCGATCGGAGCGTCGGTGATCGGGTCGTTGCTGATCGGCATCGGGCTGTACGGCCCGGACGGAGGCACGGCGGGCGGCATGACGCCGATGGCGCTCGCGATCATCGTGTTGGTTCCACTGGCCGCATTCGAGGCGACCGCAGCGCTGCCCGCAGCGGCAATCGCACTGATGCGCGGCCGAATCGCGGCCACCCGAATCATGACCATGCTCGATGCGGCGCCGCCCCATGTGAGTGGCAGCCTGAACGGGTCGTTCCGCGGGCTCCACTCCTGCCCGACCCCTGCTACGAACTTCCGCGCACATGCGCGGAGCGCAATCATCGGGCCCAGCGGATCGGGAAAGACGACGATGCTTCGGGCGCTCGCCGTCGAATTCGGCTCGGATGCAGCGCTGTTCGCCGAAGACGCGCACCTGTTCGACACCTCGATTCTGGAGAACCTGCGAGTGGTGCGCGGCGACGTGGACGAAGACCAGGCAACGCAGGCACTACGACGAGTGGGTCTCGGACCGTGGCTCGACGCGTTGCCCCAGGGCGTTCACACGACACTGATCGGTGGGGCGCAGGCGGTCTCGGGTGGCGAGCGTCGTCGACTCCTTCTCGCACGCGCACTGCTGAGCACCGCGCCCGTCGTGCTGTTGGACGAGCCGACCGAACATCTCGACAGAATCTCCGGCGAACGGATTCTGCGCGAGCTGCTCACCACCGACGACGGGCTGTTCGGTGCCGAGCGAACGGTGGTCGTCGTCACTCACCAATTGCCCGAGAACACCGACGCCGACCAGGTGATCGACCTCGGAGACCGGACTGCGAAAAAACCCTTTGCCGACTCCCGATCGCGGGCGTACGTTGGGAGTACACGAGAGAGGAGGTGGTCTGAAGTTGATGAACTCTAGGACGCGTGAGGTGGCTGTCAGCTAGCCGCAATCGCTGACGGATTCACTGCGAAGACCGCGCGAGCGGCAGGCGAATCCCAGGCAGCTACCCGGCCCCCGAGCCCCCGACCTGTCCGGTCGGGACCTGACAACAGGTATGGCTCGGGGGCCGTTCGCATGCGAACGACCCCCGAGATCCGAAGAAGATTCTGCGTCAGCCGATGTAGCGGGTGAGGCGGGCCGACAGACGCGGTGCGAGCGGGCCGTCGGCGACGACACGTTCCTCGACGTACGCCAGATCCCCGCCCTCGACGATTCCGTACAGGCGGCGAGCTCCGCCCACCAGTGCGCCCGAGGTGCTGCGGATGACGACGTCGGTGGCAAGTTCCCAGGACGACTGAGTCAGGGCGTGACCGTAATACAGTTCGACGACGCCGGTGCTGTGTGTCAGCAGCAGCTCGACGACTTCTTCGTCCTTGGACCCCTTGACTCCGTCGCCGCCGCTGATGCGCCAGAACCCGGTCTCCCGAAGGTCGGGGTGCGCGTAATTACCGTCGGAATCGAGTCTCCAGGAGCGCGATTCCCAGCTGAGGTAGCTGCCACCGTCATGGGAGACGACGATCTGCTGACCGAAGGGATAGTCGGTGTCCGTTTCCGGATCGTGCCCCTCGCCCTGACCACGCCACACGCCGACGAGTGGCAGCAGCGCCAGCATCGACGGGTGCAGATCGGGGCCGAGCCGGAGGTTTGCGGTGTCGTCCGGATGGGGGATGTCGGGCAGCACCGGGATGTTGCGCGCCGACGCCTCGGCGAACTTCTGCTCGGCAGCCGAAATGGCTTGGTCACCGCTGGTGATAGGGGTGCCCAGTCCGTCGTCGATGCTGTCGGGGTTGCCCGCGCCCGGTTCCGTCACGACTCGTCGTTGACCAGTCGGTAGACGACATAGAGCGAGAACGCGATGATGGCTACTGCCGCAAGCGCCAGCAATACCTCGAAGAAGATGACCACGGAACCGAGTTTAACCCGCGGCGAGACCGGTCGATGACAACGGTCCGTTTCCGCGCTGTGGCATTGGTGACACACCATCATTTTTGCGGCCCGCAGTGCCCTGGATCACTCGTAGTGATGGCGAAACCGACGCGAGCAGGTACCTTCTTCCCGGGGGCGTCGGGCTCTCGACTTCGAGAGCGCCGACGAATTCACTATGTGTGTCGTCAAGGCTGTTGTCTTGTAAGGCTGGGGAGGTCTCTGCAGAAATGCTGCGTCGTAAGCGTGTTCTGACATCGTCGTTCGGTTCCGTATTGGTTCGATCGGCGGTTGTCACAGTGGCGTTGGCCCTTGCAGCTCCCGCTGCTGCGCTGGCCGCGCCCGACTCGGGATCGTCCGATTCGGGTTCGGCAGAGTCGGGTTCGGCCGACTTCGGTTCGTCTCAGGGCCCGAATATCGATCCGAACAACTACGCGCAGGACTGCCCGGACGTACTGCTGTTGGCGGTGTCCGGAGCCACCGACTCGGACTCCGATCGCAATCCGCTCAACGAAGAAGCGCAGACGATCGCGTCGAACTGGGTCGGCAACGTCACCGTTCCGGTCGGTGAGGCGAACGCGGACAGCCCCGGCACCGTCGGCTGGCTCTACGTCCCGTATTCCTCCACCTACGGCTTCGACGTACTCGACAACGTGCCGACCTACCAGGAGTCGATCGCCGACGGCATCGCGTCGACCAATCGGTTGATGGACGAGTACAAGACCAAGTGCGGCGAGAAGACCAAGTTCGCGCTGCTCGGGTACAGCGTCGGCGGCGAAATTCTCGATCGCGTGACGATGGAACTCGGCCACCGCGACCCCAACGCTCTCGTCACGTCCGACGACGTCGTCGGTGTCGTCATGGTGGGGTCGCCCTACCGCCCGGCCGGCGTGCCTAATTTCGGTGACGAGGTGGGCCAGTCGCTCGGCGGCTTCATGGACCAGGCGCCGCGGGACTACGGGTCGATGACGGACAAGGTCACCTGGTCGTGTCGTCCCTACGATCTCGCCTGCGACTCGCCGGACAAGATCGAACTGCTGCAGCTGGCGCTCGGTGTGCTCGGCCAGATGCGGTTGACGCTGCTCAACCCGGTGCAGACCGTCTCCGACTTCGGTCGGACGGTTGCCTCCATTGCCACCCGCGCGATCATCGATATCGCCACGAACAAGTCGTGGCTCGAGTCGGACGAGACGCTCCTGCAGGTTCTCGTCAAAGTCTCCGACCGGCAGTATCAGGTGGACGACGCGAAGGCTGCAGCAGCGCTGTCGCCCGATCAACTACTTGCCGATCTCAACTGGGCCCTCGGTCCGGGTGCCGAAACGGTGAAGGCGAAGTTGCGTGCCGAGGGCGAGGGCCTGGTGGAGAACAACAAGGGCATCGTCGACGTCGTCCTCGGCCCCTACTTGGCGATCGGCTTTCTGCAGCACCTGTCCTACTGGTACAACGACCCCAACGACGGGGTCGAGTGGGAAAGCGAAAAGATGGTCGCGTGGGTGACCGATCTCGCCCGAACCGAACGCGAGAAGAAGAACGCGCCTCCCGCGGTCGACCCGGCCACCCCCGAGACCCAGGCACCCCAGACCCAGGCACCCCAGACCCAGGCACCCGAGACGCCCGCGCCCGCCCAGGAATCCCGGGTGCTGCCGGAGCCGGGGACGCAGACTCGCGTCAGCGACCTCGGAGCCTTCCTCGAATCCCAGGGCATCCCGGTACCTCCCGGCATGTTCCCGCCGCAGTACTCCACGGTCCCCGAGCCGGCGCGAGCGGTCGGCTAGAGCAACGGAAAGAACCCCGCACCTGGTTGCCAGGTGCGGGGTTCTTCTGCGTGATCGGTTCGGTGACTCAGACTCCGACGGTGACGTCGGCCGAGTGCACGCCCGCGCCCTCGGGCGTGATGACGGTGTCGCCGTTGCCCGATGCGGACAACGCCCGCAGCGTCCACTGTCCGGGGGCAGCGAAGAAGCGGAAATCGCCGGTTCCCGACGCGACGACCTCGGCGGTGAATTCGCCGGTGCCGTCGAGGAGACGGACGAATGCGCCCGCTACCGGCTCACCGTCGCCGGCGAGGACACGGCCGGTGATGACCGTTTCCTTCTCGACGTCGACGCCTGCGGGGATGGTCTGACCCTGCACGGGTGCTCCACACATATCAGTGAACCTCCAATTCGATGGGTGCTCCGACGAGGGAGCCGTATTCGACCCAGCTGCCGTCGTAGTTCTTGACGTCTTCCTTGCCGAGGAGCTCCTTGAGCACGAACCAGGTGTGGCTCGAGCGCTCACCGATGCGGCAGTAGGCGATGGTGGCCTTGCTGTCGTCGTAGCCCTTGGTCTTGTACAGCTCTTCGAGTGCCTCGTCGGACTTGAACGTGCCGTCCTCGTTGGCGGTGGTGCTCCACGGGATGTTGATCGCGGACGGGACGTGGCCACGCTGCTGAGCCTGCTCCTGCGGGAGGTGTGCCGGCGCGAGGATCTTGCCGGAGAACTCGTCGGGGGAGCGCACGTCGATCAGGTTCTTGTTGCCGATGGCGTCGATGACCTCGTCGCGGAACGCGCGGATAGACAGATCCGGTGCCTCGGCGCGGTACTGGGTGTTCTCCCGGCTGACGACGTCCTTCGACAGCGGGCGGCCGTCGAGTTCCCACTTCTTGCGGCCGCCGTCGATCAGCTTGACGTCCTTGTGGCCGTACAGCTTGAAGTACCAGTAGGCGTAGGCGGCGAACCAGTTGTTGTTTCCGCCGTAGAGCACGACGGTGTCGTCGTTGCTGATGCCCTTGGCCGAGAGCAAGCCGGAGAACTGCTCCTGATCGAGGAAGTCGCGGCGAACCGGGTCCTGCAGGTCCTTGCGCCAGTCGAGCTTGACCGCACCTTCGATGTGTCCGCCGTCGTAGGCGCTGGCGTCTTCGTCGACCTCGACGAAGACGATCTTCGGTGCGTTCAGGTTCTGCTCGGCCCAGTCGGCAGAGACCAGGACGTCGGAGCGAGCCATGGTGTTCCTTTCGGTCTTTCTTGTCGGATCAGGGGGTAGTTGTCACGCTGCGGTGCGCGAGTTGCCGCGCAATCGAGCTGCGAGGGGGTAGATCATGCAGCCCAGGCACACTGCGAACGCTGCGTTGAGAAACGCCGCGAAGAGCGCGAAGCCTGTCGCTACGGTGCCGACGACGGGAGCGCCGAGAGCGAATCCGAGGACTCCGACGGCGGCGAACACGAAGCCCACCAGTTGGGCGAACTTCAACGGGGCCACCGGCTCACGTTCTGTGGTCGGTGAGCGCCGCGGCGCGACGAATGTCGCGTAGATCGTGCCGTACGGACTGTGCTTGGGTCCGCGGACGGCTCCGATTCCGAACACGATCGCCTGGAGCCCCAGCAGGATTGCCGCTGCGGGAACCGAGACCGTGCTCGCGAGGAGGACGACGACCAGAACTGCGGTGGTGATCCACGCGGCGAAGCGCGGACCACGGACGTCGACCTGGTCGATCGTGGTGGTGTGGGTGTCGGATGTCGACATCGAGAGGTACTCCTGTGCGAGGCCGGGGCACGGCTTGTCGCCGGTGCTCGGATGTGGATTTCGATCATCGGGCCGGCATCACGCATGGGCGTGGCGGCAGACGGAAATCAGCAGCAGCGACAGCAACAACCGCCCAGTCGGCACAGATCAACCGTGCGTCGACTGGTGAGCATGAGCTCGCGGCGGGAGAACACGAAGTGCATCCTACCCGTTACCAGGGGCGCGTCGTACCGCCCACCTGAGTAGCTCTTGCCTTACAGCGCGTCGAGAGCCTCGCGCAGGGCTGCGGCCGACGGCACGCCGGCAATTCTCGAACGCCGACGCAGTTCTCCGTCGAGGACGAAGGTCGTCGGCAGCGAGAGCACTCCGAGTTCACGGGCGAGAACAGGATGAGCATCGATGTCGAGTTCGACTTCGCGTGCGTCGGTGCGGTCGGCGAGAACCTGATGCACCACACGACGCACGGCAGCGCACGGACCACACCAGTCCGCCGAGAAGTGCAAAATCGTCGGAGTTCCCGAGGTGACGCCCGCATCGACGAGCAGCGGAAGAAGGTCGTCGGAATCGGTGGACGCGATGGTGCGGACGGCACCGGAACGACGACGCAGAATCAGTCCGACAGCAACGGCAAGGACCGCCACGACAACCAGAACTGTGATCCCTGTCACGGCTTCTCGATCTCGTTGAGGTCGATGTTCACGTTCTCTCCCGACCCTTCGACGACGATCTGTGAACCCTCCGCGTAGACGTCCGTCGGCAGCAGTCCGAACGGCAGGCTCTGGCGTTCGATGGTCTTGGTGAACAGGCCGAGAACGGTGGGCTTGGCGAAATCGGGAATCGTGAAGTCGGCCTGCCCCTCCGGTCCGAAGTAGAAGTCCGATGCCACGATGGCGACACTGTCACCTTCGAGCAGAAGGTCGGCCTGCACGCTGACGGTGGTCTGCAGCGGTCCCACCGGAACCGTTCCCGTCAGTACGACGCCACCGGCGGTGGTCTTGCCCGACCCGCCGGAGCCGCCCGTGCCGTCGGACTTGTCGGCCGGAGGTGCGGAAACCTGCAGGTCGACGATGCCGAGGAACCGTCCGAGATCGGTTGCCTCGATGCGGACGCGGCCGTCGAGCTCGTCCACCGGGATGTCGCGGACGTTGTTGTCGATCAAGTCGGACAGGGCGATGTGGACGCCGCGCAGGTTGGCTTCGATGGTCGTCGAGCCGACGTATTCGGTCGGGACGTCCTGGGCCCGGATCTCGATGTTCTGATAGCGGCCGTCGGCGGCCTGGGTGAGGAACGGAAAACCGTGCACGATCACCTGGGGGTCCGAGGTGAGTTCGCCGCCGTCGCGGATGGCGCGCGAGACGCGATATTCGGAGTAGGCCGCGGCCCCGAAATCGACGACGAGCGCGAGGGCCAACAGGCTGACGAGTCCGATGAGAAGTGTGCGCACCGGTCCATTGTGACCGAAGCATCGCGTACTGCCCGCTTCGACCGGTTGTACGGACAAGCTAGTCTGTGTCCTTGACGATCACTCGATTCCAGCGTCGGCTGGACCGGCCAGCGGTAAGAACGGAGACGCAGTGGAGCTCCTGTTACTGACCTCCGATCCCAATCCGGAGGGCGTACTCCCGTCTCTTGCGTTGCTGGCCCACCACATCCGGCCGGTACCGACCGAGGTGTCTTCTCTCCTCGAAGCAGGTTCCGCCGACATCGCGCTGGTGGATGCACGTACCGATCTGGCTGCTGCTCGGGGTCTGTGTCGGCTGCTGGGTAGTACCGGCTCGGCCATCCCCGTGGTCGCGGTCCTGACCGAAGGCGGCCTGGTCGCAGTCAATTCCGACTGGGGGCTCGACGACATCCTGCTGCCCGGCACAGGTCCCGCGGAACTGGACGCTCGGCTACGTCTGTTGGTCGGCCGGAGCGGCGGGGTTGCGAGTCCCGAGACGTCGGGCAAGATCACGCTCGGTGAGTTGGTCATCGACGAGGGCACGTACACCGCCCGGTTGCGCGGTCGCCCACTCGATCTGACCTACAAGGAATTCGAGCTGCTGAAGTACCTGGCTCAACATGCGGGCCGCGTCTTCACCCGCGCCCAGTTGCTGCAGGAAGTATGGGGCTACGACTTCTTCGGTGGCACTCGCACCGTCGACGTCCATGTTCGACGCCTCCGCGCCAAGCTCGGCACCGAGTACGAGTCGTTGATCGGAACGGTGCGGAACGTGGGCTACAAGGCCGTGCGTCCGTCGCGTAACTCCAAGGGCGGTACGGCTCCGGACGCCATGGCCGGCGATTCCGACGATGCGGATTTCGAGTTCGAGCAAGAGAGTACGCTCTCGTAGATGAATTCGGATACTGCGTTCGACGTCCACCCCCTCGACGGCGACGCACCGTCCTCGCGCGTCAGCGACGAGATTCACCGGATCCTTTCGCGTGCAACCGAAGTCGACGGTACGGCACCGCTGTCCGAGCAGGCCGTCAAGGCCGTCGATGCGGGTGAGAGCGTCGTTCGATTCGTTGCCACCGACGCAGATCGAGTCGTCGGGTACGTCGGCGTCGCCGATGGTATGGCCGAGGCAGTGGTCGATCCGGAGTATCGCGGTCGCGGCATAGGTCGGCGATTGGTCAGCAGCGCACTCGATCTCGGCTCCGACACGCGGATCTGGGCGCACGGAAATCTGCCCGCAGCACAGTCGGTGGCGCGTGCGCTCGGGCTGACGGTGGTCCGGGAACTGCTGCAGATGCGACGGGCCGCGGCAGAGCCCGAACTGCCCGATGTGATTGTACCGCAAGGTATTTCGCTGCGAACCTATCGTGGGCACCAGGACGATGCCGAGTTGCTGAGGGTGAACAACGCGGCATTCTCCTGGCATCCCGAGCAGGGCGGCTGGACCGACCGCGACATCGCGTCGCGGCGAGACGAGCCGTGGTTCGATCCCGCGGGTCTTTTCCTGGCCTTCGAGGAAGGCAGCGACCACCTGCTCGGATTCCACTGGACGAAAGTTCACGCGGCCGAGGATCGGGTCGTTCCGCAGGCTCCACTCCCTGGGGGCAACGACCCGGCCATCGGTGAGGTGTACGTGGTCGGTATCGATCCGCAGTCGCAGGGTCGCGGTCTCGGACGGGTACTGACCCTGGCCGGGCTGCATTATCTGCGCGGTCGCGAACTGGACCAGATCATGCTGTACGTCGAGGCCGACAACACCGCGGCGGTGCACACGTACACCAAGCTCGGGTTCGCGAATTACCACGTCGACGCCGCGTACGCGCGGACCGCGTAATCGGACATTTCCAGCACGGTGTTCATCTTCCGTTCACCCACGCGGGGGTAAACGTCTACCACCTGCCTTTACCTTTCTCTCTGGGCGGCAACCTACGCTGCCTGGTGCGAGGGTTCTTCTGAGCCGGCACCTTCACAGTCGCAGCGCGAACCTCGAGTTCGCGCCGCGATCACGGCCCAAGATTCCTCGGAGGAAACAGGTGAACCTCAAGCGCAACGGTGCTCTCATGAGTGCAGTGGCAGTCAGTGCCATGTTGCTGGCCGCATGCGGTAGCGACGCGAACGTCGCCACCACGGACGGTGCATCGCAGTCCTCGTCTTCGTGCGAAGGCAAGTCCCCGTTGACCGGTGAAGGCTCGTCCGCACAGCAGAACGCCATGTCCAACTTCACCTCGATCTACTCCGGCGTCTGCGCTGGCAAGGCCGTCGAGTACACCACCAGTGGTTCGGGCAACGGCCGCACGCAGTTCGTCGCGGGCCTCGTCGACTTCGCCGGCTCCGACTCGTCCATCAAGGACGACCAGGCCGCACAGGCCGCCGTGCGCTGCGCCAACAACCCGGCGTGGAACCTGCCGCTGGTCTTCGGCCCGGTCGCAGTGGCCTACAACGTCGACGGTGTCGACAACCTGGTGCTGAACCCCGACGTCATCGCACAGATCTTCACCGGCAAGATCACCGCCTGGAACGACCCGGCCATCGCCGCACTCAACGAGGGCGCAACGCTCCCGTCGACCGCGATCACCCCGGTCTACCGCTCCGACTCGTCGGGCACCAGCGACAACTTCCAGCGCTTCCTCGCCGCATCCGCTCCCGAGGCATGGACGCTGAACCACAGCTCCGATTGGGCCGGCGGCGTCGGCGAAGGTGCCAACGGATCCTCGGGCGTCGCCCAGGCCGTGGCCGCCACCCCCGGTGCCATCACCTACGTCGAGAAGGGCTTCGCCGACCAGGAGTCGCTGGGCAAGGCCGCTGTCGACTTCGGTAACGGACCGGTCGAGCTGAGCAGCGAGACCGCGGGCAAGGCAATCGACGCCGCGAAGTTCAAGGGCGAGGGCAACGACCTCGTCATCGACATCGACGGCCTCTACGCCAGCAACGAAGCAGACACCTACCCGCTGGTCCTCGCGACCTACGAGATCGTCTGCTCGAAGGGCTACGACGCCGACACCACGGCCGCCGTCAAGTCGTTCCTGCTCAGCGCGGCAAACGAGGGCCAGCAGGGCCTCGAAGAAGCCGGTTACGTGCCGCTGCCCGACGCATTCAAGGAACGCCTGGTCACCGCCATCGAAGCGATCGCCTGATCCTCGATAAACCCGGTTTCGCCTTCGGTTCGCGGTGACGCGGGCCGAAGGCGGACCACCCTGCATCGACACGAGACAGTGAGCGGTATGAGCGACACCCACTCGATCACCGGCATCCCCTCAGCGGCTACCGTGCCTACCACAGGTGCCGCCCACGAACCGGAAGAACCACAATTGTCAGACTCGAAAACATCGGGGACGGTCACCCGTCCCGGTGACAGGATCTTCTCCGGCCTGGCCAAGGGCTCGGGCATCTTCATCATCGCCTTGATCGCTGCGGTCGGCATCTTCCTGCTCTGGCGAGCGATTCCCTCACTGTCCAACAACACGGTCAACTTCCTGACCTACAACGGCGCGTGGGACACCTCGAACACCTCGGCAATGGTGTTCGGTGTACTCGACCTGTTCCTGGTCACCGTCACCGTGTCGTTGTTCGCTCTGATCCTGGCGATGCCCGTCGCGCTCGGCATCGCGATCTACCTGACGAACTACGCGCCCAAGCGTGTTGCCGGACCGCTCGGCTACGTCATCGACCTCCTCGCTGCGGTCCCGTCGATCGTCTTCGGCCTGTGGGGCCTGTACGTCCTGGCCCCGGCGATCAGCCCGTTCGCCGAATGGCTGAACTCGTCGCTCAGTTGGTTCCCGCTCTTCAGCACCGGCTCGGTATCGATCGCAGGCGGCGGCACCATCTTCACCGGCGGCATCGTCCTGGCCGTGATGATCCTGCCGATCATTGCCGCCGTCACCCGTGAGGTGTTCATCCAGACGCCCAAGGGGCAGGTCGAAGCGGCTCTCGCGCTCGGAGCCACTCGCTGGGAGGTCGTACGCACCACGGTCATTCCGTTCGGCAAGTCCGGCTTCGTCAGCGGTTCGATGCTCGGCCTCGGCCGCGCACTCGGTGAGACCATCGCGCTCTACATCATCATTCGCAGCACCCAGGCGACCTTCGGCGGAACGTTGTTCGACGGCGGTTCCACATTCGCGACCAAGATCGCGCTGGCAGCGGGCGAGTTCAACAACCCGCTGCAGGCCGGTGCCTACATCGCCGCCGGTCTGGTGCTGTTCGTCCTGACCTTCGTCGTCAACGCCGGTGCCCGCGCCGCCATCGCCGGAAAGAAGGACTGACCCATGACCGCAACCATGGACAAGCCCGTCAAGGAGCCCACGTTCCAGGGCGTCAGCGCCCGGCGCAAGGCGTCGAACCTCGCGGCGACGATTCTCGTCAGCCTGTCGGTGCTCGTCGCCCTCGTACCACTGATCTGGGTGCTCTACACGGTGATCTCACGTGGACTGTCCGCTGTGGTCGCACCGGCCTGGTGGCAGAACTCGCAGGCCGGAATCACCCAGTTCATCGCAGGCGGTGGTGCGTACCACGCGATCGTGGGGACCCTCCTGCAAGGACTGTTCTGCGCCGTCATCTCCATCCCGATCGGCATCTTCGTCGCCATCTACCTCGTCGAGTACGGCGCAGGTACCAAACTGGCCAAGGTCACGACGTTCATGGTCGACATCCTCACCGGTGTTCCGTCCATCGTCGCGGCCCTGTTCATCTACGCGCTGTGGATCGCCACCTTCGGGTTCCAGCGCTCCGGTGTCGCCGTTGCCTTCGCCCTCGTGCTGCTGATGATTCCGGTCATCGTGCGGTCGGCCGAGGAGATGCTGCGCATCGTTCCGCAGGACCTGCGCGAGGCGTCCTACGCACTGGGCGTGCCGAAGTGGAAGACCATCGCCAAGATCGTCATCCCCACCGCGCTTTCCGGCATCGTCACCGGCATCATGCTGGCGCTGGCCCGAGTCATGGGTGAGACGGCTCCGGTGCTGATCCTGGTCGGCTCTGCCACTGCTATCAACTTCAATATTTTCGAGGGGCCGCAGACGTCACTGCCGCTCATGATGGTCGACCTGCAGAAAGCAGGAACCGGCGTGCTCACCGCGGAGCGCATGTGGGGAGCAGCCCTGACGCTGATCCTGATCGTCGCAATACTCAACATCGGCGCGAAGTTGGTCTCGAAGTTCTTCTCGCCCAAGAACTTCTGACCCACCCGACTCCAGAGAATCCTAAGGAATCAGAACATGGCAAAGCGTCTCGATCTCAAGGACGTCAACATCTACTACGGCAAGTTCCATGCCGTCTCCGACGTCACTCTGGCAGTCCCGCCGCGCAGCGTCACCGCGTTCATCGGACCGTCCGGCTGCGGTAAGTCGACCGTCCTGCGTTCGCTCAACCGTATGCACGAGGTCACGCCCGGCGCTCGCGTCGAAGGTTCGGTGCTGCTCGACGGCGAGGACATCTACGGCAGTGGCGTCGACCCCGTCGGTGTGCGACGCACCATCGGCATGGTCTTCCAGCGACCCAACCCGTTCCCGACCATGTCCATCAAGGACAACGTCGTCGCCGGTTTGAAGCTGCAGGGTGGCCGCGGCAAGAAGGAGCTCGACGAGATCGCCGAGCGCTCGCTCAAGGGTGCCAACCTGTGGACCGAGGTCAAGGATCGCCTCGACAAGCCCGGTGGCGGACTCTCCGGTGGTCAGCAGCAGCGTCTGTGCATCGCCCGCGCCATTGCCGTCTCTCCCGACGTGTTGCTGATGGACGAGCCGTGCTCGGCCCTGGACCCCATCTCGACACTGGCGATCGAGGACCTGATTCAGGAACTCAAGCAGGACTTCACGATCGTGATCGTCACGCACAACATGCAGCAGGCCGCGCGCGTGAGCGATCAGACCGGCTTCTTCAACCTCGAGGCAACGGGCAAGCCCGGCAAGCTCATCGAGATCGACGACACCGAGAAGATCTTCTCCAATCCGACGCAGAAGGCCACCGAGGACTACATCTCCGGTCGCTTCGGATAACCGCACACCGCACAGAGAACCCCCGCCGAGCGAAAGCTCGACGGGGGTTCTTCTTTGTGCGCCTGCCCTGGGGTCGAGATCGAGTAGCGTTGTCGCGCAGCGCTACTCGACCTCGAGCGAAGTGGGTGCTACGAACTGGGAATGTTCTGCTGGTGGAGGTCGGCGGGAAGCTGTCCGGTGACGAGGAAGATGACTCGGCGGCCCACCTCGACGGCGTGATCGGCGAAGCGTTCGTAGAAGCGGCCCAGCAGGGTCACGTCCACTGCGGCGGCGACGCCGTGGCTCCACTCACGGTCCATCAGCACCGTGAAGAGGTGACGGTGCAGGTCGTCCATCGCCTCGTCCTCTTCCTGCAGCTTCGCAGCGCGCTCGGGATCGCGGGTCTCGAGCACCTCGCGGGCCGAGGCACCGATCTGCACGGCGAGGCGTCCCATCTCGGCGAAGTATCCGTTGACGACCTCGGGGAGGGCGTGGTTCGGGTGCCGGCGACGGGTGATCTTGGCGACGTGGAGTGCAAGTGCGCCCATCCGGTCGATATCGGCGACGATCTGGATGCCGGCCACCACCGAACGGAGATCGCCCGCGACCGGAGCCTGCAGCGCAAGAAGTGTGAATGCCTTCTCCTCGCAGATCGCGCTGAGCTCGGTGATCTTGTCGTGCTCGGAAATGACCTGCTCGGCGAGAACCAGGTCTGCTTGGAGGAGAGACTGCGTGGCCTTTTCCATGGCCGCACCAGCCAGGCTCGCCATTTCTCCGAGGAGATCGGCGAGCTCGTTCATCTGTTCGTTGTAGGCGACGCGCATGAGCGCAGTTTAGTAGGTCACACCGACCAGTTCTCTGTCCCGAGGGTTAACGGGGAATGAATGGAGTCAGGCGCACGTGTCGTCGGCCGCGTTGGTGAACGACAGATCCTCGGGCAACTGTGCACTTTCGGTCGTTCCCTCCACCTGGGTGGGGTCGATCTGCGCGCCGACGTCGGCCGGGTACTGGGTGTAGCCCGGGTAGTTGGAACCGAGGACCACCTCCACGACGTTGTTCAGGCTCGGAGCCAGTTCGATCGCAGCGCCGGGTATCGCCGACGCCACCGTCGCCGCAGCGGCTTCCTGATCCTGGGAGTACCGAACGACGGTCTGAGCGGCGGAGCCGGAGAAGTTGCCGACCGTGAGGATCTGGAACCCGTACGTCGCCAGCTGATCGGATGCGGTCTGCGCCATTCCCGCGATGTCCGATGCGTTGGACACCTGCAGCGACACGGTGCCAGGATCGACGGCCAGCAGCGGGGCGTCGGGAGCGGCGGGCGGCGGGGTCGGCTCCGGTGTCACCGGTTCGGCCCGTTCTTCGCCGGGCAGGGGCAGGTCGTCGATGATCGCCTGGAAGATGGCACCGATCGCGTCCTCGTTGGGGATCTCGTTCCCGTAGTCGTTCGTCCCGGTGGTGGGAATGGTCAGGAAGGTCACCGCGCCGGCGTCGACGTTCTGCAACGAACGGCCGAGCGTTACCAGGTCCTGAGTCTTGACGTTCTCGACGAAGGTGTCGGAGGTGAACGCGTTGACGAATCCGTTCAGCTTGCCCGGGTCGAGAAGAACCTTGTTCGACAACGCCGATCGCAACAGTGACGACAGGAAGCGCTGCTGGCGCTTGATGCGGCCGTAGTCGCCGTTGCCCTCCGATTCGATGTTGCGTGCCCGGACGTAGTTCAGTGCGGTGCGGCCGTCGATGCGTTGGGTACCGGCGTTGGGGAGTACGTCTCCGAGTTCGTAGTCGACGAGAGGCTGCGCGGTACACACCTCGACACCGCCGACTTCGTCGACCATGGACTCGAACCCGGCGAAGTCCATGCCGACGAAGTGTCCGATCCGCAGTCCTGAGATCTTCTGAATGGTCTTGACCAGGCATTTCGGGCCGCCGAGGGCGTAGGTGGCGTTCAGCTTGTCGCCGTACGCCTCCGGGAACATCTCACCGGTGTAGGTATTGGTGACGTTGTCGAACTGCTCGCACTCGGGGCGGGTCACGTCCAGGTCGCGTGGGAACGACACGGCGACGACGCGGCTGCGGTCGGCCGGAATGTTGACGAGCATGACGGTGTCCGAGCGCGACCCCTCGGCATCGGCGACGGTTCCTGCGCCCACCTGCCCGCTGGCACCGGCGCGCGTATCGGTGCCGACGATCAGATAGGTCTCGTCTCCGTACTGGCCTGCGGCGTCGACGACGTCGGTCGAATCGGGGTCGAGCGCGGCGACTTGGAGGAATCCCTGATCGGTGTTGCGAAGGTAGCCCCACACCACTCCGGTGAGTGCCACGGCGAGGATGGCGACGATCGAGACCAGGCTTCGGCCGATCATGCGTATCCGTCGTCGTCGCCGTACCCGGCTCATCGCCAGACGCGTCAGCGCCGGCCGGTCGGCGGCGGGTGCGCCGACGGGTTCGGGTGCAGCATGCGGCGGCGGGGTGGGCATCGGACGGTTCGCCCGAGCCGGCGGGGGAGTGGAGTCGGTGATCGGTGAGATGACCTCGGTGGGCTCTTCGACGTCCGGCCGTTCGGGGGGATCACGTCGGGTCGCTCCCGAACGAGACATCTTGTCGACCAGTTCGGCGACCGACACCGTGTCCGCATTGCGGGGGGAGCGTTTACCGAGTCGGCCGCTGTCACCCGGCTTCGGCGGAGGATCGGAGTCGGGTGCGTCGGATTCCGAACCAGCGGGGTCGGGTGCGGCGGGGTCGTCGGACCGAGGGGGACGTTGTCCGGAACGTCCGCCTGCGCCGGTTCGTCCGATTGAGGACAGCGGGCGCTCCCATGGGGCGCGACCCTCGGGCACAGACGGGCCCGACTCTCGATCGTCTCCCACGAATTCGAACCTGGCCTTCCATCACACGCATGTGCCGTCTACTCGGCAATCCAAGCCATAGTACTGACTCGAGCGGCGCGGTCCACTTCGTGCGAGACGGGCCCTGGTGAGGGGGTCGATCAGCCGCCGGAATGCATCAGATCTGCACCGGCGGGGACACACAGGTCCTCCGGATCGTCGAGCCATCCGTCGGGCAGCGACACTGCACCGGGCGAGCCCTGCCGGCCGCGGGGACCCTCGGCGTCCTTGGGAAACGGAACGGTCGGATCCAGTTGCGCCAGAAGGTCGTCCAGTTCGGCGAGGGTCGACACCAATGCCATGGACACCCGAAGATCCGAGCCGGCGGGAAAGCCGCGCAGGTACCAGGACACGTGCTTACGCAACTCTCGCAGGCCTTTGCCCTCACCGTGGTGCTGCGCGAGCAACTCGGCATGGCGCGCGATGATGGTGGCGACCTCACCCAGGGTCGGCGGCGTCGGCTCCGGCCGCCCGTTCAGGCGGGCACTGAGCTCGGCGAACAGCCACGGACGACCGAGGCAGCCACGTCCGACGACGACGCCGTCGCATCCGGTTTCCGCCATCATGCGGACTGCGTCGGACGCCGAGAAGATATCGCCGTTGCCCAGGACGGGAATCCCGGTGACGTGCTCCTTGAGTCGAGCGATCTCGTTCCAGTCGGCGGTGCCGGAGTAACGCTGGGAGGCGGTGCGGGCGTGCAACGCCACGGCCGCTGCACCCTCGTCGGCGGCGATCCGGCCGGCATCGAGATGGGTGTGATGGTTCTCGTCGATTCCGACACGGAACTTGACCGTGACGGGGATGTCGGTGCCTTCGGTGGCCTTGACCGCCGCAGCGACGATGCGGCCGAACAGGTTTCGCTTGTACGGCAATGCGGCGCCGCCGCCCTTGCGGGTGACTTTCGGGACCGGGCAGCCGAAGTTCATGTCGATGTGATCGGCCAAATTGTCGTCGACGATCATTTTTGCCGCGGCGTACGTGGTGTCGGGATCGACCGTGTAGAGCTGCAAGGACCGGGGAGTTTCGGTGGGCCCGAACGTCGTCATGTGCATCGTGGCGGGTTGCCGTTCGACGAGAGCACGTGCGGTGACCATCTCGCAGACGTACAGACCGGAGGTGCTGCCTGCGCGCTCGAGTTCCTGCTCGCGGCACAACGTGCGGAACGCCACATTGGTGACGCCTGCCATCGGTGCGAGGACGACGGGGCTGCGCAACTCCAGGGAGCCGATCTGCAATGTCATGGAAAACAAGCCTTTGGAACGAAGGGAGAACTTTCAGGAGAAAAGGCGGTGCCCGGCACCGAAGTCGGTACCGGGCACACCAGTCGATCGAAACTCAGGACGCGCGTGCTTCGGCCTTGGCGCGTTCGCGGGCCAGCGAGCGGTCTCGCATCTCCTCGAACTTGGTGGCCTGACGTTCGAGGTCTTCGAGGAACGCGGCGAGTTCCTCGCGCTTGTTCTCACCGCGGGCGGTGAAGTCGTTGCGCTCGAACACGCTCCACTTGCGCAGGACGGGCCAGACGACGTCTTCGAGGTGTTGGCGCAGGTCGTAGATGCCGTGCTTGGCCATCAGCACACCGTTGCGGCGGAAGTTCGGCATGCCGGCACCGGGCATGACGAAGTTCGTCACGATGTCGGAGACCGCGTCGAGGGTCTGGTCGGGTGCGATGTCCATCGCTGCGCCGGTGATGTTGCGGTAGAAGATCATGTGCAGGTTCTCGTCGGCGGCGATGCGCTGGAGCATGCGGTCGGCGATCGGGTCGTCACAGACCTTGCCGGTGTTGCGGTGCGAGACGCGGGTCGCGAGTTCCTGGAACGTCACGTACGCCACCGAGTGGAGCAATCCGGTCTGCGAACCTGCGGGCGAGGCGAAGCCGTTGGTCATGTGGATCATGCGGGCTTCTTCGAGGGCGACGGGATCGACGCCTCGGGTGACGACGAGGTAGTCGCGCATGACGATGCCGTGGCGGTTCTCTTCGGCGGTCCACCGGCCGACCCAGGTTCCCCAGGCACCGTCCTGGGAGAAGTTCTCGGCGATCTCACGGTGGTAGGACGGCAGGTTGTCCTCGGTGAGCAGGTTGGTGATCATCGCGGCCTGCGCGACGTCGGAGAGCTTGGACTGCTCCGGGTCGTAGTCCTTACCGCCGAGCGCGGCGAAGTTGCGGCCTTCGTCCCACGGCACGTAGTCGTGGGGATGCCATTCGCGCGCCATCGAAATGTGACGGTTCACGTTGTCCTCGGCAGTGGGCACCAGCTCTTGCAGAAGCTCGAGCTGTGTCAGATCCCTCGCCATTAGATCGCCTCCATAGATTGCGTACGACCGGTTCAGCTTACGGCACCGTAGGTTCGGTGTGAACCGTGTCGCGGCTGTTCACTTGCTGTTCGAGCAGTCGTGACGACCGACATCGGCCGATGTGGGGATCTTCGCGACTGCTTCAGTTCTCCCTGCACGTCGCTGCGGACGGGCCGATCGTTACCCCGAGTGTACGGACCGGGTGCCGCCGAATGCAGTTCGGCGGAAGGGTGTGTGGTGCCCCCAGTAGGACTCGAACCTACGACCTGCGGATTAAAAGTCCGTAGCTCTACCAACTGAGCTATAGGGGCGCGGATCGAAAGTGTAATGGGCAGTGCAGCCGTGTCGGTCATGCACCCCCGGCACCGCGTTTCGGGGGTCAGCGCCCGAAACTGCTGCAGCCTTGCGGCGCGGGGATACCGGCCAGGCGGTCGTCGATCCAGGAGTACGCACCGGGAATGCCGCTGATCGCGACGACGAGGTGTTCACCGAAGTACTCCTCGAGGCGTACGTCGGCACCGTGTGCGCACCACTCGTCGTACAGCGTTTCCGCACCTTCCCGGGGGATCCAGAATTCCTGACGGCCCTGGTAGATCATCGTGGGCACGGTGGGGGCGAGATCACCGCCCATCCGGGTCGCGGCGATGATGCGTTCGGCGATCTCGGTCCGGTCGACGTTCGGCACGTCCGAGAGGGCCTGGGCCGGTATCGGTGCCACCAGTCCGCCGGGAGCGAGCAGTGTGATGCAGAGATCTTTGGCCACGGTGGCCAGGCGCAGTCCGTTGGCGTTCATCAGGGAGAACATCTCGGGATACTCGCGGGCAACCCCGAGCGCTGCGGACAGGAACAGCGTCGACGCGACGTTGCCGTTCATCGACGTCAGGAGAATCCGGTAGTCGGTCGGTGGACCGCCGAAGGCCGCGCCCACCAGATTGACCTCCGGCGCGTACGACGGGGCGAGTTGAGCGGCCCATCCGGTGGCGATCGCCCCGCCCGAATAGCCTGTGACGGCAATCGGGGAGGACGCGGGCAACCCTAGTTCGGGGAGGCGCACCATCGCGCGCAACGCGTCGAGCACCGCATGGCCGGCCATGCGCCCGGCCGCGTACGCCTGCCGCGGACCCTCGTGATCGGTGACGACCACTGCATAATTCTTGGCGAGGAACGCCTGCACCGCTGGAATCTCGCGGGCAATACCTCGGGGCAGGGTCCACGACGGTGCACAGGTGTTGCCCAGTGAGTTGATGGCCATGTTGTACGCGACGACGGGACGCGTGCCGGGACCGGCCCAGGGTGCGTCGGGCACGATGACGGTCGTCGCCGCTGCGACGGGTCGGTCTTTGGAATCGCTTGTGCGGTAGAGGATCTGGGTCGATGTGACCGGGGTGAACAGCGGCCCCACGCTCACGCGTCGGGTGCCGAGAACCGATCCGGGCGGGAGCTCCTCGAATCCTGCCGGCGGGTCGAAGAACGGCTCGCCGAGTGGGGTCGGCAGGTAGAGGGCGGGATCGGCGACGGGATCGAGGAAGTTCGTCAGTGGGTCGGCGGCGACGGTGTGCGCCGTCGACAACGTCAAGGCCGACGACACGAGTAGTACTGTCATCGAACGACATACGCGGATCGATAGATTCATGGCGTGCACCCGTCCCCGATCGGCCGAAGCAACATGTGTGATGCGCATCACGCTATGCCCGAGGTGGTGTACGCCTTCGGCTATTCCGAGAATGTGTCGAAACCGTTACCGTTTCGCCGCTGATATCGATTATGAGACAGTGCTTTTGGTGACCTCACGGAGCGGGTTTGCCGTATTCGATTGATCAGCAACAGTTTTCATGCGCTAAGGAGCGGTGCAAACGAAGGTGCCTCGAGAGATGCTCGTGCAGAATGTAATTCGATATTCAACTGCTTTCCGGCTCTGGGAGACCGGCGGCCATTCGGCGGAGTTCGTACGCATGCTCGGTATCGGCGTTGTGGCTCGAACGGCGGTGCCGACCTGGCCCGAGCGGACGTACGTGAGCGGCTCGAGTGCGCACCCCCTGCAGCGCACTCGAGCCGGGTGAACAATACCATTCGGCTTGTTTCAGTTACCCAACCGAATTTTCTGTCGGCTGCACGCGTCGTAGCGGACCGCAGGTGAGTCGAGTCGCGTGTCGTTCGGGTGAAGTACTCTCTACTTGTACTACCTGTGGATATGCAGGGCGCTTGGGCTCGGAGGCACGGAGTAAATGGCACAACAGGAGCGCGCACGGCGGACCCGGGCGGCAATCGTCGAGGCAGCGGCGGCGGAATTCGCCAAGCGCGGATATGCGGCTGCGTCCGTCAACACCATCTTGGAAGGATCGAACGCCACCAAGGGGGCGATGTACTTCCATTTCCAGTCCAAGGAAGACCTGGCCCGAGCGGTGCTCGCGGCCGGACTCGACCGTTATGTCGCAATCTCCGAGAAATGGGCGGATTCGACCGCGCATCCCTTTTACGTCATCAAGGGAATCGTCGACGATATCGCGCAGAACTTTCAGAACGATGTGATCGTGCGTGCAGAATTCCGGCTGATCGTCGAGCCCGAGTTCTACGCGGAGGTGCACTCCGGTGGTGGCCGGGTGTGGGGCGCTCAGGGGTACGCGCAGGCCGAGAGAGCGCTGGCGATGGGAGACCTCAAGCCGCAGTTCGACGCGGCCAAGTTCGTGCGGGTACTCGCTGCGTCGATGGC
Source organism: Rhodococcus sp. 06-1474-1B (assembly GCF_002258885.1). Classification (NCBI taxonomy): domain Bacteria; kingdom Bacillati; phylum Actinomycetota; class Actinomycetes; order Mycobacteriales; family Nocardiaceae; genus Rhodococcus; species Rhodococcus sp. 06-1474-1B. The sequence goes on along the minus strand of NZ_NOYR01000019.1, from coordinate 265,758 downwards.
GGGTCAGCGTTACATGTCGGATCTCGTGGCCGACAACGCAGATCTACGCGAACGGTTCGAGGAGTCCGTCGAGATCGTGCTCCTTGCCATGGCGTCGGATAGTTGGTTGGCCGAGTTCGAACTCCACGGGTGGGAGCAGTTCGGCGAAAACGAGGCAAAAACTGCCTCTGACCTGCCGGTTTGAGATTTACCGCGAAAGTGTCCTAAGCTATCCCAGCTCCCAACGGAACGCCGTTGAGGGTAGCGTCGAAGCAATTCGGCGGGCCCCCTTCGTCTAGCGGCCTAGGACGCCGCCCTTTCAAGGCGGTAGCGCGGGTTCGAATCCCGTAGGGGGTACGCAGGAAAGCATCGGATTGACAATCCGATGTGCAGTACAGCATTCTTCATCTCGCTCCGGCGAGAAGCAGATTTGCAGTTCGGAGAGTTGGTGCGCTAGAAATAGCGCGGCAACAACAGCAAGGCCCTGTGGCGCAGTTGGTTAGCGCGCCGCCCTGTCACGGCGGAGGTCGCGGGTTCGAGTCCCGTCAGGGTCGCAGAATCGGTGTGAAAGCACCGGCATTGCGATGGCATTGTTTCACCGGTGCCGCCCGGCCAGGTAGCTCAGTTGGTACGAGCGTCCGCCTGAAAAGCGGAAGGTCGCCGGTTCGATCCCGGCCCTGGCCACCACGGTTGTGATCGACAAGCACTGCAAAGCCCCTTTCGACTTCGATCGGGAGGGGCTTTGTCGTCTGCGGAGTACCCACTGTCCCGTGACGGCGCTCGATTGCAACGTTAGGCTCGGCAGGTGGATGTGATCGCTCGCGCGCAAGCCGATCTCGCACGTGGAGACACCAACGCCGCACGAAACGGGCTCCTCGACGCCTTGCCCCGCAACCCGTCGTCGCCTGCGGTTCTGGAATTGCTCGCGTACACGTATCTCCTTCTCGGTGATCGTGCGGCGGCCGGTGCCGTGTGGTTTCTGACCGACAAGGCCGACGACGATCCGACGGCGTCGGCTGCGTTCGCGGCACTGCAGAAGCAGTACCGGTCGCCGCTGATGCTCGCCCGAGCCCTCCCCATCCATGCGCCCTCGGATTGGTATCCGGTGCGGGCTCAGATGCGCCTGGAGCGACTGGGAGCCGCAATCGCAGCCAATGGGCAGAGCTGGATCCCACCGCGCGATGTCGTGTATTTCGACGAGGACGGAGTCGACTCCGACGACTTCTATGCCGCGCGTACCGCCGACGAGGACGATGCCGACGACGGGTTGAAGACGTCTGGTTACCGCACCGTCCGGCAACGTGCGATCGCAGCAACCATTGTCCTAGCCATCGTTGCCACCTCTGCGTCGGTGGTGTTGGCACTCGTCTTCGGGTGATGGCGATTCTCGGAGGGGCGGTTCTCGAACGGGTCGCTCGAATCCGAGCGTAGAGTTCGTCGGAGGATATCGAGGCCGACGACCGAGGGCGACTTCATTTCATGGGCACAGCGAACGGCGCACCGTTACCGCGCGACGACAATTACGACGTCAATCTTGCCCAGGCGAGAGTGTTCGCGCGAGGACTGGCCGAACACATTCGGACGTGTTCGGCGGCCATCGAAATAGCGCAATCCAAAGCATTTCGGGCTCGCGCCGATCGTGCCGAATCTCGCGCGAGGCAATTCGAGTCCGAGGCATCCACTCTTCGCACCGAGCTCTACGAGATGTATCGGCACATCGACGCGATGACGGCTCGATTCCCGGAACTGCGGACCGACCCGGCAGTCCGCGGATAGCGAGCGCCCGAATCAGACTGCGGCGGAACCGGTGACCAAGCCGAACGTGGTCTCGGCTCCACGCCGGCCCAGCGCCGAACCCCACACCGAGTACACCGCGTCCGTTGTCGTGGACGGCTCGACGTCGCGCCCCTCGGCGACAGTGATCAGCGTGCGGGAGAGCTCGAACAGACTTACCCGGTGATTCTTCGCCGTGGTGAACAACTCGTCGATGGCGTCGGCCACCGAGCCGCCGTGGATCCCGATGAGCACTCCGGTCGCGATGTCGACGTCGGTACGAGAGGCGGGTGAATCGGGCAGTCTGTCGGTCATCTTTTTCCTCGAGATGGTGTTGTCGGTGCGGATGACCGAGTGGATTCTGCGTCGAGCGGGCTTCACTGTCTCACACCGACATGACTTTTCATACAGTCGGTTTCGCGCGGACGTGCATGCGCTCGCCCTGAGGTCCGAACAAGCTCAGCAGCTCGACCGGTCGGTTGCCGACAGCGCCGAACCAGTGCGGTACCCGGGTGTCGAATTCGGCGGCCTCACCGGCCTTCATCGTCAGATCGTGTTCGCCGAGAATAAGTCTCAGGGTGCCGTCGAGAACGTAGAACCACTCGTACCCCTCGTGCACCCGCGGGCGTGGCTCCTTGTCGTCGGGACGAATCAGCAGTTTGAAGGCCTGCAGGCCACCCGGGCGGAGCGTCAGCGGAAGGATGGTGACGTTCTCGCGCACCGTGGCTGTGGTGCGTACTCGGGGATCGGCGACGGGGGGAGTCGTCACCAGATCGTCGAGTGCCATCTGATGCGCGCGGGCGATCGGCCACAGTAATTCGAGACTGGGTTTGCGGTCACCGGATTCGAGCCGCGAGAGCGTACTGATCGAGATGCCGGTGGTCTCGGACAGTGCGGCGAGGGTGGTGTTCTTCTCCATTCGGATGCGCTTGAGGCGGGGGCCGAGGCCGGCGATGAGCTCGTCGAGGGTGGTTTCTGCGTCCGTCATCGATCCATTGCAGTTTCGGCAAACGAATTTGTCAAGTCGCCCCATGCGGCGCGCGGGAATGCAGAGGCGAAAACAGCCCGGAGGCGACGGCGGGAAGCTCATACTCGGTTCATGATCGCTCGTCCGGGGCACCCGCAACGTACCGGCGTGGTCCGCGATGCCTACGGCAGTTCCGCGTCCGAGGCCTTCATGGTGGTGGCCATTGCCACGATTCTGGTCACCAGGGCGTATTTGGAGCTCACGCACTACCCGCAGGTCGGTGGCAAGTCGCTGCACATCGCGCACGCTCTGTACGGCGGGGCGGCGATGATGCTGGCTCTGCTGATCGGGTGGATGTTCATCGGGTTCGGCGTTCGGGTCTTCACCGTGGTGCTCGGCGGAATCGGGTTCGGGTTGTTTCTCGACGAGGTCGGCAAGTTCGTCACCAAGGACAACGATTACTTCTACGGCCCGTCGTCGGAGATCATGTACGTCCTGGTGGTGCTGCTGTTGGTGTTCAGCAGGATCGTGCGGGAGTTCCGCAGGCCGTCGCGGGACGAGTCGCTGGCGAATGCGGCCGCGATCGCCGCGGATGGCGTCGCGCACGGTCTTCCCGAGCATCGGCGCGACTGGGCGCTGCGGATGGTTGCGCGAGCGGAGTCGGACGGAGCCGACCCGGACACCGTAGCCGGAATCAGATTGTTGCTCGGCACCTGCCGCCGGTCGACATCGCGTACCCACTCGATGCGCCAGTTCGTTCCACGGCTGATTCCCGCGTTCTTCACCAGTCCCCGTTGGGTTCCCGTCGTCGGCTGGGGACTGGTCCTGATCTCCGGGGCGGGAGTCGTGTTCGGGATCGTCGAGCTCGTCCTGGGTGACCTGCTCATCGATCGCCGAGACCTGACGATCGACGTCGACAGGATGGGCATCGCCAGCGGCATCCTGTTCGTCAGTGCCTGCATCACTTTCGCCACGGCGCTGCCGGCGATGCTGCGGTTGCGAACGGACGGTCCCGTGTGGCCGTTGCGCACTCTCCGCGTGTCCGCACTGGTGTTCACGTTGCTCAACGCGCTCGTGGATTTCGCCCAGGAGGGGTTCGCTGCGCTGGGAAATGTAGCGGTCGGTCTGTTCGCGCTCGCGGTCATCTCGCACCGCATCACCGTCCGAGCCGACGAAATAGCCGGTACTACGGAATCGGTTGCGCTGCAGGAGGATCGAGACTCCGATTGCTCTCGAACCGTCGAACCACGCCGCTGAGCGGATCGACGAACTCGATGGAGCGAGCAAGTAGGCGGAGCGGATCGGAGTAGTCGTCGTCGGCGACCTCGCGGAACGACGGATAGAAGTTGTCGCCCACGATCGGGATTCCCAACGAGCACAGATGAACCCGAAGTTGATGCGTCTTCCCCGTGCGCGGGTGCAGCCGATATCGACCGTACGACCCGAGAGTGTCGACCAGTTCGATGCGTGTCTCGGCATTGGGCTCGCCCGGTACCTCCCGTGCCTGAAGAACGCCGCGTTCCTTGACGATTCGACTGTGCACTGTCAGTGGGAAGTCGACATTCTGGGACAGTGGGGCAATTGCCTCGTACTGCTTGGTGACCGTGCGCTGAGCGAACATCTCCTGATACGGCCGGCGCGCCTGCCGCTGCACGGTGAACACCAGGACACCCGCGGTGAGTCGATCCAGTCGGTGAGCAGGGCTCAACTCGGGGAGATCGAATTGTCGTCGCAGCAGAACCAACGCCGAGCGTGCGATGTACGCGCCTCGCGGCGTCGTGGCGAGGAAGTGCGGCTTGTCCACCACGAGCAGGTTCTCGTCGCGGTGCAGCACATCGAGGGAGAACGGCACGGCCGATTCCACCGGCGGGTCACGGTAGAGGTAGATGTCCGCACGCGGGCCGGCGATCGTCGACGGGTCGATCGGTACGCCCGCTGCATCGACGACCTCCCCGCCGGACACCTTCTCGGTCAGCCTGGCCGCATCATGCGGGAAGCGGGCACACAGATATTCGAGCACCGTTGCGCCGGTCGCGACGTCGGGCATCCGCACCCTGGTGGGGTCGAGGCCGTCGCGCAACGGAAGTGGGGCGGCAGGCATGCAACGACTGTAATCGGTGCACGCATGGAAACACCCCGGTCGGAATTCCCGACCGGGGTGTGGACTGCGGTGACGCGCCGTGCCGGCCCGACCTAGATGGTGACGACCATCTTGCCGGTGTTCTCGCCCTTCATCAGTCCGATGAAGGCGGCCGGGGCATTGTCGAGGCCTTCGACGATCGTTTCGTCGAATTCGATTGCGCCGCTGGCGAGCCAATCCGTCATCTTCGCGCGGAATTCCTCGGTGAGGTGCGCGTACGAGCCGACGATGAATCCCTTCAACGTCAGCTCCTTGCCGATGGCGAGGGCGAGGTTGCGCGGGGCCGGGGTCGGTTCGGTCGAGTTGTACTGAGCGATGGCTCCGCACATGGCGATTCGGCCGTGCTTGTTCATCGACCCGATAGCAGCTTCGAGATGGTCACCGCCGACGTTGTCGAAGTACACGTCGATGCCGTCGGGAGCTGCCTGTCGGAGCTGTTCGGCGACAGGGCCGTCGTGGTAGTCGAATGCCGCGTCGAACCCGAGCTCGAGCAAGCGCGCAACCTTGGCGGGGGATCCGGCGCTACCGATGACGCGAGATGCGCCGAGCGCCTTGGCGATCTGTCCGACGAGCGAGCCGACGGCTCCGGCGGCGCCGGAGACGAACACGACGTCGCCCTTCTGGAACGACGCCACGGCCGTCAGGCCCGCATACGCTGTGGTGCCGGTCATTCCGAGTGCGCTCAGGTATGCCGATGCCTTGGCTGCGCCGAGGTCGACCTTGCTGGCTCCCTGTGCCGGGACGATGGCGAGATCGCGCCATCCCTTGCCGTGCACAACAGCGTCGCCGACTGCGAAACCGTCGGCCTTGGACTCGACGACCTCGCCCACGGCACCGCCGTCGAGCGGCGCATCGATCTGGAACGGCGGGACGTACGACTTCACGTCGTTCATCCGGCCACGCATGTACGGATCCACCGACATCACGATGTTGCGAACGAGGATCTGCCCGTCCTGCAGTTCGGGGAGGTCGACGACCTCCGCGCGAAAGTTGTCTTCGGTCGGCCAGCCTTCTGGGCGGGACGCGAGGTGAATTTCGTGTGCCTTCATGGTGTTTCCTCTTACTCGTCTTCGGTGACGGTGACGGTGACGTCGATGTTGCCGCGGGTGGCGTTGGAGTACGGGCAGACCTGATGTGCCTTGTCGGCCAGTGCCTGTGCGTTCTCGCGGCTGAGGTTGGGCAGAGTCACCTCGAGGGTGACTGCGAGCTGGAAGCCGCCTTGGTCGTTCGGGCCGATGTCGACGCGAGCGCCGACGGCCGAATCGGTGACGTCGGCCTTGTCCTGACGCGCCACCATCTGCAGTGCGGAGTGGAAGCACGCGGCGTAGCCGGCTGCGAACAGCTGCTCGGGGTTGGTGCCGTTTCCGCTGCCGCCCATGGCCTCCGGGATGGCGAGATCGAGGTCGAGACGTCCGTCGGAGGTGCGGGCGTGGCCGTTACGGCCTTCGCCGGTGGCGAGTGCCTCTGCGGTGTAGATGGTTTTCATGATTCTCCTTCTGTCGTGCTCGAATCGGTGTGATGCAAAGCGCTCGTCAACGCGTCGAGCGATTCTTTGAGCTTGACGAGATCGCCGACGTCCATGCCGGTCTTCTCGGCCAACTTGCGCGGGATGTCGAGTGCCTCAGCGCGTAAGTCGCTTCCGGTCTCGGTGAGATGGATCTCGACGCGGCGCTCGTCGCTGCTCAGGCGTCGACGCTCGATGAAGCCGAGCCCTTCGAGTCGCTTGAGCATCGGCGAGAGCGTGCCGGTGTCGAGATCGAGTTCGGCACAGATGTCCTTGACGCCGCGCCCGTCCTTCTCCCACAGCACCAGCAGAACCAGGTACTGCGGATACGTGACGCCCAACTTGTCGAGCATCGGGCGATACACCGCGGTAGTAGCCCGCGAAGCGGAGTACAGCGCGAAGCACACCTGACGATCGAGTGCGAGTTCGTTGGTCACGAGAAGAACCGTAGCGCACGGTTAAGTTGTGCGCAACCTATCCGCCCGATGTGAGTGGAACTTCGTAGCCTGCTACGAAGTGCCACTCACATGGGGTCAGCTCTGCAGGGCGTTTTTCAGGCCGTCGAGCACGATGGTCGCCGCCGTGGGGCCGGCGTTGAGGTACCACGGGTCGTCGTCGACGCGCACGATGTGGTTCTGCGTTGCCGCGCTCATCCCGGTCCACAGTGGGTTGGTGGTGTACGACGCGGCGCTCGAATCGGCTCTCGCGTCCTGGCTGGAGACGAATACCCAGTCGGCGTTCGCCAACTGGATCTCTTCCTCGCTGAAGTCCTGCGAGGTCTTGTCGAATTGCTGGCTGGGTGGGCGCGCCAGACCGGCGTCCGAGGCGATGAATCCCGCGAAGGACGCGACGCCGAACACGCGTGCACGGTCTGCGGTGAAGCGGACGAACGACACCGTCGGAGCACCCTCGGACCCGCCGCCGCTGGAGACCGAATCACCCAGTGCGCGAGCCTCGGACGCGAATGTGTCCAGGAACCCCTGCGCCTGCTCGGTGCGTCCCAGTGCATCCGCCAGAAGAAGGAAGTCCTGCTTCCAGTTCACGCCGGTGCCCTCGGTCAATACGGTCGGCGCGATGGCCGACAGCGTCGGGTAGATGTCTTCCGAGCCGGTCTTGTTGGCCAGGATGAGGTCGGGTTCGGCGGCGGCGATGGCCTCGATGTCGACGCTCTGGCGGTTACCCAGATCTGCCATCTGCGTCAGTTGGTCCGCGTACTGGGGGAACGAGAAGCTGATGTAGTCGGGCACCAGATCGGCTCCGTCGCCGTAGGCGGCACCGGTGGGGATCACGCCCAGGGTCAATGCGGCGTCGAGCTGGCCGGTGGCTATCACCACGATCTTCTTCGGCTCGGTGGGGATGTCGGTGGATCCGCCGAAATGCCCGACGGTGCGCGGGAACTCGCCGTCGGCGGCACCCGAACCCATCCCGTCGGGAATGCCGGTGGGGCCTGGTGCGTCCGATGCCGCGTCGGTGCTGGAGGTGGGAGGGGTGGCGGTGCTCGGTGTCTGCCCGCCGCTGTCGCCGCACGCGACGGTGGTCAGAGCTGCGACTGCGACGAGGGCAGTGACGACGAGCAGACGTTTCACTTCGATCTCTTTCACCGAGCGGGCATGGATAGGTAACCCTAGCCTGGCGACCACGTGAGCGGAACTTCGTAGCAGGGGTCGAAGTTCCGCTCACATGGGGTCAGCGCAGCGCTGCCGCGGCCAGCACCATGTTTCTCAACGACTGCTCGACCTCGGCCGGGCCCCGTGTCTTCAGTCCGCAGTCCGGATTGACCCAGAGCCGTTCGAGGGGAACTGCCTCGGCCGCCGCGCGGAGCGACTCGGTGATCTCGGCGACCGTCGGAACTCGCGGCGAATGGATGTCGTAGACACCGGGTCCCACGTCGAGTGCGAAGCCGACCGCAGTGAGGTCGTCGAGCACCTCCATGCGCGAGCGTGCGGCCTCGATGGACGTCACGTCGGCGTCGAGGGCGACGATGGCGTCGATGACCTCACCGAACTCGGAGTAGCACAGGTGCGTGTGGATCTGTGTCGCGTCGTCGACGCCGGACGTCGCGATCCGGAACGAGCGGACGGCCCAATCCAGATACGCTGCAGTGTCTTCCGAGCGCAGCGGTAGCAGTTCGCGGAGCGCGGGCTCGTCCACCTGGACGATGCGGATCCCCGCCGACTCCAGGTCGATCGTCTCGTCTCGAATCGCCGAGGCGATCTGAGCTGCCGACTCGGCCGCCGGGATGTCGTCTCGGACGAACGACCACGCGAGAATGGTCACCGGACCGGTCAGCATGCCCTTGACCGGTTTGTCGGTCAGTGACTGCGCGTACGTCGCCCATTCCACCGTCATCGGTGCCGGGCGGGAGACGTCGCCGTACAGGATCGGTGGTCGCACGCACCGTGACCCGTACGACTGCACCCAGCCGTTGGCGGTCACGACGAAACCGTCGAGTTGCTCGGCGAAGTACTGCACCATGTCGTTTCGTTCGGGCTCGCCGTGGACGAGCACGTCCAACCCCAGACGCTCCTGCAGTGCAACGACATCGGCGATCTCCGCGCGCATCTGCCGCACGTACTCCGGCTCGTCGACGGTGCCGCTGCGCAGCGCCGCCCGCGCGCGGCGGATCGTGCTCGTCTGTGGGAAGGAGCCGATGGTCGTCGTCGGCAGAACAGGGAGCGAGAGATGCTCGGCCTGCACGACGCGGCGGACGTCTCCCGGGCTGCGTTCACGGCCGACAGCGCTGGTCACGCGCGCACGGATTGTCGGATCGTGCAGCCGTGCATCGTGTCTCCGCGACTCCAGAGCCGCGCGGGCCGACTCGAATCGGTCCGACACGAAGCGATCGGTCTCCCCGGCTGTTCCGTCCTGGAGTGCGCGCGCGAGCACCGAGACCTCGGTGATCTTCTCGTTCCCGAACGCCAGCCACGACCGCAGTGTCGGCTCGAGCTGAGGTTCGGCGTCCAACGAATAGGGAACGTGGAGCAGTGAGCACGACGACGACACCGCCACTGCGCGTGCATGTCTGCCGACCTCGTGCAGTGTTTCGAGCGCGGCGTCGAGATCGGTGCGCCAGACATTGCGTCCGTCGACGACGCCGGCCACGACGAGCATCGTCGAGGTAGCGCGAGTAGCTGCAAGTTGCTCGGCCACAACAGGAACGGTCAGATCGACGGCCAGGCCCTCGATCCCGGTGGACGCCACTGCGGGCAGTGCGTCGCCCAGGTCGCCGAAGTAGGACGCCAGCAGAATGGCCGGGCGGGTCTGCGAGGCTGCGAGTTGCTGGAAGCATCGGGTCGCCGCTGCGACGGTCTCGTCGTCGAGATCGCGCACCAGCGCCGGTTCGTCGATCTGGACCCACTCGGCTCCGGCTGCGGCGAGGAGTTCGAGCAGACGGGCGTAGAGCGGTATCAGTTCGTCCACTCGTCCCAGCAGCGAATCGGAGGAGCCGACGGACTTGGACAGCAGCAGGAAGGTGATCGGTCCGATGATCACCGGACGTGCCGGGATGCCCAGTGCGCGAGCCTCGTTCACCTCGCCGAGCACCTTGTTCGGGTGCAGGGAGAACGTGGTCTCCGGCGAGATCTCGGGCACGAGGTAGTGGTAATTGGTGTCGAACCATTTGGTCATTTCGAGCGGGACGATGGTCTCGGTGCCGCGGGCCGCGGCGAAGTACCGATCGAGTTCGCCTTCGACCGCCTCGACTCGCGGTGGCAACGCTCCGAGGAGGGCCGCAGTGTCGAGCATCTGGTCGTAGTACGAAAAGGTGTTCACGGGAACGGAATCGAGCCCGGCTGCGAGTGTGCGCCAGTCGTTCTCGCGAAGATTCTTCGCGACCGATTCGAGGGCCTCGGCATCGAGCTTTCCGGCCCAATAGGATTCGACGGCTTTCTTCAGTTCTCGGTTGGGTCCGATGCGAGCCGAACCGAGCACGGTGGCGGTGAAATCGTTGTTCACAGTTGATCTCCAGGGTGACTACACGTGGGTGGTGCACCGTCTTCACGGGCGCGCAGATCCCGGTGAGCCCTGACCACAGCCGTACCAGGCTTACGCGCCCATTCCACGAGGCGGTGAACCGCTGCACACGGCGTGCACAGCACAGAGGGCAGGTATTCGGACTTGCAGGCGCGCGGACGAAGAGCCCACTCCTACTGGCCGTCGCTTCCCGAAGAGGCTTCTTCAGTGCGTGATGACGGCGGTCGTTCCTGCATACCGCTGCGGGACAGTCCCGGATTCTCACCGGGTTCCCTCTCGCGATGCGCCGTGACTGCACGCACCGCTCGACGCCGAGGTGAACTTCGGGGCTCCTCATGACCACCTGGCGAACCGACTGCAGGGACGAGCATAGATGCATCACGGGAGAGTCTGTTACGGTGCTCTTCATGCAGCGCACGTATTTCTGGTTTAGCAGGCCGGCCCCGGGTGGGTCAGCCAGCGACGCCATGCGCTGACCCTCCACCCCACGAGCCGGATACAGACCGGCTCGAAGTGCGCGTGGAGCATGCGGAGCCGGCCTGGGAACAGGAAACCCTCTCATGACGCTCTCCCTCGACACCCCGTCACTCGACGATCAGCGCACGATCAGCATCAGTCCGCTGGTCGCGCCGTCGGTCGTACGCCGCGAGCACGCGGTGGACGACGCGATCTCGGCGAGTGTTCGTACCGGACGCTCCGGTGTCGTCGACATTCTCGACGGCCGTGACGACCGTCTGATCGTCGTGGTCGGCCCGTGTTCGGTGCACGACACCGACGCTGCTCTCGACTACGCCCGACGCCTCGCCGCCACGGCAGCCGAGCTGGGCGATCGACTGCACATCGTCATGCGGGTCTACTTCGAGAAGCCGCGGACGACGCTCGGCTGGAAGGGTCTGATCAACGATCCGCACCTCGACGGCAGCTTCGACATCAACGAAGGTCTTCGAGTGGGACGCCAGCTGCTGCTGGACATCTCGGCGCTCGGCCTGCCCGTCGGCTGTGAATTCCTCGACCCGATCACCCCGCAGTACATTGCGGACCTGGTCAGCTACGGTGCCATCGGAGCACGGACCGCAGCCAGCCAGGTGCACCGGCAGCTGTGCAGCGCCTTGTCGATGCCGGTCGGCATCAAGAACTCGACCGAAGGTGACATCCAGGTCGCCGTGGACGGAACCCGCGCCGCCGCGGCGAGCCACGTCTTCCCCGGAACCGATCTCGACGGCAAGGCGGCCTTGATCAGGACCGTCGGAAACCCCGATTGCCACGTCATCCTGCGCGGCGGCGTCGACGGACCGAACTACGACGCCGCGTCCGTGGCCGATACCGTTGCCCGCCTGCGTAAGTCGGGTCTGCCGGAGCGAGTCGTCATCGATGCCAGCCACGGCAACAGCCGTAAGGATCACAACAAGCAGGTGGACGTCGTCACCGACGTGGCCGCCAGGGTCGCGGCCGGCGAGCACGGAATTGTCGGGCTGATGCTCGAGAGCTTCCTCGTCGCGGGGCGTCAGGACCTCGAACTCGGCCACCGGGACGAGCTCGTGTACGGCCAGTCCATCACCGATGCATGCCTCGACTGGGACACGACGGCAACGCAATTGGCCACTCTCGCGGCGGCCGTAGAGACGCGTCGGGCCTCGAACGCCGCGCGCTGACGCGTCGTGCGCTAGCGAACCCCGCGCGGTCGAAATTGCACGCTGATGCGTGGGCCGACCGCGCGGGTCGATTTGGGAATTGCATGCTCCCAGGTGCGTTGACAGGACCCGCCCATCACCACCAGGTCGCCGTGACCGAGGGTGAATTTCAGAGAGGTCCCGCCGCCGCGGGGACGGAGCATGAGTTGTCTTGTCGCACCGAGCGATACGATCGCCACCATCGTGTCCTCGGTGGCGCTGCGGCCGATGTTGTCGCCGTGCCAGGCGACGCTGTCGGACCCGTCGCGGTAGTAACACAGTCCCGCGGTCGCGAACGACTCTCCGAGCTCTCTTCGGTAGTGGTCGTCCAGTGCATCGCGGGCCTCGTACAGTGCCGCATGCGGCCAGTGCTCCCGCTCGGCGTAGTACCGAACCAGGCGCGGCACATCGACCACGCGGTCGTACATCTGCCTGCGTTCGGCGCGCCAGTCGACGTCGGTGACCAGCGAATCGAAGAGGTCGCTGTCGGACAACCAGCCCGGCCGCACATCGACCCAGGCACCGAGCGTCAGCTCGCGGCGGGTGACGGACTGCAGCGACCCGACGCCACCGTCGTCGTCACCGAACAGCGAACCTTGCATCGCGAGCGACATGACTCGACTGTATCGAACAGGTGTTCCCATTGCCAGCTCCCGGCGGTATCGTTCTCGCATGGGTTACCGATTTCAGGTCGTCGTGGACAGCGTCGACCCGCATGCGCTCGCGGCATGGTGGGCACAGACTCTCGGCTGGCAGGTCGAACCCAGCAACGAGGAGTTCATTCGCGAGATGGTTGCGGCAGGCCACGCCCGAGAGGAGGACGCAACCGTGTTCGACGGCGTTCTGGTGTGGCGAGCAGGCCAGGGCATCACCGATCCGGAATCTCCGGGCACCCCGCGGGTGCTGTTTCAGGCGGTACCCGAATCGAAGTCCGTGAAGAACCGACTCCATCTCGACGTTCGCGTCGGTGACGGACGCGAGGCGGTGGTGACCGCACTCGAAGGTCGAGGCGCGTCGGTACTGCATCGCGGGCAGCAAGGGCCCAGCACCTGGATCACCATGACCGATCCCGAGGGCAACGAGTTCTGCGTCAGCTGATCGCGCTGAGCTCTATCGATACGCGCCGGGAGTTTGCCCGGTCCAGCGCTTGAAGGCCCGGCGGAATGCGCTCGGTTCGGAGAAGCCCAGGCGGGCCGAGATGTCGTCCACGCTGTCGCCGCGGCTCAACCCCGAGATGGCCGCGTCGCGCAGAACCTCCTCGCGGAGCTGATTGATGGAGGTGCCTTCCTGGCGAAGGACGCGGCGCAGATGCGGCGGGCTGATGTTGAGCATGGCCGCAATCTCTTCGGTAGCCGGCGTACCGCCTCTGAATCCGGTCTCCAGGGCCCTTCGGACCTGACTCGACGCAGTGCTGTCGTAGTCCCTCGACGAGAACAGCAGGTTGGGTGACTCCGCGAGGTACTCGGCCAGTGTGGCCTCGGTCTGCACTATCGGGGCGCGCATGAGCGCGGTGTCGAATTCCAGTGCGGCGCGGTCGGATCCGAACTGCACATGAGTTCCGAATATGGTGTCGTACATCTTCCCGGCCTCGGGCCCGGGCAGTGCATAGGGCAACTGAACCGACAGGAGTTTGACCCGGTTACCGATCAGCCACGCCGCGAACCGATGCAGCAGAATCAACAGGAAGTCGGTCAGCAATCGCTCGGCGAGCTCGTTCGCTTCGGGGCTGAGATCGGTCGTGGCTTCGACGTGCACCGTCAGGACCGTCGACTGCTCGGTTCGATCCAGCGTCATCGGTTTCACCGGAATGAGCACGCGCATGGTCTCGGACATTCGAATCAGCGCTGCCCACAGATTCTCCGTGTGTATCAACGTCTGACACACCACCCGAAAACTGCCGCGCCGCACGGGAACTGCGGCGAGTCCGAAGAGTTCGTCGCCGGTCATCGCCCAGACGGCCTGGGTGAACGCGGTGACCTGTCGGGTGGTGAGCCGCTCCGCCGGGTCGTCGAGAATGGTGGTTCCGATCCCGGCCATCGACAACGGGTACGTCAGGTCCACTCCGCCGTTGGCCGCGAGGTCGACGGCTTGCCTGACGAAGTACGCCGGAATCGTCGGTTGCGCAGTCACAATCGCCGTAACCTCTCGGCGGCATCGGCGAGCACGTGGTCCTGCTTGCAGAAAGCGAAGCGCACCAACGAATTCCACGGCGCAGGCTCGTCGACGAAGGCAGTCACCGGTACCGCGGCGACGCCCACGAGATCGGGCAGGGTGCGACAGAACTCGTACGCATCACCGCGGCCGATCGGTGCGATATCGGCGCACACGAAATACGTTCCGGCACTGTGCTTGACGTCCGCACCCGCCTCGGTCAATGCCGCGGACAGCGTGTCTCGCTTGCGCTGCAGACCGTCGCGCATGGCGGCGATCCACGCCTGCTCGTGACCGAGTGCGTACGCGACGGCGGGCTGGAACGGGGTACCGCCGACGAAGCTCATGAACTGCTTGGCGGCGCGCACCGCATCGATCAGCTCTTTCGGTCCGAGCGCCCACCCGGTTTTCCAGCCGGTGGCGTTGAACGTCTTCGCGGCACTGGACACGGTGACGGTTCGCTCGAACATGCCCGGCAGCGTCGCGATCGGGGTGTGCACACCGTCGTCGAAGATCAGATGCTCGTACACCTCGTCGGTGAGCACGAGCAGGTCGTGGGCGATCGCGATCTCGGAGATACGGATCATCGTCTCGCGATCGAACACGGTGCCGGTGGGATTGTGCGGCGAGTTGACGATCAGCATGCGCGTTCGTGGGCTCACGGCCCGTTCGAGGGCGTCGGTGTCGACGGTCCATCCGTTGCCGTCGGTGACCAGGGGAACGGCCGTGCGAGTGGCTCCGGCCAACGCCACAGCGGCCGCATAGGAGTCGTAGAACGGCTCGATCAACAGCACGTCGTCGCCCGCCTCGATCAAGCCGAGCAGCGTCGCCGAGATGGCCTCGGTGGCACCCACGGTGACGAGAACCTGCGAATCGGGGTCGTACCGAAGTCCGAACCGGGCGAGCCGGTCGTCGGAGATGGCTGCGCGCAGGACCGGCATTCCCGGGCCGGGGGAGTACTGGTTGAGGCCGTTCGCGATGGCGTCCCGCGCGGCCTCGAGCATGGCCGACGGTCCGTCCGTGTCCGGGAATCCCTGCCCCAGATTGACGGCGTTCTTCGCCACCGCGAGTGCGGTCATCTCGGCGAAAATGGTCGATGCGAACGGGCGCAACCGGGTCACTGTGCGCGACGGCAACATCTCGGACATTCCTGCAGCGTAGTTCACACAGCCGGCGCGAGCGTCGGGCCTGCGTCTGTACTGTGCCTGTCATGCGATTCGGAATGTTCGTGCCTCAGGGTTGGCGGCTGGATCTGGTCGGGATCGATCCGGCCCAGCAGTGGAGTGTGCTGCGCGAGCATGCCGTTGCCGCCGAAGCCGGACCGTGGGAATCACTGTGGGTCTACGACCACTTCCACACCGTTCCCGTCGCGACGGACGAGGCGACGCACGAGGCCTGGTCGCTGATGTCCGCACTCGCCGCGTCCACCTCGCGTATCCGACTGGGTCAGATGTGCACGGCGATGTCCTATCGCAACCCCGCCTATATGGCGAAAGTTGCTGCGACAGTGGACATCATCTCCGGCGGTCGGGTCGAGATGGGTATCGGCGGCGGTTGGCACGAGCACGAGTTCCGCGCCTACGGCTACGGATTTCCCTCTGCCGGTGAACGATTGGGCCGCCTCGACGAGGGCGTGCAGATCTTCAAACAGGCGTGGACCACCGGCGAGGTGTATCTCGACGGCAAGCACTACGAGATCGACGGTGCCGTGGTGCGCCCTTTGCCCCTGCAGGAGGGCGGCATCCCACTGTGGATCGCCGGTGGCGGCGAAAAAGTGACACTGAAGATCGCAGCGAAATACGCGAACTACACCAACTTCGATGGAACCCCTACCGGATTCGCCTCCAAATCGGCTCTGCTGCGCGATCATTGCGCAACCGTCGGCACGGACTTCGACGCCATCGTCCGCTCGGCCAACTACAACGTGGCCATCGGCTCCACGGAGGCCGAGGTGCAGGAGCGGCTACGCGCTCTCGAGGCTCGACTGACCGAACACGTCGGAGCCGAGAAGGCACACGAGGCATTGGGCGCATACCGCGGAATGCCCGGCGTCGGAACACCCGAGCAGATCGTCGAGAACCTCACCGAACTGCAGCAGCAGGGCATGACGTACGGAATCTTCTACTTCCCGGAAGCCGCCTACGACCGCTCCGGCATCGAACTCTTCGAGCGCGAGGTCATCCCGGCTCTTCGGTAGGTCGTTCCGCAGGCTCCACTCCCGGCTCTTCGGTAGGCCGCGTCAGGTCCTCGGGTAGATCGGCGGGGTCCACGAGCAGCTGCTGGTTCTTGGCCTTGCGTACCTTCTCCGACAGTCCGATGTTGGCGTGCAGCAGTGCCCATTCGCCCTCGGTGATCTCGGCGGCGGCGCGCGCCAGGACGGCCGCGTCGGTGGTGCCCCAGGCGATCGGCATCGCCGACACCAGCTGCCAGGTGCGTCCACCGGTGTTACGGCCGCGATCGGCGAGCACCGACACCGCAGGCACCTCGGCACCGCGTTCGACGGCGTGGCCGGGCAGCGCACGGACGACGCGCGTGATCAGGACGTAGTGCGGCTCGTCGACTCCTGGTTTCGCGACATCGACCAGCGACAGCAACGTCGCGCCGCTCGGCATCGTCTCGGCCACCACCGCCGGAACCAGATCGCCCCGGGTGTAGAGCGATTCGATGGACCCCATCTTCTTCGGTGCCCACACCATGACCCACAGGGACGTCGCCGCCCCGATGCAGAACACGCCGCCGAGGATGTACGACCACGGCGTCGCGATCCAGAAGAACCAGATCCCCAGTGCCAGCAGGACCGCTGCCGTGAGCGCCGCGGACATCCGCAGCCGGCGAAGTTCGGTGAACGTCTCGTTGACCGACTTCGCGTGGGCTACGTCTACAGGGAACTCGAATCGGCGCACACTGCTATTCCTAGCATGCCGCCGAACCCGACACGAAGCGTCAGATTGCCGGGCCGAGCAGGTCGTCGGCGTCGGTGATGCGGTACGCGTACCCCTGTTCGGCGAGGAACCGCTGTCGGTGCGCGGCGTATTCGGCGTCGAGGGTATCGCGCGAGACCACCGAGTAGAAGTGCGCCTGACCACCGTCGTGTTTCGGCCGAAGCAATCGGCCCAGTCGCTGGGCTTCTTCCTGTCGGGAGCCGAACGTTCCCGAAACCTGGACTGCCACCGACGCTTCGGGAAGGTCGATCGAGAAGTTGGCCACCTTGCTCACCACCAGAGTCTGGATCTCACCCTTGCGGAAGGCGTCGAACAGCACCTCGCGTTCCTTGTTCTTGGTCGAGCCCTGGATCACCGGCGCGTTCAGGGCTTCACCGAGTTCGTTCAGCTGATCGAGGTACGCGCCGATCACCAACGTCGGAGCGTCCTGGTGTTTGGCAAGGATCGATTTCACGACGGCGATCTTGGTGTGCGCCGTCGAGCAGAGCTTGTAGCGCTCCTCGGGTTCGGCGACCGCGTACGACATGCGCTCGGCGTCGGTGAGGGTGACGCGCACCTCGATGCACTCGGCCGGTGCGATCCACCCCTGCGCCTCGATGTCCTTCCAGGGCGCGTCGTAGCGCTTCGGGCCGATCAGCGAGAAGACGTCGCCCTCGCGTCCGTCCTCGCGGACGAGCGTGGCCGTCAAGCCGAGTCGACGCCGTGACTGCAGGTCGGCTGTCATGCGGAACACCGGTGCGGGAAGCAGGTGTACCTCGTCGTAGATCACCAATCCCCAGTCGCGGGAATCGAACAGCTCCAGGTGCTTGTACTCACCCTTGGTTCGACGGGTGATGACCTGGTACGTGGCGATTGTCACAGGGCGGATCTCTTTGCGCTCGCCCGAATACTCGCCGATTTCCTCCTCGGTGAGCGACGTGCGAGCGATGAGCTCGCGCTTCCACTGCCTGCCGGCGACGGTGTTGGTGACCAGGATCAGCGTGGTGGCCTTGGCTCTGGCCATCGCCGCCGCACCGACCATGGTCTTACCCGCACCACACGGCAGCACGACGACGCCGGAGCCGCCGGCCCAGAACGAATCCGCGGCCATCTCCTGGTAGTCGCGCAGCGTCCACTTGCCACCCTCGGTATCGAGCTCGATCGGGTGCGCTTCGCCGTCGACGTAGCCGGCGAGGTCCTCGGCGGGCCAGCCGATCTTGAGCAACATCTGCTTCACGTGGCCGCGTTCGCTCGGATGCACGATGACCGTGTCCTCGTCCACCATCGCGCCGAGCATGGGCGCAATCTTCTTGTGCCGCATCACTTCGGTGAGCACGGCGCGGTCCAGGCTGATCAGCACCAGACCGTGGACCGGGCTCTTGACCAACTGCAACCGGCCGTATCGGGCCATCGTGTCGACGATGTCGACCAGCAACGGCTGCGGTACCGCATAGCGCGAGAAGTTGACCAACGCGTCGACCACCTGCTCGGCATCGTGACCGGCAGCGCGCGCGTTCCACAGCGCCAGCGGGGTGATGCGGTAGGTGTGCACGTGCTCGGGCGCACGTTCGAGCTCGGCGAACGGTGCGATCGCCGCCCGCGCTGCGCCCGCGAGTTCGTGATCGACCTCGAGCAACAGCGTTTTGTCGGACTGGACGATCAGCGGGCCGTCGGTCACGGTTCCTCCTAGAGACTTCTGCTGCGCCCGAAAGAGCGCAACTTCTCCATTGTCCACAGGTAGGGGCCCGCGTGCACGTGAGCAGTGACTCAGTCCACCAAGGCGACGGAGGTGATGCGGTGCAGAGTGAACCGCCTCACGCCCCCGGTGGCGGGGTCGAATGCGTCGAGTTGACCGCCGCCGATGCTGATCGGATCGACGATGCGGTGGGTCGCGACGCCCTGTGCGTCGACGTACCCGATGCTGACGCTGCGCTTGACCTTCGCTGCTGTCTGCAGCAGCGTCATCGTCGCGGTGCTGCTCGCGCGAGATCCGTCGGCGCGCACCACCGCACCGCCGTTGCCCGCAGCGCGGTCGGCGGCTCGCATTCCGCGTACCAACGACCCGAGCTGCTCGTCGGTGGGAACGGCCGGGGTACGGAAGGTCTGGCGCGGCCGCCGCGCCGACACCCGGGAGCCGCGGGCTCGAAGATCGACGATGGTGCCGGACGAGTCTTCACCCGCGGGCGCGAATCCGGCCCCGGCGAGTACCGACAGCACCTCGGCCAGCGGTGCCTGGGAGATCGCGACGGTCGGGGCGAGGGCGCGCAGGGCCAGCGACTCGGCGGCCGGAGAGGCCATCACCTCGGCGAGCAACGCCGGATCCTCGCACCGGACGAACGACGCGGCCACGCCGGCGCGTAGCCGGCCGTGACGCCTGGCCACGTCGTCGATCAGATACGTCAGGGCCTGCGGAACCGGAGTGCGGGAATGGGTCGCGAACAACGAATGCAACTCCGAGGCCGTCAGGCCCACGTCGAGGGCCCGGCGCAGGCTCGTGTCGCTGATGCGATACATCGTCGCGGCACCCGCCGACTCGACGTCGGCGACGAGCGCGATCCGATCCTGCAGATCCGGTTCGAGCGGTCCCGGTGCCACCAGCGTCAGGTCGGCCTGCACCAACACGTAGTCGATCGGCTCGGGGAGTGCCGCGCGCATGTCGGCCTCGGCATTACCGTCGTGCAGCAGCGAGCGTCCCGGCGTCGACATCGCGCCGCGCGCGACCACTCCCAGCGCGGTCGCCTCGGCGATCACGTGCCCGACGGGTGTCACGCCGAACCGTCCGGACCACCGGGGTCGACGCCACGTCAGTGTGCGGGTGAGGTCGGTGGGCGTCGCGGCGTGTCCACTGCCGAGCTCGGCGAGCAGCTCCAGGATCATGCGACGGTCGCGGGGCGCGGCAGGCGAGCGGACTTCGTCGGACAACGCAGCGATGGGCTTGTCGTTGGGGTCACGCATGCCGATCACCCACGGGGCTCGCGGCGTCTCGAGCCAGGCGGAGGCGAGGGTGTGCCAGCGGGCGGCCGGGGCCGCGGCGAGCCACGCGTCGACGGCGGGCGTCGGTGCCCAGTAGTCGTCGCCGGTGTCGGCGGAGGGGACAGGGTCCGGGGTTCCGCTGGAGATCAGATGGGCGGCGGCGAGCAGTTCGACGAGGATGCTCACGCGGTCGTCGTCGAGTCCGGTGGCCTTGGTGATCTTGCGCAGCTCGCGCACTCCGAGCCCGCCGGCCTTGAGGGCGGGAGCCGGTGACGCGGACAGCGCCTCGATGATGGCCACACAGTGCCGCCCGAGCTCCAGTGCCTCGCCCGCCGCGGCAGCGTCGACGTCGGCGAGCGCATGTGCAGTGGTCGTCAGCTTCGGTTCGGCGAGTGAGCGGGGATCGGTCATGGGCTCGCCGCGCAATATCTGACCGACCTGGACGGGGAGTTCGACGGTTTGCTCGTCCAACCAGATCAGCAGGCCTGCGGCGAGCAGTTTCTGCACGGGCCGATCGGGTGGGGTGCCCGGCGCGGCGTCTCGGGTACGGCCGGTGGGCGAAGACCTGGCCAGGGTGTCGAGAAGATTGCGTTCGCCGTCCTCGAGTGCGGCCAGCGCTGTGGTGATGTGGGTTTCGGTGAGGGTGTCCACCGGGTCGAGTGCGCGGCCGATGCGCCACGGCACGGCGTCCGCAGCGGTTGCGCTGATCCGGAACCCGGCGGCGTCGCCCCAGACGAGAAAGCGTTCGCGCAGTTGGGACAGCGCTTTGTCCACGGCTTTGGCCGGGGCGCGCTTGGCGATGACGGACAGCAGCGTGGCCCTGGTGACCGGACGCTCGTAGGCCTCTTCGATGGCCAGGATCTCGAGCACGGTCAGGGCCAGGGTGTCGAGGGTGTCCGCAGTGTGCAGGATCGACCGGCGTTGCTCGGCCCGGCCGGCCAGCACTGCCAGCGAGGCGGGCGGCGGCGCAGTCAGATCCGGACGCAACGACATGGCCTTGATCAGCTCCGCGTCGGTGCGAGCTGCGATCCACTGAGGCAGATCGGGAGGCATGTCGGTGTGTCGGGGCGCAGTCGTGTCGGTCATCGTCTATCAGATTAGAGACCTGGGCTGGTGCTCGCCGCAGGGCAGGTGTCAAAATGGGCCCATGGTGAACAAGTCGAAGAAGCCCTATGTCGATCCAGGCTGGCCGGAAACCGCTCGCGGTGACCACGCGGTGACCGAACTCTCGTCCGCTCGATCGGGTGGCTTGTCGCCCTTCGGTGAGGACACCGAGTTCCCGCTGCCCGTCGAAGACCTGCCCTACGCCCATCCGGTGACCGTCGTCAATCGCTGACAACGGCGCCCGAACACGAGAAAGCCCCCGACATCTTCGCGATGTCGGGGGCTTTTCTCGTATAGCGGCGGTTCTTGCTACTGGGGCAGGAACGCCTTGTTCGCCTGGTAGAAGCTGACGACCTGCGGATCGAGCTGGATGCCCTGAGCGGCGTTCTGGACGAACGACGCGATCTGGGGATCGTTGGTGATGTTCTGGACGGCGGTGACGATGCCGTTGACGACCTCGGCCGACGCATCGATCGACGGGATCGACGTCAGATCGGGGAGGGCGGGAACTTCCGGTGCCTTGGGAGTGGCCGGAACGCTGCGCTCGGTGGGTGCGCTGCTCAGACCGAGGCTCGAGGAGCAGGAGGGCCATGCGCCCCAGCCCTGCGAGTCGAGGACCTTCTCGGCGACTGCGATCTGCTCTTCACGGCTGGCCTGGTTGGCCGTTGCCGCGTACTGCTGTCCACCGTGTGCGTTCCAGGTGCTGGGGGAGAACTGCAATCCGCCCTGGAAGCCGTTGCCGGTGTTGATGCCCCAGTTGCCGCCTGCTTCACACTGTGCAAGGCGATCCCAGTCGGAATCCGGTGCCGCGTTGGCGGTACCGGTGAAGGCGATGCCCGCGGTGCCCATGATGGCACCGGTGACGGCGACCTTTGCGACGGTCTTGCCAGTGGTGCTCGGCTTGCGATGACGTCCGCTCATACGAGTTGAAATCCTCTCCACACGCGCCTGCGAGGTCAGCTGTCGGGTTCGGGCTGAGAGGTAGCCCGGCCTTCTTGCTCTTCCATATCGGATGAGCAATTGGGCTTCACCCCAAGGGAACTCGGTGCGGCTTCGTGAGTCGCTACAAGTTCCCGGTTGTCCGTGGAGGACGTGGGTCCCCCGTCCTCGTCCCCTGGGTGATCGTCGAGGGTTGTTCCGGTTCCCGCGGGACGAGGTTTGGCGCTGCGGGCCGGAATTCGGCCGAACTTTCCGGCCGCTGCTGACCGTACTGAAATTCCCGGGTTACGTCACTATTTGGTAACTGTCGATTTTTTCGTGTGTCAGCGACCGTCCCGACGGTCTGATTCCGGTCGCTCGAATAGGCCCAGCTAGTGGCTGTTCTCGGTGATCGACCCCGTGCTGTTGCCGGTCTGTTACCGAAGCGTGATGTGACGGAAGTCACATCACGCTAGGGGGCCTCGAAAGGTCACCGAACCGCAACGATGTCTTTTCCCAGCGGCATCAGCGAGACCGGAATCAACTTGAGGTTCGCGATCGCGAGCGGAATACCGATGATCGTGATGGCCATCGCGATCGCCGTGACGACGTGTGTCAGCGCCAGCCACCACCCGGCGAGGACGAGCCACAGCACGTTGCCCACGAGGGCACCCGAACCCGCGCCGGGCTTGTCGACGATCGTCGACCCGAACGGCCACAGGGCGTAGACGCCGATGCGGAACGACGCGATCCCGAACGGAATGGTCACGATCAGGATGCACAGCAGGAGTCCCGCGAAGAAGTAGCCGAGTGCGAGCCACAGTCCACCGAACACGAGCCAGATGACGTTCAGGAGCAGTCGCATGATCTATCGCGCCCGTCGGCCGGAGAGCAGCGCGTACACCAGAGCGAGCACGAATCCGGCGGGTGCCGAGAACATCGCCGTCAGGTACAGGCCCAGTGGCGGCTTGGCGTCGGAGAAGACCGGGAAGAACAGGATCGCGACGATGGCGACGAGGCCGATCGCGAACAGCACCAGCGCGATGCGCAGCAGTGCAGTACTTCGCTTGCGAGTTGATGAGTCCACACCACCACGGTAGTGCGCGGCGGTGCGTCGTGCGAAAAACCGGAATGCCCTATTCGGGGCCTGCGCGCTAGACTGGCGTATTCGCGTCCTGCGTTTTCGTGGGGCGCGAAACTTGTGCACACCGCAGGGTCCCGACATCGGGCGTGCGGATACGAAACCAACGACAGCAACAGATGAACGGGTGAGCTCAGTGCCGACCGGCAAGGTGAAGTGGTACGACGTCGACAAGGGATTCGGATTCCTCTCGCAGGAGGAAGGCGAGGACGTGTATGTGCGTTCGTCAGCGCTGCCCGAAGGCGTCGACGGCCTCAAAGCCGGCCAGCGCGTCGAATTCGGCATGGCCGCGGGCCGTCGTGGCCCGCAGGCACTGAGCCTGAAGGTTCTCGAGCCTGCCCCGTCGATTCGCCAGAACAGCGGCAGCACCCGCCGCGAGCCCGTCGAGCGCAAGCACACACCCGACGAACTGCACGGCATGGTCGAGGACATGATCACGCTGCTCGAAGCGACGGTGCAGCCGGAACTCCGCAAAGGCAAGTACCCGGACCGCAAGATCGCTCAGCGCATCTCCGAGGTGGTGCGCGCAGTCGCTCGCGAGCTCGACAGCTGATCGTTACGGACGCGTGCCGATGGACCAGATCGCGTGGCTGACGAAGCTCTCGGTATTGGTGTCGGTGTCGATGATTCCCGTGGGTAGCCGAACCTCGATTCCGAGCAAGGTTCGGCCGCCGTCGTCCGTCGTCGGGACGGTGACGCTCAGCCGGGTTCCCGGCTGATTGAACTGGCTGCTCTCCACGACCGCCCCGCTGTCGTCGCCGTAGACCAACGCCAGTTCCCACGGCGCGGAGTAGACGGCCTCGGGCATCGACAACTGCACCGTCGGGGCAGAACCCACCTGGATCTCGGCAGTCTCGCCGACGTTGGTGCACAGCGGGTCGCTCACGGCGCAGTACAGGTACGGCTCGACTTGTACGGCTCGACCGTTGGAGTACGCCGTGACGACCGGTTCCTTGTCGGGAGCATTGCCGATCAGGACGGCGAGTACACCGACGAACGCGACGGCGATGACGAACAGGCCGGCGGCGATCAGCGACGCGATCTTCTTGGTGCGGGGAGCCAGGTTCACTTGGTCACGTTTTCGCCGTAGGAGCTGTCGGATACTTCTTGTTCGACATGGTCGGGCCGGTTGCCACCGAACCCGGGTAGCAATGATCGACCGCGGTACGTCAGGAAGGTCTGCACGAGGCCGATCGTAAGCAACACCGACACGACCGTGAAACCGAGCCAGTACTCGGTGGGAAGCAACACCCCGAGCGTTCCGCCGAGAACCCAGCACAGCTGCATGACGGTTTCCGAGCGGCCGAATCCGGATGCAATGGACTCCGGAGGCAGGTCGGACTGCAGAGACGCGTCGAGCGAGACCTTGGCCAGTGCGCTCGCGCTCGACGCGACCAGGGCGGCCACGGCGGCAGTGAGCAAACTGTCCGTGACGGCTGCGACGACGGCGACGACCGTCACCGCGACCGTGCACCGCAGGACGACCACCGATGGTCGGCCGAGCTTGATCCTGGCACCGAGTGCGTTGCCGGCGAAGTTGCCGAGACCGGCGGCGGCTCCGACCAGTCCGAGCATCGCGGCCTGCTGCAGCGGCTCGTGTTCGGTGCGGGATTTTGCGACGAACGCGATGTACAGCGTGAGGAAGCCGGTGAGAATTCTGATCGTGCCGTTGCCCCAGAGTCCGACGATCACCGCACGGCCCAGTGGCTGCCTGCGGTTCTTGGCGGCGGTGGCAGGCGGCGGAGTGCGCCTCAGCTTCTCGGTCGGGGCACCGCTGCCGGGGTAATCGCTGCCGTGATGCTGGTCGGCGTGATAGCCGAGGGTGGCCGGAACCTCGCCCTCGGTCACTTCCACCCAGGACGGGATGCGCATGCTCAGGTATGCGCCGAGCACGGTGATCGCGGCGACGAACCACAGTGCGCCGGGCGAATCGGCGACGAAGGCGATACCGCCGGCGACAGCGCCTGCGGCGATGGTGCCCCCGAGCAGTCCGAAGACGGTGAGCCTCGAGTTGACGCGGACGAGGTCGATCTCCGGTGGCAGCACCCGCGGCGTCACCGCACTCTTGAGTACCGCAAACGATTTGCTCAGGACGAGCATGCCCAGCGCCGCTGGATAGAGCACCCAACTGTCGAAGTTGAACACCAACACCACCGCCAGCACGGTACGCAGGCCGAACGAGGTGGCCAGCGCGATGCGTCGGCCGTGCTGCAACCGGTCGAGCAACGGGCCGATCAGCGGCGCGATCAGCGCGAACGGGGCGATGGTGATGACCAGGTACAGCGCAACCTTCGTCTTGTCCTCACCGGTCGCCGCGGAGAAGAACAGCGTGTTGGCCAGTGCAATCGCCAGGGCAGCGTCCGATGCGAAGTTCGCCATCGTCGCGTAGGTCAGCGCGGTCAGCCCGGACTTGTCCGCCCCATCGGCTTTCGCAGCCCGCTGGAACGACGCGATTCCTTTGCCGGTCAGCTCACGCCCACGCATCGCCGCGACACGGGTGACGGTGAGCTTCTTGGGCATCGGTGGTGGCTTACGCCCGCCGGTTCGGCCACGCGCCGCGGTGATCTGCTGCGTGCGCGCCGGGTGCAGCGGCGGCAACGGTTGGCGGCGGCTCGGAACGTGGCCGCCGGCGCTGGATTGGACAGCACGGGGGTCGGCCGGTGGATAGTTGACGAAACCGGGATGCTCCGAGCTCTGTTCGTCAGCAGTGGAGTGACCGGTTTCGTTGCCAGCGCCCGAGTTTTCCGCACCTGGCGTGGGGTGGGGCAGTCGCGGATCGGTCACGTGATCAATTCTGTCCTACGGCCGCGGGATCGGTGAATCGCACCTCGAAGATCTTGGGCCAGAATTTGCCGGTCACGAGGAATCTGTCGGTCCCGGGGATCTGGGCGATGCCGTTGAAGACGTCGGCTCCGTTTCGCTCGGTGGCCGACATCGAATCCCACATCGGCTTGCCGTCGACGACGGCGGTGACGCGGCCGGTGGTGGGGTCGATGCGCATGATGTCGAAGGTCTGCCAGACGTTGGCGTAGATCGAGCCGTCCTCGGCGCATTCGAGTTCGTTGAGTCGTTCCACCGGATTGCCGTCGAGTGTGACGTCGACGGTGTTCACGGCGTCGAAGGATGTGGGGTCACGGAAGGTCAGGGTGGACGTGCCGTCGCTCATGACCAGTCGGTCGTCCGGGGTTCCTTCACCCTGCGTGCACAGCCCCCATCCTTCGCCGCCGTAGTTCACTCGGCGCTGTTCGGCCAGGGTGTCCCGGTCGCGGGCGATGGCGACTCCGTCTTGCCAGGTGATCTGCCACAGGGTGTCGCCGTCGACGGTGATGCCCTCGCCGAACAGGTCGGACGGCAGATCGACCCGCTCCAGCTCGGTCATGTTCTCGAGCGACGTGCGGCGGACGAAGGAGGAGCCCTCCAGCCCGGTGCCCTCGTAGAGCACATCACCGTCGATCTCGAACCCCTGAGTGAAGGCGTCGTCGGCGCGGTCGTAGGAACGTAGAACCTCGGCGCCCAGCGTGGGTACCGAGTCCGACGTGATGGGGGCCGAGTCGCCTGGACCCGACGTCGACGAGCAGGCGGTGACGGTCAACAGGGACGTCACGAGTGCAGCGAAGGTGCGAGCGCGGACGGTCATTGCATCCATGATGGCAGCCCGAACTGGGCGTCACCGAGTTGATGCGGCAAACTGAATGTGTGAGTGTCGTATCTTCTCCAGAGCTCGGATCCATCCGCCCCGTCTTGGCCGATGCCGTGGACCTCGCGCGGCAGGCTCTGCTCGAGCTGGGAGAGGGCGGTGTCGGCGAGTACCTCGGCGTGACCGTGGAGGACGACAGTGCTGCCACCCACCGCTTCGCTAGCGATCTGGACGGCTATCGCGGATGGCAGTGGGCCGTTGTCGTCGCTGCTCCCGACGACGCCGATCACGCCACCGTCAGCGAACTCGTGCTGCTACCCGGTCCCGATGCTCTCGTGGCACCGTCCTGGGTGCCCTGGGACGAGCGCATCCGACCCGGTGATCTCGGGCCGGGCGATCTGCTCTCTCCACGTCGAGACGACCCGCGGCTGGTGCCGGGATACGTCGCGTCCGGTGACCCCGCCATCGACGAGGTGGCCGGCGAGATCGGGCTCGGCCGCACTCAGGTCACCAGCCTCGAGGGACGGCTCGATGCCGCCGAACGATGGCACGACGGCGACTTCGGCCCGGACAGCGAGATGGCCAAGGCCGCGCCGTCCACGTGTGGACTCTGCGGTTTCTACCTACCCCTCGCGGGATCGCTCTCCGCAGCGTTCGGAGTGTGTGGCAACGAGTTCGCCGCCGACGGTCATGTGGTGCACGTCGAATACGGTTGCGGCGCGCACTCCGATACCGAGCTGCCCACCGGAGCGGGCTCGCCGCAGTTCGAGCCGTACGACGACGCAGCACTCGACGTCACTCCGTCGCCGACCGGTGCCGCACAGTCGAACGAGCCTACCGCGAACGACGCTGTTGCAGAGGATGATTCGGAAGCGATCGTCTCGTCGGCCGAGACGGTAGCGGTGGCGGAGTCCGAGGAGCCCCAGCCCGACGCGGCAGCACCGGAATCGGCAGCACCCGAGTCGGCAGACTCCGCACCGGCAGAGCCAGAGGTGGTCGAGACCGGGAACGATGCAGCTGACGCAGCGCCTTCCATTGATGCAGCCCCTTCCACTGGCGACGCCTCTTCTACTGACGACGCGTCTCCCGCAGTCGATGCCGATGCCGGTGTCGATCTCGTCGCCGATTCCAGTGTCGACGATGGTGTGCAGCAGGAGGATTCGGCATCGCCGAGCTGATCGATCCTTTCGGTACCGGGTCGCTTCGCGAGTCGATTCTCGCGTCCTGGGGTTCCTCGCCCACGCGGCTGCGGGAAGATTCGGCATCCGAGGCAGATCTGGTGCGCGGGGGATACCGCGATCGTTTGTTGACCGAGTTGGCACAGAACGCGGCTGATGCTGCGCAGCGAGCCGGCGTCCCGGGTCGGCTATCGGTGTGGACCGACGAGGCGGATGCGTTGCATGTCGCCAACACCGGTGCCGCGCTGGATGTGTCGGGTGTGCATGCTCTCACCGCGCTGCGGGCGTCGGCGAAGGCTGCGGCCGATCCGGGTGTCGGACAGTTCGGGGTCGGCTTCACCGCGGTGCGATCGGCGTCCGACGAGATCGAGGTCCGCTCGCGCGGTGGCGGGGTGATCTTCAGCGCCGAGCGCACTCTGACCGCGTTGCGCGAGCGGGACATGACAGTGCCGGAGTCGGGTGTGCCGGTGCTTCGGTTGGCGTGGCCTACTTCCACACCGCCCGCTGCCGGGTTCGATACCGAGATCGTGTTGACGCCGCGACCCGATGTGCAAGCGGAATCCTTTGCCGGGGGGTTCCTCGACGAGGCCGTCGACTTGTTGCTCGAGCTCGACGCGTTGGATTCCATCGAGATCGATGGTGTCGTCGTCGACTGTGTGAGAACGGAACTCGACGATGCACGCGTCGAGATCGCCATCGGTTCGCGAACGTGGCTGCAGTACACCACCTCGGCTGCGCGGTGGATCGTTCCGATGGTCGACGGTCTACCCGTTCCCGCAGCGCCGGATGTGTTGCGGGCCCCGACGCGGTCGGACGAGCTGTTGTCGTTGCCCGCGTTGGTCGTTGCCGATGTACCCATGCAGCCGGATCGTCGACGAGTGTTGCCCGGCGTCTCTGTCGCCGAGGTGGCCCACGGTTATCCCGATTTCGTGGCGTCGTTGCCTGCGTCCGCGCGAGTGTCGTTCGTACCCGAGGTCGGGTTCGCGCGCAGTGCGATCGACGGAGAGCTACGTGAGCTGATCTTTCGCCGATTGTCCACCGCACCATGGCTTCCCGCTGCCGATGGGCCCGATCTCGTACCCGAACGTGCCCATGTTCTGGCCGATGCCACCGAGGAACTCGCCGCGGTGTTGCTCGATGTGGTCCCGAATCTGGTGGACGCCACTCTGTCGGGCGCGCGGCACGCGTCGGCGTTGTCGGCGGTGGGAGTGCACCGCATCGGGTTGGCGCGGTTGGCCGAGATGCTCGGCGGGCAGGCCCGTGAGCCGGCCTGGTGGCGGCGACTCTACGACGCGTTGACTCCGCTCGTCGTCGACGGGGTCGCAGCGGAAGAACTTGCTGCGCTGCCGGTTCCGCTTGCGGACGGTCGTACGATCACCGGTCCACGGACTACCGTCGTCGGGTCGGACGCGTCGGCCGAGGTCACGTGGGTACGCCTGGTGCATCCGGATGCGGTGAGTCCGTTGTTGATTCGGCTGGGTGCGCGGGAGGCCACTGCGGCCGAGCTGTTGTCGGATCCCGCCCTCGAAGCGGCCCTCGACGATCTCGATTGGGACGGCGACGAGGTGGATGGCCTGGTGTCTGCAGTGCTGGCGCTGGCGGGGGAGGCGGGAGCGCTTCCGGGGTGGCTCGGGAGTCTGCCACTCGAAGACGACGAGGGCGAATTGCGCAGTGCGGACGAACTGTTGCTGCCCGGTGCACCGTTGGCGAGGCTGTTGGTTCGGGGTTCGCCGTTCGGTGTTCTGTCGGCGGCCTCCGTGGCCAGGTTCGGGAAGCGGGCCCTGCGCGCGGTGGGCGTCGGCTGGGGGTTCTCGGTGGTGCGCGACGAGTGTCCGACGGGGCCGGATCACGACCTGGACGACGAGCCCGCCTGGTGGTCGAGTCTGGCCACGGAGCCGGAAACCCTTGTTGCGGTTCGTGATCTCGACCTGGTCCGGTCGGATGCCTGGGCCGAAGCTCTGACGATTCTGCTCGACGAACCGAGTACCCGTGCAGCCTTGACCGACCGGGACGGCTACACGGCATGGTGGCTGCGACGTCATGCGCTGATCGACAACCGCTCGCCCATCACGTTCCGGGCGCCGTCGGACGAGACGTTCGCCGGTCTGCTCGATCCGTTGGATCATCCGCGCGCCGACGAACTGCACGCGGTGCTCGCCGCGTCGACCTGTGAGAGCGTCGAGAGCGCGCGGGTGTTGTTGCGTGCACTCGAGGACCCGCAGCGACATCCGACGGCGGCGGTGATCGCGCGCACGCACACGCTGATCGCCAGTGCCGTCCTGGATCGACGCATCGACGTGGCGGATCTCGATCCACCGGATCGCGTGCGCACTCTCGGCGGCACCGTGGCCGATGCGTCGGACGGGTTGGTCGTCGATGCGCCGTGGCTGGCACCGGTCGTGCCACCGGAGGTGGCGGTGCTCTCGGACATGACCACGGCAGCCGCGCTGGCCGACGTCCTCGACATCAGGCGGGCGTCGGAGGCCATCACCGGCGAGGTTCGCGGAGTCGGACGCGTCAGTTCGTGGGATCGAGAGCCCGGGGCCGTGCTGGCCTGTGCGGTGCTCGGGCTACCGCTGCCGACAGGTTCGGTGGTGGTGCACCGCGAACTGGTGGTGCGGTTGTCGGGAGCTGTCAGCGGTGACCGCGCTGTGCCGTGGTGGGTGACACCGGACGGAACAGTGCATTGTGTGGAAAGTTGGGAGCGACCTCGTGGGGCCTGACCATGCCGTGTTGGAGTGGATGGTCGAGCATCGAGTCGGCTGGGTCACGACGATGTTCTGGATCATCACCACGGTGGGGAACACCTTCATGATGTTCGTGTTGTCCGCGGGGGCGTGGGGCGCGTTGCTGACGTCCAAGAGGACTGTCGACGCGTGGATGGTCGCGGGTTCGATGCTCACCGGGTGGGGGCTGATGAATGCGCTGAAGTTCGCGTTCGCGCGGGAACGTCCACCGATTCCCGAACGGCTGGTGGAGATTTCGAGCCATTCGTTTCCGTCCGGCCACGCGACGATGTCGATGTTGCTTGCCACGGTGGCGATCGCGGTGATGCTGCGATCGTCCACTCCGTGGCTGCATCGGCCGGTGCTACTGACGTTGCCTGTGGTCGCGGCCCTGCTGATCGGATTCTCTCGGATCTATCTGGGTGCGCACTGGACGACGGACGTGCTGGCCGGCTGGGTGTTCGGTGCCCTGTGGGGGCTGGGTTGGATCTACGCCGAAAAAGCGATCAGCGCGAGAAATCCGAGCGCTGCGCGATGACGAGGAGCTCGTCACGCATGGCCGGGCTGGAGACAGCGTTGGCGCGTGCGTAAAGGGCGCGGAGCGAGCGGACGTGGTTGCGGCGGTTGCGGTACTGAGCGACGAACTTCATGGCCTGTGCTTTCGTGGATCAAAGGTTATCGAAACTGACATAACCTATGCTCCACGTTAACTCTGTGTTACTCAACCGGCTGAGGGGTTAGTTTGCCCACGTCAGAAGGGTTTTCGTGATCGGGCTAACGTGATCCTGATCTCAATCGAGGCCGCGTTGGGCGGTTCTGCTGCCGCGTCGTGACGCGGCTCTCTGCGCGAGGAACAGAGCGAACCCGACAGCGCCGACCGCGATACCGGACCAACACGTCGCCACCGCGTCGTCGCTGCGGTCGCCGGTGGCCGTGAACACGAACAGCGCGACGATCCAACCGAGGATGCCGATCGTCAACACCGGCACCGGATCGGTGAGGCGGGGCGGGATCTGCGGGACGTCGGCCACGAATTCACGCTACGCCACCATATTTCGCCAACCCTCGCGGTGTGCTTTATCTTTCACTCATGCCTATGTCGTCGCGATTACTCGACAACTACTTCAAGATCACCGAGCGCGGCTCGAGTGTGGGTTCCGAGGTTCGCGGCGGTGTCGTCACTTTCGTGGCGATGGCCTACATCGTCGTGCTCAACCCGCTCATCCTCGGTAGCTTCTCCGCCGACGACGCGGCTGCCAAGACCGACGTGCTCGGCAACATCCTGCCCGTCGCCCAGGTTGCCGCCGTGACGGCACTGGTCGCCGGCTTCATGAGCATCGCGTTCGGCATCATCGCGAACTACCCCTTCGGTATCGCGGCCGGCCTCGGCATCAACACTCTCTTGGCCGTCACCATCGCTCCTCAGGTCAGTTGGCCCGAGGCCATGGGCCTGGTCGTCATCGACGGCATCATCATCGTTCTGTTGGCCGTCACCGGCTTCCGGACGGCGGTGTTCAACGCGATTCCGCCCGAACTGAAGGCCGCGATCGCCGCAGGCATCGGTGCCTTCATCGCGTTCATCGGCTTGGTCGATTCCGGCTTCGTACGCCGGATCCCCGACGCCGCAGGCACGACGGTTCCCGTCGGCCTCGGCATCGACGGGTCCATCGCGTCGTGGCCGACGGTGATCTTCGTGTTCGGGTTGTTGCTGATGGGTGTGCTCGTGGTGCGCAAGGTTCGTGGCGGTCTGCTGATCGGCATCGTGGTCACGACGGTGTTGGCGGCCATCATCGAGGCGGTCACCGACGTGGGGCCGTCGAACGGCGTCGACCCCAAGGGCTGGAACCTGTCCGTGCCGCAGCTGCCCAGCGTTCTCGTACAGTCGCCGGACCTGTCGCTGGTGGGCAACGTCGACCTGTTCGGTGCGTTCACCCGCATCGGTGTGCTGGCCGCGAGTCTGTTGGTGTTCACGCTCGTCCTCGCGAACTTCTTCGACGCGATGGGAACGATGACGGGTCTGGGTAAAGAAGCGAATCTCGACAAGGACGGCACGCTGCCCAACATCGGCAAGGCGTTGGTCGTCGAAGGTGCCGGAGCAATTGCGGGCGGCGGCGCGTCCGCATCGTCGAACACGGTGTTCGTCGAGTCGGCCTCGGGAATCGCGGAAGGCGCACGCACCGGACTGGCCAACGTCGTCACCGGCCTGCTGTTCCTGCTGGCAATGTTCTTCACCCCGCTCACGGCTGTCGTCCCCATCGAGGCGGCTGCTCCGGCGCTGGTGGTGGTGGGTGCACTGATGATCGGTCAGGTGCTCCACATCGACTTCAAGCGCTTCGATTACGCGCTGCCGGCCTTCCTCACCATCCTGGTGATGCCGTTCACGTACTCCATCGCGAACGGTATCGGCGTCGGTTTCATCACCTGGGTCGTGCTCGCCGTCGGTTCGGGCCGGGCGAAGACGGTACATCCCCTGTTATGGGTCGTCGCGTTGCTGTTCGTGGCGTTCTTCGCAGTCGGTCCCATCACGGATGCGGTTACCTGATGCTGGGTCGGTACCAGGGCGTATTCTCTGCGCTGTGACGTCGGGAAACAGTGTGAAAGACAATCGGGAATTGGCAAGCGACCTGTCGCTTGCGGTGGTGAGGTTGACTCGCCACCTTCGAGGTAGGCGAGTGGACTCGCAAGTGTCGCTCACTCAGCTGTCGGCTCTGGCCACGCTGAGTAGGGAGGGCGACATGACGCCTGGCGCGTTGGCGGCTCGGGAGCGGGTTCAACCCCCGTCGATGACGCGGGTGATCGCGTCGTTGGCCGAGCTGGGTCTGGTGGAGCGCACGCCGCATCCCACCGATGGCCGTCAGGTGATCGTGTCGTTGTCGGCGGCCGGCAAGGAACTGATCGCGGACGAGGCGAGTGCTCGCGAGGCGTGGATGACCGCACAGCTGGCAGGCCTCGGACCCGAGCAGCTCGCGACGCTGCGAGATGCGGTGAGCATCATCAGCGCATTGGTCAGCGACTCCGAGTAGTTACCTAGGTTTATTATTTGACCTGTGGCTCCAGTTTCACGTACGTCCGGCGCGACGATGTTCGCTGCTCTGAAGACTCGCAACTACCGATTGTGGGCGTCGGGGCAGATCGTCTCGCTGGTCGGAACGTGGATGCAGCGGGTGGCCCAGGACTGGCTCGTGCTGACGCTCTCCGGCGGCAACGGCTTTGCCGTCGGCATCGTCATGGCCCTGCAATTCGGGCCGACGCTGTTTCTGTCGGTGTGGGGCGGAGTACTCGCAGACCGGTACGACAAGCGCAAACTCCTCATGATCACCCAGGTGTTCGCCGCAGTCTGCGGTCTGGTGCTGGGTGTGCTCGATGTCGGCAACATGGTCGAGCTCTGGCACGTCTATGTCATCGCCTTCATCCTCGGCTGCTCGTCTGCCATCGACGCGCCGGTGCGGCAATCGTTCACGATCGAGATGGTGGGCAAGGAAACTCTGTCCAACGCGATCGCGTTGAACTCGATGACGTTCAACATGGCGCGGATCGTCGGGCCTGCGGTGTCGGGAGTGCTCATCACCCTCGTCGGTACCGGCTGGGTGTTCCTGATCAACGCGGTGTCGTTCGCCGCGGTGTTCGGTGCTCTCCTGGCGATGAACGTCGGTCAACTCTTCCGTGTCGAACCGGCACCGCGCGCCAAAGGGCAGGTACGGGAGGGCTTTCGCTACGTCTGGGGGCGGGGAGACCTACGAGTGTTGCTGGCGACGGTGTTCATGGTCTCGACGTTCGGTCTCAATTTTCCGCTGAGTCTGTCGGTGCTGGCGCGCAACACGTTCGGCAGCGGAGCCGACGCATACGGGTTGCTGTCGACCACCCTCGCGGTCGGCACGCTCGCGGGAGCGACCCTGGCGGCCCGGCGCGCCACCGCCCCTCGATTGCGGCTCTTCATCGGTGCGGTCATCGCGTTCGGTCTGTTCGAGTTACTCGTGGGATTGATGCCCAATTACGTTCTCGTGGCAGTGCTGTTGGTGCCCACCGGCGCATTGACGCTGACGTTCACGACGTCGGCGATGAACATTCTGCAGATGTCGGTGCCGTCCGACATGCGCGGCCGCGTGATGGGCATCTACATGCTGTGCTTCCTGGGCGGAACTCCGCTGGGCAGCCCGGTGCTCGGCTGGCTCGCCGACGCCCTCGATCCACGCGCACCGCTGTTGTTCGGCGGTGTCATCTCATTGGCGACGGGACTCTTCGCTGCCGTGTATCTGCTGCGGCACAACAACTTGCGGATCACCGTGGTGCCGCCCGCCGACGGGCACCGGCTGCCCACCCTCGACACGGTGGCCGCAGCCGCCAAGGTCTGACGCTCCTCAGATCCACCCGTGGCGTCGGGCCAGTGCGCAGGCCTCGTGCCGGTTCGCCGCCCCGAGTTTCGCTGCCGCCGCAGACAGATAGTTGCGGGTGGTCCCGGGTGACAGGTGCGCGCGCTGCGCGATCTCCGCGATCGATGCGCCGTCGGCGGCGAACTCGAGCACATCGGCTTCCCGCGGTGTGAGCGGTGAGTCCCCGGCCCCGATGGCTTCCGCGGCGAGCGTCGGGTCGACGTACCGCCCGCCGCCGTGCACGGTGCGCACCACCTCGGCCAGGGTGGCGGCCGAGGTGGTCTTGGGGAGGAACCCGCGCACGCCGGCCTCGAGCGCCTTCTTCAGGTAGCCCGGCCGACCGTGGCTGGTGACGATGATCGACGCGCAGGTGGGCAGTGTCTCGGCAATTTTCTGCGCCGTCTCGATGCCGTCGATCCCGCCCATCTGCAGGTCCAGCACTGCCACATCGGGTGCCAGGGCCGCGGCAACCGTCAGGGCCTTCTCGCCCGAATCGGCCTGTCCGACGATCTCGATGTCGTCCTCCAGATCCAGCATTGTCGCCAGCGCCGATCGAATCAGGTTCTCGTCGTCGGCCAGTAGAACTCGAATCATGGTGTGGTCCTCGGGTTCTGGGGCGATGTGGGCAACACTGCGATGAGGGTGAATTTCTCGGTTGTCTGCTCCGTGCGCAGTTCCCCTCCGACCGCGACCAAGCGTTCCCGCAGGCCGCTCAGACCCGTGCCGTCGTTGCGGCCGTTCGGCGCACCGGGGTGGTCGTTGGTCAGTCGAATACTGCTGTCGGTCAGTTCGATTCGGCAATAGGTGGCCGCGGAGTGACGCAGTATGTTCGTCACGCCTTCGCGAACCACCCAGGCGGCCGCCTCGGCCGCGCGCTCGGACAGTGCCGAGGTCTCGCCGGTGAGCTCGGTGGATATCCCGGCCGCCGACAGGAGCGAGCGGGCACCGTCGAGTTCGCCTGCGACATCCACCGATCGATAGCCGCGCACCAGCTTTCGGGCGTCGGTCATCGATTCCTGCGCCAACGCGCGCACCTCGTCCATCTGCGTCGCGGCGCGGTCGTCACCCCGACGGGCCAGCGTTGCGGCAAGTTCGCTCTTGACCGCGATGGCCGAGAGCGCGCGTCCGACGACGTCGTGCAGATCGCGCGAGAACCTCAGGCGCTCCTCGGCGACGGAGAGAGCTGCGGCTGCGTCGCGGGTGGCGTCGAGTTCGGTCACGATGCGCAGCAGCCACGCCGACAGTTGCACGGTGAAGGCCATGAAAGCGATGAAGACGCCGAGTACGACCGTTTCCAGCGCCGGGGTTCCCACGGCCGCGGCAATCGCGGCGGCGGCCACGGCTGCCGCGAGAGACCAGCGCAATCGAATCAGGGTCGCGACCGCGGTGGTGACGAGTACCGCGGCCCAGAGTGCGTTGCTCGTCGTCCCTCCGGCAACCAGCACCACAGCGGCGACGGCCATGATCGCCAACGGGATTCGAGGGTTGGCCGTCGACTCGCCGCCGAGTGCCGGGGTGCGCTGAACGACCACGAAAGCGGCGGCGGCACACACCGTTGCCGCCACCGTCGATCGATAGTCGTCGTACTGAAGCGTCGTCAGCATCGCGCCGACGGCGACACCGACGGTGATCAGCAGGAACGATTGGCGGGTGTAGACGCGTACCTTCTCCACTGCACTGCTGTCGTTCCAGCCGTGCAGTGGATTGAGGTACTCGTACAGCTTCATGATCTCCAGCCTTGCAGACGGACGACGACAGTGCGATCAGGACCGCGGTTCCCAGCGGAAGTGGGTGCGAGCGATCAGCAGGCTGCCGAGAATCCAGGCCAGCATCACCGCCACCGGCATGGCGGCCTCGCCGAAGGTGGCGGCGAACCCGACCGACGCGTCGCCGGGGGTGGTGGTACCGAACCAGCCCAGATTCAACAGGTCCGACACCGCGGCCATGGGAGTCAGGTCGATGACGTTGCTCAGCGAATCCGGAAGAACACCGCGGAGCAGTGACGACCCTGCCATCGCGACCAGAATGACCGGCAGACTGGTGATCTGCGCTGCTTCCGCATTACGGGTGAAGGCAGACGTGATCAACGCCAGTGCGGCGAACAGTGCCGCGCCGCCGAGGAGGGCAACAGCGACGAGCAGGACGTTGGTGGGAATGGGCCCACCGAAGGCCAGCACGACAGCTCCGACGATCAGGCCCAGTGCGACGGTGAGGATCAGCGAGGGTATCGCCGGGCCGAGCAGTATCTGAATGTCCGAGCTTTCGCCGGTGCGAAGTCGCTTAAGTACCAACTCGTCTCGCCGCGTGGCGTAGATCGAGAGCATGTTGTAGTAGACCATGAACACCAGGAGGAACAGTGCGAAGATCTCGAGCGCGGCTCCGACTCCGGTATCGGTCAATCCGTTGTCGGACCGGCTGCCGACGATCAGCAGCACGATCGGGAAGATCAACGGCATGACGACCGCATTGAACAGCAGTACTCGGTTGCGTCCGAGCAGTGTGAATTCTGCTCGCGACAGGGCGGTCATCGTACTCATGCGCTCATCACCTCGGTCTTGTCGGTAGCTGGGTCGTTCACATCGGAGTTGTCGAATTCGTCTGCGATGGAGAGGAACACGGTTTCGAGCGATGCCGCGCGGGCGTCCAGGCCGTGCAGGGTGACGCCGTTGGTGCGAGCCCACATCAGCAGATCGGTCAACGTCTCCTGAACCGAGGACGTCTGGATCGAGACCGTCTCTCCCGAGACGTCCATGGATGTGCCCGGCAGCGACGGCAGTGCCGTTCCGGGGGCCTTCAGTTCGATCTTCGCCGGATGGTCGGCGACCACCTCGTCCACCGTGCCGCTCCGAACGACTTTGCCGCGGTGCATGATCGCGAGTCGATCGCACAGTGACTCGGCCTCGTCGAGGTAGTGCGTCGTCAACATGATCGTGACGCCGGAGTTCTTCAACTCCTGGATCAACCGCCATGTGTTGCGGCGACTTTCGGGGTCGAGACCGGTGGTCGGCTCGTCCAGGAACAAGATGCGCGGACGGCTGATGATCGCGCACGCCAGGTCCAGTCTGCGCTGCTCGCCGCCGGACAAAAATTTGACCCGCGTATCGGCACGGTCGGCCAGGTCCACGCGACCGAGCACCTCCGCCACCGGCAGCGGATGGCTGCAGGTGCCGGCCCACATCCGAAGACTCTCGGCGGTGGTCAGATCCTGAGGCAGTCCGCCCTTCTGCAGCATGATTCCCAGAGCAGGCCGGACCTTGCGGCGATCGGCCACCGGATCCATTCCCATGATCCGCACCGTGCCCTTGCTGGGTCGCGAAAGGCCCTGAATCACTTCGAGAGTGGATGTCTTGCCCGCACCGTTGGTGCCCAGTAGGCCGAACAGCTCACCCTCCGCGACATGGAGATCGAGAGCCTGGACGGCCTCGTAGGCGTTCTTGCCCGATCCGTACCGGCGAGTCATCCCGTCGACGTCGATGATGGTCATGATTGCGTCCCCCAATGGCGCAGTCCGATGACGAACCGGACACCCATGAAGGCGACGATGACGCCCAGTGCGACGAACGCCGGAAGAGACGGGCCGACAATCGCGAACAGCACGGCGATGATCGCGATGCTGATGACGATGACGACGATCTCACGCGCCATCGTCGGAGCCGGCCCGAGCTCCATCAGATCGGTGAACAGATTTCCTTCGTCTGGTTGCTTCATGACTACGATCCTGCTGCGCGTCGCGCACCGAAAACAGTGCAGCGCATCATGACCTGAGGTGACACCGTCACGGTCCAGCCATGACAAACGTCATGTGCTTCCCGACTTCGGACTGTATGCCACATGTTCGGGTACTTTCAGCTCGTGAACCGCACCGAGTCGGGGAGCCCCGACCGTCCTACGCAGATGCGCGTCGTTCTGGCGGGCTCGGTGCCGAACCTCGTGCAGTGGTTCAACCTGTACCTCTACGCGACCTTCGCGCCGTACTTTCGGACCGAGTTCTTCGATCCGGCCTCGACGAATTCGCTCGTGTACGTCTACGGACTCTTCGCATTGACCTTCGTCGTCCGCCCCCTGGGCTCGTGGATGTTCGGCAGGCTTGCGGACGTGCGCGGCCGACAGTTCGCGCTCGTCGCGGCAGTCACATTGATGTCGGCCGGGTCGGTCGCTCTGGCTTCGACCCCGACGGTGCATGCGATCGGTGCCTGGGCAGCGGTGATCCTCGCTGTGGTGAGCATCGTGCAGGGCATCGCTACCGGTGGCGAATACGCGGCGGCGACGGTGTTGCTCTCCGAGTCGGGTACCCGGGGGCATCGCGGATTTTTTGCCTCGTTCCAGGCCGCGACGATCGTCGGTGGGCTCGTGCTGGCGCAGACCTGCTTACTGGTGTTGCTGGCGAGCACGGACCGCGCGGCGATCTCCGACTGGGGTTTTCGTCTCGCGTTCGCAGCGGGAGGTGTGGCCGGACTCGCCTCGTTGTGGTGGGCACGCGGACTCGATCGTGAGCCGTCCGTTCCGAAAGCGCAACGAGCAGAACAGGAGTCCACGATGAGGACTCTGTTTCGCGATCATCGGCGTCCACTCGTCTGGGTGTTCCTACTGACCGTGGGAGGCAGTGCAGCGTTCTACACGTACACCGTGACGGTTCCGTCGATCGTGCGTGAGACGTTCTTCGCTGCGGACGGTGCCAGGGGAGAACTCACCGCGACCGGTCTCGTGCTCGCCGCGTTCGTGCTGCTGATGGTGC
Source organism: Rhodococcus sp. 06-1474-1B (assembly GCF_002258885.1). Taxonomy (NCBI): domain Bacteria; kingdom Bacillati; phylum Actinomycetota; class Actinomycetes; order Mycobacteriales; family Nocardiaceae; genus Rhodococcus; species Rhodococcus sp. 06-1474-1B. Next base: position 225,899 of record NZ_NOYR01000019.1, on the reverse strand, counting down.
TGCAACCGGTCGGCGGCGCACTGAGCGACCGCGTCGGGAGAAAGCCTCTCCTTGTCGCATTCGGGGCACTGGGGATACCGGCGACCGGGGCGCTGGTGTTCGCGAGCACCCGGGTGACGTCGGCACCGGCGGTCTTCGTCGTTCTGGTGAGCGCGTTCTCGATACTGACGTGCTACCTGTCGGTGAACGGCATCGCCAAGGCCGAAGTGTTCCCAGCGCACATCCGTGCGCTGGGCGTCGGTTTCGGCTATGCCGTGGCGAACTCCTTGTTCGGAGGTACGGCACCGTTGATCTATCACGCCACGAGCAGTCACGGCAGTGCGGAATTCATCGCCTACATGACGGTGCTGCTCGCGGTGACTCTGTGCGCCGCCCTCCGGATGCGAGGCGGCTCGGCCACCTCGCTCGACAAGCCGAACAGCCCGCTCTAGAAACCCCAACCCATGACGGCGGGACGCGCTGTTCCGAACGTCAGATCGAGTGCGTGCAGTGATTCTTCGTTGCGGGCGGTGAGGCGGTTTGCTGCGGCGAACAACCGGGCTCGGTGGGTACCGAAGTAGATGCTGGCGAGTACGTCGATGTCGAGTTCGATGTCCGGTTCGGATTCCACCCGGGTGCAGGTGGCTTTGCCGTCGGTGACCGTCAGCGAGTAGGTACCGCCTGCGTCGAGGAAGGGATCCCGGACGGCGATGATCAGTGATGTGTCGAGGGCATAGGTGCGCGCCTCGAGGGCAGCCTCGACATGCATGATCCGGGCCCACAGAGCGTCGTGGTGAGCCGTGACCTTCGGCAGCCGGTTGTTGGTCAGCAGGAACGGCAGTGCCTCGTCGCGTGCCTGCCGTACCTCGATGGTGTCTACCAGGTCCACGCCGACGAGGATCTGCCACAGCGCGGCGTAGGCGTCGTCCGTCACCGCGATGAATTCCTCCACCACGACCCGGCTCGGGTTGCGTCCGCGTCGGTAGGCGACGTATCCGTCGGGATGGGCGATGAAGAACAGAGCCGTCAGCCCGCCGCGTCGGTTCTCACGATCGGCGAAGAAGCGCTCCCAGCGGATCGGCGGCTTGGGCTGCGCGCCTGCGGTCTGCTGCTGCCAGCGGTGGTAGATGTCGGGAAGCAGCTCGGTGGCCTCGGCCGATTCGATCAGTCGCACCCCGGTAGCCGGGGGAGCGTCCTGACGGAACTGAGCGAACCGACGGTCGATCGAGACGCTGATCTCCTCGGTCACCGGCCCGTACCCGAAGCGTCCGTAGATCGTCGCCTCGCTGGCCGTCAGCAGGGACAACGGTGCGCCGGCGTCGTTCAGAGCGCGGTGCTGCTGGGTGAACATCGATCGCAGGATGCCGCGTCGGCGATGTGTCGGTGCGACCGACACCCAGGACACTCCCGATGCCTCGACCTGAGCTCCGCCGGGAACGGTCACCGACATCGGGAAGTGCATGGCCACACCGACCGGGGTCTCGCCGTCCCACGCCAGGTAGACGTGCTCGGACTTCGTCAAGATCTGCGTCTCGGCCAGGTCCTCGGCGTTCTGGTGCTCGCCGAACGCATGGGCGTCGAGCAGCGCGACGGCATCCCAGTCGTCGTCGGTGGCGGTACGGATGGTGATCGATTCGTCGGTAGTCATCGCTCACAACTTTTCCATACGGGGGTGGTGCTTCGCCGAGGGACTGCCAGAAATGCCGGGTGAGAAGATGAGCAGGTGGTGCATGTAATCGACATCGACGATCCCCTCGACCCGCGGCTCGACGACTTCCGCGACCTCAATTCCTCGGACAGGCGGCCCGATCTGCCCGAGGGCAAGGGGTTGGTGATCGCGGAGGGCGTGCTCGTCGCGCAGCGCCTGCTGAGCTCGCGTTTTCCGATGATCAGCCTGCTCGGCGTGGATCGACGGCTCGACGCGTTGCGCGAGGACCTCGCCGATTCGGACGTTCCGTTCTATCGGACGTCGGCCGAGGTGATGGCCGAGGTCGTCGGCTTCCACCTCAACCGTGGTGTGTTGGCGGCGGCGAACAGACCTCCGGCCCTCGATCTGGACGACGTGCTGGCGGGCGCGAGCACGGTGGCGATTCTGGAAGGCGTCAACGATCACGAGAATCTCGGGTCGATGTTCCGCAATGCAGCCGGTCTCGGGGTGGACGCGGTGTTGTTCGGTGCCGCCTGCGCCGATCCCCTGTACCGACGGTCTGTCCGGGTGTCGATGGGGCATGTGCTCCGAGTGCCGTTCGCGAAGGTGCCCGAGTGGCCTCGTGGCCTCGATCGGGTGCGGCGGCACGGTTTTCAGCTGATCTCGCTGACACCGAACCCGGAGGCAGTGTCCTTGGCGACGGCGATGACGGGGGAGAAGGTCGCGTTGCTGCTCGGTGCCGAGGGGCCCGGTCTGACCGAACACGCCATGCGCGCCACCGACATTCGCGCTCGTATTCCGATGGCTCCCGGTACCGATTCGCTCAATGTTGCGACGGCCGCGGCGATGGGCTTCTACGAACGGGTGCGTCTGACGTGAAGGATCCGGACGTTCGCTGGACCGGTGTCCCGGTTGCCGTGATCTCGGCGATCCTCGTCGCGGTGGCACTGACGGCGTTCGGCCTGGAACTGGCCAGAGTTCATCCGCTGCTCGCGATCGGCCTCAACCTCGTCGTCGTGGCAGGCGCAGCCCCGACGGTCATGCGGTGGTTCGGCGTTCCGGTATGGCGTTGGGCCGTGTACGGAGCGAGCGCCGGTGCGCTTCTGAGTTTCGTGGCCCTGGCGGCTCTGGCGTTCTGAGCCGGCCCGGGCAGGGGTGCGCACTACCGGCGACGTTCGGCGGAATCCCGTCGATTGTCGGTCGTTGTGTGCAACGGTGCCCACCCGAGCCACTATTTGCGGGAGAACCAGCGCTTCTTCGGTCGCGGTGCGGGCTGGGCCGATTCCGCTGCGGGCGCATTCTGGACCGGAACGTTCTGGGGCCGCGGCTCCTGCCCCGGCACGTACATGGTGAAACCGCAGACAGGCAGCGCGTTCGGGTCGAGCTCGCCGGGACGCGGGGCACCGGTGTAGCGGAAGCCGAGCCATTCGGCGTTGGCGGCTTCGGCAAATTCCTGGGGGTGGAACGGTAGTGACTGCGGATCCGGCATCACCCCGGGCGGATAGATCAGCGGGTGGTCACCGGCCCAGAACGGACGCTCCCACACCAGAGGTAGCCCCACGTCCTCGTAGATGTAGACGGGGGTGGCGCTGAACGAGCGTCGGAATTCACCGCGCTCCCAGTAGGCGAACGCACCCCAGGCATGCTCGGGGTCCGAGGCGACGAGGTAGGTGTGCTCGGAGGCCAGTGGGCGGGTGACGGATTCGGGAAGGGTCGACGGTGTGGGCACCGACAAGTTGGATCCGCAGACGACGGTGACGCCGGGGTAGCACCCGATGAACACGTGATCGTCGTCCACACCCGCCGAGGTCGAGATGGGACCCTGCTCGAGAGGGACGGCCGTGAGATGGGGGTAGAGCCGTCCGACGAGCGCACTGGCGGCGTTCCAGTCGGAGGTGGTGGCTTCTCGCAGTACCGATATGGGATCCGGTGCGTCCACGTACCAGATCGTTGATGCTTTGGCCCCCACTACCGGCACCTCTCTCTCCGTGACTTCCATCGAAGCCTACGGTGTGGGTGTCGACACTCCGACATCGCGCGGCACATCGGTCACACGAAGAACTCAGTTGTGACCGCTGCTGCGCACACCGAGCAGGACGTCTTCCCACGATGGCATGGCCGGCTTGCCACGCTTGTCCTTGCCGCTGGTGTGACCGGCGGCAGGCTTGGGTGCGGGCCTGGGCTCCCTCGCCACCGGTTCGCGCGGCTGCTCGGGCTCGGGAGTCGGCGCATCGTCCACCTCGACGTCGATGGTCTCGGCGTCGATCTCGCTGTCGGCGGTGGTGCCGTAGTACTCGTCGAAACTCTGCTGCGAGGTCTCGTCGGAGTCCTCGGCGGAGGCGAGTGCACGTACCGGGGCCAGGCCGCGGAGTTGACGTCCGAAGTCCGGGTCGATCAGTTCGCGTGCGGTGTCGTCGAGCGGAGCGATGGTGCCGCCGTGACCGTCGGGCAAGAACTGCCAGTGCGCTTTGTTCGTGGTGCGACCTGCCTGCCACTTCAGCTGGGCGACCCACTTGTTGTCCTCGTCGCGCCAGGCGTCCCACGCCGCGTCGTCGAGGTTGTGTCCGCGAGCGCGGAAGGCGAGGGTGACGATGTCGAGCAGGGTCTGCACAGCCGGGCCGTCGTGCCGCAGCGGATGCCCGGCCTGGGCCATCGACGCTGCCTGCGAACGCTCGAGCAGTACGGGGTGCGCGAACACCTCGACTCGGCTGATGGCCATTCCGGAGTCTGCGGCGACCTGTTCGATGGTCGCGCCGCTGCGGATACGGGCCTGGATTTCCTTCGGCCGGAGCAAGCTGTCCATTTCGATCTCAATCTGTCCTAGTCGAGCGATGTCTCCGCGTGAGGCTGCGCGGAGTTTGTCGTCGGCTGGAAGCCGGAATCTGTCGCCGGTTTTGGGATCTGCGCACACGACGAACTTTCCGTCGGCCTCGAGACCCACCACACGTAAGTCTCGCACCTTGACCTCCTCATCGCGCCGGCTCGCGATACCGTCGAATTCGAGCCTAGTTCACCTACCGTATTCGGCGGGTGTCCGACACGCCTCGCGGCGGCGGCGTCGGTTTCTTTCTCAGAGAGTAGACAGCTGCGCGCTCGGTTGCACCCGATCGGCCGAAGTCGAGCCGATTCGATTGCGGGACAACGGCATTGAATCTCGACGAAGAAAGAATACGCCGAGTCCGAGTCCGATGGTCAGCGCCAGGGCGTGGCCGGCAGCGGTGAACGAGGGATCCGTGATGGCTCCGGCGGCGACAACGGCGATCCACAATGCGCCCCATACTGCGCGCCACGGCATCGTCAGGTATCGAATCAAGGACCCCGCCACCGCAGCTGCGGCATAACTGACCCCGACGTCGACGGCTACGGCCAACGAGTCGGCAAACCAGTCGACGTGGATGCCGACGAACAGCCCGACAGCTACCAGCGCCGTCGCGCCGATGTGCCCGGCGCAGAACGTGAGCAGAAACCGGCGCCACCCCGAGACCCACTCGGCGACGGCGAACAGGATGGCGACCGAGGCGAGCCACCACCAATCGGGCCGGCCTTCGGTGAGGAAGGCGCTGGTGACGAGCGTGGCGAGATGACCGTCGGTGAGATTGTGCAGGTTGGTGCTCGCGGCGTGCAGCACATGCCAACGATCGTGCGGCCCGATCTGCCCAAGAGTGACGGTTCCTGCGGCTGTGAGCAGGCAGTACACGAGCGTCACCCGCAGTCGTAGAACGACGGACAGGAGCCTGGACATGCGAACGCTCCCTCCGAGGTCGTTACGCTTGCGTAATTGATAGCAAGTGTAGGCCTCGGAGGGAGCGCTGTAGCTGTGAGTTGGCTGCCGACTAGCTCAGCGTGGAGACGACCCAGTCGATGCTCTTGGTCAGTGCGGTGATGTCGTCCGGCTCGATGGCCGGGAACATACCGACACGCAGCTGGTTGCGGCCGAGCTTGCGGTACGGCTCGGTGTCGACGACGCCGTTGGCGCGCAGGATCTTGGCGACCTGGGCCGCGTCGACCTTCTCGTCGAAGTCGATCGTGCCGACGACCTGGCTGCGGTGATCCGGGTTGGTCACGAACGGCGTTGCGAAGTCACTGTTCTCGGCCCAGTCGTACAGGCGTGAGGACGAGTCCGCGGTCCGCTTCGTGGCCCAGTCCAGTCCACCCTGCGAATTGAGCCATTCGATCTGGTCTGCGAAGAGCAGAAGCGTCGCCACTGCGGGGGTGTTGTACGTCTGGTCCTTGCTGCTGTTGTCGACGGCGATCGGCAACGACAGGAAGTCCGGAACCCACCGGCCACTGGAGGCGATCTCGTCGACGCGGGCTAGCGCGGCCGGGCTCATCAGCGCGACCCACAGGCCACCGTCGGCGGCGAAGCACTTCTGCGGAGCGAAGTAGTAGACGTCGGAATCGGCGACGTTCACCGGCAGACCGCCGGCACCGGAGGTGGCGTCGATCGCGATGAGGGCGTTCTCCGAGCCGGCCGGACGGCTGACCGGGATGGCCACGCCCGTCGAGGTCTCGTTGTGGGCCCAACCGATGAGGTCCACGGACGGATCCGACGTGGGCTCGGGCGCGCTGCCGGGCTCGGCCTTGACGACGATCGGATCGCCGATGAACGGGTTGTTCTTGGCCACCGAGGCGAACTTCGAGCTGAACTCACCGTTGGTCAGGTGCAGCGACTTCTCCCGGATGAGGCCGAACGCAGCGGCATCCCAGAACGCGGTGGTACCACCGTTGCCGAGCACGACCTCGTAGCCCTCGGGGAGCGAGAACAGGTCTTTCAGACCACTGCGTACACGTCCGACGACGTCCTTGACGGGCTTCTGGCGGTGGCTGGTGCCGAACACGGACGCACCGACGTCGACCAGGGACTGCAGCTGCTCGGGGCGAACCTTGGACGGGCCGCAACCGAAGCGTCCGTCGGCGGGAAGAAGATCGGCGGGAATGATCGGCAAATCGGCCATGGAGTAGCGCGTCCTAGCGTCGATGGAATATGGCCTCCACAGGCTAGTCGGGTGTCATGACACCGTCGACTACCGGATCAGCTCCCAGCCCTCGACGGAGTCGGGGGTGCGGGGTTCGGGGCCGGTGTAGAGGGCGGCGGGGCGCACCAACTTGCCCAGGCGTTTCTGCTCGAGAATGTGAGCGCACCAGCCGGCGGTGCGTCCGCAGGTGAACATCGCGGGCATCATGTGTGCCGGGACCTCGGCGAAGTCGAGGATCACGGCGGCCCAGAACTCGACGTTGGTCTCGATGGCACGATCGGGGCGGCGTTCGCGCAGTTCCGTCAACGCGGCCTGTTCGAGCGCGGCGGCAACCTCGTAGCGCGGAGCGTTCAGGCGCTTGGCGGTGGCGCGCAGGACGCGGGCTCGGGGGTCCTCGGCGCGGTAGACGCGGTGCCCGAAGCCCATGAGCTTTTCCTTGCGGTCGAGGATTCCGGTGATCAGCGCGCGGGCGTCGCCGGTCTTCTCGACTTCTTCGATCATGGGCAGTACGCGGGCCGGGGCGCCGCCGTGCAGTGGGCCGGACATCGCGCCGATGGCTCCGGAGAGGCATGCTGCGACGTCTGCTCCGGTGGAGGCGATGACGCGGGCGGTGAACGTCGATGCATTCATGCCGTGTTCGGCGGCGGACACCCAGTAGGCGTCGATGGCGGCGACGTGTGCGGGGTCGGGCTCGCCCTTCCAGCGGACCATGAAGCGTTCGGTCACGGTGGCTGCCTGATCGATGCGGCTCTGGGGCACAGCGGGCTGGTAGATCCCGCGAGCGGACTGCGCGACGTAGGACAGCGCCATCACCGAGGCGCGGGCCAGGTTGTCGCGGGCGGTGCTGTCGTCGATGTCGAGTACCGGCTGATATCCCCAGATGGGAGCGAGCATCGCCAGGCCTGCCTGGACGTCGACGCGGACGTCACCGGTGTGGATGGGCAGGGGGAACGGCTCGGCCGGTGGCAGGCCGCGGCCGAATTCCCCGTCGACCAACAGCGCCCACACATCGCCGAAGGTGACGCCCTGTGCAACCAGTTCCTCGATGTCGACTCCGCGGTAACGCAGTGCGCCGCCGTCCTTGTCGGGTTCGGCGATGTCGGAGGTGAAGGCGACCACACCTTCGAGACCGGGAACGAAATCTTCGGGAACGTGTTGAACAGCCATGGTCTGTGGACTCCCTCGTCGCGACTGCGCCCGGCTCTGCGCCGCATCCGGGCGTGCTTGCGGAAACCATAGCGAGCTTTTACGCGGGAGTAGCGTCTGGGTTCGTGTCTGCAGACGAACAGCGCCTGGCCACCATGCGAGTGGACTACGGCGAGCCCAAGGATCTCGACGTCGACGCCCTGAGCGACGGCTGGTTGCCACTGGCCCGGCAGTGGCTCTCGGACGCCGTTGCCGCGAATCTGCCCGAGCCCAACGCGATCGTGCTCGGCACGGTCGACGCTGCCGGTAGGCCCGCGACCCGCACCGTCCTGTGCAAGGACCTCGACGCCGAGGGCGTGGTGTTCTACACCAACTACGACTCGGACAAGGGCCGCGCGTTGGCGTCGACGCCGTACGCGTCCATCACCTTTCCGTGGATCGGCATCGCCCGTCAGCTCACCGTCCGCGGACCGGTCACCAGAGTCGACCGAGACACCACCGAGGCGTACTGGCGGACGCGACCGCGCGGCTCGCAGCTGGGTGCATGGGCGTCGGAGCAATCGCGAACCGTCGTGTCTCGCGACGCCCTCGCCGCGCAACTGGCCGAGGTCACCGCGACGTTCGACGGACGCGAGGTGCCGGTGCCGCCGAACTGGGGCGGCATCCGCGTCGAACCGGAGGTCGTCGAATTCTGGCAGGGTCGAACCAGCCGGATGCACAACAGAATTCGAGTGATGCCGGCGAGCGGTGTGATCGAGCGACTGCAACCGTGAGCGGGCTGCGCGGCATCCTGGCCGACACGACCCCGCTGAAGACTCCCGCATATCGCCGCCTGTGGCTGGCGAACATCGTCACCGTCATCGGCGCGCAGCTCTCGATCGTCGCTGTGCCGCAACAGGTTTATCAGATCACCCTGAGCTCGGCCTACGTCGGCTTGACGGGCGTGTTCGCTCTGGTGCCCCTCATCGTGTTCGGGCTGTGGGGCGGGGCCCTGGCCGACGTGATGGACCGCCGAACCTTGTTGATGATCACCACGTTCGGTCTGATCGGAACGTCGACACTGTTCTGGTTGCAGGCGTTCCTGGAACTGAACAACGTGTGGATCGTGTTGGTGCTGTTGGCAATTCAGCAGGCCTTTTTCGCCGTCAATCAGCCGACCCGCAGTGCGATACTGCCGCGAATCCTGCCCGCGGCGCAGCTGCCCGCCGCGAACTCTCTGAACATGACGGTGATGAACTTCGGTGCCATCGCCGGTCCGCTCAGTGCAGGCATCCTCATCTACTACATCGGACTGGAGACGCTCTACCTGATCGACACCATCGCACTGTTCGCCACGCTGTGGGCGGTGATCAGGCTGCCGGGCATTCCGCCGGCCAAGTCCGGTCAACGCGCTGGATTGCGTTCGGTGTTCGAGGGTTTCGCGTACCTCGCGACCCAGAAGGTGCTGCTGGCGTCCTTCGTCGTCGACATCATCGCCATGGTGTTCGGGATGCCTCGGGCGCTGTTCCCGCAGATCGCCCACGACAGTTTCGGGGACCCGGCCTCGGGTGGGCCGGTGCTGGGCATGCTGTTCGCGGCGATGTCCGCGGGAGCGGTGCTCGGTGGAGTGTTCTCCGGTTGGCTACCGCGCGTGCGGCGTCAAGGCCTTGCGGTATTGATCTGCATCGTCGTCTGGGGCGTGGCGATGATCGGATTCGGGCTCGCCGTCGGTGCGGCGACCGACGGAGCGACGACGGTTGCCCTGTGGTTCGCACTGGCGTTTCTGGCGCTCGGTGGTGGTGCCGACATGATCTCGGCGGCGTTCCGCAGCACGATGCTGCAGACGGTGGCGACCGACGAGATGCGCGGCCGACTGCAAGGCGTCTTCATCGTCGTCGTCGCGGGAGGGCCTCGGATCGGCGATGTTCTGCACGGCGCGGCAGCGGCCTCGGTGGGAACGGCCGCGGCCGCCGCAGGAGGTGGTGTGCTGGTGGTCATCGGTGTCTCGATCGCAGCCCTCGCGCTACCGGCATTCATTCGCTACCGAGTCGGCGCAATCGTCGGTAGCAAGACGGTGGACGACACCGTCGTGGACAATGGCTCGCATGGCTCCCACAGCTGAGGCGCAGACGTATTCGTTGACGAGCGGCAAGTATCGCGCCGACGTCGCTGCTGTCGGAGCGGGCCTGCGGGTCCTCGAGTACGACGGCTCACCGCTCACCGAAACGTGGGAGGCGGGCACCAAGCCGCCGCTGTCGGCGGGACTGGTGTTGGCCCCGTGGCCCAATCGAACGGCCGACGGAACGTTCACGTTCGAAGGCGTCGAACATCGGTTGGAGATCACCGAACCGGCCCGCAACAACGCGAGCCACGGTTTCGTCCGACGGGTGGAGTGGACTCTCGACGAGCACACCGAGTCTCGCGTCGAGCAGAGCGTGGACATCGGCACGCACGAGGGTTGGCCGTTCTCGTTGCGATTGACGGTGGCACACGAGCTGTCCGACGACGGTCTGACGGTGACCGCGTCGGCGACGAACACGGGCGAATCGGCTGCGCCGTACGGAATGGGATTCCATACCTACGTGCGTGTGGGGGACGTACCCCTCGACGAATGCACGCTCGAACTGTCCGCGGGTACGCGGCTGCCGCTCGATCCGGTACGCAATCTGCCCGTAGGGCTTTCGGTGCCGACGGCCGATACCGAGTACGACTTTCGGCAGCCTCGGAACCTCGAGGGCGTGCAGCTCGACACTCCGTTCAGTGCCTCGGTGCCGGACGTAGACGGACGCGCGAAGCACACACTGCGTGGCCCCGACGGCACCGCGACGGTGCTGTGGACCGACAGCAACTTCGGGTGGGTGCAGGTGTTCACCGCCGATCCCGCCAACGATCAGGCGTACCCGGATCGGGGACGTGCGTTGGCGATCGAACCGATGACCTGCCCGCCCGACGCGTTGAATTCCGAGATCGATCTGATCGTGCTCGACCCGGGGCAAACCTGGTCCGGCAGCTGGGGAATGGAGTACGAGAAGTGACGATTCTGGTGTGCGGCGAAGCATTGGTGGATCTGGTGCCGGTGCACGAGGGGCCGCTGCTCTCACCGAAACTCGGCGGCGGGCCGTTCAACGTCGCCATCTCGATCGGTCGGTTGGGGTCGCCGGTTGCCTATCTCTCCCGCATCTCTCGCGACTCGTTCGGCGAGCAGATCCTGGCGAGTCTGCGCGATGCCGGGGTCGACATCTCGTGGGTGCAGCGCGGTGACGAGCCGACGACGTTGGCGATGACGACCCTCGCCGAGGACGGCAGCGCCGAGTACTCGTTCTACGCCGATGGCACGGCCGACCGACTTGTTGCCGATCCCGGTGATCTGCCCGACGAGATCAGTGTCCTGTCCTTCGGCACGTTGTCGTTGCTGTACGAGCCCGGCGCGTCGGTGTACGCCGAACTGCTGCATCGAGCTCGGGCCGCGGGCAAGCTGACGATGCTCGACCCCAACATTCGCCCGGCCGCCATCGACAGCACCAGCGGCGACATCACCGCCGACGGATTCCGCGATCGCTTTCGCTCGTGGTTGCCGAGTATCGACATTCTGAAGGTGTCCGAGGACGACTCGCACTGGCTGGGACTGGGCACCCAGGGCACCACCGTCGACGACTGGCTCGCCGCCGGGGTGACCGCGGTGGTGATGACCCGCGGCGGAGACGGAATCTCGGTGTTCACCGCGTCCGGGGAGACGACGGCCACGGGAGTGACAGCAGCCGAGGAGGTGTCGGTACCGGGCGTTGCCGTCGACGTCGTCGACACGATCGGCGCTGGTGACACCGTGCACGGTGCCTTGTTGAGCTACCTGGAAAAAGAGACCATTATCACATCGAAAGCGGTACAGGAGATGACCGGGGAGGATTGGCGGCAAGCTCTTTCGTTCGCTGCCACGGCAGCCGCGATCACGGTTTCACGACCCGGTGCCGACCCTCCCTGGGCGTCCGAGGCACCGAGAGACTAGTTTCACTAGCGACGTTAGAACTGTCCGTTTTAAGTACGTGTCCGTTACACGAGTTCGAGAGGGACCATTCGTGCCCGCTGAGAATGATGCCAAAGCCACCCTCACCTACCCCGGTGGCGAATATTCCATGTCGATTGCCGAGGCCAGTGAAGGCAACAACGGTATCGAGCTGGGAAAGCTGCTGGCGACCACCGGCTACACGACGCTGGACGGCGGGTTCGTCAACACCGCGTCCACCAAGTCGGCCATCACGTACATCGACGGTGACGCGGGGATCCTGCGCTACCGCGGTTACCCGATCGAACAGCTTGCGGGCAAGTCGTCGTTCATCGAGGTCAGCTACCTGTTGATCTACGGGGAGCTGCCGTCCGAGGACGAGCTCGAGACGTTCACCGACCGCATCCGTCGCCACACGTTGCTGCACGAGGACCTCAAGCGTTTCTTCGATGGCTTCCCGCGCAACGCCCACCCGATGCCGGTGCTGTCGAGCGCGGTCAACGCACTGTCGGCGTACTACCAGGATTCGCTCGAGCCGAACGATCCCGAGCAGGTCGAGCTCTCCACCATCCGTCTGCTGGCCAAGCTGCCGACCATCGCGGCATACGCCTACAAGAAGTCTGTCGGTCAGCCGTTCCTGTACCCGGACAACTCGAAGAGCCTGGTCGAGAACTTCCTGCGCATGACGTTCGGCTTCCCCGCCGAGCCGTACGAGGTCGATCCCGAGATCGTCAAGGCACTCGACATGCTGCTCATCCTGCACGCCGACCACGAGCAGAACTGCTCCACGTCGACGGTCCGCCTCGTCGGATCCTCGCAGGCCAACCTCTTCACCTCGATCTCCGGCGGCATCAACGCACTGTGGGGCCCGCTGCACGGCGGTGCCAACCAGGCCGTGCTCGAGATGCTCGACAAGATCAAGGCCGAGGGCGGCGACGCCACGGACTTCCTGCGTCGGGTGAAGAACAAGGAAGACGGCGTCAAGCTCATGGGCTTCGGACACCGGGTGTACAAGAACTTCGATCCGCGCGCGACGCTGGTCAAGGAAACCGCACACACGATCCTGGGCAAGCTGGGCAACGGCGACGAACTGCTCGAGATCGCCCTCAAGCTCGAAGAGACCGCGCTGACCGACGACTACTTCGTCGAGCGCAAGCTGTACCCCAACGTGGACTTCTACACCGGCCTGATCTACCGCGCGATGGGCTTCCCGCCGCGCATGTTCACGGTGTTGTTCGCGATGGGCCGTCTCCCGGGCTGGATCGCGCACTGGCGCGAGCAGAACGAGGACACCACCGGCAAGATCGGCCGTCCGCGCCAGATCTACACCGGCTACACCGAGCGCGACTACCAGGACGTCAGCTCCCGCTAGCTCTTGCTGCACGACAACGCCGCCGACTCCCTCGGGAGTCGGCGGCGTTGTCGTTTACGGCCTGCGTATCCCGCCGAGTTCGCAGTTACGCAGGTGATATGGCCACTCTTGGCTGCACAACTGCGATCTCGCTGCGTGACGGGGCTTGGTGTCCCGGCGAACTCGAAGTTATGGACGAGATTCGGCCGGAATCCATCCCTAACTTCGAGTTCGCGGCTGCAGTTCTGTTCGAGCGTGCGCGATGAACCACTGCTCCCATTGCTCGGAGGTCCATCCGCGCTCGCGGGTCAATCTCAGCCACACCGAGCGAGCCGTGAGCAACCACATGGCGTCGACGACGATGTCCGGCGGAGGACCGCCGAGAATCAGCCCTGCTGCCCAACGGTTCTCGTCCCATCGCGTTTTCTCGCGGACCGAGAGTCGCTGCGCAGCAACTGGATCCACTACTGCGGCCTCGTCCAGCACGTGTTGTATGGCCGCGGATCGCTCATGTGCCCCGCGGAGCCAGGCCGCGCCGGCGGCGAGTCGTTCCTCGAACGTTCCGGTGCCCATCTTCTCGTAGTCCGGCAACTGGCGGACGGGCGAGTCCAGGCCGTTCGAGAGCGCACTGTCGATGCATCCGTCCAGTAACGCGAGCTTGCCGTCGAATTGTTGGTAGACGGTCTGCCGGGTCAGACCGGCAGCCGACGCGACGTCGGCCATGGTGGTGGCGACCCATCCTCGACTCAGGAACATCGCATGTGCGGCGTCGGTCACTGCGGCGCGGTTGAGTCGAGCGCGCTCGGTACGCAGGTCCGACGAGTAAGTCCTGGCCATGAGACGCAGTCTAGACATAATTGAGATTACGCTGTGTAATGTTAAATATGAACGAGTACCACTTTCCTACTCGACTCGGTCGGTTACACGTCCGAGTGACGGGCACGGGACCGCCGGTTGTGCTGTGGCACAGCATGTTCGTCGACTCCTCGAGCTGGGATCGCGTCCTGCCGGAGCTGGCTGCAGCTCGGACTGTGCACCTGGTCGACGCCCCATCCTGTGGTTCGAGCGACCCGTTGAGCGAAGCCGCCGATATCTCGGCGTGTGCCGATGCCGCTGTCGAACTAGTGGAAGAGATGCAGCGCCGATGGGGATTCGGCAGCGTCGATTGGGTCGGAAATGCTTGGGGTGGTCATGTCGGTATGGAGGTAGCCGCGCGACGACCGGATTTGATCTCGACCCTCGTTGCGATCAGTGCGCCGACGCATCCCATCGACGAGCCGTTGCGTCGCAAGGTCCGCATGCTGCTGCCGCTGTATCATCTTGTCGGGCTTCGTGGCCCGGTGCGATCGGCCATCGAGGAAACCATTTTCACCGATCACTCCCGAGCTCACGACCCCGAGGCGGTGCAGTTGCTGCGCGACGCAATCGGGCGGGCGGGCCGTCGGGCGACCATCCTGGCCATCGAAACGGCGATTCTGAATCGAACGGACTTGAATTGGGCTGCACGGGCCTTGACGTGTCCGACCCTGTTCGTCACCACCGACGATCGTGGTGAATGGACGCCGGAGGAGGCCCGCGCCGTGGTCGCCACGATGGTCGATGCGCGCGAGGTCACCGTCAGCGGCGCGCGGGTGATACCGGCGTTGGAGCAGCCGGATCGACTGGCCGAGGTGGTCGACGAGTTCTGGTCCAGGCGCGCAGATCCTCGCTGAACTCGAAGTTATGGACGGATTTGGGCCAGAATTCGTCCATAACTTCGAGTTCGCGGCGCACTCAGGCGTCGAAGTGCTTGCGATTCTTCAGCACTGGCAGGTTCTTGCGCACGGCGTCGACCAGCTCGGTATGGATGTCGATCGTCAGCATGCCGGGTGTCGCGTCGAGTTGGCCGAGGATCTCGCCGGTGGGGGAGCAGACGATGCTGTGGCCGACGCCCAGTGGGGCATTGCCTTCGGCGGCAGCAGGTTCGGCTTGATCGCAGGCCGCGATGAAAGTGGTCGAGTCCAGGGCGCGTGCGCGGGCGAGCAGGGTCCACTGCTCCACTTTGCCGTCACCCGATCCCCAGGACGCCGGTACCACGACGAGTTCGGCACCGAGGTCCCCGAGTTTCTGGAACAGGGCAGGGAAGCGAATGTCGTAGCAGGTCGCGAAGCCGACGCGGACTCCCGCGATGTCGAGCACGAGCGGGTCGGAACCCGGTGCGACGGTATCGGATTCGGCGAATCCGAACGCGTCGAACAGATGAATCTTGTCGTAGCTCGCCTCGACGCCCGGGCCGGTGACGAGCAGTGTGTTGGTCACTCTGTCGTCGGGCGCGGGAGTGAACATTCCGGCGACGACGGTGATGCCGGCGTCGGACGCGATCCGACGAACGGTCTGTGCCCATTCGCCGTCCAGTGGCTGTGCGAACTTTCGGATGGGTCCGCCGAAGCAGCGCATCATTGCCTCCGGGAACACGACGAGGTCCGAGCCTGCGTGCGCCGCGGCGCGGGTGTGGGTCTCGACGAGTTCGAGGTTCTCGGTGGGATTTTCGCCACTGGTGATCTGGGCCAGGCTGATGCGGATAGTCGAGCTCACGGTGTGACTCCTGGTTTCGTCGGGGGAAGACAGGTATACATATCGTATGCAACCACTGTCGGGGAGGGACAAGGCGTACCAGTTCGTCCGTGATCAGGTGTTGTCGTCACCGGCCGCCACCGGCACTTTTCTGAACGAACAGGAACTTGCGACTCGAATCGGCGTATCGCGCACGCCGGTCCGTGAGGCGTTGCTGATGCTGCAGTCCGAGGGTCTGGTCGAGATGGTGCCCAAGCGCGGTGCCCATGTGCCGGCGATGTCCGGACGGCAGATCGCCGAATTGATGGATCTGCGTGGCGTTCTGGAACGGCACGCGGCGTCGCGGGCGTTGCGTGCCGGTGACGCTCCGATCGCGGCGATGCAGCATGCGTTGCATCAGCAGGAGCTGCTGATGAACTCCGACAGCACCGACGCTCCCAAGGAATTCATCGACTGGGACGGGACGTTCCATCAGAGTTTGATCGATTCGGCGGGCAGTGATCTGCTCTCGCGCACGTATGCCGGTTTGCGGGCGCGTCAGCTCCGAGTGGGCTTGAGTGCGTTGTTCACCGCCGCCAACCGGCAACACCGAGTGTGCGCCGAGCACCAGGCCATCATCGACGCACTGAGTGCCGGCGACGAGGGCCTGGTGCACGAAAAGATCGACGCTCACCTCGAGGTCACGCTTCAGACTCTGTTGCGCGCGTAGCGTTTTCGTGCTGCTGGCCCAGCAGCACGTAGTGCTCGTCCTCGGTGGGGTCCGGGTTGCGTCCGAGGGCGAGGCCGACGAGTGTCACGGCACCGACGACGACGATGTACCCGGCGATCGGCACCCAGCTGTCCGTCTTGTCCAACAGGTAGACGAAGATCAGCGGGGCCATCGCACCACCGAAGACACCGGCGATCGTGTACGCCAACGAGCTGCCGGTGGAGCGCAATCGAACGCTGAACTGCTCGGTGACGAATGCTGCCTGTGGCCCGTACATGAACGAGTGGAACGCCAGGCCCACCACCACACCCAGGATCAGCAGTGGTAGCGATCCTCCGCCGATGACGAGGAAGAAGATCGCACTCCACGCGACACCGCCCACGGCTGCGACGCCGTAGACGAGGCGTCGGTTGATGCGATCGGACACCGCTCCGGCGAGCGGGATCAGGCCGAGTTGGCATGCCGACCCGATCAGAATGGCGGTCAGTACCTCACTGCGCTCGAAGCCCAACTTCTGTGTGCCGTAAGTGATGGAGAAGACGGTGAACAGCGCGTAGATGACGTCCGGCGCGACACGAGACATGATGCCAGCCACCAGGGGTCGCAGTTCGGTCTTGAACACTTCGCTGATCGGTGCCTCGGAACGTTCGCCGCTTTCCTGCAGCGCCTTGAACACCGGGGTGTCCTCGAGCTTCAACCGGATCCACAGACCGAATCCGACGAGTACCGCGGAGAAAAGGAACGCCACGCGCCATCCCCAGGACTCGAACTGCTGGTCGGTCAATGTCAGCGTCAGAACAGCGAGTGCACCGTTGGCGAGCAGGTTGCCTGCGGGTGGTCCGATCTGTGCTGCCGAGGACCAGAATCCGCGTTTGCGTGGATCGCCGTATTCGCTCGACAGGAGAACGGCTCCGCCCCATTCGCCGCCGACGGCAACGCCCTGACAGAAGCGCATCGTGACGAGAATGATCGGTGCCGCGATGCCGATGGAGTCGTATCCGGGGATCAGACCGATGGCGAAGGTCGTGACACCGATCAACATCAGGGTGATGACGAGGAGCTGTTTTCGTCCGATGACGTCGCCGAGCCGTCCGAAGACGAACCCTCCGACCGGACGGGCGACGTACCCGACGGCGTATGTCGAGAAAGCCAGCAGAGTCCCGGTCAGTGGGTCACTGTCCGGGAAGAAGACCAGCGGAAACACCAGAGCTGCGGCGGCCGAGTAGACCGCGAAGTCGTACCACTCCAATGCCGTTCCGGTGAGGCTGGCCGCAAAGGCCTTGGCCAGGCCTTTTCTATCTACCGAAACAGGTTCGGTCATGACGACTCCTTCGTGTGCCTGGGATCACTCTATCCGTTGTACGTGCTCCATACTTGCTGTATACAAGACGTATGCGCAAGCCTGTGGGCGCATCGGAAACAGAAAATTTACGAGGAGAGGGTCCTTACTGATGCTCACATTCACGCTGCCCAACGGCACCTCCGAATCGGTCGAGGTGAACGCGTTGCTCAACGCCGGGTACGCCGGACGCAACCAGGAGGAGGTGGCGTCGCACATCGCGGAGCTGGCCGAACTGGGCGTTCCGGCTCCGACGGTGACCCCGGCGCTGTATCCCATTTCGCCGTACCTGGCGCAGCAGACGGACGCCGTTGCCGTCCAGCACGGCCGTACGTCGGGCGAGGCCGAGTGGGCGCTGGTGATCCTGGGCGACACGATCGACGACGTGCTGCTGACGGTCGCCTGCGATCACACCGACCGTGACCTGGAGGTGCACAGTGTCGCGTGGAGCAAGAACGCGGCTCCCGATGTGCTCGGCACCGGCGCGTGGCGTCTGTCGGAGGTCGCCGATCGGCTGGACGAGATCACCTTGACCGCGTGGGCGGACGGCGTCGCAATTCAGACCGGAACACTCGGTGATCTTCTCGCTCCGCACTACTGGCTCGACGTGCTCGCCGACCGTGGACTGTTCGCCCGTGGAACCGTGTTGATCTCCGGCACCATCTCGATGCACCCCGGTGTGAACCAGTTCGCCGACACCTGGAAGGTCGAGATGTCCGACCCCGCAACCGGCAATACGCTGACCTGCGAATACAAGACGATGTTGATGCCAGCTCCGATCGGCTGACCGTGACGACGTAAAATCGGTGCCGACCATGCCCAGAACACCGCAGTCGGCGTCGGCGGGCCGGCACAACCGCAGGAGACTTCAGTGACGAAGCCAGTGATCGAATTTCAAGCCGGACCGGCACCGTTGGATCTGGTGACGGTCGACCTCGTCGAAGGTGACGGCGCAGAGGCAGTGCCGGGCGGAAACGTAGAGGTGCACTACGTCGGCGTCGAGTTCGACACCGGCGAGGAGTTCGACTCGTCCTGGAACCGCGGCGAGTCCATCCAGTTCCCGCTCCGTGGTCTCATTCAGGGCTGGCAGGACGGCATCCCCGGGATGAAGGTCGGCGGACGCCGCCAGCTCACCATCCCGCCGGAGCTCGCGTACGGCCCCGCCGGCGCAGGTCACCGTCTGTCCGGCAAGACGCTCGTCTTCGTCATCGATCTGCTCGACGTCAAGTAGCAGATCTCTCGTCAGCGGTCCTGTAGCTCGAGCACCAATCGGGCACCCCCGAGGGGGCTGTCTGCCAGATATGCGCGGCCACCGTGCAATTCGGCCTGCTGGGCCACCAGCGCGAGACCGAGGCCGGAGCCGCCCTTCGCGGCTCCGGCTCCACGCTCGAAGCGTCCGAACACCGATTCGCGTTCGTCCACCGGAACGCCGGATCCGTTGTCGTCGATCAGGATTCGGACCAGCGCGTCCGCGCGCTCGACGCGAATGACGACGGTGCTCGCCCCGCCGTGCCGGACGGCGTTGCCGATCGCGTTGTCCACCGCGAGTCGAACTCCGGTGGGTAGTGCGCGAATCGTGATCTCGCACTCCGGTTCCGACTCCACCCGAACGTCCAGACCCGGGTGCTGACGCTGCGCATCCTGCGCGGCGACGTCGCAGATGTCGATGATGTCGGTCTCGACCCGGTCGCCCTCGCTGGACAATTCACCCGATGCCAATCGTTCGAGCGCGGTCAGCGTCGTCTCGACTCGGCCTTGGGTGCGCTCGAGGTCGGTCAGAATTTCCTGTTGCTGCGCGCGCTCGAGGTCGAGGGTGCGCAACACTTCGATGTCGGTACGCATCGCAGTCAACGGGGTGCGCAGCTCGTGGGCCGACACGGCCGCGAAATCGCGCGCCGTGTCCAGGGCGGCATTGGTGCGTTCCTGTGCCTCGTTCAGTCGGGTGAGCATGCCCCCGATCGCGACCGCGAGCTCGTCGGCCTCGGTGACTCCGGTTCGGGTCTGCGGCGCCGACGGAGGCTGAGCGCTGACCTGCCGCGTCAGCGTCACCAGCGGTCTGACGGCACGTCCTCCGAACAGCCAACCCAGGCCCGTCGACACGGCGACCGCCGCCAGCCCCAGCAGGATCACCTGTCTCTGTTGCTCGTCGGTCACCTGCTGCGCCTCGATGGCCGGGACACCGATGGAGATGGACACGGACGAGACCACGGTCGAGGTCGCGGTGTAGACCCGAAACCGCTGACCGTCCACATCCACTGTCTGAGAACCGGTGTCGAGGGCCGGCAACCGCGTCGGCGTCGAGGCGACGACGATGTCTCCGCTGCGAATGGTGACAGCGAACGCGCCGGACAGCTGATCGATGAAGGCTTCCAGCGTCGACGAGTTCGGGACCAGCACCTGCGATGCCGTCGTCAGACGCTCGTCGAGCTGGTTGACGTTGTTGCGGGAAATGGCCACCGACGTCACCACGGCCAGGGCCGCCACGACAAGGGTGGCACCGAGGGCCGTCGCCGCCGCGACCCGGGCGCGAAGCGAGAAACTCATACCGACTCCCGCACGACGAAGCCCACACCGCGGACGGTGTGCAGGATGCGCGGCGAGCCGTCGCTCTCGAGTTTGCGGCGTAGATAGCCGACGAACACGTCGACGACGTTGGTGTCGGCGACGAAGTCGTAGCCCCAGACCAATTCGAGGAGTCGCTCACGCGTCAGTACGACGCCCTTGTTGCGAGCAAGAATGGCCAGCAACTCGAACTCGCGCTTCGTGAGATCGATGTCGACGCCGCCGCGGTGCACTCGGTACCCCGCGATATCGACAACCAAAGTGCCCACGGCGACAGCCGAATTGGGGATACCGGGATCGACTGCGGTAATGACCGGACTGGTGCCGCGCCGTCGGAGCATGGCCCGGATGCGGGCCACCAGCTCGGCGAGCACGAACGGTTTGGTGAGGTAGTCGTCGGCACCGGATTCGAGACCGGCGATGCGATCGTCCACGGAGCTGCGGGCACTGAGAACACAGATCGGAATGTCGTTCCCCATGGCGCGCAACGCAGTCACGACGCTTGCGCCGTCGAGCACCGGCATGTTGATGTCGAGCACGATCGCATCGGGCGAGGTGCGCGACACGACGCCGAGCGCCTCGGCCCCGTCCGACGCCGTGATGACCGTGAAGCCGGACAGGCGCAGGCCGCGCTGCAGCGACGACAACACATCGGTGTCATCGTCGACGACGAGGACGGTGGCGGGGGTGCTCGGCGATTCGGTCACCTCCCAATGCTAGGCAACCCAGCTGTCTACGGTGGTACGCCGCTCCTCGGGCGTCTTGGCGAAGAATTCCTCGAGGGCCGTGCGGCGATCGACGTCGGCGTCGAGGGTCCAGGCGAGGGCGGGTGCCTTGGCATAGAGCTGCTCGTAGTACTTCTCGAACGTGCAGGTGCTCTCGACGAGGGAGAGGGCACCGGGGAAGGGGCGGATGTTCGTCATGATGTTCTCTCCTCTGCTCGCGGCTGATCGGCGTATTTCCCAAGGTAGGGGGCGATGTTGCGGCGTCGGTGAGCATGGATTGGCGATTCTCTGAGAATCCCCGAAACAGCGATGGGGGTTGCTCGTAGCCGGGTTGGGTAAGACTGACGGCATGTCGCTCGTTTGGTTTCGCCGTGATCTCCGACTGGGGGATCTGCCCACCCTCACCGCCGCTGCCGAGTCCGGGGATCCGGTACTGGGGCTCTTCGTACTGGACGACCGATTGCTGAAGCCCTCCGGCGGTCCGCGCAAGGACTTCCTGTTCCGGTCGCTCGAGGCACTGGACGAGCAGCTCGACGGCAGGCTGATGGTGGTGCACGGCGACCCCGAGACGGTGGTGCCGAAGGTGGCGAAGGCGATCGACGCCGACGAGGTCCACATCAGCGCCGATTACGGTCCGTACGGCCGGTCGCGGGACCAGCGCGTCGGCGAGAAGGTGACGCTGGTCGAGACCGGTTCGCCGTATGCCGTTGCGCCCGGACGAATCACCAAGGACGACGGTGAGCCGTACAAGGTGTTCACGCCGTACTCACGGCAGTGGATGGAACACGGTTGGCGTGGACCGGCCGATACGTCCGCGAAAACCGTGACGTGGATCGACCCCGACGACGTGAAAGGCGTGAAGCGGGCGAAGATTCCGAGCGAGACGGAAACCTCCGACGCCGACGCAGGGGAGAAGGCCGCACTGGCACAGTGGAAGGACTTTCTCGACGACGTCTCGAAGTACGACGACGAACGCAACCGCCCCGATCTCGATTCGACGAGCCGGATGTCGGTGCATCTGAAGTACGGCACCATTCACCCGCGAACCATGCTGGCCGACCTGGGCAAGCTCCGCAACGAGGGTGCCGCGTCGTACCGTCGGCAGATCTGCTGGCGAGACTTCTACGCCGACATCCTGTTTCAGCGCCCCGACAGCGCGCGTGAGAATTACGTGAAGAAGTTCGACAAGATCGAACTGGACTCGGGCAAGCACGCCGACGAGCTGTTCGAGGCCTGGTGTAAGGGCGAGACTGGCTTTCCGATCGTCGATGCCGGTATGCGGCAATTGAACTCGGAGAAGTGGATGCACAACCGGGTCCGTATGATCGTTGCGTCGTTCCTCGTCAAGGACCTGCACCTGCCGTGGTGGCGAGGTGCCCGCTATTTCATGCAGCATCTCGTCGACGGCGATCTGGCCAACAACCAGCACGGCTGGCAGTGGACCGCGGGCACCGGTACCGACGCCTCGCCGTACTTTCGAGTGTTCAACCCGATCACCCAAGGTGAGAAATTCGATCCGACAGGCGATTACGTGCGGCGCTGGGTGCCGGAGCTACGCGGTGAGGAGGGAAAAGCCGTGCACACGTTGAAGTTCGGCCGACCCAAGGAGTACGTGGATCCGATCGTCGACCACAAGCACGAGCGTGAGGTTGCTATCGCTCGGTTCAAGGCGCTGTAACGGCTGCTATTTCCTGCGGGACAACCCGACCCCGACGAGGCAGATGACACCGCCGACGACGGCGAGAATGTGCGGTATCTCGCCGAGCAACAACCAGGCCAGAGTGATGGTGATCGGCGGCACCGCATAAGTGGTGATGCCGAGCTTGCCTGCGTTCATTCTCGTCAACGCATAAGCCCAGGTGCTGAACGCCAGCGCAGTGGGAACCAGGCCGAGATAGACCAATCCGCCGGTGGCTCCGGCCGAGGCGGTCGACAGGTCGTCGAGCAGAGCCGGCGCGAACGGAAGCGTGCAGACCGCGCCGATGGTGCAGGCCATCCAGGTGACCTGCAGGCCGGGGACCGTGCGCAGTACCGGCTTCTGGCTGAGTACTCCGATCGCATAGGTCACTGCGGATACGAGACACAGTGCGATGCCGAGGAAGTCGGCGTCCGTCCTGGTGGTCGAGGTGGTGGTGACGGCGGTGACGACGCCGACCATGACAGCACCGGCGAACGCGATACCGGCACCGATCACCAACCACTTCGGAAAGCCCTCGCCCAGAAGCAGACCGGCGAACAGGGCCACCAGGATAGGGCCGATCTGAATGATCATCGACGTCGTTCCGGCGTCTACACGTTGCTCGGCGGCGTTGAGGGCGACGTTGTAAACGCCGAACCAGAACACGCCGACGCTGGCGATCTGTAACCACTGCGTGCGGTTCGGCTTGACCCACTGTCTCCTGATCAACACGATCGCGCCGAGTGCGCACGATCCGATGAGGAGCCTGCCCAGAGCGAGTGGGCCGGCACCGAACGATTCGCCGACGCCGCGGATGGCGACGAAGGCCGAGGCCCACGAGATCACCGTGACGGTGACCGCACCGAGGGCGAGCCAGTCGACGGCGGGGCGGGTGTCGAGATCTGTCATGCCGAGGACGCTATCGTGCGGGAGTGCCCCATGGCGCGCGGGTTTCGGCCATGGTTGCGCCTGTTTCCGCCTATCTGCCGAGGAGCTTCTCCAGTGCATCGAGGACCGCGGGATCCTCGATGGTCGACGGGACCCCGTACTGCTCACCGGCGACGATCTGTCGCATCGTCTTTCGGAGTATCTTGCCCGAGCGGGTTTTCGGCAGAGCTCCGACGATCGTCACATCGCGGAAGGTCGCCAGTGCACCGATTTGATCGCGGACCATGGCCACCAGTTCGGTACGCAATTGCTCCTCGGAGATGTTCTCGCCGGCCTTGAGAACCACGTATCCGCTGGGACGCTGGCCTTTGAGGTCGTCGTGGATACCGATGACGGCGCATTCGGCGACGGCGGGGTGGCCCGCGAGCACCGCCTCCATCGACCCGGTGGACAGGCGGTGGCCGGCGACATTGATGACGTCGTCGCTGCGACCGAGTACGTAGACGTAACCGTCGGCGTCGATGTAACCGGAGTCGCCGGTGAGGTAGTAACCGGGGAAAGTATCGAGATACGAACGCTGGAAACGTGATTCGTCGTTCCACAGTCCGACCAGTGCACCGGGCGGCAGTGGCAGCTGCACGACGATGTTGCCCTCCGAGCCTGCGTCCACGGGATTACCGGACGCGTCGAGGATACCGACCTGAAATCCCGGTACCGGCACGGTCGGCGATCCGGGTTTGATCGGAAGTGGTTCCAGCCCGCGAAGGTTGGCGCAGATGGCCCACCCGGTCTCGGTCTGCCACCAATGGTCGACGACGGGTCGATCGAGGGTGCGTGAAATCCACTCGTACGTATCGGGATCGAGGCGTTCACCGGCGACGAACAGTGTCTCGAGCGAGGACGTGTCGTATTTCTCGAGCTCGGCGGCGTGCGGATCGACCTTGCGAATGGCGCGTAGCGCGGTCGGTGCGGTGAACAGGGCCCGCACACCGTGGTCCTGAATCACCCGCCAGAACGCGCCTGCATCGGGAGTCCCGACGGGCTTGCCCTCGTAGAGAACCGTTGTGGCACCGGCGAACAGCGGGCCGTAGACGATGTACGAGTGTCCCACCACCCACCCGACGTCGGAGGCCGTCCACATCACCTGACCGGCATTCACGTCGTAGATGTTGCGCATCGACCACGTCAACGCGACGGCATGACCGCCGTTGTCGCGCACCACGCCCTTGGGCTTGCCCGTCGTACCCGACGTGTAGAGGATGTACAGCGGATCCGTCGCCGCCATCGAAACCGGTTGTGCGGCGGATGCGTCGGCGATGAGGGTGTCCCAATCCAGCCACTCGTGTTCGCCGGGAATGCCCTCTCGTGATTTCACGATCACGGCCGGTGTGTTCGCGGTCGTGATCGTCAGGGCGCGCTGCACCAACGGCAGATATTCGATAACGCGACCCGGCTCGAACCCACCGCTCGCGGTGATCAGCAGTACCGGCTCGGCGTCGTCGATGCGGGCTGCGAGTTCTTTGGCGGCGAATCCGCCGAACACCACCGAGTGCACTGCGCCGAGTCGCGCACACGCGAGCATCGCGATGACGGCCTCGGGAATCATCGGCAGATAGATGACCACGCGGTCGCCCGGTCCGACGCCCTGTGCGCGCAGTACCCCGGCGAATCGAGCGACCTGATCGAGTAGTTCGGCATACGTGTAGCTGCGCGTGAGTCCGAGCATCGCAGAGTCGTAGATCAACGCGGTCCGGTCACCGTGCCCGGCATCGACGTGCCGGTCCAGAGCGTTGACGCAGGTGTTCAGGCGGGCTCCGGGAAACCAGCGCGAACCGTCGAACGCCGTGGTGGGAGGGGTGTCCCAGTCGACTCCCGACGCGGCCGCCAGCCAGAAGTCCTCGCGGTTCTCGATGCTGCTGTCGAACGCCTGCCGATACTCGCCACTCATGTCTGCGAGCGTAGTTCGAGGTGGGGTGGTCCGGGCCGGGTTGCGCACTACCGGCGACGACCGGCGGAATCCCGTCGACCGGCGGTCGGAATGTGCAACGGTGCCCACACGCCGTCAAGATTCACGGCCGGGGCGTCAAGATTGCGTCAACACCCCTGTTCGACGCCACCGCCCGGCGCAAGACTTCTTCTCATGACTCTTGTGGACATTCTTCCGTCTCTCGGTGCCGCCTACGTGTCGCGGTGCGATCCAGCGCTCTGGCCGGCGAACACTCACTGTGTGTGCGGCCGCATCACCGTCGACGGCGTCGCGCTCGAGGATGTGGCCGATGCCGAGGGCACTCCGGTGCAGTGGGGTCGGATTCTGATCACTCGCGTGCGGTCGGTCATTGCAGGCGAGGTGGGCGTCGATGCGGAGTTCGGTGATCTGCTGCAGGCAGTAGTGGTCAACCGGCACTCGGTGGGTCCGGTGGTCAAGGTCGACGTGCACGGTCCGGGGCGCAGTTGCGTCAGTCCGGTCGAGTTGCCAGCCGACCTGCGTGCGGGCGACGTAGTAGCGCTCGTGACCTCGCACGTGCACGGCGGAGCCTGCGGTCGTTCCGCAGGCTCCACTCCGGTCTCGTAGCAGGGGTCGAGTTTCCACTCACAAGGCGACTCCGAGAGTGCGGTAGCGGCCGAGTCGCGCACTCGTCCGAGCTGCCGCTTCGAGGGTCGACAGCTCGCGTAGTTCGCGGACAATGGCATCGGCGATGCGACCGGAGAACGCGGCCGGTTCGTCGGCTGCATCGGGGAGTTCGGGAACGATGGCGTCGACGATGCCGTCTCGCAGCAGGTCGATTGACCTGATGCCCTGAGCCTCGGCCATGTCCGGTGCATGGGCGGTGTCGCGGTGCACGATTGCGCTGGCTCCCTCGGGTGGAAGCGGTGCGAGCCAGGCATTCTGGGCACACAGGACGCGGTCCGCGGGCAGCAGTGCGAGTGCTCCGCCGCCGGTGCCCTGGCCCAGTAGTACCGACACCGTCGGGGTGTTCACGGTGACCAGGTCGGAGATCGACCGCGCGATCTCGGGAGCGAGACCACCCTCCTCGGCTTCTTTGGACAGCGCTGCGCCGAATGTGTCGATGACGAGCACCAGAGGTAGCCGGAGTTCCTCGGCCAGGCGCATGCCGCGGCGAGCTTCTCGTAGTGCTGCCGGGCCCATTGTTGCCGTGGCGGTGCTGCTGCTTCGGTCGTTGCCGAACAGCACGCAGGAGACACCGCGAATGCGGCACAGGGACAACAGGATCGAGGTGTCGGCCTCGCCCTGGCCGGTG
Source organism: Rhodococcus sp. 06-1474-1B (assembly GCF_002258885.1). Taxonomy (NCBI): domain Bacteria; kingdom Bacillati; phylum Actinomycetota; class Actinomycetes; order Mycobacteriales; family Nocardiaceae; genus Rhodococcus; species Rhodococcus sp. 06-1474-1B. Next base: position 199,106 of record NZ_NOYR01000019.1, on the reverse strand, counting down.
CCGCTGAGCGGAACATGCTCGGCCGCAGCATGTTCGATGATCTGCCGAATCCCCGGACGATCGGCGCGGCGCGACGACTGCACCGAGTGCCAGGCCGATTGCTCGGGAATACTCGTACGTCCGACTTCGGGAACGTCCGTCCACACGGATGCGTCGACGATCACCCGCAGCGTGCGGATCAGCAAGTGACGCAGTTGCTCGACCGGCACCACACCGTCGATGACACCGTGCTGGTACAGATTCTCGGCGGTCTGGACGCCATCGGGAAATGGCTTGTCGTACAGGGCCTGATACACCCGCGGGCCGAGGAACCCGATGAGGGCCTCGGGTTCGGCGACGGTGACGTGGGCCAGTGAACCCCAGGATGCGAAAACGCCTCCCGTCGTCGGATTGCGGAGATACACCACATACGGCAGGTGCGCCGCTTTGTGTGCGGTGACGGCCGAGGCGATCTTGACCATCTGCACGAAGGCCAACGTTCCCTCCTGCATGCGCGTGCCACCGGAGGTGGGGGAGGCAATGAGTGGCAGGCCCTCTGCAGTGGCGCGCTCGATTGCGGAGGTGATGCGCTCGGCCGCCGCGACTCCGATCGATCCGGCGAGAAACGCGAACTCGCAGGCGATGATCGCGACGCGTCGGCCGTCGATGGTGCCCTCGCCGGTCAACACCGATTCGTCGACGCCACTCTTCTCGCGGGCCTTGGCCAGGTCCCGCTGATAGGAGTCGTTGGGGTTAACGTTCACCGGGTCGGAGTCCCAGGACACGAACGATCCGCCGTCGAGAACGGAATCGAGAATCTCGGCGGCGGATGTCCGTGGGCTCATGGCGCGAACTCTATCGAGCGAATGCTTCCGTCCACGAGACGGTCTTGCCGATCCGAAGAATGGAGCGCTGATAGATCTTCGCTGCGCCCATCGCCAGGATCGCGGTGGTGATCACCATCAGGACTGCCGAACCGACGATCTGCACCGGCGAGGTCACGCCCGCGGCGATGCGCAGCGGCATCATGATCGCCGAGAACGGCGGGATCCAGCTCAATGTGTTGGCGAGAGTGCTCTCCGGATCGCTGACGGAATAGAAGGCCGCGAAGAACATGGCCATGATCAGGATCAGCAGTGGCATGGTTGTCGAGTTCACGTCCTCCTGCCGCGAGACCATGGATCCGCCCGCTGCATAGAGCACTGCGAAGAACGCGAAGCCGAGAATGAACCACGCGAGTGTGGCCGCGAAGACACTGACCGCGGCACCGGTGACGGTGAGTACGCCTGTGCCCAATCCTGCTCCCACACCGGCAATCCCGTACAGAGCGAGCTGCAGGATGCCGACCGCACCGATGCCGAGAATCTTGCCCCAGAGCAACTGCAGGGGGCGAACGGTGGAGAGCAGCAGTTCGACCACGCGCGAGGACTTTTCTTCGACGACGCCCATCGCGACGTACATGCCGAAGCCGATGATCTGTGCGTACAACAGGAACACGGCCGACAGGGCCAGGGCGGTCCGCTGACCGGCTTCCGGGTCGGGCGGATCGATCGCGTCGACGGTGACCGTCGCGGCACTCGTCGCTGCCCCGAGCTCGTTCTGGTCGACACCCTGTTGCGCCAGTGCAGCATTCGTGGCCTGCGTCGCGACACTGCCTTCGACGACGGCGCGCAACGTGCCGGTCAGTTCGGACTCGGTGACGGCCGTGTATGCGCCTGCGTTGCCGTCCGGAACCAACGCCACGTCGAGATCCCCGGATTCGACGCCACTGCGCGCGGCCGCCGCGTCGGCAACGTCACGGACTTCGACGGGGCTACCGACGGCGTCGCCGGTCGCCTCCAATACCGTTGCAATGGACTGGTCCCCGGCGACGCCGATGACGTCGCGCTCTTCGTCACCGCTGCCGGAGAAGATCGAGAATGCGATGATGCCGCCGACGATGACGGCCAGGATGATCACGTTGCTGATGACGAAACTCTTCTTCATCACCTGAACGGTGAACTCGCGCTTGGCTATCAAGGACACTGCGCTGAAGGAGTTCAGTTGGGAGCTCATGCCACTACCGCCTCTCGGAACAGGTCGCTCAGGGAAGGTTTCTGGATGGAGAATTCGTGTACCGGTCCGGTCGCGAGTGCGGCCCGCAGGACTTCTTGATCGTCGGCTCCCGGTGCCAGCCCGAGAACGGTGACGCCGTCGCTGTGCCCGAGTGTGCTCACTCCGGCGATGCCCGACGCCCATCCGGGGGCAGCGTTCGGTGCGTGGACGTGCAGGTGCGAATCTCCCGATCCGCGGAGTTCGTCGACGGTTCCTACGGCTTTCATCGAGCCGGCGGCGATGATGCCGACGCGGTCGCACAGCCGCTGAACCAGATCCAGTTGGTGGCTCGAGAACACCACCGGCACTCCGGCAGCGGCCTTTTCGCGCAGTACCTCGCTCATGACATCGACGGCGATCGGGTCGAGGCCGGAGAACGGCTCGTCCAAGACCAGAACCGCGGGATCGTGCACCAGCGCTGCTGCCAACTGCACGCGCTGCTGGTTGCCCAGGCTCAGTGCGTCGACGGTGTCGTTGACGCGCTCGTCGATGCCGAGGCGTTCGGTCCAGCGGATCACCGCGGCTTTGGCATCCTTCGACGAGAGGCCGTGCAGCTCGGCCATGTACGCCAATTGCGGGCCGACCTTCATCTTGGGGTACAGCCCGCGTTCCTCCGGCATGTAACCGATGGTGCGGCGAACGTCGAGGTCGACGGGCTTGCCGCCCAACAGAACCTGACCGGAATCTGCCGACAGCACTCCCAGCGCGATGCGCATCGTGGTGGTCTTGCCCGCGCCGTTGCTGCCGACGAAGCCGAACAGTTCGCCCGGCCGGACGTCGAAACTCAGGCTTTCCAAGGCGATCTTGTCGCCGTATCTCTTGGAGACGGAGTCGATCGTGAGGGTGCTCATGGTGCCCTTTCGGTCGTTACTGCTGGTCGAAATCTTCGGTGTCTTCTGGTTCGGGGTCAGGGGTTATCCACGCGAGAATCATTGCGGGGGAGCAGATGCCGGTCATCAGTGCGGCGAGAGTCCATCCGCCACCTGCGTACGCCAGGCGCGGCATCTCGTCGTTCGCCGTGGACAGGAAGATGGACGCGAACGCCGCCGCCATCACCAGGGTCTGCGTGACGGTGAGGCCGATGGATCGAGCTTCGTTGCGCTGCTGCACTTCCCACTCGTCGAGTGCTCCTACCGGTGCGTCTCCGTGCCGGCCCGAGACCGTCTGGAGAACAGTCCACACCGGTATGAACACCAGGGCGGCCGGTATCCATCCGATCGCGAACCACTTCGAGAACAGGCTGCCGATACTGACGACGAAAAATGTGAAGAGGAGTACAGCCACAGCGACAACGAGGATTCGGCGTCGATGCTGGGTTCGCCAGGCGGGTAGCCAATGCCGTGTTCTGGCGTCGTTCTCGAGAAACCGCCGGGTGCGATACGCCTGATAGCGGGTGAGGATGTCGGAGCCGGGCGTGGTCATCGATCCTTTTCCTGTCGGAAGAGTTCGGCCGAGAGTGGTCCGAGTTCGGTGCGCGAGAACACTGCTTCGATCGGCAGATCGAAGACGTCGCAGATGCGCATCGCGAGGTCGAGGCTCGGGTAGTGGTCTCCTCGTTCGAGGGCACCCACGGTCTGGGGGTTGACTTCGACGAGTTCGGCCAGTTGCGCGCGGCTCATCTTTCGTTCTGCCCGCAGAACACCCACCCTGTTGTAGATCGGGAGCGCGGTACCGCGCTTGACGGGGCTCATGACAATGAAGTGTTGTATAAACCCAACGATGTGTCAACCGTTAATAACAAAACTACTGATTTGTCTACGGGGTCTGCTGCTCCCGAGTGGAGGCGACGATGGCGCGCATCGTGGTCAGAAACTCATCGATCGTTGCCCGCTGCTCTGGCGTGAAGCGGGCGAGCTCGTCGACGGCCTGGCCGATGACGGGGCCGAAGAATGTAGTCCCGAGTTCCGACGCGTGCGCAGTCACGCGCAGCAGTACTCGCCTGCGGTCGGACGGGTCGGGCTCGCGTAATACCAAGTCACGCTTGGTCATTCGATCGATCAGGGCCGTGACCGACGCGGATTCCAGGCCCAGCTGGGTTCCTAGCCAACCGGGCGTAGCGCGCGTTCCGGCTCGGTCCGCGTCGAGGAGACAGATCAGCGCCCGGATATCCGTCGGGTGGAGCGCATGTCTCTGCGCGAATTCTGCGCCCAGAAGATCGAGGTCGACCGTCAGTGCGCGTAGCTGATGGACGGTGGAGGCGGGCTCGGTCATGTGCTGATCCCTCGGGAGATGCTGGACGAGATGTCTCTCCATTGTCTACTATCTCGATCATCGAGAGAATGGAGGGTTGCAGTGACGCTGGACGAATTCTTCTCCGCCTACGACCGGGTGCTGCAGAAGTGGCCGGCGGATACCCAAGCCATCGACGTGAACACGGTGCACGGTGCCACACGAATCAACGCTTGCGGGCCCGTCGACGGTCCGGCGCTGGTGTTGCTGCCGGGCGCGGGTGCGACGTCGACCGTCTGGTTCGCCAATGTCAACGCGCTCTCAAGGCACTATCGGGTGTACGCGGTCGACCTCATGGGCGACGTCGGGCGCAGTGTTCCCGGTGAGCAGTCCGTCGACTCCGTGGACGAGCTGCTGAACTGGGTGACGGCGGTGCTGGATGAACTGGGCCTTCGAGCTGTGGCACTGTGCGGCCATTCCTACGGCGCGATGATCGCTCTGGCGTACACCTTGCGCAACGAGAGCCGCGTCGATGCGCTGACGCTACTCGATCCCAACGCATGCTTCGGCTCCATGAGTCCGCGCTACCTGCTGCACGCCCTACCGATACTGCTGTCTCCCAACGAGAAACGGCAGCGTGCTTTCGTCCGATGGGAAACCGATGACGCGCAGTTGGATCCGGATTGGCTCGACGTGCTCGCGCTCGGAGCCGCGCACGCCCCGACGTCGAAAACCATCGTTCCGAAACGGCCGAAACCTGCTGCGTTCGCGAACTTCGGTGTAGCGACAACCGTGGTACTGGCAGGGAATGGCAAGGTGCACAATGCCGCTCGGATCGAATCGGCGGTCCGAACCGTCCTGCCTGCAGCGCGGACCGTGATACTCGACGGAGCCACGCATCACACGTTGCCGATGCGTCCCGCCGCCGAGGTGAACGAAATCCTGCTGAGCTGACGTGAATCGGGTGCAGCTGACCGCGCTCACCGCGGTCAGCTACACCCGATTCAGCGCGACCTACTTCTCGCTCAGCTGCCCATCGTTCATCGTCCAGTGACGCGTGCTGCGAACCGTGTCGAGCATGCGGCGATCGTGCGTCACCAGCAGCAGGGTGCCCTCGAAGTTTTCCATCGCGCGTTCGAGTTGTTCGATGGCGGGCAGGTCGAGGTGGTTGGTGGGCTCGTCCAACACCAGCAGGTTCACGCCGCGGGCCTGTAGCAATGCGAGTGCGGCACGGGTTCGTTCACCCGGCGACAGGGACGACGCCGGCCGCAGTGCGTCGTCGCCGCGCAGCCCGAACTTGGCGAGCAGGGTGCGCACCTCGGCGTCGGGCCACTCGGGAACTGCTGCACTCAAGGCGTCGGACACTGTTCCTTCGCCGACGAAATAGGCTCGTGCCTGGTCGATTTCGCCGATCGCCACACCCGAACCCAGTGAGGCCGTTCCCTCGCCCGGCGTCAACCGACCCAGCAGTACCGAGAGCAACGTCGTCTTGCCGGAGCCGTTGGGTCCGGTGATGAGGATGCGATCGCCCCAGTCGATCTGCGTCGTCACCGGACCGAAGGTGAACTCCGATCGGCGTACGACGGCTCCGCCCAACACCGCGACAACGGTCCCGCTGCGAGGAGCCGCCGCGATCTCCATCCGCAGTTCCCATTCCTTACGGGGTTCCTCGACCACCTCGAGTCGCTCGATGCGGCGCTGTGTCTGACGGGCTTTCGCGGCCTGCTTCTCCGTCGACTCGGCGCGGGTCTTGCGGGCGATCTTGTCGTTGTCGGTGGCCTTGCGTCGCGCATTACGGACGCCCGATTCCATCCAGTTTCGCTGCATCTGAGCGCGAGACTCCAACGCGGACTTGGTGTCTGCGAACTCGTCGTACTTCTCCCGTGCATGCTGGCGCGCAATTTCACGTTCCGCGAGATAGGACTGGTAGCTGCCGTCGTACACATCGATGTGACGCTGCGCTCGATCGAGCTCGACGACACCGGTCACCGTCCGCGCCAGAAACTCGCGATCGTGACTGACGACGACGATGGCCGCCCGTGTCGCGACGACGAATTGTTCGAGTTGCTCGAGGCCTGCGAGGTCCAGGTCGTTGGTGGGCTCGTCGAGCAGAAGAATGTCGTAACGCGCGAGGAGAATCGCGGCGAGACCGGCGCGGGCAGCCTGCCCACCGGACAGCGCCGTCATGAGCGCAGACCCGTCGACATCGAGGCCCAGATCCGCGAGCACCTTCGCCGTTCGCTCCGCCAGATCCGCGCCGCCGAGAGCCAGCCACTTCTCCAGCGCCGGGGTGTAGAGGTCCTCGTCACTCGAGCCCAACGCCTCGGCGGCTGCGTTCATGGACGCTTCGGCATCAGTGACCCCGGTCCGCCGGCCGAGGAAATCCAACACCGTCTCCCCGGCAATGCGCTCGGGCTCCTGCGCCAGATACCCGACAGTTGCGTCGGGCGGGCTGGTGTAGATCTCACCCTCGTGATCGGCCGTTCCCACGCCCGCCAGCAGCGTCAACAGCGTCGATTTACCGGCACCGTTCGCACCGACCAACCCGATCACATCACCCTCGGTCACCGTCAGATCGAGTCCGGAGAACAGGGTTCGATCGCCGTGATAGGCGGCCAGATCGTCGATGCGGAGCGTGGCAGTCACCGGACCAGTATCCCCGGGACCGGGAACAGATTCACAGCGCCGTCCGTTGGCATTCGTATGACGTATTCAGCCGAGACCAGTACTGTCCCGACCATCGTGCTCAACGACGGCACGTCGATTCCCCAGCTCGGGTTCGGTGTGTGGCAGGTTCCCGACGACGGTGCCCAGGCCGCAGTGTCCGAGGCGCTGAAGGTCGGATACCGCAGCATCGATACCGCAAAGGTGTACGAGAACGAGGCCGGCACCGGCAAGGCCATCGCGGAGTCCGGCATCGCGCGCGACGAACTGTTCGTCACCACCAAGCTGTGGAACGACGATCAGGGCTACGACTCCACCTTGAAGGCCTTCGACGCCAGCATGGATCGTCTGGGCCTCGAGTACCTCGACCTGTACCTGATTCACTGGCAGCAGCTCGATCGCGACAAGTACATCGACACGTTCAAGGCGTTCCAGAAGCTGAAGTCGGACGGCCGCATCGGTTCGATCGGCGTCTCCAACTTCACCATCCCCACGCTCGAGAAGCTGATGGACGCCGTCGGTGAGGTCCCGTCGGTCAACCAGATCGAGCTGCATCCGCGCTTCATCCAGGAAGAACTGCGCGCTTTCCATACCTCGAAGGGCATCGCCACGGAGGCGTGGAGCCCGCTCGGCTCCGGCACCGTTTTGGACGATCCGGCCTTTGCGCCCATCGCCGAGGCACACGGCGTCACCCCGGCCCAGGTCATTCTGCGCTGGCACATCCAGCTCGGCAACGTCGTGATCCCCAAGTCGGTCACCCCGGAGCGGATCGCGAGCAACTTCGACGTGTTCGGCTTCGAGCTGAGCAACGACGAGATTCAGCAGATCAACGCTCTGGACACCGCCGACGGCCGCACCGGCCCGGACCCGGACAAGTTCAGCAGCTGACCCGCCATGTGAGTGGAACTTCGTAGTGGACTACGGGCGGATTCGAGCGGTGGTTGCAACGTGCCTGATCATTAGGGATGTTTGCGATGGTTCACCCGGGTTTCTCACATCAGGTTCGGATGACGTTCTGGTCACTGCGTAGCAGTGGCGTGACGATCAAGGACGCTGCCCTCGCAGTCGGTATCAGCGAGGGCAGCGGCTGGAACTGGGTGTACGAACGTGGTGGTGTGCGTCCACGCTCGACACCGGAGCCGACGAGCCGTTTCCTCTCACTGGAGGAACGCGAGTTCATCGCCGACGGTGTCCGGGACGGCTGGACGATGACCGCGATCGCGACATGCCTGGGGCGAGCGGTGTCGACGATCAGTCGAGAACTCAAGCGGCACAAGTACTTCCGTGGACAGTACAAGCCACATCAGGCTGAGCGTGATGCCCGAAAGGCAGCCAAACGCCCGAAGAAGGGCAAGCTCGAGCTCACACCGTTGCTGCGCGATCGGGTGCAGGCGCTGCTCGAGTTGGACTACTCGCCCGAGCAGATCTCGGCGACACTGAGGAAGGAATTTCCTCACTCGCCGGAGATGCATGTGTCGCACGAAACGATCTATCAGACCCTCTACGTTCAGAGCAAAGGTGGCCTGACCAAGGAGCTGACCAGGCATCTTCGGACGGGCCGGCCGGTGCGTCTCGCGCATCGGCGCGCCACCGAACGGCGATCGAAAATCCGCGGGATGATCAACATCTCCGAACGCCCCGCCGAGGTCGCCGACCGCAACGTTCCCGGCCATTGGGAGGGTGATCTGATCATCGGCACCAAGGGCGGGTCGGCGATCGGGACACTGGTCGAGCGGACCTCGCGGTTGGTGATGCTGCTGCATCTGCCCATCGATCATTCGGCGGCGTCGGTGGCCGAGGCGATGACGGCGAAGATCGCGGAACTGCCTGCGGCACTGATGCGTTCGATCACCTGGGATCAAGGCGGGGAGATGGCCAAGCATGCCGAGATCACCGTCGCCACAGGGGTGCAGATCTACTTCTGTGATCCGCACTCCCCGTGGCAGCGGGGCACCAACGAGAACACCAACGGTCTGCTCCGTCAGTACTTCAAGAAGGGCACCGACTTGTCGGTGCACGGTCCCGAACGGCTCGACGAGGTCGCCGCTCTACTGAACAACCGCCCCAGAAAAACCCTGGGATGGGATACTCCACTCGAGGAGTACAACAAACGACTGCTCGTTGCGACGACCACGTGAACCCGTCACGAAGTCCCACTCACATGGGGGCCTAGTCTGTACCCATGTCGGAACCGCTCGCAGGCAAGACCGTTGCCCTCACCGCCGAGCGGCGTGCAGACGAATTGGCCACCATGCTCGAACGCCGCGGCGCGAACATCGTTCACGCCGCGGCGATTCACGTTCTGCCCCTGATCGACGACTCGGAGCTGAAGTCGGCTACCGAAGGCATTGTCGATCGTCCCCCGAAGATCGTGGTGATCAGCACCGGTATCGGCTTCCGTGGCTGGCTCGACGCGGCGGCCGAATGGGGTGTGCGCGACGACCTCCTGGCAGCGCTCGGGCACACGCGAATCATTGCCCGCGGGCCGAAAGCGCGTGGTGCGATTCGCGGAGCCGAGCTGCGTGAGGAATGGTCGCCCGCCACCGAAGCATCGCAGGAAGTCGCCGATCATCTTGCTGCCCAGGGTATTTCCGGTGCCGACATCGCCGTGCAACTGCACGGCGTCATCACCGAATGGGAACCGACGATTCACCTGAGCGATGCTCTGAGCGAACTCGGCGCGCATGTACGCCCGATCCCCGTGTACCGCTGGATCCGCCCCGTCGATCAGGCCCCGCTCATGGACTTGTTGGCACAGATCATCGAGCATCGAGTGGACGCAGTGACGTTCACGAGCGCTCCCGCCGTCGCCTCCCTGCTGTCGACGGCCAAGGACAACGGCATGCTCGACGCCTTCCTCGCCGCACTTCGAGGCCCCGTCGCCGCGATCTGCGTGGGGCCGGTGACGTCGGCCCCGTTGGATGCGTTGGGCGTTCCGACGTCGATGCCGGACCGTGCGCGTCTCGGCTCCCTGGCCAAGTTCGTCGTCGAGCAGCTGGGTTAATCCAGAGTTTCGAGCAACTCCGTCACCGCTGCTCGCCCGGCCCGGTTCGCCCCGATCGTGCTCGCGGACGGGCCGTACCCCAGCAGGTGGACGCGATGGTTCGCGGCCACCCGGGTGGTCAGCCTGCCTTCCATGACGATTCCGCCGCCGTGCCCGCGCAGTCGCAGCGGGGCAAGGTGATCGAGGGCGCTGCGGAATCCGGTGGCCCACAGGATCACGTCGGCGTGCTGGGTCGAACCGTCCTCCCAGACAACGGAATCGGCGGTGATCGAGGAGAACATCGGCTTGCGTTCGAGAGCGCCACGTTCGCGGGCGGCAGCCAGCGACGGGGTGAGCAACAGGCCGGTCACCGAGACGACCGAGCCCGGCGGCAGGCCCGCACGCACCCGCTCCTCGACCATGGCGACGGCTTTGCGTCCGGCGTCGTGGTCGAACTGGCTGTCCCGGAACACCGGTGGTCGACGCGTCACCCATGTTGTTGTGGTGACCTGCGAGATCTCGTCGAGTAGCTGCACGGCCGAGATTCCGCCGCCGACCACGACGACGTGTTTGCCGACGAACTCGTCCGCGGTTCGGTAGTCCTTGGTGTGCAGTTGTCTACCGGTGAAGGTCTCGGCTCCGTCGTAGTGCGGAACGAACGGCTTCTCCCACGTTCCGGTCGCATTGATGAGGCCCTCGGCCATGACGACCGTGTCCCCGGCCTCGACCCGAAAGAGTGGTTCGCGGTCGCACACGACCGTCACCGTGACGGGGCGTCGGACATTCAGTTCGAACCGTTTCTCGTACGCGCGGTAGTAGCGGGGAACCGCGTCGGCTGCCGCGATGGATTCGGGTGGCTCGTCTCCCAGCGTGTCGGCGAACGGCATCCCGGGCAGATCGTGCACTCCGTTGACGGTGCTGAGCGTCAGCGACGGCCACCGGAACTGCCAGGCACCGCCAGGTCCGGGGGAGCGGTCGAGCATGACGAAGCCCGCACCTGCGGCAAGTCCGGCCCGCCTGAGGTGGTAGCCGGCCGAGAGCCCGGCCTGGCCGGCACCGATGACAGCAACCCGAGTGTCGATCACGAGTATCAGTAGATCAGGCCCCGCCCTGTGACCGCCGCTACCAGCCGGTAACCTGCTCGGCGTGATCGGACACACTCGTGACGGCGATGTCGTCATCCTGGAATTGCAGCGACCGGACAAGCGCAATGCGCTGAGCACGGATCTCTGTGTCGCGCTACGACGCGAAGTCGAGCAGGCGGATGCCGACGGCGCGCGGGTCGTGGTGATCACCGGGCAGGGCAGTAGCTTCTGCGCTGGTGCCGACCTGACCGGAGATGCGTTTCCCGACGCGTTCGGCGAGACGCTGGAAGGCATGCTCACCGCCATCGAGCGAGTGTCCGTTCCCGTCGTGGCGGCGATCAACGGGCCTGCCGTCGGAGCGGGGACGCAACTTGCCATTGCCTGCGACCTGCGGGTGGTCGCACCCGAGGCATTCTTCGAGATTCCCTCCACGCGTCTCGGAATCGCAGTGAGCAACTGGACGATCAAGCGGCTGGCGGCATTGGCCGGCGGCGGCGTGGCGCGCACGATCCTGCTCGGCGGCGAACGGGTGCACGCCGATCAGGCGTACACGTGCGGTCTGGCCAACAAGCTCGGCGATCGCGATGTTGCCGTGCAGTGGGCGCACTCGATCACTGCCCTTGCACCCCTGGCGCTGCGACACCTCAAACTGGTGTTCAACGACGACGGCGCGCACGACGATCCGACGCCCGCACAGCGCGCGGCATTCGAGGCCGCGTGGAGCAGTGCGGACATGAAGGAAGCGCGCCGCGCGAGAGCCGAGAAGCGCGCACCGAAATTCGCGGGCAAGTGATCAACGGAGCGCCCGACGCGGGCGACACGGCCTGGTTGCTGGCGAGCACCGCGCTGGTTTTGCTGATGACGCCGGGCTTGGCCTTCTTCTACGGCGGCATGGTGCGCTCGAAGAGCGTGCTGAACATGATGATGATGAGCCTGTCGGCCATCGCCGTCGTATGGCTGCTGTGGTTGGCGTTCGGGTTCTCGATGGTGTTCGGCGACAACGTGATCGGCGGCTGGATCGGAAACCCGTTACAGTACGCCGGTTTCGAGGGTTTGCTCGGCGGCGTGTACACCTCGGCGGCGGGCACGGTGTCGATTCCGTTGGTGGGGACCGTTCCGGCGTTGGTGTTCGCAGCGTTCCAGGCAGGATTTGCCATGGTGACGGTCGCGCTGATCTCCGGTGCCGTCGCAGACCGGATGCGGTTCGTGCCGTGGGTGCTGTTCGCGGCCCTGTGGTCCACGCTGGTGTATTTCCCTGTGGCGCACTGGGTTTTCTCGCTCGACGGGCTCACCAGTGAATTCGGCGGGTGGATCACCAACAGGCTCGGCGCGATCGACTTCGCGGGTGGCACGGCCGTGGAGATAAACGCGGGTGTGGCCGGGTTGGTGCTGGCCCTCGTGGTCGGCAAGCGGAGCGGGTGGCCGCGAGATCCCATGCGTCCGCACAATCTTCCGGCCGTCATGCTCGGAGCCGGACTGCTCTGGTTCGGCTGGTTCGGTTTCAATGCGGGCTCGTCGTTGGCGGCCGACGGCGTCGCCGCAGTGGCGCTGGTGAACACGATGGGCGCGGGCGCGCTGTCGATGGCGGCGTGGCTCGTCGTCGAAAAATGGAGGGATGGGCACGCGACGTCGTTCGGCGCGGCGTCCGGAGTGGTGGCCGGACTCGTCGCGATCACGCCGTCGTGTACTGCCGTCACACCGATCGGTGCAGCCGCGATCGGCATCGTCTCGGGTGCGTTGTGCGCGTTGGCGATCGGCCTCAAATATCGCTTCGGCTACGACGATTCACTCGACGTCGTCGGTGTGCATCTCGTCGGCGGTGTCGTCGGAACGCTGATGATCGGACTCGTCGCCAGTGCGCAGATGCCGGCGGGCAAGGACGGTTTGTTGTACGGCGGCGGTCTGCATCAACTCTGGGTGCAAGCCATCGCCGTCGTGGCGGTGTTCGCGTACACGGCAGTCGTCACCACCGCTATCGCGTTCGCAATCAAGGCCGTCATGGGCGTGCGCGCCGACGCGCAGCACGAGGCCGACGGCCTGGACGAGCACGAGCACGCCGAGTCCGCCTACGACTTCGGAGTGGGCCACGGAGGCAGCAACAAGCCTGGTCTTTTCGGTAAGTAGGGGCAAACCCTGCGCGTCCTTTACGAACCGATCGGTCGCTGAAAGTCGTTCTGTCCCTTTCGCGTTGATACGATCGATCGTTGTTCGGTTCGACCCCTCTCGTTCATCTTCGGTTCGCTCTTCACGCTCGTTGTGCCCATAGCTTTTCGCTGCTCGGTATCGAGAGATGGACACGACGAAAGACTGAGGAACATGAAGCTGACTCGATTCGCGGCAACGTCCGCATTGGTCATTGCAGCGATGACGACCGCCATGGGCACCGCCTATGCGGATCCGGCCCCGGCTCCCGCCGCTGCCGTCGGGTGGAACGTCACCCAGGCCGGCAGCCAGGTCCTCGTCGACACGACGGCCGGCACCCTGAGCAACGAAGACAACCACCTGGTCGTCCGTGACGCCAACGGCGCACTCGTCGACTCCGTACCGCTCGCCATCGCCGCCGACGGATTCTCGCACCCCGTCGCTGCCGACATCGACGGCAACCACGCCACTCTGACCGCGGATGTCTCGCCTGCCGCGGCAACCCCGGTCTCCACCTCCCTCCCCGGCCTGCAGCAGGTCGACCTGCCCGCCGCAGTCGCAGGCGTCAAGGACAACCTCAGCCTCACCGCCTCCGTCGGTGGATTCCTCGGTGCTGCAACCGGAATCGTCGGCGGGTGCATCCTCGGAATCATCACCGGAGTCGTCGTGACCGCACCGGTTGCAACTCTTCTCGGAGCAGGCCCCATCGGCGGCTGCGTCATCGGCGCAATCGCCCTCGGTGCCATCGGATCGCTCGCCGGCACCTCCGCCGGTGGCCTCGGCGCAGTCATCGGTAACGCCGGACAGTTCATCCAGCTGCTCAACGCTCCCCCCGCAGTCAAGAAGTAGTTCCCGACGGTAGAACTGTGGCCCGCATCGGATATCCGGTGCGGGCCACAGTCGTCGAAAGGTCTAGCGAGCCAGGGCGAGATCCCCCACGTGAGCTCGCCGAGCTGCCGTCACGAGTTCGACGATGGCGTCCGCCACCTCGTGTGCTCGTTCGAGAATCACCATGTGTCCGGCCTGCGCGATACGTACCAACCGTGCGTCGGGCAGGTGGGATGCAAGGGTTTCCGAGTGTCGCATCGGCGTCATCAGGTCGTCCGAACCGCACAGCACCAGCGTGGGAATCGAGGCCAGCGCGGCCAGACCGGCCACCTCGTCGAGTCCGCGGAACGCGCCGAGGAAGCCGGCCATCGTCACGATGGACGTGTCGCCGAGCATCGCCGTCGCCAGCGTGACCACCCGCGGGCTGACTTTGTGGGAGCCGCATCCCGCCGTCCTGACGATGGGCGCGCACACCCCGCGACTGAGCCTCTTGGCACCCGACATCAATCGAGGGGCCCGTCGAACAGCTGCCTGAAACGCCGACACGGCCGGATGCGCGAGGCAGCGACCGAGCCCGTCGTCGGTGATCCCGCCTGCGGACGTCGCGATCAACCCGACCCCGACGAGGCGCGAGCCGACGGCATCCGGGTACTGACGCGCGTAGGAGAGCGCCGTCATGCCGCCCATCGAGTGGCCGATCAGAACGAACGGCCCGACCGGGACGACAGCGCGGATCACGTCGGCCAGGTCCTCGCCGAGCTGATCGATGGTGCAGCTGTCGGGCGTTGCGGCACCGGATTCGCCGTGGCCGCGGTGGTCGTACAGAACGATTCGCGTGTCCTCGCCCCAGACATCCTCGACGTGGGTGCGCAGCTCGGTCCACGACTGCATCCGCAGGCAGTGTCCATGGACGAACACCACGGTCAGAGCCGCATCGGGCCGTCCGAACTCGCGCACTGCGAGCGTGGTGCCGTCCCCTGCGGCGACGGTGCTCCGGCGACCGACCAGGTGGTTCTGCTCACTCGTACTCATGTGCGCTCCGCGGTGTCAGGGTCACGTGACGCGACGTGGATGTTGTCCGGTACGTCGCTCGGACGACACGCCGTGTTACCTGAGTCACATTCTTCTCGATTGTGGTAGCCGATCCGACCAAGCCGAACGGTCGGCTGCCTCGAAGTACTGGTGAGCGTTCAGGTGAGGGCGCGCGTTGCCAAGAAGGAGATCGGCCATGAGCACTTCCATGGACACGCTCGAAGACGTCGTACCGCGGGCCGTCGCGGGTGACCGCGCCGCACTCGAACGCGTACTGGTGTTGATCCAGCCTCCGATTCGCCGCTACTGCGCCTCTCGGATCGGCAATCTCGATGTCGCGGCCGACGACGTGGTGCAGGACGTCTGCCTCGCTCTGGTCACCGCGATACCCAAGTACCGCGACATAGGCAAACCGTTCATGGCCTTCGTCTACGGCATCGCTGCTCACAAACTGGCCGATGCCGGCCGACGATCGGCTCTGCGGCAGACGTTCTCGACGGCCGAGCTGCCCGAGGAAGTGTCGGGTGAGGACGGTCCCGAGCAGGTCGCGCTCGGCGACGAACTCCGCTCCCATGCGCAGGCCCTGATGAACACCCTGCCCCCGAAGTACAGCAAGATCATCCTGATGCGAGTGGTGTGGGGCCTGACGGCACCGCAGACCGGCGAAGCTCTGGGAATGACGGCCGGTGCAGTGCGGGTCGCCCAGCACCGGGCGATGAACATGCTGCGCGCCGAACTGTCGAACTTCTCGCTACTGGCGGCCCGCACAGCTGCCTGACACCGCCCGGTGGATGGGCGTCCGAGACGTATGTCCGATAAGCCGGTTCGATTAACACCAGCTACATCGGCTCAAGACACGTCGGCAACCTGGCGGTTCTACGTTGTTGATCCATGACCGCCGTACAGCCAGCGCCGACAGATACCGCGCTGAAAGAGACGCTCGAGGACTACACGCTGCGCTTCGCGCCGCGTAGCTACCGTAAGTGGGGGACCGGTGTTGTCGCGACGTCCGCGCTCGGCGGTATCGCGTATCTCGCGGATTTCGCGATCGGTGCCAATATCGGAATCTCGTACGGAACCGGCAATGCACTGTGGGGCATTCTGGTGTTCGCCGTCGTCATCTTCTTGACCGGCCTTCCGCTTGCCTACTATGCGGCCCGATACAACATCGACCTCGATTTGATCACGCGTGGAAGCGGTTTCGGCTACTACGGATCGGTCGTCACCAACGTCATCTTCGCGACGTTCACGTTCATCTTCTTCGCGCTCGAAGGTTCGATCATGGCGCAGGGACTCGAATTGGGGCTGAGCATCCCGTTGCCCATCGGGTACGCGGTCTCGACCATCATGGTGATCCCGCTGGTCATCTACGGCATGAAAGCCCTTGCCAAACTTCAGGTCTGGACCACCCCGCTGTGGCTCGTCCTGATGGTGCTGCCGTTCGTGTACCTGGTGATCAGCAATCCCGACTCGGTGGGGGAGTTCTTCGCCTACGGCGGTCAGGACGGGGCCGACGGCAAGGGCGTCAACGTCGGGTCGGTGATGCTCGCCGCAGGCGTGTGTCTCTCGCTCATCGCGCAGATCGCCGAGCAGATCGACTACCTGCGTTTCATGCCGCCCAAGACTCCCGAGAATTCCCGACGCTGGTGGACGGCAGTGCTTCTCGCCGGCCCCGGCTGGGTCATCTTCGGTGCCCTCAAGCAGGTCGTCGGCCTCTTCCTCGCCGTGTACCTGATCGCCAACGTCGTCGACGGATCCAGCATTGCCAACGAGCCGGTACACCAGTTCCTGGAGATCTACGAGAACTTCATGCCGGGCTGGCTCGCGATGACCCTCGCGGTGATCCTGGTCGTCATCAGCCAGATCAAGATCAACGTGACCAACGCATATTCCGGATCGCTGGCGTGGACGAACTCCTACACTCGCCTCACCAAGACGTACCCGGGCCGCATGGTGTTCGTGCTGTTCAACCTTGCCATCGCGCTGATCCTGATGGAAGCCAACATGTTCGACTTCCTCAACAGCATCCTCGGCTTCTACGCCAACTGCGGTATCGCGTGGATCGCGGTGGTGGCGTCGGACATCGTGTTCAACAAGTACATCCTGAAGCTCTCGCCCAAGGTGCCCGAGTTCCGACGCGGCATGCTGTACAACATCAACCCGGTGGGCTTCGGATCGATGGCGGTGTCGGCGATCCTGTCGATTCTGGTGTTCTTCGGGGCATTCGGGTCTGCGATCAAACCGTATTCGCCCATCGTGGCTCTCGTTCTCGCACTGGTGCTTCCGCCGATCCTGGCGGTTGCGACCAAGGGCAAGTACTACCTTCGACGCACCGATGACGGCATCGATCTGCCGATGTTCGACGAGCACGGCAACCCGTCCGACGAGCTCGTGATGTGCCACATCAGCGGCATGGAATTCGAGCGACCCGACATGATCGCGTCCAACGTGCCGGGGCCCAACGGGGAGAAGCAGTACATCAGTTCACTGTCACTGAGCACCGACAAGACGGGGGAGCACATTCTCCCGCCGCAGTGAGTGCGGCTGCGCCGCAGTGGTGTGGTTACGTGCCGCCTGGGGCACCTAACCACACCACTGCCGCAGGCACTCAGATGGTGCGCGTCAACCGATCGGCGAGCAACTTGGAGAACTTCGCCGGATCCTTCAGCTCGGTTCCCTCGGCGAGAAGTGCCGTCGCATAAAGCAATTCGGCGGTCTCGGCGAGGTGCGGATCGTCGCTGCGATCCTCGCGGGCCTTCTTCAGTCCCGTCACCAGGTCGTGGTTCGGGTTGAGTTCGAGGATGCGCTTGGAGGTCGGCACGAACTGGCCCGAGGCCTTGTACATCTTCTCGAGCTGCGGGGAGAAGCTGAACTCGTCGCCGACGACGCAGGCCGGTGACGTCGTCAGGCGCGTCGACAGACGTACCTCCTTGACGTCCTCGCCGAGCGTTTCGGTCAGCCAGGTGAGCAGATCGGCGAATTCCTTGTCCTGCTCCTCGCGCTTGGCCTCGGACTCCTTCTTCTCCTCTTCGGTGTCGAGGTCCACCTCGCCCTTGGCGATGGACTGGAACGACTTTCCGTCGAAGTCGGTCACGTTGCCGACCCACACCTCGTCGACCGAATCGGTGAGCAGCAGCACCTCGAGCCCGCGAGCCTTGAACGCCTCCATGTGCGGCGAGCTCTCGATCTGCTGACGCGATTCGCCCGTCATGTAGTAGATCTGCTGCTGGCCGTCCTTCATCCGGTCCACGTACTCGGCGAGGGTCGTCAGACCCTCTTCGGGGTGGGTGGACGCGAACGACGAGATGCCCAACAGGGTTTCGCGGTTGTCGGAGTCGGAGATCAGGCCTTCCTTGAGGACCGTGCCGAACTGCGACCACAGCGTCTTGTACTTGTCGGGCTGCTCGCTCTGCAGCTCCTTGACGGTCGAGAGCACCTTCTTGGTCAGGCGACGACGGATCGCGCGGATCTGCCGGTCCTGCTGCAGGATCTCGCGAGAAACGTTGAGCGAGAGGTCCGCTGCGTCCACGACACCCTTGACGAAGCGCAGGTACTCGGGCAGCAGTTCCTGCGAGTCGTCCATGATGAACACGCGCTTGACGTACAGATGTACGCCGGCCTTGCTCTCGCGCATGAACAGGTCGAACGGTGCCTGCGACGGAATGAACAGCAGCGCTTGGTACTCGAACGTGCCCTCGGCCTTGAACGGGATGACCTCGAGCGGCTCGTCCCAGGCATGGCTGACGTGCTTGTAGAACTCCTTGTACTCCTCCTCGGACACCTCGTCCTTGGAGCGGGTCCACAGCGCCTTCTGCGAGTTGATCGTTTCCGTCTCGATCGTGACGGTGTCCTCGCCGCCTTCCTCTTCGCTCTCGACGCGCTTCTCGACGTCGATGCGAATGGGCCAGGCGATGAAGTCGGAGTACTTCTTGACCAGTTCCTTGATCTTGCGCTCGGACGCGTAGTCGTGGAGGTGGTCTTCCTCGTCGGCCGGCTTGAGAGCCAGCGTGACCGAGGAACCCTGCGGGGCGTCGTCGACGTCGGTGATCTCGTAGGTGCCCTCGCCGGTGGATTCCCACTTGGTGGCGGTGCTCTCGCCGGCCTTGCGGGTGAGCAGCGTGACCTTCTCGGCCACCATGAACGTCGAGTAGAAGCCGATGCCGAACTGGCCGATCAGTTCCTCGGAGGCCGCTGCGTCCTTGGCTTCCTTGAGCTTCTTGCGGACCTCGGCGGTGCCGGACTTGGCGAGTGTGCCGATGAGGTCGATGACCTCCGAGCGCGACATGCCGATGCCGTTGTCCCGGATGGTGAGGGTACGAGCGGAGGAGTCGATGTCGATCTCGATGTGCAGATCCGAGACGTCGACGTCCAGATCCTTGTTGCGGTACGACTCCAGGCGCAGCTTGTCCAGCGCGTCCGAGGAGTTCGAGATCAGTTCACGGAGAAAGCTGTCCTTGTTGGAGTAGATGGAGTGCACCATCAGATCCAGGAGCTGACGCGTCTCCGCCTGGAATTCGAGCTGTTCGGTACTCAATGTCTCCCCTTCTAGCAGCAAAACCGACGCAAATATTCTACGGCAAGGCTACGGGTGAGCTGCGAAGACGTCGGCGCCGCCTACTGTGGTGCCCGTGACGAAGACGAAGTTGGCAGCAGGAGCAACCGCAGCGTTGGGCGGGGCATGGTTGGCGCGTGCGCTGTGGGGGCTTCCGTCGGCCATCGGTGCCAGGAGAGTGCACATCACTCCGTACGCGGCCGGGTCTCCGCGCTACCGCGACCGCCGATTCCACAACTCCGACCCCAGTTCCAGTTACGTCCCGGGCCGCGGCGAGAAGGGGCAGAAGAACATGCTCGTCTCGCTGTTCACCGAGCGAGGTAAGGGCAGGCCGCAGCGGCCGATCCCACTGGCACCGCCGATCGCGCCGGTGGACGCGGGCGAGCTGGCGGTCACCTGGTACGGACATTCGAGTGTGCTCGTCGAGGTCGACGGCTATCGCGTTCTTGCCGATCCGGTGTGGAGCAATCGCGTGTCCCCGTCCTCGGTGGTGGGCCCGGCCCGGCTGCATCCGACGCCGGTCGACCTGACGGACCTACCTCGGGTCGACGCCATCGTGATCTCCCACGATCATTACGACCATCTCGACAAGGCGACGGTGCAGAAGCTGGCGAGCACGCAGTCGGCTCCTTTCGTCGTGCCTCTGGGCATCGGCGCGCACCTGCGCAAGTGGCGGGTTCCGGGTGAGCGCATCATCGAACTCGATTGGGACGAGCAGACGGCGATCGGTGGCCTCACCGTCACGTGTACCGAGGCTCGTCACTTCTCCGGCCGCGGCCTGACTCGCGATTCGACGCAGTGGGCGTCCTGGGCGTTCGCCGGTCCGGTGCGGCGTGTCTTCTTCGGCGGCGACACCGGTTACACACCGAAGTTCGCCGAGATCGGCAGCAAGTACGGACCCTTCGACCTGACGCTTCTTCCGGTCGGGGCCTACGACGTGCGCTGGCCGGACATTCACATGAATCCCGAGGAGGCTGTCACGGCGCACGTCGATCTGACGCCGTCGGGAATCTTCGTGCCGATCCACTGGGCAACGTTCAACCTGGCGTTCCATCCGTGGTCCGAACCGATCGTGCGGCTGCACGCCGCCGCGCAGGACGTGGGTGTGCAGGTTGCGGTACCGATGCCGGGTCAACGCATCGACGGTACGAGGGCCCTGCACGACGATCGCTGGTGGACCCGTCTGGGCTGAGGCCGCACTAAGCTGCACTCATGTCTATCGACGCCGATGCACAGCGGGACACCGGGCTGACCGAGGCGGAGGTCGCCGCACTGCGGGCCGAGGGGAAATCGAACGACGTTCCCGCTCGTGCTTCACGTTCGGTTCGCGACATCGTCCGGGGCAATGTGTTCACCCGAATCAACGCGATTCTCGGTGTGCTGCTGATCATCGTGCTTTCGACGGGCTCGGTGATCGATGGCATGTTCGGGCTGTTGATCGTCGCGAACAGTGGCATCGGAATCATTCAGGAGATCCGCGCGAAGCGCACGCTGGATCGGCTGGCCATCGTCGGTCAGAACAAGCCGCAGGTGCGACGTGACGGTGTCTCGCAACAGATTCCGCCCGACGAGGTCGTCCTCGGTGACATCGTCGAACTCGGACCGGGTGATCAGATCGTCGTCGACGGCGAGGTCATCGAGACGGCAAGCTTGGAGATCGACGAGTCGCTGCTCACCGGTGAGGCCGATACGGTGCACAAACTCGAAGCAGCGCAGGTACTTTCGGGCAGCTTCGTCGTCTCGGGCAGCGGGGCCTACCGGGCGACGAAGGTCGGACGCGACGCCTATGCGGCCAAGCTTGCCGAAGAGGCCAGCAAGTTCACCCTGGTCAAGTCCGAGCTGCGCAGTGGTATCGACAAAATCCTGAAATTCATCACGTACCTGATGATTCCGGCCGGGGCGCTGATCATCTACAACCAGTTGTTCTCCAGCGGGCAGGCTTTGAAGCCGGCCTTGAACGGTATGGTCGCGGCGCTGGTCCCGATGGTCCCCGAGGGTCTGGTGCTGATGACGTCGATCGCGTTCGCGGTGGGTGTCATCAGGCTCGGGCAACGGCAGTGCCTGGTGCAGGAGTTGCCTGCCATCGAGGGGCTCGCGCGCGTCGACGTGGTGTGCGCCGACAAGACCGGCACTCTCACCGAGAACGGCATGCGGCTCTCGGAATTGGTGTTGATCGACGAGCGCGACTCCGACTCGGTGACAAGAGTATTGGCGTCTCTGGCGCACGACGACCCGCGGCCCAATGCCAGTGTGCAGGCCGTAGCCGAGGCGTACCCCGACGCGCCGGGGTGGACGCAGAGCGCGGTGGCTCCGTTCTCCTCGGCCAAGAAGTGGAGCGGTCTGTCGTACGGCGAGCACGGTAACTGGCTGCTCGGTGCCCCGGACGTGTTGCTCGACCCGACCTCGGAGACCGCTCGACAGGCCGAAGATGCCGGCTCCAAGGGTCTGCGGGTACTGCTGCTCGCCAGCAGTGACCTCGCCGTCGACGACACCGCGGCACCGGGAGTCGTCACCCCGCGGGCTCTGGTGATTCTCGAGCAGAAGGTGCGCGAGGACGCCCGAGACACGTTGGAGTACTTCGCAAGTCAGCACGTTCAGGTCAAGGTCATTTCCGGGGACAACGCCGTGTCGGTCGGCGCGGTCGCCGGTTCGCTCGGACTTCCCGGTGGCGACGCCCCGATCGACGCACGTGACCTGCCCGAGGATTCCGAGCAACTGGCCGACTCCGTGCAGAACTCGACGACGTTCGGCCGCGTTCGGCCGGACCAGAAGCGTGCGATGGTGGGCGCGTTGCAGTCTCGAGGTCATACCGTTGCGATGACCGGTGACGGCGTCAACGATGTGCTCGCACTGAAAGACGCCGATATCGGTGTCTCGATGGGCTCGGGTAGTGCGGCCACGCGTGCCGTCGCGCAGATCGTGTTGTTGGACAACAAGTTCGCCACGCTGCCCTACGTGGTGGGGGAGGGGCGACGCGTCATCGGCAACATCGAGCGAGTCTCCAATCTGTTCCTCACCAAGACCGTGTACTCGGTGTTGCTGGCGTTTCTCATCGGGCTCTCGGGAGTGCTGTCGCAGGTCTTTCATTTCGAGCCGATTCCGTATCCCTTCCTGCCGAGGCACGTGACCATCGCCGCGTGGTTCACCATCGGCATTCCGGCGTTCGTGCTCTCGCTGGCCCCGAACAACGAACGGGCACGCAGCGGGTTCGTCTCGCGGGTGATGCGGTTGGCCGTTCCGTCCGGGTTGATCGTCGGCTCGTGCACGTTCGTGTCGTATCTGCTGGCCTACGCGGGTCCGAACGCCACCGAGACACAGGTGACCCAGGCGAGCACCACCGCACTGATCACGTTGATCATGATCGCGCTGTGGGTCCTGGCCGTCGTAGCGCGGCCGTACACCTGGTGGAAGGTGGTGCTGCTCGCGGGATCCGTCGGCGGATACCTGCTGTTGTTCGCAATCCCGTTCTGCCGCACCTTCTTCAAGCTCGATCCCTCGAACGTCGGTGCCACCTCGAGCGCGTTGATCATCGGCGCTGTCGGTATCGCACTCGTCGAGATTGCCCACCGATTCGGATCGGTACTGCGCAACCGGCAGGAGCGAACGTAAACTGCAGGTGTTCCGTTTCACCCGACTGGCAGGAGAGTTTCATGGGCTTCGCAGACAATTTGAAGGGCATGGTCGACAAGGGCAAGAACCTTGCGGCAGAGAACGCGGACAAGATCGACGACGTCGTGGAGAAGGCCGGGGACTTCATCGACAACAAGACCGGCGGTAAGTACGCGGACAAGATCGACAAGGCGCAGGAAGCCGCCAAGAAGGCAATTCCGGACAAGTAGGTCGATTCGGACCGTCCACCCGGTGTTCGGGTCGTCGGTGGTGCCGTAGGGCGCTGCGGGCGGCAGAATCGGGCGGGTGGACGGACCGGTACTTCTTCTCGTTGTCATCTTCGCGATCGCGGTCGCGGGATTCGCCAAGCGTCTGGACCTGCAGGTCCCGCTCGTTCTGGTGACCGTCGGATCCATCGCATCGTTCGTGCCCGGCGTGCCGCACATCAGTCTCTCGCCCCAGCTCATCCTCGGTGTCGTGCTGCCGCCGTTGCTGTATTCCGCGGCGCTGAACTACTCCTTCGTCAGTTTTCGCCGCAATTTCGGCCAGATCCTGCGCCTCGGTCTGGTGATGGTGATCGTGACGACCGTGGCCGTCGGGTACTTCGCCAACCTGCTCGTTCCCGAGCTGACTCTGGGTGCGGCCCTTGTGCTCGGTGCCGTCGTGGCCCCACCCGACGCGGTCTCTGCGATCGCCGTCGGCCGCAAGCTCGGCCTGCCCGCGAGAATGATGGCCATCCTCACCGGGGAGAGCCTGGTGAACGACGCGGCTGCGTTGACCCTGTTCACCTTGACCGTTGCGTCGGTGACGGGCAGTCGCATCGAACTCGGCTCACCGGTCCTGTTCTTTCTGTACGAGATCGTCGGCGGCGTGCTGGTCGGATTCGTCCTCTCGCGCATCGTTCGTTTCGTGCGAAACCGGATCGCCGATTCGGCACTCGAGACGGTGCTCGGACTCGTCCTGCCGTTCGCGGCCTATCTGGCAGCGGAAGAGATTCACGCGTCCGGCGTGTTGGCCGTCGTCACCGCGGGGTTCGTACTGGGCCGTGTCACGGCCGACGTGTCGGTCTCGACCCGGGTGCAGGAGCGCCAGGTGTGGCCCACGGTGGACCTGCTGCTGGAAGCATTCGTGTTCGCGTACATGGGTTTACAGCTGAAGTTTGTCATCTCCGAGGTGCAGCGCGAGGGTCTTCCGGTGCATCACATCTTCGGGTACGCGCTGCTGGTGCTGCTCGTGGTCATCGTCGTTCGTCCGGCCTGGATCTTCTTCAACTCGGGGAGAAACCTGCTCTTTCGCACGGTGTTTCGCCGCGAGGGGGTGGCCGACGGCCTGACGTGGCAGCAGAACCTGGTGCTGTCGTGGGCCGGGATGCGCGGGGTGGTGACTCTCGCCGCAGCCGCGGGTGTTCCGTTCACCACCGTTCTCGGCGACGAATTTCCCGGGCGGGCGGTGATTCAAGCCGTCGCGTTCGTCGTCGCAGTCGGAACGTTGCTGCTGCAGGGCCTGACGCTCCCGCTCCTTATTCGGCGGTTGGACGTCGCCGATCCACTCGAGCAGCAACGCAACGACAACCAACGATTGCTCTCGCAGGCCATCGCCCGCACGGCTGCCGAGACCTACCTCGAGCGGGCCGCGAAGGACGGCATCTCCGGCGTCGACAGTGACCGGGTAGCCGAGGTGATCGCGCGCGTGCGGCGGTCGGTGCGAGCCCGGATGGACGCGGACGAGACCGAGGACCGGGAGAAGCGAATCGCGGCGGCCGGCGCGCTGTTCGACACCCTGCGGCACAATGTCCTGGTCGCGCAGCGGGCCGCACTGATCGCCGCCCGCGACTCGGGGGAGTTGGACGACGAAGCCCTACGCGCAGTGTTGAATGGTCTGGACGTGGAAGAGATCGCGGCCGAGGCACGCATCGAACGACGCACGACGTAGACGACGAACACAGTGGGAGCGCTGAGACAGTGAGGTCGACCGGACTGGTGGCCGCCGCGGCACTCGTGTTCGCCCTCGCCGCGTGCAGTTCGCCTGCCGTGCCTCCCGTGGCTCCGGCACCCACGTCGAATCCGGCACCCGAGGGCTCCGACCGCGGGTCGATCGTGTCGTCGATGCCGCTCGGTCAGGTCGACATCGGTGTCGCCTTCCTGGGTGGATCCGCCACGAAGATCGTCTACCGCACCACCGACGGCGTCACCGGAGGCGGAACCGAGACATCGGCAACCGTGTTCGTGCCCAAGGGTTCTGCGCCTGCCGGTGGCTGGCCGATCGTCTCGGTCGGGCACGGTACCACCGGTGTCACCGACGAGTGTGCGCCCTCGCTGTATCCGAACCTGTTGGGCACCATCGGCCTGGTGACGCCCTTCCTCGAGCGCGGCACCGTCGTGGTGGTGACGGATTACCAGGGTCTGGGGACTCCGGGAGATCCGGCGTATCTGAACATCGATGCTGCGGCCTACGACGTCATCGATGCCGTGCGCGCCGCGCGTACCGTGGTGCCCGACGTCGGAACCCGATGGGGCGCCATCGGCACTTCTCAAGGGGGACAAGCAGTCTGGGCCGCTGCCGAGCGTAATGCGGAGTACGGCGAGGGTTTGGAACTGGTCGGAGTCGCCGCGCTGTCGCCTGCAGCCGATCTGACGCGGTACTTCGCAGCCGACACCGAACAGACCCTGTCCCGTCAGTTGCTGGTGCCGTTTCTCTACGAGGGTCTGCACGTCACGGATCCGAGCGTCGAGCGCTCGGATTACATCCGCGGCACCTTTGCCGACAACGTGACCGCGCTGACGGCGTGCAGCGATCTGCTCGGTTTCTCCAAGGCCGACGCGGGTGCCGTCATCGATCCGGCCGATGCCGTCCCGGCCGATGACCGGGCCGCGAATCGTATGACGGACTGGCTCCGATCGGTGGCGCTGCCGACGTCCCGCACCGATGTTCCGCTGTTCGTTCTGGTCGGCGAGCGCGACGACCTGATCGATCCGCAGTGGACTCGCGACGCCGTAGCGAAAGCCTGCGGACTCGGCGACGACGTGGAACTGCGTGCGGAACCCGAGCAGGGGCACGCGGATCTGGCCGCCAACGCGATCGGCGTCGACTGGCTCGTCGAGCGTTTCCTGAACGTGCCCAACTCGACCACCTGCGCACGATGACCGCGGCACTGGCGTGGATGGCGGTGATCGTGGCGGCGATCGTCACCGCCATCGCGCTGATCAGCCTGCGTGGGCGACGCGATCTGACCACCCCGGAGGAGCGCGCGGTTCACGCCACCCTGCATACCGCGTCGTTGGCGGCGAAGCCGCTGCGGAACGGTCTCGACGCCCGCTCGGCTGCCGCCGCTGCTCCCCATCTTCGGGTCCTGACCGGGGCGGATGCATTGGGTATCTGCGATCCGAGTGCGTCGCTGCTCGCCTGGGACGGGCCGTGGCCGGAGTTGACGCCGGCGTTCGTGGAGGCGGCCAGACGCGCCGTCGACGGGCAGCGCCGCGTGCTCGTGAGGCTTCCGCTCGGCTCGATTCACGAGGTCAAAGCGCTGGTGGTGCAGCCGTTGATCGACGAGGATTCGCCGGTGGCGGGGGTGCTCGGTGCCGCGGTGGTGGCCGAACCAGGGCCGGGCATGCTCGGGGCCATCGCCGAGGTCGCGCGCTACGCGTTCGGTCAGATCGAACTCGCCGAACTGGACGCATCGCGGGCGCGGTTGGACCGAGCCGAGGTGCGTGCACTCCGGGCCCAGATCAGCCCGCATTTCATCTACAACGCGCTGGGCACCATCGCGTCGTTCGTCCGTACCGACCCGGATCGGGCACGGGAACTGGTGCTCGAATTCGCCGACTTCACCCGGTACTCATTCCGCAACGCCGGGGAATTCACCGTGCTCGCCGACGAACTACGCAATATCGATCGGTACCTGACGCTCGAACGGGCCCGGTTCGGCGATTCGCTGCAGGTCACCCTGCAGGTGGCTCCCGAGGTGCTCGGGGTGGCCCTGCCGTTTCTGGCGCTGCAGCCACTGGTGGAGAATGCCGTCCGGCACGGGTTGTCGGGCAAGGCCGACGGCGGTCGCGTCACGATCATCGCCGCCGACGAGGGCACCGACGCCGTGATCAGCATCGAGGACGACGGAGTGGGAATGGACCCCGAGGTACTGCGATCGGGCAGCCTGCACACCGAGGATGCGGCCCACGTCGGACTGGCGAACGTGGACGATCGGCTGCGGGCGGCCTTCGGAAACGACTACGGTCTCGTCGTGGACACCGCACCGGGAGCAGGCACGAAAGTGAGCATGCGGGTGCCCAAGTTCAGGCCGGGGGTGCGGGCATGACGCATCCAGCGAACTCTGGTTCGTCGCGCGGGCTGGTTGTGCTGGCGGTCGACGACGAGCGGCCTGCCCTGGACGAGCTGGCTTTCTTGCTGCGCGAGCAGGAGGCCGTGGCCGAGGTGTACACCGCGCAGGACGCGACTACCGCCCTGCGCCAACTCAAGCAGACCTCCGGCCAATCCGTGGTCGATGCAGTGTTCCTCGACATCAACATGCCCGGCCTCGACGGCCTCGAGCTCGCCGGAATCCTGTCGGCGTTCGCTCGGCCACCTGCGGTCGTGTTCGTCACCGCGCACGACGATCGGGCATTGGCTGCCTTCGATCTGGGCGCGGTGGACTACCTCCTCAAGCCGTTGCGCGACGACCGCTTGGCCGAGGCCGTCCGACGTGTTCTGCTCGCCCGTCGTCGGCCCGCCGAGTCGGCCGAATCGGCTGCCGACGAGGTCATTCCGGTCGAGCTCGGTGGAACCACCACGCTGGTACATCGGTCGTCGGTGGCGTGGGTGGAGGCCGACGGTGACTACGCGCGGCTGCATACCGCCACCGGTTCGCACCTGGTGCGCATTCCCATCTCGGCTCTCGAAAGCCGTTGGGCCGATGCCGGTTTCCTGAGAGTGCATCGTTCGTATCTGGTGTCGCTTCCGTTGGTCACCGGAATCAGAAGCGTCGGTTCGGGCTTGGTGGTGTGTCTGCGCGCCACCGGCGCGCTGCCGGCCTGTGAACTCCCGGTGAGCCGGCGGCACACCAGAGAACTCAAGGACCGGCTCGTGCGCGGTCCGCTGCAGTCGTGGTCGTCGCGGTGACGAGAGGTGCGCGGTGAGTCAGCCGCACCGGGAGCGGGTGGTGCTCTCGCAGCGCCGCGGCGCGCGCCTGGTGCGCACCCGCGTCGAGGTGCAGGAGCAAACCGAGGTGGGCGACGCGCTGGTGCGAAGCCTGGTGCGTGCGCAACTCCTGCTGTCGCTGCGGCTGGCGGTGATGACGTTGTCGATCCTGTTCACGATTCCCCTGCTGGGGCTGGGTCTGGCACGTGTGACCGACGTTCGGCTGCTCGGCATCGGGCTGCCGTGGGTGGTGCTGGGAGTAGCGATCTATCCGTTGCTGTTCGGCGTCGGCCGCGCGTACGTGCGCCGCGCCGAGCGTAACGAGGCCGAGTTCGTCGGCCTGGTCGAGGACTAGGCACCGGTGAACGGATCTATACCCGTCGCGACACTGATTGCGTTGATCGTGGCCGCGGTGGCCACCGTCGGCATCGGTGTCTACGGAGTTCGGTTGGCGCGCACCACCTCCGACTTCCTGGTGGCCTCGCGGACCGTCGGACCGCGGTGGAACGCCGCGGCTATCTCGGGCGAATACCTTTCTGCCGCATCGTTTCTCGGTGTCGCGGGGCTCATTGCCAAGTACGGTGCCGATGCGCTCTGGTATCCCGTCGGCTTCACTGCAGGTTATCTCGGTCTACTGCTGTTCGTCGCCGCCCCACTGCGCAGGAGCGGTGCGTACACGGTGCCCGACTTCGTCGAATTCCGGCTCGGCGCACCATGGTTGCGTACCGTGGCCATGCTCGTGGTGGTGGTGATCTGCGCGCTGTATCTGGTGCCGCAGTTCCAGGGTGCAGGCCTGACGCTGAACATCCTTCTCGGAGTGCCGGGCTGGGTGGGAGCACTCGCGGTCGGTCTGATCGTCATCGCGAACGTCGTCGGCGGTGGAATGCGCTCGATCACCTTCGTGCAGGCGTTCCAGTACTGGCTCAAGCTCACCGCGATCGCCATCCCTGCGCTGGTGCTGACCGTGCACTTCGTCGCCGACGACCGCAGCGTCGGTAGCGCGGCCCCGCCGACCGTCGCCGAGCAGACCCGGGTCGACATCACCACCGACGTGCTCGTGCAGGTCGACTCGCCGATCGTGGTGTCCGTGACAGGAACCCTGGACGAGCAGAGCGTCGACGGACGGGTGAATCTCGATGCAGGCGAACACCGGCTCGGGTCCGGGACACTGCTCACCCTCGACGCGGGCTCGCCGGTTCCGGTGGTCGCCGGCGCACCGACCACCGACCGCGCCTGGGCGATGCCCGGCGGGGGACTGGGCGGTCAGCACCCGCTCTACCAGGTGTATTCACTGATCCTGGCCACGTTCCTCGGCACCCTCGGGCTGCCGCACGTGCTGGTGCGGTTCTACACCAACCCCGACGGCCGAGCCGCGCGATTGACCTCGCTGACCGTGCTGGCGCTGCTCGGCACGTTCTATCTGTTCCCGACGGTCCTCGGAGTGTTCGCCCGGCTCTACGTGCCGCAACTGCTGATCACCGGTGCCTCCGACGCCGCAGTGTTGCTGCTGCCCGGCTCCGTGCTGTCGGGGGTACCCGGCCAGTTGCTGGCCGCACTCGTCGCCGCCGGTGCCATCGCCGCCTTCCTGTCCACGTCGTCCGGCCTGCTGGTCAGCATCGCGGGTGTCCTGAGCACCGACGTGCTCTCGGGCAAGGTCCGAGACTTCCGTGTCGCGGCCGTCCTTGCCGGCGCAGTGCCACTTGCACTGTCGATCGGCGTTGTCTCACTGGATCTCTCGCGTACCGTCGGGCTCGTGTTCGCCGTCGCCGCGTCCACGCTGTGTCCGCTGCTCGTGCTCGGCATCTGGTGGCGCGGACTCACCGCAGCAGGAGCCGCGGCCGGGCTGTTCCTCGGCGGCGGACTGTCCCTCGTCGCCGCGTCGATCTCCGTCGTCACCCCCATCTCCGACGGCGTCCTCGGGGGCTGGGCGGCAGCGATACTCGGCTACCCGGCCGCGGTCAGCGTTCCCGTGGCCTTCGCCGCGATGATCGTCGTCAGCCTCGCCACCCGGCGAACGGTGCCATCGGACATCTCCCGAATCTTCGCCCGACTGCACCTGCCCGAAGGCCTCGACATGGGCAAAGACCGAGAGCGCGAGCTGTAACGAGAGAAGGCCGTTCGTCGGGTCTGCGCTACCGCTCGTCGCACACTCCCGCAGCCCGTCGTGTGATCGACGCCACCCCCTGATGTTGTGACCTGACTCTCACTACTGTTCCGAGTCAGCTACAGCTCACATCAACTTCAGGAGTCCAAGGTGACCGCACCGGAAACCAATTCGCCACCGGACGCGCAAGCGTTCGTCGACATGCAGGCCAGTCCCGAGTTCCAGGAACTGCGGCACCGCCTGCGTAGCTTCGTGTTCCCGATGGCCGGGTTCTTCCTGGTCTGGTACGTCATCTACGTGCTGCTCAGCACCTACGCCGTCGACTTCATGTCGACCAAGGTGTGGGGCAACATCAACGTCGGTCTACTGCTCGGCCTCGGCCAGTTCATCACGACGTTCGCCATCACCGGCATCTACGTGCGGTTCGCCAACCGTGAACTCGATCCTCGCGCCGCAGCCCTGCGCGCCGAGATGGAAGCCTCCCAGGGAGCGAAGCCGTGAATGTAGAAGCCGTGAATGTACTAGCCCAGGCCGCCGACACCACCGTCGGTGAACCGCTCGTCAATATCGCGATCTTCGGCGCGTTCGTCCTCATCACGATGGCCGTCGTCATTCGCGCCTCCAAGAAGAACGCGACGTCTGCGGAGTTCTTCACCGCGGGCGGCGGATTCTCCGGACCGCAGAACGGCGTCGCCATTGCCGGTGACTACCTCTCGGCCGCAAGCTTTCTCGGTATCGCCGGTGCCATCGCCGTCTACGGCTACGACGGCTTCCTGTACTCCATCGGGTTCCTCGTCGCCTGGCTCGTCGCGCTCCTGCTCGTCGCCGAATTGCTCAGGAACACCGGCAAATTCACGATGGCGGACGTGCTGAGCTTCCGGCTCAAGCAAGGCCCGGTGCGTACCGCGGCCGCACTGTCGACGCTGACCGTGTCGCTGTTCTACCTGTTGGCTCAGATGGCAGGCGCAGGCGGACTCGTCGCACTGCTGCTCGACATCTCCGATCGCACCGGGCAGTCCATCGTGATCGCCATCGTCGGTGTGTTGATGATCGCGTACGTGCTCATCGGCGGTATGAAGGGCACCACCTGGGTGCAGATCATCAAGGCCGTTCTGCTCATCGCCGGTGCCGCATTCATGACCGTGCTCGTGCTCGCCAAGTTCGGCCTGAACTTCTCCGAGCTTCTCGGTAGCGCGCAGGCGATGGTGTCGAGCTCGGCCGACCCGATCGTCGGCGCTCGCGACGTCATCGAACCCGGTGCCCAGTACGGCGGCAGCGCCACCTCGAAGATCAACTTCCTGTCGCTCGGCATCGCACTCGTCCTCGGCACGGCAGGTCTGCCGCACGTGCTGATGCGCTTCTACACGGTGCCCACCGCCAAGGAAGCTCGTCGCAGTGTCGTGTGGGCCATCGCGCTCATCGGTGCGTTCTACCTGTTCACCCTCGTGCTCGGCTACGGCGCCGCAGCGATCGTCGGACCCGACCGCATCCTGGCCTCCGCAGGCGGCCAGAACTCCGCGGCTCCGCTGTTGGCCTTCGAGCTCGGCGGCGTCATTCTGCTCGGCGTCATCTCTGCGGTCGCCTTCGCGACCATCCTCGCCGTCGTCGCCGGATTGACGATCACCGCGTCGGCGTCGTTCGCTCACGACATCTATGCGAGCGTCATCAAGAAGGGCCAGGTCGACGACAAGAAGCAGGTCAAGGTCTCGCGCATCACGGCCGTCGTCATCGGCATCCTGGCCATCGGCCTCGGCATCCTCGCGAACGGGCAGAACATCGCCTTCCTGGTGGCGCTGGCGTTCGCCGTCGCGGCAGCAGCGAACCTGCCGACCATCCTGTACTCGCTGTTCTGGCGTCGCTTCACCACCACGGGCGCACTGTTCAGCATGTACGGCGGCCTGATCTCGACGATCGTGCTGATCATCTTCTCCCCGGCCGTGTCGGGATCGAAGACGTCGATGATCCCCGGCTCGGACTTCGCGTGGTTCCCGCTGTCCAACCCCGGCATCGTGTCGATTCCGTTGGCATTCATCCTCGGTATCGTCGGAACGCTGATCTCGAAGGACGCCGAGAACACCGACAAGCAGGCCGAGATGGAGGTTCGCTCTCTCACCGGCATCGGTGCGGAGAAGGCAAGCGCCCACTGATCCACCTGTAGGACTGTTCGCGAAGTGCCCGTGTGAGCAAGGCCTCACACGGGCATTTTTCGTCCAGCGGTTACCATCCCTGCTGTGGCCAAGCTGAAGGTTTCCCTCGACGTCCCGCTGACCCCCGAGCAGACGTGGGCGCATGCGTCCGATCTGTCCGGCTACGAGCAGTGGCTCTCCATCCACGAAGCGTGGCGCGGTGAGCTGCCCGAGCAGCTGGCCGTCGGCACCACCCTGGACTCCATCGCCAGCGTGAAGGGCATGCGCAACCGCGTCTCGTGGAAGATCGAGTCCTATGATCCGCCCCGGAAGCTCGAGCTCAAGGGCAACGGTAAGGGCGGAGTGAAGATCGGTCTCGACCTGTCGGTGAAGTCCAAGGGTGACGGGTCCGAGATCACGATCGACGTCAATCTGTGCGGTGCCCCGTTGTTCGGACCCATCGGGTCCGGTGTCGCTCGCGCACTCAAGGGCGACATCGAGAACTCGCTGAAGACGTTCGTCAAGATCTACGCCTGACGGTGTAGGAGTGGAGATGCATGCCCGGTAGGCACAGTGCGCCGTCGTCCGCGACGGGCAACAGAGGGTTCGCCAAGTACGTCGTCGTTGCCGTCGTCCTGCTTCTGATCGTCGCAGGCGGAGTGTTCTTGGCGCAGAAGGTCTTCGGCAGCGACTGCGGTGACCCGTCGAACTACACGTTGGCTGCCGACCCCGCGATCGCGCCGGTACTGCAGAAGATCGTCGACGACTCCGCGCCCGAGGATCTCGGTTGTGCCGAGGTGGCGGTGACGGCGATGGAGTCGGGTCAGGTGTCGGCCGCAGTGGCCAAAGGCGACGACGTTCCCTCGCTCTGGATTCCCGATTCGTCGCTGTGGGTCGGCAAGACCGTGCGATCGACCGCGTCGCTGATCGACCTGGCGAGCCAGTCGGTGGCAAGCACCCCGGCCGTCCTCGCAACCCGCAAGGACGAGGTTCCGTTCTTCGACACGTGGCTCACCGCACTGAAGCTCGAAGGTTTGCGCATCGGTAATCCGTTGGCCAACACCATCTCCGACGCGGCGATCCTCGGGGCGGTAGCCGAGGCGGGTGGAGACGAGAAGGCCCTCGATGCGGTGTCGACGGCGCTCGTGCCGATCGCTCAGGCTCAGGCCGCCACCCGCGGCGAAGCCGATCCCACCACCCGGTTGGACGATCTGGTGGCCGACGGCGGCGTGGCCGTGGTGTCCGAGCAGACCATGTTGGAGTACCGAAACGACACCGGTGCCGAACTCGGTGCGACGGTGCCGCCGACGGGCAGCATCTTTCTGAACTTCCCGCTGGCCGTCACCGAGCCTGCAGGCGAGCGGCACGACAGCGCGAAGTCGGTCGGCAGCGCGCTGGCCGCGGTCATCGAATCCGATCGAGGTCGGGAGATGTTGTCCGAGGCCGGTTTTCGGTCGGAAGACAACGCGCCCCTCGAGTCCGATCGTGGTATCGGTGCCGTCGAGAGTCTGGCGATCGGCGACCAGCAGGCTGCCGAATCGGTGCTGCGTCAATATCAGGTGCTCGCGCTCCCGTCGCGAGCGCTCGTGATGGAAGACGTGTCCGGCTCGATGAACTACAGCGCCGGGGCGAACACCCGGATCGCGATGACGGTGCAGGCCAGCGAGACCGGGAATCGACTGTTTCCCGACAATGCGTCGATGGGATTGTGGGCCTTCTCCATCGGGCTCGGCGGCGGCGATCAGGATTACCGTGAGCTGGCACCGATCCGGCGCATGGACGAGAAGGTCGGCGACACGACCCAGCGTGAAGTGCTGCTGCAGCAGACCCGCACCCTTCCGTCCCTGGTCGGTGGTGGAACCGGACTGTACGACACCACGTTGGCCGCGTTCCGCACCGTGCAGCAGGGCTACGACCCCGATGCGGTGAACAGCGTCATCATCCTCACCGACGGTGCCAACGAGGATCCGAACAGCATCTCGCTCGACGAACTGCTGGCCACACTGCGTACCGAACAGGACCCGTCTCGTCCGGTCGTCATCGTCACCATCGGTATCACCGACGACGCCGATGCGGGTGTGCTGCAACAAATTTCTGCTGCCACCGGGGGCACCAGCTTCGTAGCGCGAAACCCCGCCGAAATACCGAACGTCTTCGTCAATGCACTGAGAAGCCGTTCCGGTCGCTGACGGGAGCGGCTATGCTGTGCGCCGCGTGCTCTCCGTCACGTGGGGTAGTGCGGAGAAGTCCCGCAACACAGTCGTGTCGGGGGTATAAGTAGGGGAGTCAGCGATGTCAGGACGTCACAGCGGCAGTAGTCGCAGGTTCAGTCCTGTCGTGACCTGGGGTGCGGCCGCGCTGGCAGTAGTCGTGGTCGCGGCCGGTGGCTGGTTCGGCGTCCAGGCCGTACGCGCAGCGGGTTCGGACTCGTGCGAATCGCTGGACACGGTCTCGCTCGCGGTGGACACCTCGATCGCCGAACCGGTGCAGCAGATCCTGGCCCAGGCGGGCGAGGTGGACCGCGGCTGCGTCGACTTCGAGGTGCGGGCCGAGCGCCCCACCGACACGGCGACCGAGATCGCAGGTACCGACGAGAACCGCCCCGACCTCTGGATCCCGGACTCGACGTTGTGGCTGCTCAAGACTTTGCGTTCGACCGGAGCCCTGCCCGAACTCGCCAAGACGTCGGTGGCGAACACACTGCCCGTGCTGGTGTCGGCGTCCGACGGCGCCCCGGTGACCGACACCTGGCTCAGCGTGCTGCAGATGCCGGGCCAACGCATCGGCGATCCGCTCACCAGTAGTGCGTCCAACGCTGCGATCCTCGGTGCGCTGGCCGAGTCCGAGGTCGCGATCTCCGACGCCAAAGCCGTGTCCGCCGCTCTGGTGCCCATGGCACAGGACTTCGGCCGGATAGCCGACACGCCCCACGACACCCCGGACCTCGTCGCCCAGGTGGCGACCGAGGGCGGAACCAGCGTCGCCACCGAACAGGCCGTGCTGGCCTACGAGGCAGCGAACCCCGGATCGTCGCTCACCGAGTCGGTGCCGCCGACGGGCAGCTACTTCCTCAACTACCCCCTCGCCGTCACGGCTCCGGCCGGGCCGGAGTACGACCGCGTCAAGGCCGCCGGGGCCGCGTTGGCGTCGGTGCTGGCCTCGCAGTCGGCGACGGACACACTCGTTGCAGCCGGCTTCCGAACGTCGAGTGGAACCCCCTTGGCCGACGGCAGAGGCGTCGGCTCGGTCGCCGCGTTGGAAATCAAGAATCCGCTGTCGATCGAGACGACGCTGCGCGACTGGGCGGTGCTCGCGTTGCCGCTGCGGACCCTCGTCGTCGAGGACGTATCGGGTTCGATGGCGGCGAAATCCGGCGACTCCACCCGCATCGCGTTGACCGTCGATGCGTCGCTCGGTGCCAACGATCTGTTCAGCGACCAGACGCAGATGGGGCTGTGGGCCTTCTCCATCGGACTCGGTGGTGGAAAGCAGGATTACCGAGAACTGGTGCCGCTCGGCCCGGTGAGCAACACGTTCGACGGTAAGCCGCAGCGTCAGGCCATTCTCGATGCAGTCCGTGGGCTACCGGCTCTGGTCGGAGGCGGGACCGGACTCTACGACACCACTCTGGCAGCGTTCCGACGTGTCAAGGAGGGCTACGACCCCGATTACGTCAACAGCGTCATCATCCTCACCGACGGCGCGAACGAGGACAACGGCAGTATTTCCCTGGACCAGCTTCTCGCCGCCCTGCAGAAGGAGCAGGATCCGGTGCGTCCCATCGTGATCATCACGGTCGGCGTCACCAGTGATGCCGATCCGGTTGCGCTGCAGCAGATCTCCGCGGCCACCGGTGGTACGAGCTATGTCGCGGAGGATCCCCGCGATATCCCGGACGTGTTCGTCAAGGCGTTGAACTCGCGCACCGAGCGTCTCGCGGGGGAGTAGCTCACCGCAGCAGGAAGCTGATCGTGATCGCGGCCGCGCAGGCCAGCGTCACCACCACCAGAGTCGCCGCGTCCGAGGCCTTGAAACGTGCCTCGGTGGCGGTGATCATGCCGGTGCCCCCGCGTGCGGTGATGGCTTCACCCATCTCGTCCGCGCGCCTGATGGCCACCGACATCACCGTGGTCACGATGTCGACCAGTGAATTGTCCGACGCACTGTTGACCACCGGCTTCGGTCGCAGCCGTCGGGCGGCGTTGAGGGTCCGCATCTCCTCGATGAGCAGCGGAAGCGACCGCAGGCTGAGCGCTACGGCGATCGCCCACTCGTCGACCGGCAGCTTCAGCTTCTTGAGCGGTGCACCGAGTTTCGACACCGCCGGAGCGATGTCGCTCATCGACGTCGTCCACCCGATCATCATCGATGCGCCGAGCAGAACGAACACGAACAGCGTCGCACGGAAGTACAGCAGAACCGCTGCGCCGCCGATGGGCAGATTGATCAGTGCTCCGACACCGAAGAGCGCCCAGATCCACCACGGTGGCCGAGGTAGAGCCGTGATCGGAATGTGGGCGATGACAGCCGCGACGACCAGCAGCGCGAACACGATGCCGAGGGCAGGCCACGTCGGAGCCACGACGAGGGTGATGCTGAGCAGCAACACCACGATGAGCTTGGTGCCCGCCCACAGCCGGTGAATGGGTGAGATCCGCGGAACCTGGCGCAGTACGACGGTCGTCACGAATGCACGCTCCCATGAATCGAATCGGAGACGATGTGGCCGTCGGCCATCGTGATGGTTCGACTGCAGACGGCGTCCATACCGTCCACGTCGTGCGAGATGACCACGATCGATACGCCGCGCTCACGCAGGCCGGCGAGGACGCCGATGATGTCGTCGCGTCCGGGCGGGTCCAGTCCGGCCAGCGGCTCGTCGAGCACCAAGATGCGGGGTCGACGAGCGATCAGACCGGCCAGCACCACGCGTCGCATCTGCCCGCCGCTGAGCGAGTCGACGTCGCGTGCGGCCAGTGACCGGTCGAGGCCGACGGCATCCATCGCGGCCGACACTGTGGCAGAACCGGTTTCGGGCCCCGCGGCCGCGGCGATGTCCTCGGAGACGGTCCGCCGCTGCAACTGCAGCCGCGAATGCTGAAAGGCCAACCCGACGTCCCCGACTCGCGACGTCATCGCCTTGCCGTCGAGCTGCGCGACGCCGGTGGTGGGCCCGGTCAGCCCGGCCATGATCCACGCCAAAGTCGACTTGCCCGAACCGTTTCCGCCGAGAACGAGAACTCCCTCGCCTCGCTTGACGGTGATGTCGACGCCGTTCAACGCCGATTGTGCCCACGGGGTGCGCCTGTTGTAGACGTGCCGCACGTCGCGTAGTTCGAGCAGGCGCGGGCTCGAATTGTCGTGCAGAACAGCAGCGTTGCCGGTCCTGGTCTGCATCCACAGAGTGTCGTGCTCCACCTGCATGCCCTCGTGTAGATGTACGACGCGATCAGCGGCAACAGTTTCCGAGACATGATGGGTGACGAGTACGACCGACATCCCGTGCCGACGGGGCAGTGCCGCGAGTAGCGAGACCAGATGTTCCCGGCCCGAGGCGTCGATCATGGCGGTTGCCTCGTCGGCAATCAGTAGAGCGGGACGCCGAGCCAGGGCCGCGGCGACAGCGAGTCGCTGCATCTCGCCGCCGGAAAGCGAGGCCGTGTCGCGAGCACCCATGCCGCTCAACCCCACCTCGTCGAGCAGGGCGTCGACGTCGGGGCGAGAGTCGCCGGGTGGCAGTCCCCATACGACGTCGTCGGCGACGCGGGTACCGAGGATCTGACTTTCGGGTCGCTGCAACACCACTGCGGTGCCGCCGTACCGTCCGAGTCCGGTGGAGCCGGGACGAGTCACCGAGCCCTCGGAGGGTTCACGGCCTGCGAGAATTCGCGTCAGCGTGGATTTGCCGGATCCGTTGTGGCCGACGATCGCGACGAATTCTCCCGGTTCGATGTGCAGGTCGATACCGCTCAACGCTGCCGATCTGCTGCCGGGATACCGGTAGCCCACGGCGGTCAGGGTGACGGGCAGTGGCGCGATCTCGTCGTCGATGCCCGAGACGAACGGCTCCGGGGTGGGGATGGCCGAGAGGCGATCGAGGATGGCGGTGAGGATCAGCCACGCGAACAGCGTTCCAGTGACGATGCCGAATGCGATGGATCCGCCGACCCACCACCACCAGTTGTCGAGTACCGCTGTGCTGCTGCTGCGAATCACATCGGGGATGGCCTGCGGGGCGGATACGCGCTCGAACAGTCGGGAGATGCCTTCGATGGTGTTGCGGAGCGTCTCGAGAAACAGCTGCCGTAGCGGGACGAGGATCAGCAGCAACAGCACCGCGAGGGCTCCGAGTGCCGGTCCGACGATTGCCGACGTGACGAGCACGCCGAACAGGCCTTGTTTCCGGCGCTTCGCCCGGCCGACCAGACCGCCCAGCAATGCCGCACTGGCCACGGTGAGCGCCGTCTGAGTGCCGGCCGCGACGAATCCTACGAGTATGCCCGCCACCGCTGAGGTGACCAATGCTCGCGTGCGATAGCGCAGGGCCACCACCGACATGGGAATAGCGGCGACAACCTGCAGAATCGCTGCCATCGGCACCAGCACGCCGATCACCGTCAGCGCGACGGTGAAGCTGCTCATCACCGCAGCGGTCGCCAATTCTTGCGGACCGAGGGGCCCGGACTCGGGACGGTGGGCAGCGCTGACGGTCACCGCTCCAGTGTGCCAGCTCGACTGAGGCACACTGTCTGCGTGACTTCCGAGATCGCGACCCGCAGGCGACTTCATCCGGCATGGATCGTCGCCGCGGTGGCCTTCCTCGCTCTCGTCGGTGCGGCGGGGTTCCGGGCCGCACCGAGCGTGTTGATGGTGCCGCTGCAGGAAGAGTTCGGTTGGCCGCGGTCGATGCTGTCGCTGGCGGTGGGCGTCAACCTGGTGCTGTTCGGTCTGACGGCACCGTTCGCCGCGGCGTTGATGGAGCGTTTCGGGATCCGAGCTGTGACGTCGACGGCGTTGGTCGTCGTGGCCGCGGGCAGCGCTCTGAGTGTGTTCGTGACCCAGGCGTGGCAGTTGGTGTTGACGTGGGGCGTCATGATCGGGTTGGGCACCGGGTCGATGGCTCTGGTGTTCGCGGCGGTGGTGACGAATAGATGGTTCGTGCAGCGTCGCGGGCTCGTCTCGGGCGTGTTGACCGCGGGCAGCGCGACGGGGCAGTTGATCTTTCTGCCGTTGATCGCTCAGCTGGTCGACCGATCCGGTTGGCGCGCAGCGTCGTTCCTCATCGCCGGGGGCTCGCTGATCGTGGTGCCGTTCGTGTTGCGGTGGCTGCGCAACATGCCGGCCGATGTCGGCGTGACTCCGTACGGCGCACCCGCCGACTACGTCCCGCCGGCGGCGGTGTCGACCGTGAACCCCGCGCGCGCAGCGGTGCAGGCTCTACGCGACGCGAGCCGAGTACGAACCTTCTGGGCGTTGGTGCTCGGATTCGCGATCTGTGGCGCAACGACCAACGGGCTCATCGGAACTCACTTCATACCGTCTGCGCACGACCACGGAATGCACGAAACCACCGCAGCGGGTCTGCTGGCGGTGGTGGGAATCTTCGACATCGTCGGGACGATCGCATCGGGTTGGCTGACCGATCGGGTGAATCCGCGGTATCTGTTGGCGGCCTATTACGGCTTTCGCGGAATCTCGCTGCTGTTTCTGCCGTGGTTGCTGTCGGCGACCATCCAACCGTCGATCGTCATCTTCGTGGTGATCTACGGATTGGATTGGGTGGCAACGGTTCCGCCCACGATTGCTCTGTGCCGAGAGGTGTTCGGCGACAAGGGTTCTCTGGTGTTCGGGTGGGTCTTCGCCTCACACCAGATCGGAGCGGGCATCGCGTCCGTCGTCGCGGGCATTGTGCGTGACGCCACCGGCGCATACACGATGGCGTGGTTCGGCGCGGCCGGCTTGTGCGCGGTTGCTGCCGTCGTGAGCATCAGAACAGGAAAGCCCTCGTAGCGAGGGCTTTCCTGTTTCAGAGGTTCGGGTCAGCGGCTGCGCTGGCTCGTTGCCGGGCCCGCTGCGCGACGGCTGTGGCCACCGCCACCGCTACGCGGCTGACCACCACTGCGCGGCTGGCCACCACTGCGCGGCTGTCCACCCGAGCGGGCCGGGCCGCCGCGTCGCGCGTTGTTGTTGCGCGGGGCTCCGGTGCGGGCCGGTGCCGGCTCTGCCTTCGGTGCAGGCTCGACGTAGCGGGCCTGCTCGCCGACGAGGTTCGCCACTGCAGGCGAGTCGGCGGTGACGCGGATCGGGGTGACCTTGATGTCGGCCTTGCGCAGCAGAACTGCGGTGTCCTTGCGCTGCTCGGGCAGAACCACGGTCACGACGTCGCCTGCGCTGCCGGCGCGCGCGGTGCGGCCGGAGCGGTGCAGGTATGCCTTGTGCTCGGCCGGGGGATCGACGTGGACGACGAGCTGAACGTCGTCGACGTGGACGCCGCGGGCTGCGACGTCGGTGGCGACGAGCACGCGGGCCTGGCCGGAGGAGAAGGCCGCGAGGTTCCGGTCACGTGCGGCCTGCGAGAGGTTGCCGTGCAGGTCGACGGACGGGATTCCGGCATCGGTGAGCTGCTTGGCGAGCTTGCGGGCCTGGTGCTTGGTGCGCATGAACAGGATGCGGCGTCCGGTGCCGGAGGCGAGCTGGTGGACCAGCTTCTTCTTGGCTTCGACGCCGTCGACCTCGAACACGCTGTGAGTCATGGCCTCGACGTGCGAGGTCGCCTCGTCGACGGAGTGCGTGATCTGGTTGTGCAGGAAGCGCTTGACCAGTTTGTCGACACCGTTGTCCAGGGTCGCCGAGAACAGCATGCGCTGACCCTTGTCGGGGGTGGCGGCGAGGATCCGGGTGACGACGGGCAGGAACCCGAGGTCGGCCATGTGGTCTGCCTCGTCGAGGACGGTGATCTGTACGCCGTCGAGGGTCAGGTGGCGCTGCTTCATGAGGTCTTCGAGGCGTCCGGGGCAGGCGACGACGATGTCGACTCCGGACTTGAGTGCGGACACCTGACGAACCTGCGACACACCACCGAAGATCGTCGTGACCTTCAACGAGTACGCGGCGGCGAGGGGTTCGATCGCGACGGCGATCTGGGTGGCGAGCTCACGCGTCGGCGCAAGGATCAGTCCGCGCGGGCGGCCGGGCTTGCGGTTGCCGGGGAGTTGGCCGGCGAGACGCGCGACCATGGGGATGGAGAATGCGAGTGTCTTTCCGCTGCCGGTCTTTCCGCGTCCGAGTACGTCGCGTCCCTGCAGTGTGTCGGGGAGCGTGTCGGCCTGGATCGGGAAGGCCTCGGTCTTGCCCTGGCTCGCGAGTACGTCTGCGATGGCCTGGGGTACTCCGAGTGCAGCAAAAGTCTGTGGGGTCGTCATTGTGATGAAAAGTGCCTTTCGGGCAGGGTGTTGCACCTGCGGGCCTTCGGGCCGAGATGCAAGGTGGCGAGACTGCCGGTGGGCAGTTTCGATCGCCGTAAGAGAAGCCTGTGCGGGGTGCACATGGTGATTCGGGAGCATTCCACGACGTCTGACGTGCAGTTACGCGCGTCGATACCGAGTGTAACCGAGTGCGGACCCGATCTCTTCCCGCGGTCGACGGTCACGCGGCGTCGGAGCCGAACAGTCCGTCGATGTAGACGTTCTCCGCCGGCGAGCTGTAGAGCTCGACCACCGGCATCGGCGGCGCGCTCGAATCGTACGTGTGCCCGGTGGGTGAGATGAGCCTGTAGCGATGTCGCGCGTTCCGTTTGTCTCGTAGTGCTTCGGCCGTCCAGCCGTCGCCTTCTTTCGCGTAATTGCATGCGGCACACAGGCCTGCGCCGTTTTCGGCGCTGGTCGCTCCGCCCGCCGTGTGCGCGATGATGTGGTCGTGGTGCCGGATGGGCGCGTCGCACCACGGGGTGCGGCACGTGCGATCGCGGAGATCGATGAGGCGTCCCAATGCGGTGGGAAATGCGCGGGATGTGGATTCGACGGCTGTCAGTGCGCCGGTTTTCGGGTGGGCATAGAGGCGACGTAATGCGACGCGCGTCTCATTGCCCTGCGCATCGTCGAGTGCGTCGCGCACGAGTTGGCGTGCGACGTCCGACGGGATGTCGCCGTAGCCGTGCAGATATGCGGACGTGTCGCCACCGGCGAGCAGGGTCGAATCCGAGATGACGATGTCGACGGTGACCGGTGGACCTTGAGCGGCCGATGTGCCGGTGACTCTCTCGAACACCAGGTCGGCCATGATCTGGTCGCGGCTGCGTGTGTCGCCACCTGCGTTGATGACGGTGTCGGCGTCGCGCCGCAGGGTCGCCCACATGCAGACGGTCTTCTCCATCGAGGTGAGCGCGGTGAAGAATCCCATCAATTCGGGTGCGGGGCGCGTACTGACTCGGCGTGCGGCGTATGCCTTTGCGCGTCGCTTGACCTGGGAGGCGGCGTCCAGTTCGTTGGCGAGTGCGCGGGCGCGACCCTCGATGGTGCGATCTCCTGCACCGGCGAGGGTGGCGGGGTCTGCGCACAGACGTTCATCGATGGTTCGGCGATCGTCGACGGTGAGACACGCGGTTTCGCGGGCGAGAATCATGACGCGCCACTCGTTGAGTTCGCCGGCTTTCAGGCGGGCCAGGGTGTGTGGCATTTCGTGAACGAGCGCACGAGCAAGCCCGAGATGAGTGCCGCCGCGGTTGGGTGACTCTCGTCGAGCCAGGCCGATCTGCGACGCAATTCCTGTGCGCCACTGGGCTTTCGGCTTGCCACGTT
The DNA here is from genome assembly GCF_002258885.1 of Rhodococcus sp. 06-1474-1B. NCBI lineage: Bacteria > Bacillati > Actinomycetota > Actinomycetes > Mycobacteriales > Nocardiaceae > Rhodococcus > Rhodococcus sp. 06-1474-1B. Next base: position 155,813 of record NZ_NOYR01000019.1, on the reverse strand, counting down.
CACGACGTTCGGTGCTGATCACGGTTGCAACGGCATCGGTCACGACGGCTTGGGTTGCCACGCTGACGCATTTGACGGTTTCGAGAGCAGAGATGAGATCGATGCCTGCTGCTGCGTCGACGACTATGTCGGACGCCTGAAGACGCGCAACGAACCTCAACACCTCAGCGGATGTGAGCGGTGATTCTGGTATAGCTGTGACCACGAGTTCCTCCCCGGTACTCGAATGCATGTTCGAATGTACGCCGGTTCGGGAGGTAGTGCAACAGGGCGGGGTGTGAAATCTGAGAGTGCGCGCCGAAAAGCGATGCTGGTGCCCTCGGCAGGATTCGAACCTGCGACCTACCCTTTAGGAGAGGGTTGCTCTATCCCCTGAGCTACGAAGGCTGGTGATCGAACGAGTGCTCCAAAGTCCCTGTGCGGCAAGGTCTTTCGATCAGTCGAACAATCGGGTTGCGGGTGGGTCGCTGTCGTACTGCACAGCGGGCCCACATCGCGGTCGTCAGTCTAGCGGTCCGCACCGCAGATCGTGAAGCAGGTTCGCGCTGCTGGTCACTACACCGGTCAGTGATGCGATCAGATTCAGGGCGGTGCGGTGCTGGTGGGCGGTGTAATCGGCGACCGATTCGATGCCGACGAAGCACTGAATGTCGCGGGCAAAAGCGTCGAACGTCGTCGCGAGAATTCCCGCCGAGGCGAAGACACCCACAATGACCAGCTGGTCACGGCCTCGTCGGCGTAGTTCGACCTCGAGATCGGACGCGTAGAACGCGCTGTAGCTGCGCTTCGCGATCGGAACGAAGTCCGATTCGGTGACCGCCACGTCCTCGGCAGACGGGCCCAACCCCCACATCGGCCCCAGCAGTCCACGCTGTTCGATCGCCTCAGCCGCCCGCGGACCGCTCGCCAGAATCGGCACTCCGGCAGACCTGGCGCACGCGAGCACCGCCGACGCTTCTGCGGCCACCCGCGCACGAACCGAGGAGTGCAGCACGTTCAGGTAGTACGGCTGCATGTCGTGGACCAGAAGTGCCGCGCGCTCGGGCCGCAACTCCCACTCGGGACCACCCACACAGTCGCGCAGAGTCTCGACCGCGTACTTCTCTACTTCGACGCTGAATGTGGCCACGTCGGTCATCCTCGTACAAACGCGCGCGCATTTGCCAGACGCGCGCAGAGTCGTCAGCCGCTGGCTGTCTATTTCGCTCGCACCTGACGAACGCGCGCGCGTTTGCGGATCCCTAGGCCCCAGCACCGCAGAACGAGCCCGATCCCCACCACTCAATCCGCGGCAATTGCATCCACGATGTTCAGGCGTGATGCGTGTACCGCAGGCGGAGCCGATCCCAGTAGTGAGAGGCCCAACGCGACGAGTCCGTACAACAGCACCGTCCAACTGGCGTTGTACTGCACGGGAATTCCGATGCTGGCACCGAGGATCAGTGTGCTCAGGTATTGCAGGCCGGCACCGATGATCAGCCCCAGAATGCCGCCGACGATGCCCACGGACAGTGCCTCCGCCAACACCATGCGTGCCAGGGTTCCTCGGCCGCCGCCCATGGCGCGCAGTACTCCGAGTTCACGTCGACGTTCGAGTACCGACAGCGTCAACGTGTTCAGCAATGCGACGGCAGCGACCAGTGCGACGATCCACTGCAGTGCGATGGCGAGTGCACCGGATTGGCGGATGGCCGCGCTGGTGCCCTCGAGTGCCGCGGCGCCCGTGTACACGAACGCCTCGGGCGGCAGAGTCGATCGCAGCGAATTCTGCACGGCTGCAACGTCTCCGTCGACGGTGATCTCGAGGTACGTCGCACCCGGGCGGTCGTAGAAGCGCTGCATCGACTCCAGTGAGATCGCCATCGTGCCGCCTGCGGCGTTGATGTAGTCCACGAGATCGAGCACGCGTACGTTCTGCACCCCGGTGGGCGTCGGCAGATCGATGGTGTCTCCCGCCGTCACTCCCAGCGTCGTACCGAGCGCCTTCGAGAGCACCACCCCGTCGCCCGCGAGCAATCCCGCGCGTACGTCTGCGGGGAGCGAGGCCAGTGTCACCGCGTTGCTTCCGTCGGCGACGCCTTGGATGGAGACCAGCTCGTCGTCGATGGTCGCGTAGGCCCACTGTCCTTCGACGACGCGGGAGACGCCGGCCGTCGCCCGCACGGCTTCGTCTACGGCGGTGGGAACGATCGGGCCCGACGGTATGGCGTCGGGTGAGCTCATCGATACGTACAGGTCCGTGTCGGCGAGCGACGACAGTGATTCGGCGGCGGAGTCGGTCATGTTCGTCAACGAACCGGACACTCCCACACTGACTCCCACGGCGATGACGATGGTCATCACCGTCGCCCAGATGCGCCGCGGAGCGCGTTCGATGGTCGCGGTGGCAAGGCGTCCGGCACCACCCCATCTGCGGGGCACAGCGCCGGTGGCCCAGACGATCGGCCCGGTTCCGCCGACGCACAGTGCGACGACGCCGAACATGAACAGGGCACCGGCACCGAGGGTCAGTTGCCCGTCGACGTTGACGGCGAACACGAACGATCCGGCGATGGCGAGCAGACCGAACACGGTGGCGGCCAACGTGAACGACAGCTTTGGGCCGCCGGATGTTTCTCCGCCGCCGACCGCCAATGCTTCGATCGGCGAGATGCGATACACCTGAACGGCAGCCAGAGCGGACGCGCCGACGCAGGCCAGCACGCAAGCCACGATCGCGACGGGAATGGCGAAGCTCGGCAACACGTATTCGATTCGCGCATCGAATGCTTGCGACAGGAACGGCGGCAGGCTCTCGATGGCGATGCGGCCCATGATGATTCCGAGAGGTACCCCGACGGCACCGCCGACGAGACCCACCAGTACCGACTCGAACAACAGGTCGCGGACGATGTCCGCGCGCCGACCGCCGACCGCTCGGAGCAGGGAGATGGTGGGGCGACGCTTGGCGATGGCCATGTTCATGACGTTGAACACCAGGAACGCCGCGACGACGAACGCGATGAGGGAGACCATCAGCGTCGCATTGCGCGTCAGACTCATGGCCTGATCGGCTCTGTCGGCCCGGAATTCCGGATTCATCACCGAGACTCGGCCGGCCAACGCCGCGTCGAGGTTCGATCGCAGGTCGTCTCCGCCACCGAGAACGAAGATCGAATCGACCTGGCCCGGCCGGTCGGTCAAGGCCTGCGCGGTGGGCAGCAACGTGACGGCGAACATGCCCCCACCGATGCGCTGCGTGCCAGGGCCATCGATCACGCCCACTACCGCAGTGGGTCGGTCGGCGATCGTGACCGTGTCACCCTGCGTCAATCCCGTTGCTGCTCCGACCAATACGCCCGACGGGTCGGACAGCAGACCCGCTGCGCTGCCCACGGCACCTTGCAGATCGGACTGCAGTGCCGTGATCGATGAATCGACACCCAGTACCGTCAGCTCGCCGACATCGGATCGTACGATGCTGCGGAGCAGGGGTACCGCCGCATCGACGCCCGCAACACCGCGTACGACGTCGAGTTCGTTCTGTGCGAATCCGGAATCGGTCACGCCGACAACTTCGTACTGCGCGTTGCCTGCGATCGACACCGCCAGACGTTCGACAGATCCGGTCAGCGATCCGTACGTGCCGAGGACGGCGATGAGCAAACCCGCGGCGACGGCCACGACTCCCGCCGAGACCAGCGAACGCACCCAGTGCATTCGGAGGTCTCGGAGGCTGATGACGCGAAATCTGCTGAGCGCGGTACCGATCACCGAGGTGTACCAGCGGTGTCGGTGTCGACGCGGCCGTCGATCATGCTGACGACGCGATCGGTCGACCGAGCCGCCTCGAGATCGTGGGTTGCCATCACCACTGCCCGACGTCCCTCGCTGCCGTGGGCTACGTCGGCAAGAATCTCGAGGACGTTGTGGGAGGTCTTGGAATCGAGGTTGCCCGTCGGCTCGTCGGCGATCAGCAGCGCCGGGTCCATCATCAGGGCTCGGGCGATGGCGATGCGTTGAATCTGGCCGCCCGACAGTTGTGCCGGGCGGTGTTCGGACCGAAGCGCCAGCCCCACCATGTCCAACAGCCGCATCGCGTCGGCTTTCGCCTTCTTGATGGGGGTGCCGTCGAGCAGCTTCGGGACGGCCACGTTCTCCCACGCCGACATGGTCGGCAGCAGGTTGAAGAACTGGAAGACGAAGCCCACCTGATGGCGTCGGAAATCGGACTGTGCGTTGTCGTCGAGGGTGGTGACCTCGACGTCGTTGAATCGGATGGACCCGGCCGTCGGGGTGTCCAGCGCGCCGAGCATGTGCAGCAGTGTCGACTTACCTGCTCCGGACGGCGCGACCAGCGACACGAATTGACCACCGTCGATCGTGAGATCGATGCCGTCCAACGCACGGACCGGTTGTTCGCCGGTGGGGTACTCCTTGACCACGCCGGACAACTGGAGCTTCAACTTCGTCATGCATGATCCCCTGCTTCTCGAATACTTCCGACGCTACCTGCCGTCGGGTCGAGAAACCGGTCGGAGTTCTCAGATCACGCTGCGCCGCGCGAGGATTCGAGCCGCCTGGCCACCAGTGCCGCCTGGAGGTGGCGGATACCGGACGGACGAGTCGGGTCGAACCCGGTCAGTTGTGCGATTCGCTTGAGGCGATAGTCGACGGTGTTGGTGTGCAGATGGAGTTGCCGGGCGGAGCGCTGACGGTTGAGGTCGTGCGAAATGTGGATCTCGAGGGTCTCGAGCAATTCGGGTGACGAATCGAGCGGCTCGAGGATCTGGGTGAGGTGGCGTCGACCCGGTCCGGGACGAGTGAGCTGGTACTCGAGCACCAGGTCGTCCATCCGGTACAACCCGGACGGGCGGTGCAGCTGATGAGCCAGGGACAGCAGTTCGTGGACCTGGTCTGCTGCGGTGGGAATGTCGGCTGTCGCAGCCTGCTCGGCGGTGGCGGTGACGGGGACCTCTGCGGCGGTACCGATGCGGTGCACCAGCGCCTCGACCCACTCGTCGTCGTGGACGCCGGGGATCAGGACGGTTCCGCCCTCGGTGCTGAGCAGCGACAGGGGAGTGCGTCCGCACACGGTGGCCAGTTCGGCCTGCACGCGACGCAGCTTGCGTCGTGCAGCCACCGTCTTCTGGATGTTGGGGTCGTTCTCGTCGGGGTGCGGCGGTACCGACAGTGCGAGCACGAGGTAACTGTCGGCGAGTTCGATGCCCGACTGGCGGGCCATCGAGACGGCGTTGTGTCCGCTCAGCAACGAGGTGACCAGCGTGTGCGCGGCTGTGTGATGCTCGCTCGCCACCGCCTGAAGCTCTTCGACGTAGCTCTTGCTGGCCGCGATCGAGACCTTCTCCGACAGCAGCACGAACATGCGCGCAGCCTCGATCAACTGGGCGGCGTCGCCTTCTCCTGCCCGCTTGGACACCAGATTCCAACCGATCTGAATGCCTTCGTGGTAGACGCTGAGGACGGACTCGAGCGGGACACCCTCACGAGCCCATTGACTGGCCTTGGCGCGCAATTCGGCCAAGTCGGACTCGGCAGGTGCGCGCCGCTCGTCGAGCATCTGCACGGCGATGCTGATGCACTTGACGGTGAATTCGGTGACGTCTCCGTGGAGTTGTTCACCGGGAAGTGAACCGCAGGGAGTATTGGCGGCGAAGTGGCCTACCAGGAGGCGCGCCACTGCGCGAAAATCGCGAAGGGGAGCCGAAGCAGGCTGCCCTGCGACCATGATTCCGAGGCCAGTCGAGTTGTGAACGGTCACAGATCAACCCTTCGTGTTGGATTCTTCAGGTTTTGAGAGAGCTACCGTACTCACGCGTAGAAACGCGCTTCCTGTCGTGAATCTATGCAACTTCAGCCGAAATGGCAGGTTTTTCAAACTTTGAGTTTGTTTCCTGGCCTCTAACGGGATCGATCATAGGTTGTTATCTACGTGTGATCCATGGTTTCGGCAAAACTCGTTGTGATTTATCTCGAGCGGGCCACGAGGGGCCTTGCGACTTGCCCTAAACAATGCAGAAGGCGGTCCCATCGCCTGCGCTACGCGCCTACTTTGATCTCGGATCGGTCCGGACGAGCGGGGTGAGAGGACGAGTATGCGCAGCGACATCGGGCAGTTCACGGTTCTACGGGAACTGCAGCCGACGATCGACGACAACCTCGCGCGCCACCGCTCGACAGCTGTCTCCTCCTGGCAGCCCACGGATTTCGTCCGGACCGAGATGTACTGGGGAACGCGTACGTCACCGCTGACCGAAGCCGCCAAGGCGGCACTGGTCACCGATCTCCTCACCGAGCAGAACATTCCGCTGTATCGGTGCGAGGTCGCGGCGTCGGGTACTGGCTCGTGGCCTGCCTGGCTCGCCGAGTGGAGCGCCGAGCGCACCCGGCATGCTGCAGCCGTCACCGACTATTTGGTCGCCACGCGCAGCGTCGATCCGACGGCACTCGGTCGAGCTCGCGCACAGTGCAAGACGGTGGGATTCGACTCCCCGATGAACGGCGCTCACCTCCTTCGTTCTCTGGCGCAGGTGACCCTCGACGAAACGATCAGTAGCGTCTGCCATACGAATACCGCACACCAGTGCCACGATCCGGTTGCCGATCGCTTGCTCGGCCGGATAGTCGACGACCAGAAACTGCACGTCACCTTCTTTGCGAATCTTGTGTCGGCAGCGCTCGACGTCGCCCCCGCTCCGACCGTCACGGCAATCACCGAAGTCGTCATGAACGCGCAGTTGCCGGGTACCAACCTTCCCGGCTTCGGTCGGAGCGCCATGCTCATCGAGCGGGACGGGATCTTCGATCTTCGACGTCATCTCGACGAGGTGCTGCTGCCGACGCTCGCTCGGTGGCGCGTCTTCGAGCGGACCGACCTGGGTGTCGGTGTCCGCAGCCGCGACCAATTGGCCGACTACCTGGTCCATCTCGACACCCGGGCCGCGGCAGCCGAGGCGAACCGAACCCGAACTCCGGGGTACGCAGACGCGCTGCGCGCCAGCTGACGTGAGTGCATCACGCCTTCGGCGACCATTCATCGACTAGCCTGAACCCCTGTTCGTCATTCACCGAGCCAGCGGGCTCGGGGCTACTACCGGAGGCCGGCACGTGACAGGGCATCGACCGATCATCGTCGGCATCGACGGTTCCGCTGCGGCCGACAAGGCTGTGATCTGGGCGGCCCTGTGCGCTCGGCGACGGGATCGGCGATTGCACATCGTGACGGCCGTCGACATGCCGGGCGTTGTCGATCTGAGCGAATTTGCAGGCGAGGCAACGGAATTCGTCGCCACCGCTAAATCGCGGCTCGCAGCCGCGGAAACGCTGGCCGTGTCGGTCGTCGACGACCCGACGTTCGAGGTGACCTCGAGTGCCGTCGAAGGCGGCGTGATGGACGTACTCATCGGCGTATCGGCCCAAGCCGAGCTCCTGGTGATCGGAGCGAGCGAAACGGGCGCTGTCACACTCTCTCTGGCCGCCCACAGCGTGTCACCCGTCGCCGTCGTACGCGGCCGGGACATCGACGGCCGTCCCGTCGCCGAGGGCCCGATCGTCGTCGGCGTGGACGGATCCGACGTCAATCAGGCAGCGGTCGAGTGGGCGTTCGCCGAGGCCTCGGCGCGTGATGCTCCGTTGCTCGCGGTACACGTATGGTCCGACGTGGATCTGACGCGCTCGTTCGGTCGCGCGCCCGCGGACTGGCAGGCCATCGCCGACACCGAGGAAGCACTGCTGGCGGAAAGTCTCGCCGGGTGGCAAGAGCGGTTCCCGGAGGTCGACGTCCAACGCGTCGTCGCCCAGGATCGTCCCGTTCGAGTGCTCAGCGGACTGTCCGAAACGGCAGCGCTGATCGTGGTGGGTAACCGGGGGCGCGGCGGATTCGGGGGAATGCTGCTCGGGTCGACGAGCTTCGCTCTGGTCAACACCGCAGATTGCCCGGTGTTGGTCGTCAGGAAAGCGGTCACATAGCGACGGTCAGCAAGAAGCTGACGTCTTCGAGGGCTTCGACGCTGTGCCGTGCGTCGGGGATGACGAGGAGATCGCCGGTGGAGCCCTTCCAGGTCTTCTCACCGCTGATCAGTTCCAACTTGCCGCTGAGGACGAGGACGGTCGACTCACCGCTGAGATCGTGTTCGGCCAGCTTGTTACCCGCGGCCAGCGCCACGACGGTCTGCCTCAATTTGCGACTGTGGCCGCCGTACACCGTCTGCGAACTGCGGCCACTCGACGCGCCGACTGCGAGCTTGAGTTGCTGACGGGCAAGTGCGGTGAGTGACTTCTTGTCCATAGCCGCCAGTATGACGCACCACCCACAGTCGCGATGGAGGAATCATGAACGCGCTCAAACAGTTTGGGTAGGCTTCCCGTACTCCACATATCTGAACTGTCTACCGTCCACTCTGCTGGTGAGCCAGTCACCCGTCTTCTTGATCCAATCGCCTTCCACCGTTGGCGCATCCGTATCGCCCGGTACCTCGACATCGATCTCGGTCACATGCAGGGTTGTGGCGAATGGCATTGCCGATCGGTAGATTTCACCGCCGCCGATGATCCACGCGGTCTCGCCTCCGGCCAGCGCCAGGGCTTCGTCCACCCCGCCGCAGGTCTCGGCACCGGGTGCGTCGAACGAGCGATTGCGAGTGACCACTATGTTGCGTCGGCCCGGAAGCGGTCGAAATCTTCCGGGCAGAGACTCCCAGGTTTTGCGTCCCATGATGACCGGATGGTTCATCGTCACGGCTTTGAACCTGGCCATGTCTTCCGGTACTTCCCACGGAATCCTGCCGGCTTCGCCGATTTTGAGGTTGGAACTCTGCGCCCAGATCAGGCCGACCTCTCTCGATGCACTCACACCGCTACCGGGGCCTTGATTGCAGGGTGGTGCTGATATTCGACGATCTCGACGTCGTCGAAGGTGTAGTCGAAGATCGAATCCCGCTGTGCCAGTTTCAGAGTCGGGTAGGGGTACGCCTCGCGGGAGAGCTGCTCGGCAACCTGGTCGCGGTGGTTGTCGTAGATGTGGCAGTCGCCCCCGGTCCACACGAACTCGCCGACGTCGAGGCCGGTCTGTGCGGCGACCAAGTGGGTGAGCAGTGCGTAGCTGGCGATGTTGAAGGGCACGCCGAGGAACATGTCTGCGCTGCGTTGATACAGCTGGCACGAGAGCTTGCCGTCGGCGACATAGAACTGGAAGAACGCATGGCACGGCGGCAGGGCCATCTGCGGGATTTCGCCGACGTTCCACGCCGAGACGATCATTCGCCGCGAATCCGGATCGGTCTTCAGAGTCTCGATGACCTGGCTGATCTGGTCGATGTGCTCGCCCGACGGGGTCGGCCACGAACGCCACTGCACTCCGTAGACGGGGCCGAGTTCGCCGTCCGGAGCTGCCCACTCGTCCCAGATGCTGACGCCGTGTTCCTGCAGCCACGTGACATTGGAGTCTCCGCGCAGAAACCACAGCAGTTCGTAGACGATCGACTTGAGATGGACCTTCTTGGTGGTGATCAACGGGAAGCCCTCAGCCAGATCGAAGCGCATCTGATGCCCGAACACGCTGGTCGTCCCGGTTCCCGTCCGGTCGGATTTGGCTGTACCGGTGTCGAGGATGCGGCGCAGCAGATCTTCGTACGGAGTCGGAACCATCACGACGGCCATCGTAGCTGCATACTGGACGCATGCCGGAATTACCCGAGGTGGAGGCCCTTGCCGGCTTCTTGCGCGAGCATGCCGTCGGTGCCGTGATCGGCCGCATCGACATCGCGGCGCTCAGTGTTCTCAAGACCTTCGATCCGCCGATCACCGATCTGCAGGGTCGCGACGTCACCGATGCCGCGCGGTTCGGGAAGCATCTGGCGCTGCAGGCGGGTGACCTCTGGCTGATCACCCACCTGTCGCGTGGGGGTTGGCTGCGATGGGTGGACAACCCCAGTGTTGCTCCGCCGAAACCGGGCAAGGGGCCGCTGGCGCTGCGGATCCACTTCTTCACTCCCGAGGGCGCAACCCCGGCGATCGACCTGACCGAAGCCGGTACCAAAAAACGCTTGGCGGTCTGGGTGGTCCGTGATCCTCAGCAGGTTGCGAGCATCGCCCGGCTCGGGCCGGACGCGATGACGGTCACCGAGCTCGAATTCGCCGAGATACTCGGCAGCACCACCGCGCGTCTGAAGACCTCGTTGGTGGACCAATCGTTGCTCGCCGGAATCGGCAACGCCTACTCGGACGAGATTCTGCACGTCGCCAAGCTCTCGCCGTTCGCGTCGTCGAGCAAGCTCGACGCGGAATCCGTTTCGATTCTTTATGCCGCGATGCGTTCGGTCCTGTCCGACGCGGTGGACCGCTCGGCCGGGCAGGATGCGGCGCGGCTGAAGGGGGAGAAGCGATCCGGCATGCGGGTGCACGCCAGAACCGGGCTGCCGTGCCCGGTGTGCGGAGATCCGGTGCGCGAGGTCGCCTACGTGGACCGCTCTTTTCAGTACTGCGCGACGTGCCAGACGGCCGGCAAGATTCTTGCCGACCGCCGGATGTCGCGGTTGCTCAAGTAGCGGGTTCGAGCGTCTGGCTGGCGTAGCCGCGATAGCCTTCCCACGCTTTGCGGCGATCGCTGCGCGGATCTTTCTGCACCCGAGTGCGCGTGTCGAAGATCAGCGTCTTGCGCTCGGCTTCGTCGTAGGCCGGCCACGATTCCAACGGCTTTCCGTTGGTGGCGAACGCAATCCAGTGTGACTGCACCTGCTCGGTGACCTCCGCGAACGACTTTCTTCCCCCTGTCGCGGTCAGAGCTTTACCGAACAACGTCTCGTTGATGCCGAAGACGGCGAACAACTCGAACCCGTGGGTGGCGTCGAGGCCCAGCAACTTCATCGACCGAGGGGCGAAGTCGAAGCGATAGAAGTACGTCGGTGCGTGACGCGAATGTCCTTCGGCCACTTCGAGAGACGGCTTCCAGAACGTGAAATCCCCGCCGAAGTCGATGGCGGCCCGCTCGCTCGGGTATCCACGGTATCCACCGGTGACAACCGGTTCTGCCGCGGGATCGGTGAGGGAGAAGAGTTTGGAAATGCGTTCGGGGTTGGTGGGCAACGCATCCAGAAACTTTGGAAACAGTGTTCCCTCACGGGCGTTGGTGCCGATGATCAGCGGCACATTGTGTGCGGTGCCGTTCGCGTACGCCTCGACCGGATCGACAGGAAGGAAATCACCGTCGATCACCGGGCCGAAGGGGAGCAGGCCGGGAGTGCGGTGCAGCGTGGTGAGTCCGAGCTTGGTGCCTGCTCGGCCGAGTGCCAGTACCTCGGCGTTCTCCAGGGTTTCCACCGCGGTCTCGGCGGTGCCTCCGAGGTACCCGACGTACTCGCTCGCCCACTGGTCCGCCCGGTGCTTGGCGGTCGTCATGCCCGGTGCCGAGCTTTCGGCAATTGCCTGGGCGAAAAGGCCTTTCGCGGCGGGCACTGTCATCAGGGTGGTGACGGCATTGCCGCCTGCGGACTCGCCGAAGACGGTGACGTTGTCGGGATCTCCGCCGAACTCGGCGATGTTGCGCTTTACCCACTCCAATGCCGCCACCTGGTCGCGTAGTCCCAGGTTGGAATCGAACGGCCGCTCGGGGGTCGAGAATCGCGACATGTCGAGGTAGCCCAAAGCGCCGAGTCGGTAGTTGACCGACACGTAGATGATGCCGTTGCCGTCCTGCAGCGAGCGCCGGACCAGCGAACCTCCGCCGTACAGCGGGGTGGCCGACGTGCCGAGGGTGTACGCACCGCCGTGGATGAACACCATGACCGGTCTGGGTGTCGTGCTCGGCGTGCTCGGTGCCAAGACGTTGAGTGTCAGGCAGTCCTCGCTCGACGGTTGGTACTTGCCGACTGCGAGCATCGTGCCCCGCTTGTGCTGAACGGATGCGTTGCCCCACTCGGTCGCGTCGCGCACGCCCTGCCACGGCTGGGTGGGTTGAGGTGCGCGAAACCGAAGCGGACCGACGGGAGGGGCGGCGTAGGGAATGCCCCGCCAGGTGGTGAGATTGCCGACCGGCTTTCCCTCGATCATGCCGTCCGTCGTGGTCACGCGTGTTTTCACAGCCATTTCGCGATACTACCGGGCGCTTCTTACCCGGCGGTAAGAACCGGCAGGGTCGGGTACCGGGCAGACTCGAAAGCATGCCTTTCGAGTATCGAGCCGAGATAGTGGAGCTGCTGCGCGCGCCCTCGCACGCGTACTTCGGGAGATCCAAGGACGGCCCGGCCGACGTGCCGACCGAATTGCCGGACAGCGTCGAGATCGTCGCCCACAAGGGCATCCGCGGCGATCGGTTCTTCGGGGTCAAGGCTCATACCGAGGCAGCGGTGAGCTTCCTGGCACTCGAAGCCTGGGACGCCGTCGGCGAGGTTCTGGGCGTCGACGTTCCCGACCCGGCCGTGGCCAGGCGAAACGTTGTGGTCCGCGGGTTGGAGCTCGACCCACTGCGCGGACTGGAATTCGAACTCGATTCCGGTGACGGCTGGATTCGCTTCCGGGGCGGCCGACCTGCCCATCCGTGCGCGTGGATGGACCGCATGGTGGTCGACGGCGCTCGCAAGGCACTGATCGGTCGCGGCGGATTGCGGGTCGAGCCGCTCTCGGACGGAATCCTGCGAGTCGGGCCGCTGTCGGTTCGCTCCCCGGTCGAACTGGATGCCTCGCGAGCTGCGCTGTCGGTTCGGCGCGCGCAGCCCATCTGACGCGAAGCCGGGGTCGCTCTTGCTCACGAAGTAAATCTATGCCCATAATGTGAGCAATGGTGCGACGCATCACACCGGCCCGCCACGCATGGCGGCGGTCACTCTCTGGTGGAAAGACCTACCGATGTCCGATTTGTGGATCGTGATCAACACCGTCGTCGCAGTACTGGCGGTGGTGGTCTTCATCGTTCGTTTCCATTTCAACCCGGTGATTTCGCTGGTGCTCGGGGCTGCGTACCTGGGCCTGGCGACCAAGCTGGGAGTGTCGACCACTGTCGACACGATCACCGGCGGATTCGGCGAGATCATGGCCGAGGTCGGATTGCTCATCGCGTTCGGCGTCCTGATGGGTTCGGTGCTGCAGGAGATGAGCGCCATCCAGCGTCTCGTCGGCACTTTGCTGAGAGCCTTCGGCCCCAAGCGGCTCCCGTACGCGCTGGCGCTGACCATCGCGACTCTGTTGCAGTCCATCTTCCTCGACGTGCTGTTGGTGATTTCCGCACCGCTCGCCCGCAACCTCGCCCCCAAGATCGGCAAGTACGGCACGGCGAGGATGGCGACGGCGCTGGCCATCGCCCTGGAGTGCGGCATCGTGTTCATGGTTCCCGGAGTCGCGACGCTCGCGTTGGCCGGACTGCTCGGCGTGCCGTTGGGCAAGATGATGATCTACGGACTGATCCTTATCGTTCCTGTCGTCGTGCTGTCGGTGGCCATCATGTCGTTCGTCTTCCGGCACGGTTGGTGGAACGAGGAGAAGGACGAGCAACAGATCACCGTAGTCACTGAGCCCGGGGGCCCGGAGCCTGTCGAAACCGACGACGAGCCACTCGACGCCGGCGGCGGCGTGGCCCAGAAAGTGCGCACCGAGAAACAGACCTCGCTGCTGGTGTTGCTCTCGCCGTTGCTGCTCGCGCTCGTCCTGATCGCGATCGGTGCCGTTCTCGAAGTCGCCGAGATCTCGGTTCCGGTGGTCGAATTCATCGCCAGCCCGGTCATCGCGTTGCTCCTCGGACTGGTCGGGACGTGCCTCATCGGCCGTTACCACGTCGGTCAGGAGCGGGTGGAGAAAGCTCTCGCTCGTGGTTTCGCCGAGAGCGGCCAGATCCTCATCCTCACCGGTGTCGGCGGATCGCTCGCAGCCGTCATCAACGAGGCGGGTCTCGGCGACATATTGGGCCAGTACTTCACGGCCAGTACCGCGGCTCCACTGTTGATGGTGTGGGTCATTGCGGCCGCGTTGCACATCGCCGTCGGATCGGTGACGATCTCCGCCATCACCTCGGCCGGCATCCTCGCGCCTGTCGCGCCGCTGATCGGTCTCGACCCGGTGTTCATCGCGCTCGCCGCCGGTGCCGGATCGCTGTTCGCCGTGCACGTCACCAGCAACACGTTCTGGCTGCTGCAGTCCTTGATGGGCCAGTCGACGAGGGGCACACTCAAGACGTGCTCGGTGGGTGTGTCGGTGGCATCGGTCATTGCCATTGCCTTGATCGTGCCGATGAGCTGGATCCTGTGACCTCTTCCGCGAATATCGAAAGGAACACAATGGCATTGCCGCTCAGTGGAGTTCGAGTTCTCGAACTCGGCAACTACATCGCCGCACCCACGGCGGCCAGGATGCTCGCCGATTTCGGTGCCGAGGTGATCAAGGTCGAAAGGCCGGGTACCGGCGACGAATTGCGCAATTGGCGGCTGTATTCCGGTACGACGTCGATGCTGTACCGCACGATCAACCGGAACAAGAAATCGATCGTGTTGGACCTGCGCACCGAGCAGGGCCGCAAAGATGTGGTCGACCTCGCCGCGCACTGCGACATCGTGCTGGAGAACTTTCGGCCCGGCACACTCGAGAAGTGGGGGATCTCGCCCGAGGTTCTCAGTGCCGCCAATCCGGAGCTGATCATCACGCGCATCTCGGCATTCGGGCAAACCGGTCCGATGTCGCAGCGACCCGGATTTGCCGCTGTGGCAGAGGCGTACGGCGGTTTCCGCAACCTCGTCGGTGATCCGGACAGGCCGCCCGTGCGGGTCGGTGTGTCGATCGGCGACTCGATCGCCGGTCTCTATGCGGCGTTCGGATGTGTCATGGCGTTGTTCCAGCGACAGACGCAGCGCGCAGCAGAGAAATCGGACCCGTTGTCGCTCGAACAGCGTTCCATCGACGTGGCCTTGAACGAATCCATCCTGTCGATGATGGAGTCGCTGATCCCGGATTATCTGGCCTACGGCGTCGAACGTGAACGGACGGGCGGCCGGATGGAGGGCATCGCGCCCTCGAATGCGTACCCGTGCAACGACGGTCACTCGATCATCATCGCCGGTAACGGCGACGCCATCTTCCAGCGTTACATGGAAACCATCGACCGTCCCGATCTGGGAGCCGATCCGGACCTGGCGACCAACGCCGGCCGGTGGCGTCGCCGGGACGAGCTGGACGCCGCGATCTCGGCTTGGACCGGATTGCGTTCGCGCGCCGAGGCATTGAAGATACTCGATGCCGCGGGGGTGCCGTCGGGTCCGATCTACACCGCTGCGGACATCGTCGCCGACGAACAGTACGCGGCCCGCAACATGATTCAGCACTTTCCGGTCGACACCGGCCAGGGAGAGCCCACCGACGTCGGGTTCGTCGGAGTTGTCCCGGTGATCGGTGATGCATCCCTGCCGATCCGTTCGGTCGGGCCGGATCTGGGCGAGCACACCAGAGAAGTACTGTCGACGCTGCTCGGCCGGACCGACGAAGAGATGGGCCTGTAGATGTACCGATTCACCCCCACCGCGGAGCTACGCGACGTCACGATGCGCGACGGACTACAGCTCACCGGCAAGATGCTCCCCACCGAACGCAAACTCGAGATCATCAGGGCCCTCATCGAACTCGGCGTGCCGGCACTCGAGGTCGGCTCGATGGCACGCGGCGACAAAGTGCCGCCCATGGCCAACACCCTCGAGGTCATCGGCGAGCTGACCGCCGAGGAACTCGAGCGATGCTGGGTGTGGGTCGCCACTCCACGCCACGTCGAGAAGGCCGCTGCTGCAGGGGCTCGCAACTTCCAGTACTGCTTCTCCGCGTCGGACTCACACAACCAGGCCAACATCGGGCGCACCACCGAGGTGTCGCTGGCCGCGATGCCCGATGCCGTCGACATCACCCGCTCGGTGGGCGGACAGATCGAGCTGTGTATCGCAACGTCGTTCACCTGTCCTTTCGAGGGACAGGTACCGCCGGATCGGGTCATCGAGATCGCCAACGACGAACGAGCTACGGGCGCAACGGATATTGTCATCTGCGACACCCTCGGACAGGCAGTACCGGTTCAGGTGTCGTCGCTGATCTCACGGGTGCGCGCGGAAACTCCGGACCGCCGGGTGGTGTTCCACGGTCACGACACCTGGGGTCTGGGCGTCGCGAACACTCTCGCCGCCATCTCGGCCGGAGCCGCGATGGTCGACGGTTCGCTCGGCGGACTGGGCGGCTGTCCCTTCGCCCCCGGTGCCAGTGGCAACACCTCGTCCGAGGACATTCTCTTCGCGACGAGGCCGGATTGGTTCGAGCCGAAGACGCTGGCACGCATGGTCTCTCTGTCGGAGGGCCTGCTGGCCGAACTGGAGGAGCCCATGCGATCGAAAACCGTGCAGGGTGCCAGGTCCGAGGCGCACGTGTTCGAGTGGGTCGTATGAGCCGCATTCTCGTCACGTCGGAAATCCCGGCTCCCGGCATGGACATTCTGCGGGCTGCCGGCGAGGTCGACCTCCGCGAGTTGGACCACGAGCAGCTTCTCGACGCCTGCGCATCGGGTACGTATTCCGTGGTCGTTTCGCAGTTGCGCGACCGGTTCGACGCGGAACTTCTCGCTACGGCGTCGATCACCGGCATCTCCAACTACGCCGTCGGATTCGACAACATCGACATCGCGGCCGCCACACGCCACGGAATCACCGCCGCGAACACTCCAGGTGTGCTGACGGATTCGACCGCAGACATCGCGATGCTCCTGATCCTGTCCACGGCCCGCCGTGCCGTCGAGGCCGATGCCTTCGTTCGGTCCGGATCCTTCACCGGGTGGGAGCCCGAACTGCTGCTGGGCAGCGATGTCTCGGGCCGCGTGCTCGGCCTTGCCGGTTTCGGTCGGATCGCTCGGGCCACCGCTCGACGGGCACTGGGTTTCGGCATGACGGTGAAGTTCTGCCCCCGGCCGCCCGGCGACCGCGAGGTCTCCGACGACGAACTCGGTGAGTTCGCCGGCCGCGTCGAACATGCGGCGTGGGACGACATAGTCGCAACGAGTGACTTTCTGTCGCTGCACGTCCCGTTGTCGGACTCCACCCGGCATCTGGTCGATGCTGCCGTGTTCGAGGCCATGAAGCCGTCGGCGATTCTGATCAATACCGCGCGAGGGCCAGTGGTCGACGAGGCAGCGCTGGTGATTGCTCTACGTGAGAAATCTATCGCTGCAGCAGGATTGGACGTCTACGAACGCGAACCTGCGCTCGAACCGGGCCTGGCCGAACTGTCCAATACCGTGCTCCTACCGCACGTGGGCAGCGCGACGGTCTCGGTGCGCTCGGAGATGGCGCGCCTGTGCGCCACCAATGCCGTGGCGATGCTGCGCGGTGAGCTCCCGCCGCACCCGGTCAATCCCGAGGCCTGGGGTCAGGCAGGGTAGCGGCCGCCGAGGGTCCGGGTGATCTGTTCGGCATGCGAGATCAGCAGGTCCACCCAGGCCTCGCACTGCGACTGCGGCATCCGTAATGTCGGGCCGCTGATGGTGACGGCACCGACGATGTCCGAGGCCGAATCGAACACCGGAGCGGACAGCCCCGATGCGCCGGTTTCGCGCTCACCGGTGGTGATCGCGTAGCCGTCGGACCTTGTCTGCGCCAACAGTTCCCGCATCGTCTCGGCCTCGGTCACCGTCTGCTCGGTCAACGATTCGAGTTCGCGGGACAGAACACGCTCGGCCAGTTCCGAGTCCCAGGCCAGTAGGACACGGCTGGCCGATCCTGCGCTGAGCGGAATGACCTTGCCGACGTACATGTCTCGTCGCAACGCATGCCGCGTCTCGGCAATGGCCACGCACACGCGGTAGTTCTGCTCGGGCCGAAAGAAGCACGCTGTCTCGGTCGTCAGATCGCGCATGTCCTTGAGGATCGGATTGACGACCGACAACACGTCGAGATCCTTGGTCGCCGTCGCGGCCCAGTACGCCATCCGCACGCCGATGCGGATGCGATCGCCGCCTCGATCCAGAAAGCCCTGTTGAACCAGGTTGGTGACCAGACGCTGCACCGTCGAGGTGGGCAGCCCGGTGCTCTGCTGAATCTCGCCCAGCGTCATGGCCGGGCGATCGAACGAGAACGCATCGAGAATCTCGGTGATCTTGCCCAGCACGAGAAGCGGCTGCTGCTTCGGCGAATTCTCGGTCACTCGACCAATCTACTCGGCAACGCGGGATGCGACCCGAGCGATCGCGTTCGGTGTCAGCATTGTGCTCCCAGTACGGGTAGCGTCCCAACGATGTCCGAGCGACGTACTCTGACCACCGGGCGAGTGGTATTTCTGGTGGTTGCTGCCGCAGCACCGATGGCGGCCATGATCGGTAACGTGCCACTGGCCTTGATTCGCGGAAACGGGGCTGGGTTGCCTGCCGCGTACGCGATCAGTTCAATTGTGCTGCTGTGCTTCTCGGTGGGGTTCGCGGCGATCGCGCAGCAGGTCTACAGTACCGGTGCGTTCTACACCTACATCGGTCTCGCGTTGGGTAAACCGCCCGGAATTGCTGCCGCATATGTCGCAGTTGTCGCGTATACGTCACTTGCGTGCGGGCTTTCGGGAGCATTCGGCTATTTCACCCATTTGGTCTTCGCCGATTCGGGCATCGATATTCCGTGGTACGTCTTCACCGGCGTTGCCGTGGTGGTCGTGGCAATTCTCGGGTTCCGAAATGCCGACCTCTCCGCCAAGGTCTTGGGGACACTGATGGTGCTGGAGTTCGCTTTTCTGGTGGTGTTCGACGGCTTGGTCGTCGGGCAGAAGGGTGCTGCCGCAGTGCCACTGGAGTCGTTCACACCCACTCAGGTGTTCTCCGGTTCGCTCGGTATCGCCATGATGTTCGCGTTCTCGAGCTTCATCGGGTTCGAATCCGCAGCGTTGTACGGGGAGGAGACCAAGGACCCGCGGCGGAGCATCCCGCGTGCGACGTTCATTGCGGTGTCGATCATCGCGGTCTTCTACGTCACGACGAGCTGGATCGTCGTTGGTGCGGCAGGCGGCGTCGACGCTCCGGCGCTGGCCCAGACCGAACTGGGCAACCTACTGTTCACGCTGGCGCGTGAGTACGGCGGAACAGTGCTGTACGACGGAACCGCAGTGCTGCTGTGCACCAGCGTGCTTGCGTCGTATCTGGCGGTACACAACGCCGCCAGTCGTTATCTGTTCGCGCTGGGGCGTGAGCGTGTACTTCCGGTGTGGCTCGGCCGAATTCACCCGCGGCACGCGAGCCCCCACGTCGGGAGCGTCACTGCATCGGTGGTGGCAGCGGTATCGCTGACGGGCTTCGCGGTGGCCGGTGCCGACCCCTACCTGAGCTATGCGGCCGGTGCCATCGGCCTCGGCACTCTGGGTGTCATCGCGCTGCAGGCCGCCGCGGCACTGTCGGTGGTCGTGTTCTTCATCGGCCATCCCGATCGATCCGTGTGGCGCACCGCGATTGCCCCGGGCATCGGATTTCTCGGGTTCACGACCGGATTGATCCTCGCCGGAACGCATTACAGCGTGCTCACCGGATCCGATTCTGCCGTCGTCAACGCGGTACCGGTGGTGCTCATCCTCGCAGCGATCCTCGGGGTCCTGGTGGCTCTACGCCTGAGGCGAACCGACCCGACAACCTACGCCGGCATAGCTGCGGCATATGCGCGGAGCTGAACCTGTCACCGGCGCGATTCGAGTAGCCGAAGCCAGATTTCGCTGACCGTCGGATACGACGGCACCGCATGCCACAGATCGTCGAGCGATACCTTCCCGACCACGGCAACGGTGGCCGCGTGCACCAATTCCGCCACCCCCGGCCCGACGAAGGTCGCCCCGACGAGAGTGTCGGTGGCCCTGTCGATCACCAACTGCGCACGACCCGAATAGTCGTCCTGCTGTAGGGAGGAACCCGCGACGGCGATGTCCTGGGCCGCGATCTCGACGTCGATACCGGCTTCGCGCGCCTTGGCCTCGGTGAGCCCGACCGAGGCGACCTCGAGGGGCGTGAACACGACCTGGGGAATCTGTCCGTGGTCGGCGGTGGCGCGAAACTTCTTGTGATCGAGCGGCTTTCCCTCGGCCCGGGCGGCGATGACGTCACCGGCCACCCGTCCCTGATACTTGCCCATGTGCGTCAACGGTGCCCGGCCGTTGAGATCGCCGACGGCATAGAGCCAGTCGTGGTCCCCCACAGTGAGGTGGTCGTCGACGTCGACGTATCTGCCGTCGGGAAGACCGACGGAGGTCAGTCCCAGATCCGAGCTCGCCGGGGAGCGGCCCGCCGCGACCAGCACCTCGTCCACGACGAGGTCCTCGCCGCCGACCGTGAGAGTGACCGGACCACCGTGGATTCGGCCGACGCCGGTGTCGGCGGGATCTTGTCGCGACACAGCCGTCAGGGACGCGTCGAGCATGATCGTTGCGCCGCGTTGTTTCAGTGCATCGGCGACGAGCTGCCCGGCGAACGGCTCGGAGCCGGCCAGCAGAGACGAGCCGCGCACGATCATCGTGACCTTCGCCCCCAGGGACAGCAGCCATGTCGCTGCCTCGCTCGCGACGACACCGCCGCCGATGATGGCCACGTGGCCGGGAGTCTCGTGAATGTTCGTGGCGTCACGAGAGATCCACGGTAGGGCGTTGCGAAGACCGGGCGTGTTCGGTACCGACGCGGTGGTGCCGGTAGCCAGCACCACTGCGTGCCGAGCTGTCAGCGTTCTGCCGTCGACCTCGACGGTCTTGACCCCGCTGAGCCGTCCGTGGCTACGGATCACCGAGATGCCCGCGGACTCGGCCCACGACACCTGCGACGAGTCGTCGAGGCCGTGCGTGAAGGATTCGCGTCGGGCCAATACGGCGTCGGCGTCAAGGGGCTGATCGCCGACCAGTTCTTTCACACCCGGCATGTTTCGGGCGGTATCGAGCACCTCGCTCGGCCGCAGGAGCGCCTTGCTGGGCATGCATGCCCAGTACGAGCATTCGCCGCCGACGAGTTCGTGTTCGACGATGGCGGCGGTGCGGCTGCTGCCTTGTATCGCGTACTGCGCGGCATTCTCACCGACGGGTCCTCCGCCGATGACGATCACATCGAATTCCGAGCTCTCTGGGGCCATTGCTCCACAGTGACATAGGCTCCCCGCTTATGGCGACCACTCGGAGCAAGATTCTGATCACCGGCGCGAGTTCAGGACTGGGCGAGGAGATGGCGCGCCGCTTCGCGGGCATGGGCCGGGATCTCGCACTCTGTGCGCGACGGGTCGAGCGGCTCGACGAGCTCCGCTCCGAACTGATGACGCAGCATCCCGGGATCACCGTGGCGGTGCGCGCCCTCGACGTCACCGATCACGATGCCGTGGTGACGGTGTTCGGCGAACTGCGCGACGAGTTGGGCGGCCTGGATCGAGTTGTCGTCAATGCCGGACTCGGCAAGGGTGCGAAAATCGGATCCGGTCGCGCCGACGCCAATCTGCAGACCGCGCGCACCAATTTCGTCGGTGCGCTGTCGCAGGCCGAGGCTGCGTTGGCGATATTCCGGGCCCAGAAGCACGGGCACCTGGTGTTCGTCTCGTCCATCAGCGCCGATCGGGGTCTGCCCGGTGCCAAGGCGACCTACTCGGCCAGCAAAGCGGCGGTGGCCTCTCTGGGAGAATCGTTGGCCACCGAGTTGGCCCGAACCGACATCGTCGTCACGACGCTTCTGCCGGGTTTCATCGCCACCGACATGTCGGCCGGCGCAGGCGACAGTGCTGCTCTCACAGCCACTCTGGACGAAGGCGTCACCGCGATGGTCCGGGCCATCGAAAGCGAAACGCGCCGCGCCGCGCTGCCCGGCCTGAAATGGCGAGGCATCGACGCGGCGCTGCGGTTCCTGCCGAACGTGCTGACGGATCGAATGGTCTGACTGCAGGAGTGGAGCCTGCGGAATGACCGGTTCGACGCAGGAGTGGAGCTTGCGTAATGACCCGGTTACTGCAGGAGTGGAGCCTGCGGAATGACCGGTTTCACTGCAGGTATCCCTCGACCTGGTTGACGCTGTTGGCCGTCGCGGAGTCGGGGTCCTTGCCTGCGTCGATGCGTGCGCGGCGCTGACGGAGCAGGTCCCAGCACTGATCGAGAGCGTGTTCGAGTGACGCGAGCTGCGCCTTCTCGGTGTCGGGGTCGATCTCCCCGGCCTGGGTGTCGGTGCGCAGCTTGTGCTCGGTGGCGATCAGCTGCTGAATCTTGGTGTGGATATCGTGCTCGTTCATGGCTGCAACGGTAGACCTACCAGGGTGCACCGGCCAGGTTTCGCCGCGCCAGAGCGCGGTGCACCGCTGCGGTGAGCTCTGCCGCCGATCCGACCAGCGCGTCGTCGGTGCACACCAGTGAGAGGGTGTAGCGCCCGTCCATCCGGGACAGGTAGGTCGACAGCCTGATCGTCGACAGCGGGATCGGTCCCGTCGGTGCGGGGTGGATCGCGCGGGTGGCCAGACCGCAGGATCGATGCGGTCCGAGGGTAGCCAGAGCCTGCGGAATGTCGCCGATGTTGGAGCACAACACTTCTCCGCGCCCCGGCGTCGAGGTCAACTTCGCCGCGAGGCGGTGGGGGAGCAGTTGGACAACCTCGGGCGGGTACCCCGCGGGCGCTCCGACGGGCGCGGCGAAGGCAGCTTTGCACGCCGCGCGCACTGCCGCCGGTGAGTCGTCTCCGCGAACGTCGACGGTGGCCATCCCGATCGAGTTCGCGTCTCCGGATCCGGTGCGGAAGGGGATGTCGACGGTCACCGTGGGTGAGCCGAGTTCTGCCATGGTCGCGGCGACGACGCACACGAACAACGAATTGGGTGAGCCACCACCGAGCTCGGCAGCCGAATCCCACTGCGCTGCATCGACGTCCACGACCACCGAGAAGGCCCGTCGAACACGGTGGGGGCGAGTGCGATTCGAGTCGGATGCCGTGAACGAACGCAGCTCGGCCCGAGCCTTCGCGCTCACCCACAGTCGAGCGGTCGCGACGATCGACCGCACGAGCACGGTGACGACCATGCGCAGAGCGTCCGCCGCGTCCGAACCGGGGGAGGCGATCGGTTCGGCTTCTACCGAGCCCGAAAACGACTGTGCGGCTGCGTCGATGAGCCCACGGGCATCGGCGAGCGCATGCGAGCACACCAGCGATACGACGGTACCGCCGCCGGTCAGCGGAGCTGCCGTCAACCGCCAGCCCGGTCCGTATTGCGGATCCAACTGCACATCGGCCTGGTGGTCGGCCCACTCGATGGCGTCGTCGACCGGCTCGGAGGCGACCGTCAGCGGCAGCGAGGTGGAACAGACGTCCCATCGGAGCCTGGCACCGGGGATGCGAGGCACGCCGACCTGCCGACCCAGCTGCCCACGTGCGAGCGCAGCGTGTACCCGATCGAGTTCGTCCTGGGTCACCGACTCGGCAGTACGCCAAATACCCTGCAGTGCAATCGGTGTGCCGTACCCGCGGTGTGTGCGGAGAAAGATCTCGTCGATCACCGACAGGCGGGTCGAGGTCACGGACTGGGGGTACCGTGTCGCCCCGCGCCAGAGGCGAACCGACTCGCTCCGGTGAGCGCGTCGGCGGTGATCGAGATGGCACCGTGCCGAAACTCGTTCTTCAGCGCGGCTTCCTCGTCGAGGCCGTCTTGCTCGAGGACGGACAGCCGATCCTCGCGCATACAGGTCTGGGGCAGCAATGCCAGTTCGGCGGCCAGCGCCTCGGCCTCGGATCGGGCACGGCCGACCGGAACCACTCGGGTGACCAGACCGATGTCCAACGCCTCCTGGGCGGCCACGGCGCGTCCGGTGAGAATCATGTCCATCGCTCGTCCGGTGCCGATGATGCGCGGCAATCGCACTGTGCCGCCGTCGATCAGAGGCACGCCCCAGCGCCGACAGAACACGCCGAACGTGGCGTCGTCCTCCGCGATGCGTAGGTCGCACCACAGGGCGAGTTCGAGCCCACCCGCGACGGCGTATCCCGACACCGCGGCGATGACCGGCTTGGACAACCGCATTCGCGTCGGGCCCATCGGACCGTCGCCGTGTTCGGTCGCGTGGTTCGACCTGGGTGTGCCGAGCGCCTTCAGATCGGCACCCGAGCAGAAGGTCCCGCCTTCGCCCCACAACACGGCGACCGACGCGGATTCGTCGGCATCGAATTCCTCGAAGGCCTGGGTGAGTTCCTGAGCAGTGGGCCCGTCGACGGCATTGCGTGCCTCCGGGCGTGAGAGGACCACGGTGGTGACGGGGCCTGATCGTTCGATCCGTACCGGCATGGTTACGAACCTACTCGAGTCCCCTTGCGTGAAGCACTGAATCAGTGCTTCAATCCTTCAATGCCTTACCGGCGAACACCCGCAGTGCAGGCCCGGCTCGATGCCGGCCGAACGAAACTGCTTGCTGCCGCCGTCGAGGTCCTGTCCACCAAGGGATACGCGGGCCTGTCGGTGGCCTCGGTCGCCGCGGCCGCGGGCGTGTCCGCGGGCAGCGTCTACACGCACTTCGACGGCAAATCCGACCTGGTCGTCGAGATCTTCCGGCAGGTCTGCACCCGAGAAGTGGCTGCGGTGGTCGCCGTCGCCGCACACGGCAGCACATCCGAGCGAGTCGCCGCGGTGGTGCAGACCTTCGCCGGGCGGGCCCTGAAGAACCGCACGATGGCCTACGCGCTGCTCGCCGAACCGGTCGATCCAGCAGTGGACGCCGAGCGGTTGGTGTTCCGGCGCAAATTCACCGCTGCGTTCGCCGACGCGATCGTGGCAGGTATCGCGGCCGGGGAAATTCCCGATCAGGACGCGGCGATCTCGGCCGCCGGCCTCGTGGGTGCCGTCGGCGAAGTGCTGGTCGGTCCGTTGTCCTCGCACGAGTCCGTGGACGTGGTCCCCGGTCTCGTCGCTTATTCGTTGCGTGCGTTAGGAGTTCGAGATGAACACACATGAGGTCTTCAATCAGGCGACCGACCTGACGCCCTACGACGTGTCCGACGACGCCTCGCTGCTGGACGGTCTCGACCGAGCCGGCGGCGGCTGGGCGCGCGACGAGGTGCGTCAATTGGGCGCTCTCGCAGGCGGAGTCGAGGCCCAGGAGTGGGGCAGGCTCGCGAACGAGAACCCACCGGTGCTCAGAACACACGATCGGTACGGCCATCGCGTCGACGAGGTCGAATTCCACCCGCACTGGCATGATCTGATGACCGTCGCGGTGCAGCACGGACTGCACGCCAGCCCGTGGACGGACGACCGAGTGGGTGCGCACGTGGCCCGCGCCGCGAAATTCTATGTATGGGGACAGGCCGAAGCAGGCCACATGTGCCCGATCTCGATGACCTACGCCGTCGTACCGGCGTTGCGGCACAACCCCTCTCTCGCCGCGCAGTTCGAGCCTCTGCTCGCGTCCCGGGAGTACGACTTCGGGCTGCGCGAACCGTCGAGCAAACGCGGACTGATCGCCGGTATGTCGATGACGGAGAAGCAAGGCGGATCGGACGTTCGCGCCAACACCACCACGGCCACCCCGTCGTCGGACGGCACCTATTCGATCGTCGGCCACAAATGGTTCACCTCGGCACCGATGTCTGACATGTTCCTGACGTTGGCTCAGGCACCCGGCGGGCTCTCGTGCTTCATGTTGCCGCGGGTGCTGCCCGACGGCACCCGTAACCGAATGATGCTGCAGCGCTTGAAGGACAAGCTCGGCAACAAATCCAACGCCTCGGGGGAACTGGAATACGACGGTGCGACCGGCTGGCTCGTCGGCGAGGAGGGCCGCGGGGTGCGCACCATCATCGAGATGGTGAACATGACCAGGTTGGACTGCGTCATCGGCTCTGCTGCCGGTATCCGCAATGCCACCGTCCGCGCGGTGCATCACGCACGTCACCGAGCTGCCTTCGGTGCGCAACTGATCGATCAGCCTCTGATGCGAAACGTATTGGCAGACCTGACCATCGAATCCGAAGCGGCGACCGCGGCCATGATCCGCCTGGCGCAGGCCACCGACGGTTCCGCTCGCGGCGACGAGCAGGAGAGCTCGCTGCGCCGAATTGCTCTGGCCATCACCAAGTACTGGGTGTGCAAACGAGCGCCGGCCCACGCCGCCGAAGCACTCGAATGCCTGGGCGGCAACGGCTACGTCGAAGAATCGGGCATGCCTCGGTTGTTCCGCGAATCGCCGCTGATGTCGATCTGGGAGGGCTCGGGCAACGTCGCCGCACTCGACTCGCTCCGCGCACTGGCCCGTCAACCCGACAGCGTCGAGGCGTTCTTCGGTGAGATCGGCAAGGCGTCGGGTGTGGACTCTCGCCTCGACGACGCCATCGCCCGCGTCGGGAAAGAACTCTCCGACACCTCCGACATGGAATACCGCGCCCGCCGCGTCGTCGAACTGATGGCACTGACCTTCCAAGGTGCGCAGCTGGTGATGAACGGAAACCCCGCAGTGGCCGACGCCTTCTGTGCGAGCCGACTCGACCGAGACTGGGGCATTGCCTTCGGCACCCTGCCCGTCGGAGTCGATACCTCAGCTGTGTTGGCGCGGGTGTGACGATTTGGCTCGTGTCCTGCGGATCAGCTCCCCACATTCGTAAATGTGACGCCGATCGGAGTCAGTTATCCGAAACTGGGGAGCTGATCCGCCGCCATCCTCTGGTCGCCGAACCATCCGCTGGGTGCCGGTAGCGCAGCTGCGCGGGCGAAGGCCTGCTCGAAGCGGCGAAGCAGTGCTCGGGGATCGTCGAGTTCTCGCCAGTTCCACCGCACGATGACCCAACCCAGTTCGCGAAGTCGGTCCTCGCGATACTTCTCATCCAGCAGAACGCGTTTCGAGTCGTACTTCGATTCACCGTCGAATTCGCCGATGACACCCAGCTCCCAGAACAGGAAGTCGACTCTTCCCACGAAGCGGCCGGCTCCGTCGTGCACCCATTGGTTGAGCAGAGGTGTGGGGAGCGGGAGGGTTTCGAACAGCACTCGGCTGCGCGATTCGCCGACGCTCTCACTGCGCCCGTTCATAAGAGACACCGCGCGTCGGGCGGCCGCGATGCCGGTTCGGAATCGGGCGGATTCGACCGCGTGGGCCAGCGTGTCCGAGTCCGTGTGGCCGGATCTCAGTGCACTGTCGCCGACGCATACCGATCGATCCACACTGCTGGTTCGAGCGATGTCCACGACCGTTCGAGCCGCGGTGGTGACCGGGTAGCCGTTGATGGTTGTGCGTTCGGCGGGGTTCAATGTAGTCCCGTGGAGAATTCGGAGCGGGCGACGCTTGCTCGCGTAATCGAGACCGTGTGTCATGTGCACCTTGTCGAGCGGCAGCTGCCAGACGTCGAAGCCCCAGGCGATGGCCGCCGAGACGTGGCTGAGCACTTCGTCCGCCGGTGCGGACATCAGATACGACCGCGCCAGCAGGAAATGACGTTCGGTCGGGCTGGCCTCGTCCATCAGCGTGGTAGGCACATAGAAGCCCGGTCGCAGCACCGACAATTCACCGGCGCGGCGCAGCCTTTTAAGGTCGTCGTCGGTCAACCCGAAGGTAAGTGCGTCAGCTCTGGTGAACAGGTCGGTGTGAGGTAGGTCCATGGATGCTTGGACGCGCCGACCGTCGATTCGGATCCGTATGCAGCGAAAAAGCTCCCCAGTTTCGGATATCCGACGCCGATCGGAGGCATAAATCCGAAACTGGGGAGCTGATCTGCGTCCCGGCCGGGCCCGACCGACCTACTTCGCGCGACCCCGCTGATCGCGGTACCAGCGCACCAGGGCGTCGGTGGATGAATCCGATTGCACGGCAGGGGCTTCGGCGTCGGTGAGTACCGGTGTCAGTTCGAGTGCCTGGGTCTTACCGAGTTCGACGCCCCACTGGTCGTAGGAGTCGACTCCCCAGATGACGCCTTCGACGAAGACCTGGTGTTCGTACAGGGCGATCAATTGTCCGACGACGGACGGGGTGAGTTTGGGGGCGAGGATCGAGGTGGACGGTCGGTTGCCCGGCATCACCTTGTGCGGCACCACATCTGCGGGTGTGTCCTCGGCGGCGATTTCCTCGGCGGTCTTGCCGAAGGCGAGCACCTTGGTCTGGGCGAAGAAGTTGCTCATCAGCAGATCATGCATCGAGCCGGTGCCGTCGCGGGTGGGCAGATCGTCGGTGGGCTCGGCGAATCCGATGAAGTCCGCAGGCACCAAACGTGTTCCCTGGTGCAGCAATTGGTAGAAGGCATGCTGGCCGTTGGTGCCCGGCTCGCCCCAGAAGATCTCGCCGGTCGGCGTGGTGACGGGAGAACCGTCGGCTTTGACGGACTTGCCGTTGGACTCCATGGTCAGCTGCTGCAGGTAAGCCGCGAAACGGGAGAGGTCATTCGAATACGGCAGCACCGCACGGGTTTCCGCACCGAAGAACGAGCTGTACCACAGGCCGATGAGGCCGAGCAGAACCGGTGCGTTCTCGGCGAGAGGCGTCGACCGGAAGTGCTCGTCGATCCGATGGAAACCGTCGAGGAATTCGGCGAATGCCTCTTTGCCGACAACGGCCATGACCGACAGTCCGATTGCCGAGTCCACGGAATAGCGTCCGCCCACCCAGTCCCAGAAGCCGAACATGTTGGCGGTGTCGATGCCGAAGTCCGCGACGCGTTCGGCGTTGGTGGACACGGCGACGAAGTGCTTGGCGACGGCGTCCTCACCGAGTGCGTCGACGAGCCAGCGGCGGGCCGCGGTGGCGTTGGTCAGCGTCTCGAGTGTGGAGAAGGTCTTGGAGGCGATGATGAACAGCGTCGACGCCGGGTCGAGTCCGTCGAGCGCGCCGACGAGATCGGCGGGGTCGACGTTCGAGACGAATTTCGCCGAGATCCCCGCGTCGGCGTAGTGACGGAGTGCGTCGTAGACCATGACCGGGCCCAGATCGGATCCACCGATGCCGATGTTGACGACGGTGGAGATCTTCTCGCCGGTGGCACCGACCCATTCGCCCGAACGCACGCGATCGGTGAATTCGCCCATGGCCGTGAGGACTTCGTGCACATCGGCGACGACGTCCTGGCCGTCGACGGTCAACGACGCATCGGCGGGAAGGCGCAGCGCGGTGTGCAGAACAGCGCGATCCTCGGAGGTGTTGATGTGCTCGCCTGCGAACATGGCGTCGCGCTTGCCTTCGACGTCTGCGGTGCGGGCCAGTTCGATCAGCAGGTCGAGAGTCTCGCTCGTGACCCGGTGCTTGCTGTAGTCGATGTGAAGATCCGCGGCGGCGAGGGTGAAGGTGCGCCCTCGGTCGGCGTCATCGGCGAACAGAGTTCGGAGATGAGTATCGGCAATCTCGGAGTGGTGATCGGTCAGTTTCTGCCAGGCATCCGTGCCGGTGATATCGACGCTCATACGAACCAACAGTAATCCGGTGCCGAGTCATGCGCGCGTCGTTTGTCGTTTGCATCGGGCGCTGCGGAGGCATCATGGACGGTATGGACCAACGTGCATTGATCGATTCGATTCCGGCAAAACTGTGGATCGGCGGCAAGGCCGTCGACGCCGAGGGCGGTAAGACGTTCGCGGTGAACGATCCGGCGACCGGCAAGCCCCTGACGGAGGTGGCGGACGCATCCCCGGCCGACGCGATGAAGGCCCTCGACGCGGCTGCTGCGGCGCAGAAGAGCTGGGCGGCAACACCTGCCCGCGAACGCAGTGAAATTCTTCGAGCGGCGTTCGAGAAGGTCACCGAACGTGCCGACGACATCGCGCTGCTGATGACCCTGGAGATGGGCAAGGCCCTCGCGGAGTCGAAGGCCGAGGTGAAATACGGTGCGGAGTTCTTCCGGTGGTTCGCCGAGGAAGCAGTGCGCATCGGCGGTCGATACACCCCGGCCCCGGCGGGCAACGGCCGCATTCTCGTGACCAAGGCTCCGGTCGGCCCGGTACTGGCGATCACCCCGTGGAATTTCCCGTTGGCGATGGGTACCAGGAAGATCGGCCCTGCCCTGGCCGCCGGTTGCACCATCGTGGTCAAGCCGGCCCGGGAGACCCCGCTGACGATGCTGCTGCTCGCGCAGATCTTCGACGAGGTCGGTCTACCGGAGGGCGTGCTCTCAGTGCTGACGACGTCGAAGTCCGGTGACGTCACCGGGCCGCTGCTCGAAGACCCGAGGCTCCGCAAACTCACCTTCACCGGATCCACCGGCGTCGGCAAATCGCTCGTCGAGAAGTCCGCGACGAGATTGCTGCGGACATCGATGGAACTCGGTGGCAATGCCCCGTTCGTCGTGTTCGACGACGCGAACATCGACGACGCGGTGGACGGCGCGATGCTGGCGAAGATGCGCAACGGCGGCGAGGCCTGCACGGCGGCGAACCGGCTGCACGTGCACAACAGCGTGCGTGAGGAATTCACCACCAAGTTGGTGGCGAAGATGTCCGAGATGAAACTCGGACCCGGCGTCGACCCCGACACCAAGCTCGGCCCGCTGATCAACGCAGACCAGCTCGAGACCGTGCAGGAGCTCGTCGACGATGCAGTGAAGAAGGGCGCGACGGTAGCGCTCGGCGGTAGCGCACCGGGTGGCGACGGCTACTTCTACCCGGCGACCGTGCTCACCGACATGCCGACGTCGGCCCGCATTCTGAAGGAAGAAGTGTTCGGCCCGGTGGCCCCGATCGTCGGATTCGACACCGAACAGGAAGGAATCGACGCAGCCAACGCCACCGAGTACGGCCTGGCGTCGTACATCTACACCGAGAGCCTGGATCGCGCGCTACGAGTGGCCGACGCGATCGACAGCGGCATGGTGGGTGTCAACCGCGGAGTGATCTCGGACGCGGCAGCACCGTTCGGTGGAGTCAAAGAATCCGGATTCGGCCGTGAGGGCGGATCCGAGGGAATTGAGGAATACCTCGAGACCAAGTACATCGCACTGAAGTAGAGCATCGGTTGGGCGTGCATCCTGCGCGCCCAACCGGGGTTCGGTCAGTGGCCGAGGCGACCGCGGCCGAGGCGGAGCAGGAGCATGGCCAGAGTGTGACCTTCCTGACCGAGGCTGCTGAAACGCTCGAGAACTTTCATCTCACGGCTGTGCACGAGGCGCGGGCCGCCGGACGCCATGCGGGTGCGTCCGATGATCTGCGAGACCTCGGAGCGACGCCGCACTGCCGCGAGGATCTCGGCGTCGAGACGGTCGATCTCCTGACGCAGGTCGTTGATCTCGGCTTCGCTGGAAGGCAATGCAGTCTCTGAATCGATCTTCGTCGTCATAGCCATCGTCTCTCCTCGGGTCACATCTTGGATCGTTGCGTCGTCCGGCACCGTTACGCCTTTCGTATTCGGAACTGCAGCGGCTGTCGGCTGGGTTTCGTCTCGAAGGACCGAGATCGACGAGATTCCCGCCGGGAAAGCTGGGGCGTTACGACTGTCGACAGGCTCCCGCTCGTCCGGCTGCGCAGTGGCCGATCCGACGCAAGCGATGACGCACGACTTTTTCGATCACCGATCCAGTGTGCCACGGGGTAACCGTCCTGAAAAGTCGGAGATGACGCCGACGACCACGGGATGTGGGTTTGTCGGTACGCGCCGGTAGCCTGGCCAGACGATGAACACATTCCTCCAGGGCCTCGAGTCCCGTAAGAACTCCTCGTCCGACGCGCTGCTGGAGGGGCTCAATCCTCAGCAGCGCGAGGCCGTCGTACATACGGGATCGCCGCTGCTCATCGTGGCCGGTGCAGGCTCGGGCAAGACAGCGGTGCTGACGCGTCGCATCGCATATCTGCTCGCGGAGCGGGGGGTGTCGCCGGGGCAGGTCCTGGCGATCACGTTCACCAACAAGGCCGCCGCCGAGATGCGCGAGCGAGTGGCAGGTCTGGTGGGGCCGCGGGCGAACGCCATGTGGGTGTCGACGTTCCACTCCAGCTGTGTGCGCATCCTGCGCGCCCAGGCGGCATTGTTGCCGGGATTGAACTCCAACTTCTCGATCTACGACGCGGACGACTCACGCCGGCTGCTGACGATGATCTCCAAAGACCTGCAGATCGACACCAAGAAGTTCTCGGCTCGTCTGCTCTCGACGTCGATCTCCAACCTCAAGAACGAGCTGATCGGCCCGGACAAGGCCGCCGAGGACGCCGACGGCGACCCTGCCGAGCTGCCCCGACTCGTCGCGAAGGTCTATCGCATCTATCAGCAGCGTCTGCGCGCGGCCAACGCCATGGACTTCGACGACCTCATCGGCGAAACGGTGGGAATTCTGCAGGCCTTCCCGCAGGTCGCGCAGTACTACCGACGCCGGTTCCGGCACGTACTGGTCGACGAGTACCAGGACACCAACCACGCCCAGTACATGCTGGTTCGCGAACTCGTCGGCACGCCCGATGCAGACGGCGCGCTCGAGGGCACCGTCGCGCCGGGTGAACTCTGCGTGGTGGGTGACGCCGATCAATCGATCTACGCATTCCGCGGCGCGACCATTCGCAACATCGAGGAGTTCGAGCGCGACTACCCCGACGCTCGCACCATTCTGCTCGAGCAGAACTACCGATCGACGCAGAACATTCTGTCGGCGGCCAATGCCGTCATCTCGCGCAACATCGGACGACGCGAGAAGAAGTTGTGGACCGACACCGGTGAAGGCGAACTGATCGTCGGGTACGTCGCCGACAACGAGCACGACGAGGCGTCGTTCGTCGCGTCGGAAATCGATCGTCTCGTCGACAGCAGGGATGTGCGTTTCGACGAGGTGGCAGTGTTCTACCGGACCAACAACTCCTCGCGCGCGCTCGAAGAGATCTTCATTCGTCTGGGTCTGCCGTACAAAGTCGTCGGCGGCGTCCGGTTCTACGAGCGCAAGGAGGTCCGTGACCTCGTTGCGTACCTGCGCGTGCTGTCCAACGAAGACGACACCGTCAGCATGCGGCGTATCCTCAATACCCCCCGACGCGGCATCGGAGACCGCGCCGAGGCGTGTGTGGCCGTACACGCCGAGCAACGCGACATCAGCTTCTCGCGAGCGCTGCACGACGCGGCCGCGGGCAAGGTGGCGTTGCTCAACTCGCGGCAGCAGAAGTTGATCGCTCAGTTCATGGAATTGCTCGACGAGTTGCGTGCCGTACTGACGGCCACCGATGGAGACGGCAACGACATCGCCGATATCGGCGACGTGGTCGAAGCAGTTCTGGACCGCACCGGCTATCGCGCCGAGCTCGAGGCCAGCAGCGACCCGCAGGACGGTGCTCGTCTGGACAACCTCAACGAATTGGTCAGCGTCGCACGAGAGTTCACCTCCGAGGCGCGTAACCAGGCCGCAGTGGCCGAAGAGGCGCTCGAAACAGGTGACGACCGAAACGACGACGCCGGCGGGGTCGACGGTCTGGCCGAGCCCGGTTCGTTGGCCGCTTTCCTCGAACGAGTTTCTCTGGTTGCCGATACCGATCAGATCCCCGACTCGGGCACCGGCGTCGTGACGTTGATGACGCTGCACACCGCCAAGGGGCTGGAATTCCCGGTCGTCTTCGTCACCGGGTGGGAGGACGGCCAGTTCCCGCACATGCGTGCGCTCGGTGATCCGAACGAGCTGTCCGAGGAACGACGGCTGGCGTACGTGGGCATCACTCGCGCGCGGCAACGGCTCTATCTCACGCGCGCGATCATGAGGTCGGCGTGGGGTCAGCCCATCGCCAACCCGGAATCACGCTTCCTGCAAGAGGTTCCGCAACATCTGATCGACTGGCGTCGCGAAGACCCGGGCACCGGCGGCGGCCGCGCAATCGGCGGCGGTAGATCCGGCAGCTACGGATCGAACAGTTACGGCTCGGGCGGCGGTTACGGCTCGGGCAACTACGGCTCCGGTAGCTACGGCGGGTCGTCGAGTCGTGGCCAGAGTTCGTCTCCGAGCTTCGGTGCCGCGAAGGGCCGAAACTCCAATCTGGTTCTGGCTGTAGGTGATCGAGTCAGCCACGACAAGTATGGACTGGGTACGGTGCTCGAATCCACGGGTGCCGGAGTCAAGGCGATGGTGCTGATCGATTTCGGCTCGGCAGGTCGCGTCAAGATGATGCTCATCGGCGGCGTTCCGATGACCAAGCTGTAGTAGTCCCGACAACGCGAAAGCCGGGCCCTGCGAAAGCGGGGTCCGGCTTTGTTGTGAAGCGGTGAAGAAGGACTCAGTCCATTTCGGGTCCGAGGGAGATTCCTCGGGACGCGAGCCAGGGGAGGGGATCGATCTTGACCTCACCCGGGAGATGAACCTCGAAGTGCAGGTGCGGGCCGGTGGAGAAGCCACGGTTGCCCATGGTTGCGATCTGGTCGCCGGCCATGACGTCCTGGCCCACGGTGACTGTCGAGGTGTCGATGTGGCCGTAGACCGTGATCGTGCCGTCGGCGTGCTGCAGGCGAACCCACATTCCGAAGCCCGACGCGGGACCGGAATCGATCACCTTGCCGTCGGCGACGGCGTAGATGGGGGTTCCGATGGCATTGGCGACGTCGACGCCGGCATGCAGGACGCCCCATCGAGTGCCGAAGTTGGAGGTGTACGTGCCCTGAGCCGGGAGGGAGAACAGCGGGCGACGGGCTGCGGCCTCGCGGGCGGCACGCTCTTCGCTGAAACGCTGGCCCTTGGCGAGCAGGTCGTTGAACTGGCTGAGGTCGACCGGTGCGGCGACGCTGAGGATCTGCGGTGCTTGCGAGGGAGTTGCGCTCGAAGCGTCGGCTACCGGCTCGTCGGCCTGCGGTGCGGTGGTGGCTGCGAGTGCTGCGGCGGCCGGTGCTTCACCCGCGGCGAGTGCGTACTCGGAGGTGGCGACTGCGGTGGGCGCATCGTCGTTGACGACGGCTTGCCCTGCGGCAACAACGGCACCGGCGGCCACGGCCAAGACGGCGGCGCGACCCTTCAGTGCAGTCGGAGGAACGGGGATGCGGTGCGCTCCGCCGCGACGAGCCACGGGTGCGGCGTCTGCGGTGGTTGCGTAGGTCGTGACGACGGTCGGTGTCTCGTCGGCTGCTACTGCACCGGCGAAATCGGCTTCGACGTACTCGTACGTGGGGTAGGAATAAGCCTCGTATGCACTCGGCTCGGTGGTGGGCTCGTAGCTGTACACCGTGGTCGCGTCGTCCGCCGTCGGGCGAGAGAATCGGCTGGAAGTAAAGGACGCGCGGTGCTGCTGCAAGACCTACAACCTCCGATATCTGTGACCTGGCCGTTACTGAAAGACTCGGCAGACGGTAACGAAATGGTTGCGGCGCGCGCAAGTTAACAGCCGAAACCAGGGCAATATGTGAGATGGCTCACAGGATGACCAGGGTTTATGTGGTGACACGCCACATCCGTAATCGGACACGAATGCGGCACGCACCGTGACCGACGGCTCGGGGCGCGACCGAGCCGATACCGTCCTACGGGTGCCGACCCCCACCTTCGACGACTCGTCCGCCCACGGCTCCGACCGAGCCGAACCGCAACGTATCGCGCCGCAGGACGCCCGCGGCGGCGTGGAGGATCATTCGCCCACGTCGCGCATCGTCGTCGCCGTCGTGCTCGCTGTCGTCGCCGCACTGTGTGCCGCTGCAGCTCCGTTGATCGGCGTCGTCCAGGCCGTCGACGGTTCGCCGGTGGGCGACGGGGTCTCGTCGGCCGCTGTGCTGGCCGTTGCGCTCCCGGTCGTGGTGGCGGTTGCCGCCGCCGTCGGTGCTGCGATGCGACGCGTCGAATTCGGTGCCGCTCTGCTCTCAGGCTTCGGCGCGGTGACGCTCGGAATCGCGATCCTCGATCTCGCTGTGCTGTCCGATCCGATCGATGCGAACCGGCTCGAGCTGTTCCGTCCCCTGAGCGCCGCGATGCTCGACGCCACCCTTGGCTCTCATGTTCTGCTCGCCGGTCACGCTGCGTCGGTTCTGGCGGGTGCGGCGGGGTGGTCCGCAGTGCATCGCGCAGCGCTCGGTGACGGGTACGGACATTCGGTCTACTCGGAGCACGTGGGACGAGCGACCGCGGGCCGGGTGGGTCCGCTGTTGTCGATCCTGCTCGGAGCGTTCGGTGTCGTGGCCGCCGCAGCGGCATTCGCCTCGCTGTACCGATCGGCTGATCCGGTGGTGATCGTCTCGGCGGTGGTGGAGTCGCCGGTGTTCGTGGCGGTGGGGTCCGCGCTGGTCGGAATCGGCGCACTCGTGGTCACGGCCTCGGCGTTGGCGTCGCTCTCGCCGGTGGTCGCGTCCGGTGCCGCCGTCGGCGCGGGTCTCGGGGTCCTCTCGTTCGCGGGTGTCGGTCTGCTCGCTGGAGTGGCTACCGGTGCTCGGATCGAGGCCGGCCTCGGGGCATACCTCGGCACCGTTGCCGGGCTCGGATTGACCGTCGGAGGCGCTGTACTCGCACCTGTTGCCTCCGGCCGTGATCGCCGCGCTCTGGCGGCGGCGCGATCCGTCGCCGAGGGTGGTCGGGGTCCGCGCGGGGTCTCGGGGCCCGGCACCACGAGGTGGCATGCGGCAGCAGGCAGTGCGGGCGTAGTTGCCGGCGTACTGCTGGTGGTGGGGTCGCTGTTGCCGATTCTCGAAACCGACGCCGCAGGAACTGCGCCCACGATCCTGGCGACCCGCGTGGTGCTCATAGCGGGCTTCGTCTCGATTCTGGCCTCGGTGCCGCTGCTGTTCTCCGAGTTCGCTGCGGCGGCTCGTCCGTTCTTGTCCGTCTTCTGGCTCGCCGCGGTGTCGGCCGCGGCGGCCGTGTTGCAGTCGGTGGTGCTGGCCGAGGATCTCGCGGGCGTCGATACCGGGACGGGTGCTCTGCTGATCATCGCGGGCGTCGTGTTCGCGGCCGTCGCCGGACTGCTGGCCCTGTTCGCCGGATCGGCCGAGCGTGACGACGTCGACACGTCCGAGGATGCGGCCACTTACTTCCCGGTGCTGGGAACTGCGCTCGTCGGGGCCCTTCTACTGGCAGTCGGATTGGCCCTGCCCCTGTATCGAGGCAGCGATCTGACCGCGGCGACCATCACCGAGTTCCCGTGGGGTTGGGACACCTGGGGGCAGCTGCTGCTCGCTGTCGGCGTCGTCGTCGCCGCCCTCGTTGCCGCCCGGGCCCGCCCCGCGCGTGGCAGCGTTCTGCTCGCCGGTGCGGCCGTCGCGGGTGTCGTTCATCTCGCGTCGTGGCCACTGACGTCCGCTCGCGCAGCCGACCCGGAGATGGGGCCCGGTGTGGTGCCATCGGTCGCCGGAATCGTCGTTCTCGGTGTCGCGGCGGCACTTTCGGCTCGTCGCACCGATCGGTGACGCCGGTTTCACTGCGGCCGCAGCGGTGAGATAGACCACATAGCATCCATGCGCCCGATGCGCCGTCGGGGCACCTGGATAAAGTCCATGCTCAGACCCGCTCACACCCCTGGAGCGGGCGTCAACGTAGACGAGACGGTGAGCTGATGGATCTCTTCGAATACCAGGCGAAGGAATTGTTCGCCAAGCATGGCGTACCCACCTCCGCCGGTCGTGTCACCGACACGGTCGCCGGAGCAACACAGATTGCCGAAGAAATCGGCAAGCCAGTAATGGTCAAGGCGCAGGTCAAGGTCGGCGGCCGCGGCAAGGCCGGCGGCGTCAAGTACTCCAAGGACGTCGCAGCAGCAACCGAGAACGCCGAAGCGATTCTCGGACTCGACATCAAGGGCCATGTCGTCAAGAAGCTTCTCGTCGCAGAAGCCTCCGACATCGCCGAGGAGTACTACATCTCCTTCCTGCTCGATCGCACCAACCGCACCTACCTCGCGATGTGTTCGGTCGAAGGTGGAGTCGAGATCGAGGTGACGGCGGAGGAGAACCCCGACGCACTCGCACGTATCCCCGTCGACGCAGTCAAGGGCGTCGACCTCGCGTTCGCTCGTGAGATCGCCGAGAAGGGCAAGCTGCCCGCCGAGGTGCTCGACGCCGCTGCGGTGACCATCCAGAAGCTGTGGGAGGTCTTCATCAACGAAGACGCTCTCCTGGTCGAGGTCAACCCGCTGGTTCGCACCCCCGACGATCAGATCCTCGCCCTCGACGGCAAGGTCACGCTCGACGCCAATGCAGACTTCCGCCAGCCCGGCCACGCCGAGTTCGAGGACAAGGACGCAGCCGATCCCCTCGAGGCCAAGGCCAAGGAGAACGACCTCAACTACGTCAAGCTCGACGGACAGGTCGGCATCATCGGAAACGGTGCCGGACTGGTCATGTCGACCCTCGACGTGGTCGCATACGCAGGCGAGGCACACGGCGGCGTCAAGCCGGCCAACTTCCTCGACATCGGCGGCGGCGCTTCGGCCGAGGTCATGGCCGCAGGCCTCGACGTCATCCTCGGTGACGAGCAGGTCAAGAGCGTGTTCGTCAACGTCTTCGGTGGCATCACCGCGTGTGACGCAGTCGCCAACGGCATCGTCGGCGCGCTGAAGAAGCTGGGCGACGACGCCAACAAGCCGCTGGTCGTCCGTCTCGACGGCAACAAGGTCGAAGAGGGCCGCAAGATTCTCGCCGACGCCGCGCACCCGCTGGTGACGCTCGCCGGAACCATGGACGAGGGCGCCGACAAGGCCGCCGAGCTGGCAGCGAAGTAGAGGAAACAATGTCTATCTTTCTGAACAAGGACAACAAGGTCATCGTCCAGGGCATCACCGGCGGCGAAGGCACCAAGCACACCGCCCTGATGCTCAAGGCCGGCACCCAGGTCGTCGGTGGCGTCAACGCACGTAAGGCCGGAACCACGGTCAAGCACGTCGACGCACAGGGCAACGACATCGAATTGCCGGTGTTCGCTTCGGTTTCCGAGGCCATGGAGAAGACCGGAGCCGACGTGTCCATCGCGTTCGTGCCGCCGGCATTCTCCAAGGACGCCATCGTCGAAGCGATCGACGCGGAGATCCCGCTGCTCGTCGTCATCACCGAGGGCATCCCCGTGCAGGACTCCGCATATGCGTGGGCCTACAACGTGGAGAAGGGCAAGAAGACCCGCATCATCGGGCCGAACTGCCCCGGAATCATCACTCCCGGTGAGGCATTGGTCGGCATCACGCCCGCCAACATCTCGGGAACCGGCCCCATCGGCCTGGTCTCCAAGAGTGGCACCCTGACCTACCAGATGATGTTCGAGCTCCGTGACTTCGGATTCTCGACGGCCATCGGCATCGGCGGCGACCCCGTCATCGGAACCACCCACATCGACGCCATCGAGGCGTTCGAGGCGGACCCCGACACCAAGATCATCGTCATGATCGGCGAGATCGGCGGCGACGCCGAAGAGCGTGCAGCCGACTACATCAAGGCCAACGTGACCAAGCCGGTCGTCGGCTACGTCGCAGGCTTCACCGCTCCCGAGGGCAAGACCATGGGCCACGCCGGTGCCATCGTCTCCGGCTCGCTGGGAACGGCACAGGCGAAGAAGGACGCACTCGAGGCCGCAGGCGTCAAGGTCGGCAAGACGCCGTCCGAGACCGCTGCCCTCGCGCGCGAAATCCTGGAATCGCTGTCCGTGAAGTAGGACTCGCTTCTGAAAGAGCCCGCCACCGATTCGGTGGCGGGCTTTTTCGTGCCCCAATCCCTTGTGCGCGTTTTGCGTACCTGAAGGTACGCAAAACGCGCACGACGTATGGGCAGCGCTATTCGGTCTCGAACTTGTCCACTCGCCACAGGACGAACACTGTCATCGCTCCGAACAGCGCCGCCGCGAGTGCGTAGTAGAGCGATTCGAAAGTTCCTGCAGCCCATGCCAGGACGATCGCGGACATCAGAAACAACGCGACTTTGAAGTACTCGAACCTCTTGCGTGTCATGTCTTGCCCTCCCGTTGGACGATGTCGCTGCCCATTCTTCCTGAAAAGTGTTGTGTTGCATAGTAATTGAAATTCACAATGAAGGTAAAGGGGAGTCAATAGCTAAAGTAACGACATCATGTCACAATCTCTGTGACACCGTTCGGGGAGGGCTGATGTCGGAATTTCTGCACCGTCTGTATCGACAGGGGTGGCACGCGGACCCCGCTGTACGACCGGTCGGCCGGTTGATGATCGCGGCCATGGTGGTCTCGTGTCTGTATGCACTCGCCTCGGTGGCGCTGGCGAAGTCGCTGGCGGATTTCCAGATGCATCGACAGGGCATGGACGACGGCTCCCTTCCGGCCTCGGCGAAAGCGATCGTCTACGGGGCCTACTCGCTGCGGGTGATCACCGTGGTCAGCCTGATCTTCGGCTACTCGTATCTTGTCCAGCGACTTTCCAGGCGCAGTCCATCCGAACCTCGACTCTTGTTGAGCTGGAGCATCTTCGGAGTGGCCGCCTACTCCTACCTGATCTTCACCCCGAATCTTCCGTGGACCCACGTGGTGCAAGCGATTCAAGTGGTCATCCTGCTGGCGGTCGCAGTGCTGCTGTTCACGCCTCGTGTGCGGGCCTACTTCGCGGGCGCGTCGGTGGACTAGATTGGCCCCGTGCACAACATCTTCACCACCGCCTTCGTGACGGTCCATCGGCTCTACATCAACAAGGTCGAGCGAAAGGGCCGCACTGCAGCGGAGGTCGACGAGATCGTCCGGTGGTTCACCGGGTTCGATCAAGCCACCCTCGATCGACATCTCGAGGCCGAGACGACATTCGAGGACTTCTTCGCGGCGGCGAACCTGAACCCGAACGCGACACTGATCACCGGAGTTGTCTGCGGCATCCGCGTCGAGAACGTCGAAGATCCCCTGATGAAGAAAATCCGATTGCTGGACAAGCTGATCGACGAGCTGGCCAAGGGCAAGAAGATGGAGAAAATTCTGCGTGGGTGATCCCGTTAGAATCACGCTGAATCGAACTGTGGTCATTGCTTCGACGCGGGACTTCACTGTGCGTCATGACAACTACCGAAAATCGTGCACTCGCCAAGAACTGGCCCGACGCTCCCACCACTGCTGCCGGATGGATTTCCCGCGCAGGTGAAGTAGCGCAGCTGCTCGCTGTCGACGCCGTTGCCCGCGACAAGGGTCGTGAGCTTCCGTCCGCAGAGGTTCAGTTGCTCAAGGACGCCGGGCTCGTCACGCTGCTCGGTCCCGTCGAGCACGGTGGCGGCGGCCAGGATTGGCCCACGGCCTACCAGGTGATTCGCTCTGTCTCGAAGGCCGACGGCTCGATCGGCCAGCTGCTGGGCTACCACCTTCTCTGGTTCTGGGCCGCGCGTCTGGTCGGTACCCCCGAGCAGATCGAGGCCGTCGAAGCCGATGCCACGAAGAACAAGTGGTTCTTCGGCGGGGCCGTCAATCCGCGGGACAACGACGTGTCGGTCACCGACGAGGGCGAGACCATCGTGTTCGACGGTTCCAAGACGTTCTCCACGGGCAGCCGTGTCTCGGACGTCACCGTGCTCGAAGGTGCGCTCGAGGGCAGTACCGATCACGTGTTCGCAATCGTGCCGTCGAACATCGAGGGTCTGTCCTTCCATGACGATTGGGACAACATCGGCCAGCGTCAGACCGAAAGTGGCAGTGTCACGATCGACAAGGTTCGCGTCGACTGGGCAAGTGCAGCGGGGTTCGTGGACAAAGTGTTTCAGCCACGCGTCTACAACACCCTCAATGTTCCGACCATCCAGTTGGTGTTCGTCAACTTCTACCTCGGAATCGCGAGGGGTGCTCTCGAGGAAGCCGCGTCGTACACCAAGGACAAGACTCGCGCGTGGCTGCACAGCACGGTGGACAAGGCCGTCGACGAGCCGTACATCATCGACATCTACGGCGATCTGACTGCCAAACTGTGGGCCGTCGAGGCTCTGGCCGACGCAGTGGCGTTGGAAGGCCAGAAGATTCACGACAACGCGTGGAACGTCACCGCCGAGGAGCGCGGTGACCACGAGGTCCGGGTGGCCGCAGTCAAGGCTCGCGCCACCGACGTCTCGCTCGAGATCACCTCGACCGTGTTCGAGGCCCTCGGTGCCCGCGCCACGGCCAGCAAGTACGGGTTCGACCGCTTCTGGCGCAACGTGCGAACCCACACGCTGCACGATCCGGTTGCCTACAAGCGACGCGAAGTCGGCCGCTGGGTGCTCACCGGGGAGCTGCCCGAGCCCACCTGGTACTCGTAGTCCCGACATCTCCGGCCCCGATCCGACCCCCGATTTCCGGATGAATGTGCCATCCACGCCATCTGAGTGCGTGGATGGCGCATTCATCCGATGAAGGATGACGCACACATGAGCACCGAAAAGATCGCCGATGCAATCAAGTTCGCGTACTGGGTTCCCAATGTCTCGGGTGGCCTGGTCACCAGCACCATCGAGCAACGGACCAGTTGGGACTACGAGTACAACAAGAAGCTGGCGCAGACCGCCGAGAACAACGGCTTCGAGTACGCGCTCAGTCAGGTCCGTTACGAGGCGAGCTACGGGGCCGAGTTCCAGCACGAGTCGACGAGTTTCTCGCTCGCGTTGCTGTTGGCCACCGAACGTCTGAAAGTCATTGCCGCCGTGCATCCCGGGCTCTGGCAGCCTGCCGTGTTGGCCAAGCTGGGAGCGACGGCCGACCACCTCTCGAACGGCCGTTTTGCGGTCAACGTCGTCAGTGGCTGGTTCAAGGACGAATTCACCCA
Source organism: Rhodococcus sp. 06-1474-1B (assembly GCF_002258885.1). Taxonomy (NCBI): domain Bacteria; kingdom Bacillati; phylum Actinomycetota; class Actinomycetes; order Mycobacteriales; family Nocardiaceae; genus Rhodococcus; species Rhodococcus sp. 06-1474-1B. The sequence goes on along the minus strand of NZ_NOYR01000019.1, from coordinate 113,310 downwards.
CCTCGGTGAGCCGTGGCTCGAGCACGACGAAAGATACCGTCGCAGCGCCGAATTCCTGCAGGTGCTGCGCAAGATCTGGACCGAGGACGACGTGGATTTCCGGGGCGATTTCTATCGGATCCACGATTTCACGCTCAAGCCGAAGCCGCTCAACACCCCGCAACGGCCCAATCCTGAACTCTTCCAGGGTGGTAACTCGTCCGCCGCGCAGGAGAATGCCGGCCGGTACTCCGATTGGTACTTCAGCAACGGCAAGGATTTCGACGGCGTCACCGAGCAGCTCGACAACCTGCGTCGGATCGCGCGCGATCACCGGCGTGAGGTCAAGTTCGGGCTCAACGGCTTCATCATCGCGCGAGACAGCGAGAAGGAAGCACGAGATACGTTGCGAGAGATCATCGAGAAGGCCAACAAGCCTGCCGTCGAGGGTTTCAGGGGTGCGGTGCAGCAGGCGGGCAATTCGACGGCCGACAAGAAGGGGATGTGGGCCGACTCGACGTTCGAGGACCTCGTTCAGTACAACGACGGGTTCAAGACGCAGTTGATCGGCACCCCGGAGCAGGTTGCCGAACGCATCGTCGCCTACCGACGCCTCGGCGTCGACCTCGTTCTCGGAGGCTTCCTGCACTTTCAGGAGGAAATCGAATACTTCGGAGCGAAGGTGCTGCCGCTGGTGCGGGAGCTCGAAGCGGCCGAATCGAACGACCACGAGTTGGTCGCGTCCCACTGACCTGGAGTTCCTCGATCGGTCGGGTCCGTGCAGTAGCGTGAGATCTCGGACCCGACCGACCTGGGTACGGCACTATCAGGATGAGGAGACGCGATGACCTACTCGCCCGGCAGCCCTGACAACGGGGGCTCCAACTCTGGTGGCTACGGCGGAGGCGGACCGTCCTACGGCCCCCCGTCCACGCCGAATCAATCCACGCCCAATCAGCCGAATCAGCCGTCGTCGGGTGCCTACCCCCAGTCGGGTCAGAACCAGGCGTTCCACCAGCCGTCGGTATCCAACCCGTTCGGCCCACCCGTGCCAGGAACCTCCGCACCGAGCGGGTCCGCGCCGGGCACGTCCGGGCACTCGACGAAGTCGTCCGGTGCCGGGCTCGCAAATCTGCCGAAGATTCTGACCTTCGTGGTGCTGGGACTCGGTGTCGTCAACTTCTTGCTCGGCCTGCTCGATTTCGTCACGGCGGAGGTGTCGTCGTCCGAGCAATTGCCCAGCGGCATCCAGACCTCGTTCAGCACCAACTTCTTCGAGTCCGGTGGGAGTGCGGCGTCGATCGCGTTTCTGCTCGCCGCCGGTCTGATCGCAGGTGCGTCGCTGCTGCAGAAGGACGCCCGAAACCAGGCCGTGATCGCGGCACTGGCCATCGCCGGATTCCTGGTGCTCGTCTTCCAATCGTTCAGCCTGCCCAGTGCCGAGGGCAACGAGTTCGCCAGCACCAGCAGTTCGCTCGGAATCGGCGCGATCCTTGTGCTCGTGTTGGGCTTCGTGCAGGCAGCGGCCGCTGTGGTTGCGCTGCTGCTCGATGCAGGCATCGTCAAGGCCCCGGCACCCAAGCAGTCCGGCTTCGGGAACCAGGGTCAGCAGTCCGGTTACGGCCAGCAGAATCCGTACAACGCGCCGACGACGTCGTTCGGTGGACCGTCCGGACCGCAGAACTACAGCAACCCGCCGGCCTACGGTCAGGCCCCGTCGAACACAGCGGGCTCGTCGAACTTCGGGCAAGCGCCGAGTGGACAGACGTCCGGACAGCATTCCTACCGTCCCGGCGCACAGTCGCCGTACGGCAATCAGCCTGCGCCCAACACCGGATCGCAGGGTGGCTACTCACCGCCGCCGTACACCGGTCCGAGCGGTCCGCCCGCTGGGCAGGCGTACCCGCCGAACCAGTACCAGTACGGCGGCCAGCCGTCCGGTTACGGTCAGCCGTCGAGCACACCCGACGAGTCCGAGTCGGGCGCACAGTCGACGCCGTACGGCGCACCGACTCAATCGTTCGGCGCGACTCCCGCGGAAGACGACAACAAGCGCGACTGATTTCGCACGTCACACTCGACTTCGCGGCGCGCCTGACCGGCGTGCCGCGTCGTTGATGCGAATCTCGTAGTGATGAGCGATCTATTGAACCGAGATACTCGACGCGCGGCCGCACGCAGTTCCCGTGTGAGCACCGGGCCTACGCCCGATCAGTCACGAACGCTCGCTGCAGTGGCCTTCAAAACCTCCGGGTTGGTGGTGGTCATCGCCACGACCCTGGTTCTGATCACCCTTGTCTCGGTCAACAGCGATCTCACCGGAACCCTCGGTGCCATCGCCGGTTCCTGGTTCGCGGTGCACCTGGTGCCGCTGAGTATCGGTGGCACGTCGATGGGCGTCGCCCCGATGCTTCCCACCCTCGTCGTCGCCTGGTCCGTCGCACGCACGGTTCACCACGCGGTGGACGAGACCACCGACCGCCGCATGGTCAGGTGGGTTTTCGCCGCGTCGATGGCCGGACCCCTCGCTTTCACGGCCATCGCTCTGGCCGTCGCCAAGGATGCGTCGACGGTTATCGGACTGTCGAGCCCCAACGCACTCGTCGCCTTCTCGTGGGTGGCCGGAGTACACGCAGCGGCGTCGGGCACCGGCCTGATCCTCGCTCGCTGGGATGCCCTGGTGATCGATCGACACCTTCCAGACTGGGTACGCGCACTCGTCGCACCACTCGTGCGGTCAGTTTCGGTGCTGATGGCCGGCGGCGCCGCCATCGTGCTGTTGGCTCTGCTCGCCTCCTGGGACACCGCCGGTTCACTGCTCGACAACGGACGCACCCTCGTCGGCATGCTGGGACTGACCGTGCTGTCGGTGCTGTACCTGCCGAACATCGTCCTCGGTGCCCTCGCCGTCGCGACGGGGTCCTCGGCGAGCTTCGGAGACGCATCGGTCAGCCTGTTCTCGACGACCGGCGGGCCGCTCCCACCGCTCCCGATCCTCGCCGTCCTCCCCGAGGGCTCCGCGCAGACGATCTGGGTCGTCATGCTCGTCGTTCCCATCGCAGCCGGGCTACTCCTGGGACGCGACTGCGCGATCCGAAGCGTGGACGTCCAGGTCGCGGTCTCCTCGGTGTGGGCGGTAGCCGCCGTCACCGGAGCCCTCGCCGCGGTGTTCGGCTACGCCGCAGGCGGGAACCTCGGCACGTTCGGAACAGTCGAAGTCACCGTGTGGAGCTTCGCACTGTTGACCTTCGCCTGGCTCGGCGTCGTCGGATCCGCTTCGGCGGCCATCGTCGTGTGGCGTCGAGCAGACCCGGAACCCGACCACGAACCCCACGACCGATCCGGTACCGAGCAGCCCGTGCCCGCAGCAGAACTGGCCATTCGAGCGCCTGCGTCGGAGCCGGACGAGGCTGTCGCGGACACCGTCGTCGAGGCCGAGGTCGTCGACGAGAAGCCGGTCGCGACAGTGGAAGCAGACGATCCGATCGCGGCAGACGCCGAATCCGAGGAACCGCTCGAAGCCGAGATCGTCGCTCCGCCCCCGGCCCAGGACGACGCGTCGAGCACTGCGGAGGACGGACCTGCCCGGTAGGGGCGCGGGTCGGAGCGACTAGGCTTTCTGCTGGCTCGAACGATCCCCTCGATACCTCAGGAGTAGTGCGCTGACTGCCTTGCGTGAGACACCCGCGCGGGTCGTCGTCCTCGCGTCGGGGACCGGCTCGCTCCTGCAGTCGCTCGTCGCCGCGACAACTGCCGAGGACTACCCGGCACGCATCGTGGCCGTCGGAGTCGATCGAGAGTGCGCGGCCGCTCGTCATGCCGACGATGCCGCGATCCCACATTTTCGTATCGGCTTGCGAGACTTCGCCGATCGGGCGGCCTGGGATGAGGCGCTCACCGACGCTGCACTGGGGTTCGAGCCCGATCTGATCGTCACCGCAGGGTTCATGAAGATCCTCGGTCCCCGATTTCTCGACGCGTTCGCCGGCCGGATCGTCAACACGCACCCGGCGCTGTTGCCGTCGTTCCCGGGTGCGCACGCCGTTCGGGACGCGCTGGACCACGGCGTCAAACTGACCGGTTCGACGGTGCATCTGGTCGATTCCGGCGTCGACACCGGGCCGATCCTGGCTCAGGAAGCCGTGCCCGTTCTCGACGGCGACGACGAAGCGGCATTGCACGAACGCATCAAGACTGTGGAACGACGGTTGCTGGTCGACGTGATCGCAGCGGTCGCAGCCAAAGGTGTCACCTCCGATGGACGAAAGGCTCAGATAATCCGATGAGTGAACGTAAAGCGGTGCGCCGCGCACTGGTCAGTGTCTACGACAAGACCGGACTGATCGAACTTGCGACCGGTTTGCATGCCGCGGGCGTCGCTCTGGTGTCCACCGGATCGACGGCGAGCAAGATCGCCGACGCCGGAATCCCGGTCACCAAGGTCGAGGACCTCACCGGATTCCCCGAAACCCTCGAGGGCCGCGTCAAGACGCTGCATCCTCGCGTCCATGCCGGGGTCCTCGCCGACACCCGCAAGCCCGAGCACCTGGCTCAGCTTAACGAGCTGGGCATCGAGGCGTTCGAGCTCGTCGTGGTCAACCTGTACCCGTTCACCGAGACCGTCGCCAGCGGTGCGACACCCGACGAATGCGTCGAGCAGATCGATATCGGTGGCCCCTCGATGGTGCGCGCCGCGGCCAAGAATCACCCGTCGGTCGCGGTTGTCGTCGACCCGAGCCGGTACGACGACGTACTCACCGCTGTCTCCGGTGGTGGATTCACGCTCGCCGAGCGCACATCTCTTGCCGCGCAGGCATTTCAGCACACCGCGGCGTACGACGTCGCAGTGGCGTCGTGGATGTCGAGCGTCCTGACCCCCGACACCGAGACGGTGTTTCCCGAGTGGATCGGTGGCACCTGGGACCGCTCCGCAGTACTTCGGTACGGCGAGAACCCGCACCAGAAGGCCGCCCTGTACGTCGACTCCTCTGCTGCTGCCGGCATCGCGCAGGCTGAGCAGCTGCACGGAAAAGAGATGTCGTACAACAACTTCACCGATTCGGATGCGGCCTGGCGGGCAGCGTTCGATCACTCGGAGCCCACCGTCGCTATCATCAAGCACGCCAACCCGTGCGGCATCGCCGTCGGCACCGACATCGCCGAGGCGCACCGAAAGGCGCATGCGTGCGATCCGGTGAGCGCCTACGGCGGCGTCATCGCGGCCAACCGTGAGGTCACCGTCGAGATGGCCGAGCAGGTCGCCGAGATCTTCACCGAGGTCATCATCGCGCCGTCCTACGCCGACGGCGCGCTGGGAGTGCTGCAGCGCAAGAAGAACATTCGAGTTCTGCTCGCAGAAGCGCCGCCCACCGCGGGTGTCGAACTCAAGCCGATCTCCGGCGGGGCACTGCTGCAGCAGCGCGACGTCATCGACGCCGACGGCGACGATCCGGCCAACTGGACCCTGGCTGCGGGCGAACCCGCCGACGAGCAGACCCTCAAGGATCTCGAATTCGCTTGGCGCGCAGGACGAGCCGTCAAGTCCAACGCAATTCTGCTCGCCCACGACGGCGCGTCGGTCGGCGTCGGAATGGGCCAGGTCAACCGCGTCGACGCCGCCCACCTCGCTGTCCAGCGTGCCGGGGATCGCGTCGTCGGTTCGGTCGCGTCCTCCGATGCCTTCTTCCCGTTCCCCGACGGCTTGCAGGTTCTCATGACCGCGGGCGTCAAAGCCGTTGTGCAGCCCGGTGGTTCGGTCCGCGACAACGAAGTGATCGCTGCTGCCCAGGACGCGGGCGTGACGCTGTATCTGACGGGTTCGCGGCACTTCGCCCACTAGCTTGTTCCGTCGAGATCGCAGTTGTGCAGCCTTTTACACCATTTCCACTCGCATAACTGCGATCTCGGCGATCTGTGGATGACCGAAACCATAATCCACAGATTGGCCTGCTGGCCGTTCCGAGGGGCTCGACCCTGCCAGGGTTGAGCGATGGGGATCGAGTCAGGACCGTTTCGTGGGTCGGTTGCAGTGCAGTCGGGAGCATTGAGTCGTCATCGACTGAGCCGCGACTATGTACGAGTGTTCCGTGACACGTATGTGCCCGCGAGAACCACCCTGGATGCGCGGACCCTGGCTGTGGCGGCATCTGTGTGCGTCGGCAACAGCGCAATTGTCGCGGGTACTTCGGCGGCCGCCATACATGGCGCGCGATGGGTCGACGCCTCGGTGCCACCCACTGTGCTTGCGCTGGAGAAATCCCATTCATTCCCAGGGCTTATTCTCCGGCGCGACTCGATCGAGCCTGGCGATGTGCTCGTGGTCGGCGGGGTGGAGGTGACCACCCCGGTACGGACCGCGTTCGATATCGGGCGATGGGTTCCGTCACCGCAGTCCGTGATCTTCCTCGATTCACTCATGGCCGCCACCGGCCTCGAGCGGGATGCGGTGAGTGCATTCGCGTCACTGCGTCCGAGGTGTCGGGGTATCCGGGCGCTGCTCGACGCCCTCGGTCGGGTGGATGGAGGTGCGGAATCGCCGCAGGAGACGCGCACCCGACTGTTGCTGATCGACGCTGGACTTCCGAAACCCACCACCCAGATCGACATTCGAGATGCGCGTGGTCGATTTGTCGCGCGGATCGACATGGGGTGGGAGAGGTGGCGTGTCGGGGTGGAATACGAGGGCGTGCAGCACTGGCTCGACGAGCGTCAGCGGACCCGCGACATCGAGCGGTACGAGGACCTGCAGCAGTGCGTTTGGCATATCGTTCGGGTCAATTCCGAATAACTCCGCCGTCGTCCCGACGAAGTCGTCCGTCGAGTTCGGGCCAAGCTCCGTGAGGCAGGAGCACCGATCTAGCGAGATCGCAGTTGTGCAGGGGATTTGTCCAGTTCGGGTGGCATAAGTGCGAACTCGGCGGAACCACAACGGACCACTAGATGGCAGCAATCGTCAAACGCTCGTAGCGTGGAGAAGTGACCTCCACCAAACCTGGCATCTCCACTCTCGGCGAACTCAAGGCATCCGGACATCGGCAGCGGTCGATCAAGGAAGAGCTCCGCGAAAATCTTCTGACGGCGTTGCGTGACGGCGAAGATCCGTGGCCGGGGATCGTCGGCTTCGGGTCGACGGTGCTGCCGCAATTCGAGCGCGCGATTCTGGCCGGTCATGACGTCGTTCTGTTGGGTGAGCGTGGGCAGGGCAAGACGCGTCTGCTGCGCACCCTCAATCTGCTGCTCGACGAGTGGGTGCCGGTGATCGCCGGTGCCGAACTGGGCGAGCATCCGTACGAGCCCATCACCCCTGCGAGTATTCGTAGAGCGAAGGAACTGGGCGACGATCTGCCCATCGAGTGGCGGCACCGCAGCGAGCGGTACGCAGAGAAGCTCGCGACCCCGGATACCTCGGTGGCCGACCTCGTCGGCGATGTCGATCCGGTGAAGGTCGCCGAGGGCCGCAGCTTGGGCGACCCGGAGACCATTCACTTCGGTCTGGTTCCGCGGAGTCACCGCGGCATCGTGGCGATCAACGAGCTTCCCGACCTCGCGGAGCGCATCCAGGTGTCGCTGCTCAACGTCATGGAGGAGCGCGACATTCAGGTCCGCGGGTACACCCTGCGGCTCCCGCTCGACGTCATGTTGGTGGCCAGTGCCAACCCCGAGGACTACACCAATCGCGGACGCATCATCACCCCGCTCAAGGACCGCTTCGGTGCCGAGATCAGAACGCACTACCCGCTCGAGCTGGACGACGAGGTAGCCGTCATCGATCAGGAAGCGGACCTGCAGGCCGAGGTCCCGGCATACCTGCTCGAGGTGCTCGCTCGATTCACTCGACTGCTGCGCGAATCGCCGTCGGTCGACCAGCGCTCCGGCGTCTCGGCACGATTCGCGATCGCCGCTGCCGAAACGATCGCTGCCGCAGCGGTTCACCGCGCCGCGATACTCGGCGAAGCGGACGCGGTAGCGCGGCCAGTGGACCTGGGAACGATCATCGAGGTGCTGCGCGGCAAGGTCGAGTTCGAGTCGGGCGAAGAAGGCCGCGAAATCGAGGTCCTCGAACACATGCTTCGACGCGCGACGGCCGATACCGTCCGGGCACACTTGGGTGGCCTGAACCTCGCGGCGTTGGTGACGGCCGTCGAGACCGGCGACCCGATCGTCACCGGCGATCGCATCACCGCAAAGGCACTGCTCGACGAGCTGCCCGACGTATCCGTGATCGGCGACATCACCGAGCGGTTGAAGGCAACCTCGGACGGCGAGAAAGCAGCCGCCGTCGAACTGGCACTCGAAGGTCTCTACCTCGCGCGGCGAATCTCGAAGGATCCCGACGACGACGGCCAGACGGTGTACAGCTGATGCGTCGCTCCAGGTACGGGCGCTATCACGAGGGCCCGGATCCACTGGCTCCTCCCGTCGATCTGCGGGAGGCGTTGGATGCGATCGGCGAGGACGTCCTCGAGGGGGCGTCGCCTCGCCGGGCGTTGCAGGAGATGCTGCGGCGCGGAACGAAGAATATGAGAGGGCTCGACGACCTCGCGGCCCAGGCTGCCAAGCGTCGCCGAGATCTGTTGAAGCAGAACAACCTCGATGGCACGTTGCAGGAAGTGCGTGAGCTGCTGGACAAGGCGGTGCTCGAGGAGCGTAAGGCGTTGGCGCGTGCCCTCGACGACGATGCGCGGTTCCAGGAGATGCAGATCGGCGATCTGTCTCCGTCCACCGCCCAGGCGGTGCAGGAGCTCTCGGATTACGACTGGCGTTCGTCGGAGGGGCGCGAGAACTACGAGAAGATCAAGGATCTGCTCGGCCGCGAGATGCTCGATCAGAGATTCGCCGGCATGAAGCAGGCTCTCGAAGGTGCCACCGAGCAGGATCGCCAGGCCATCAGCGAGATGCTGAAGGACCTCAACGAACTGCTCGACGCCCACAACAAGGGCGAGAACACCGACGAGCAGTTCGACGAGTTCATGAACAAGCACGGTCAGCATTTTCCGGAGAATCCGAAGAATGTCGACGAGCTACTCGATTCACTGGCGGAAAGGGCTGCCGCCGCGCAGCGACTACGCAACTCTCTGACTCCCGAGCAGAGAGCAGAGTTGGATGCGTTGGCGCAGCAGGCCTTCGGTGATTCGAACCTGCTGGATCAGCTCGATCAACTGGATCAGAATCTGCAGCAGGCCCGGCCCGGTGAGGATTGGGACGGCTCGCAAAATTTCCGTGGCGAGAACGGCATGGGCCTCGGCGACGGTACCGGTGCGCTTCAGGACATCGCGGATCTCGAGAACCTGGGCAATCAGCTCTCGCAGCAGTACAACGGCGCTGCCTTGGACGACATCGACGCCGACGCGTTGCTCAAGCAACTCGGGCCCGAGGCTGCGGCCGATGCGAGGATGCTCGCCGAGCTCGAAAAGGCGCTGCAACAGCAGGGTTTCATGGACAAGGGTGCCGACGGTCAGTGGCGTCTGTCGCCCAAGGCCATGCGTCAATTGGGGCAGTCGGCGTTGAAGGATGTCGCTGGAAAGCTGTCTCGACGCGGCGGCGAGCGAGATACTCGTAAGGCCGGCGCGATGGGTGAGCCGACGGGAGCGTCGCGCACCTGGGAATTCGGCGACACCGAACCGTGGGACGTGACCCGCACGGTCAACAATGCCGTCCTGCGTACGGCTGCACAGGGATCGGGCTTTCCGGTGCAGCTGCAGGTGACGGATGTGGAGATCAGCGAGACCGAAACCCGAACGCAGGCTGCGGTGGCGTTGTTGGTCGACACGTCGTTCTCGATGGTGATGGACGGCCGCTGGGTACCGATGAAGCGCACCGCACTGGCTCTGAATCATCTGGTGAGCACTCGATTCCGCGGGGACGATCTGCAGCTGATCGGATTCGGCAGGCATGCACAGACATTGACGGCCTCGGAGCTCGCCGGCCTGGACGGTGCCTACGATCAGGGCACCAATCTGCATCACGCGTTGATGCTCGCAGTGCGGCATCTGCGTCGTCATCCCAATGCACAGCCGGTGGTCTTGATCGTCACCGACGGTGAACCGACGGCTCATCTGGAGCCGGACGGTCATGCGTATTTCGATTACCCGCCGTCGTCGAAGACGTTGGGTTTGACGGTGCGTGAGCTCGATACCGTCGCGAAACTCGGTGCGCAGGTGACGATTTTCCGTCTCGGTGACGATCCCGGTCTGGCCCGGGTGGTCGACAAGATGGCCGAACGGGTCGGCGGCAGGGTCATCGCGCCGGATCTGGACGGATTGGGTGCTGCAGTGGTGAGCGACTACCTCAAGCGTCGACGGTCGTAGTCACTTCTCTGCTGCCTTGATGTCCACCGAGACTCCGCCCCAGAAGGCGAGTCCGGTGATGACCACTCGGGGCGCACCGGGGTGCGTGGCGCTGACGTGCTCGAATCCGCCCATGATCCCGGTGCCGCGGACCTCGACGCCGATGCCGGGCGGCACGGTGATCTCGATGCCGCCCATGATCGCGACGCAGTTGATCGTGGTTTCCTGGGCGGAGAACGTCGCTCGGCGTAGGTCGAGTTGCACTCCACCCCAGAAGGCGAGCGCGTCGATGCGTGCGGCGACGGTCCACTCGCCTTTGCGAACCGACCCGCTCATGATCGCGATGGCTCGATCGGTCTGGGGCGCACCGGTGTGCGTCGTCTGCGGAGGTGGGGTGAGGGCCAGGTCGTCGGTCAACAGGTCCAAGTCGCCGTATGTCTTCGCTCGGTACGCCGCGGCCGTCCGCTCGTCGTACTCGGTGACGGTCAGTTGACCGTTGGCGAACGCGTCGCTCAGCAGCTGCGCCACGAGGTTGCGATCGGCATCGGCAGCGCGCACCGTACTTCGATTTCGGTCGGGTAGTTGGTCGCTCACCGGTCGGACATTACCGGCGACCGGGTCAGGCCGCATTCAGGATTGCGCGATGACCCAGCGGCGACGCCAGCGTGATCTGCATGGTGGCGTAGACGGCAACCATGATGCAGGACTTGTCCTCGGCGTCCGGTCTGGTCCCGGTACGCAGTTCGATCGTGACGGCCGTATCGGTCTCGGTCACCGTCGCGTCGGCTCCGTAGCACTCGGGCGTGCCGGTGACGAAGTGCACCGCGATGGTGTTGGGGGACACCTGGCTCCACGACTCGAACGGAGTGGTCGTCGCACGGATCAGATCCGGGGTCGACTCGAACATCGTGCCGACGTCGCCGACGGGAACCTCGTGGGGGACGGGCGGCGCGCTGGGTTGCTGGACGAACCCGATGGGGGTGGTGGAGTTCGTTGTCGGTGTCGTCTCGTCGTCGTCACCGGCGGCGGTGCTGCAGCCGGCCAAGAGCAGGCACAGCATGACACCTGCAGCGAGAAACCTCATGAACCCAAAGTAGCGCTGGGAGCTGAGGAGAACCTTTGTGTTCGTCTCATGCCAGCAGCACCGTGACGAGTGCGATGACGGGAATCGAGACCAGGGTCGTGACGAATGCCGTGTCGCGGGCCAGAACGACCCCTCGCTGGTAACGGCTCGCGAAGACGAAGACGTTCTGCGCTGTGGGCAGTGCCGAGACGACGACGATGGCGAACAGGTCGTGCCCGTCGAGGCCGAAGACGAATCGGGCCATCAGATACCCGAGCAGGGGCTGCAGCGCCATCTTGAACAGGGTCGCCAGAGCCACGTCTCGTCGCGGGCTGATGCCCTTCTGCAGCACCCGCGCGCCGTACAGCGACAGTCCGAACGCGAGCAGTGCACCCGGAACGGACAGGTTGCCGACGAGTTGGAACGGCTGCATGAGCGCCTCGGGGAGCTCGAATCCGGTGATCGACAGTACGAGACCCGCAGCCCCGGCCAGCACGATCGGATTTCGGAACGGCGTCGTGACCGTCTTGAACAGAGAGACCTCGTCGATCTTGGTGGAGATGTCGAGGACGGTCACCGCGATCGGCGTGTAGATCATGATCTGGAACAGCAGCAGGGGAGCGACGAAGTTGGCGTCGCCCAGAACGAACACGGCGATCGGGATACCGAGGTTCGCGGCATTGACGTAGGAGCTCGCGAGTGCGCCGACGGTCGCGTCGGGCACGGCGCGTTTCAGCGCGAGCTTCGCGATGACGAAGTAGATGGCCCCGACGAGCAGCGCAGTGGAACCGGCGACGGCAAGAACGGGGGACAGGATGACCGACAGGTCCGAATTGGCCAACGTGACGAACAGCAGCGACGGCGTCGCCACGAAGAAGACCAATCGGCTCAGAACGAACTGGCCGTGTTCGCCGAGGACTTTCAGATGGGCGAGCAGGTAGCCCAGTGCGATGACGACGAAGATGACGGTGAAGCCTTCGAGAACGCCGGACATCGTAGAACTGCTCGTTTCTTGCTGGGAACGACAGAAAGGCCACGTAGCCCAGGGCTACGTGGCCTTTCTCGAAAGCTGATTCAGCGGCTGGTGAACGGCAGCAATGCCATTTCACGAGCGTTCTTCACTGCAACAGCGACCTGGCGCTGCTGCTGCGGGGTGAGCCCGGTGACCCGGCGGCTACGGATCTTGCCGCGGTCGGAAATGAACTGACGAAGAAGGTTGATGTCCTTGTAGTCCACCGTGGTGACCTTGGCGGCGTTCAACGGGTTCTTCTTCGGTCGACGTCCCGCCTCTGCGCGGACCTTCTTCGACGGTGCTCTCTTGACTGCCATCTCTACCTTTTCCCTTACCAGCTCGACTTGTGGACGCCTGGCAGCTCCCCGCGGTGAGCCATCTCGCGCATCTTCACGCGGGACAGCCCGAATTTCCGTAGGTAACCGCGCGGACGTCCATCCGCAGCGTCACGATTGCGCAATCGTACCGGACTCGAATCGCGTGGCAGACGCTGCAGTGCCGCCTGGGCCCCCGCGCGCTCGGAATCGCTGCTCGAGGGCTTGCGAATGATCTCTTTGAGCTCGGCGCGACGCGTTGCCCAGCGCGCGACGACGACCTTGCGTTGTTCGTTCTTCGCGATCTTCGATTTCTTGGCCACCGGTCAGCGCTCCTCTCGGAAATCGACGTGCTTGCGGACGACCGGGTCGTACTTCTTCATCACGAGCCGGTCGGGATCGTTGCGACGGTTCTTGCGGGTGACGTAGGTGTAGCCGGTACCGGCGGTCGACTTGAGTTTGACGATGGGACGGACGTCGGTGCTCTTGCCCATCAGATCTTCTCCCCACGTGCGCGGATCTTGGCCACCACGGCGTCGATGCCGTCGCGGTCGATGGTCTTGATGCCCTTGGCCGAGAGCGTGAGGGTGACGCGGCGTCCGAGGCTGGGGGCGTAGTAGGTCTTGCGCTGGATGTTGGGATCCCACCTGCGGCTGGTGCGCACGTGGGAGTGCGAGACCGACTTTCCGAAGCTGGGGGTGCGGCCGGTGACTTGGCAGTGCGCTGACATGAGCACTCCTTTCTTGCCGTTATGACAATCGTTTTCGACAAAGCGTTCAAGCGAATGTAGCGTGCATCCTCAGGGAATGACAATCGTTGTCGAGAAGAAAGGCGCTCGTGAACACATCACCGGACGATCGAACCCCGATGGTCCTCGTCTCCGGCTGGACCGGAGCCATGGACGCTGTCGTGACATCGCTGCTCGCGCCGGGAACTGTCGCAGTCCGCCACGACCTGAGCCGCGTCACCGAGGGCGTCGTACGCCGAACGTTGTTCGTCCTGGGTGAGAACCCGCGCGAGACGATCTTGGAACTGGCGCACGGCTGTGTCTCCTGCACGCTGCGCGAGGACCTGCTGCCGCTGCTACGTGCACTGTCGAGTCGCAGCAGTGTCGATCGCATCGTGCTCGTTCTGGACCCCGCGCTCGAGCCCGAGGCGTTGTGCTGGGCGGTGGACAACGTCACCGTCGCCGACGTGGTGGGGCAGATCGACGGACCGGCCTCGAGGGACGTACGTATCGAGGCCGTGATCGGCTGCCTCGACGCCGCAACCTGGCTGGCCGACGCCACCGGCGACGACACCTTGGCCGACCGAGGCATCGTCGCGAGTGGGGATGACGATCGAACCGTCGCGCAGTTGGTAGTAGGCCAGGTGGACTACTCCGACGCGCTCGTCGTCACCGCAGGTCCCGATGTCGACGCGTGGGAGCGTGCAAGGCTTGCGGCTGTCCTCGCGCGGTTGGCACCGAACGCACCCGTCGTCTGGGTTCCGCAGGACTCGATGGTCGACGGCCCAGCAGTTCTCGCGTCCGTTCCCTTCGATGCCCGGCGCGGTGAGATCACGGACGCCCACTCTCCGCTGTTGCGCGGCCAGCCGCCCTTGTCCGTCGACTGCGGAGTCGCACTCGTGGAGTTCACCGCAACTCGGCCGTTCCATCCCGAACGACTGCACGAGGCCATCGACGTGTTGCTCGACGGCGTCGTCACCGCCCGTGGACGGGCATGGGTCGCTACGCAACCCGACGAAGCGCTGTGGATCGAATCGGCGGGCGGCGGACTACGGGTCGCGAGCGCCGGAAAGTGGCTTGCAGCAATGACTCCGGTGGAACAGGATCGCGTCGACACCACCCGGCGAGCGATGGCTGCGCTGCGGTGGGACGAGCAATTCGGCGATCGAGACACGTCGTTGGTGATCTTGGTACATCAAGCCGACCCCACCGAGATCGACCGAACTCTGCAGTGGGCGTTGGTGTCCGACGACGAGATGACCGATCCCGCTCAGTGGGCCACGTGGACCGACCCGTTCGGCCAGTGGCACGAAGACCCCTGCGAGAGCAGCGAATCCCCGTACGCAGACCAGTCACGAGAGGCAACAGAATGAAGCCAGGCATCCACCCGGACTACCATCCGGTGGTGTTCCAGGACTCGAGCACCGGGAACAAGTTCCTTACTCGATCCACCGTCACGTCTACCCGCGAGACCGAGTGGGAAGATGGCAACACCTACCCCCTGATCGTCGTCGACGTCTCGTCCGAATCGCATCCCTTCTGGACCGGGGCGACACGCGTCATGGACACCCAGGGACGCGTCGAGAAGTTCGAGAAGCGCTACGGCCGTCGAAGCCGAAAGGAGGCGTGAGACATGGCTGTTCCGAAGAGAAAGATGTCGCGTTCCAACACGCGTAGCCGACGGGCACAGTGGAAGGCCGTCGCCCCGGATCTCGTGACCGTGCGTTTTCAGGGCCGTGAGTTCAGAGTGCCGCGCAGGTTGGTCAAAGCAGTTCAGGCCGGCGTCTACGACCCGAGCTGACTGCCCCCTCGTGCGCGTTGTGCGCCCTTCCAGGTACGCACAACGCGCACGAGGGCGGAGCCCGGTACGTTTGCTCGATGGACGGAACGGAACCTTCGTCGAAGGACGTCAAGCGATGGCGGCAGTACCTCGCCGACGAGCGGGCCGAGGCCGCCGTCTATCGCGACCTGGCGGGTAGGCGCAACGGCGAGGAACGCGACATTCTGCTCGAGTTGGCCGACGCGGAAGGTCGCCACGAACAGCATTGGCGCAATCTGCTCGGCGATCGCGTCGGGATGCCACTCAAAGGCGACATTCGTACCCGGATCCTCGGCGTGCTGGCGCGCCGCTTCGGATCGGTGTTCGTGCTCGCCCTCGCGCAACGCGCCGAGACCCGATCGCCCTACGCGACCGACGCGGATGCCACCGACGCGATGACGGCCGACGAGCAAATTCACGCCGAGGTCATCCGGGCATTGGCTGCCCGCGGCCGTAATCGACTCTCGGGAACCTTCCGCGCCGCGGTGTTCGGTGCCAACGACGGATTGGTCAGCAACCTCGCCCTGGTGCTCGGCATCAGCGGATCCGGAGTGTCCAACCAGATCGTGTTGGTCACCGGACTCGCCGGCCTGCTTGCCGGTGCGCTGTCGATGGGAGCAGGCGAATACGTCTCGGTGCGCTCGCAACGCGAACTGCTCGAGGCGTCGTCGCCCGACAGCGCCGCGAATGAGGCCGTTCAACACCTCGATGTCGACGCCAACGAACTCGCCCTCGTCTACCGCGCTCGCGGAATGACCCACGAGGAAGCCGACGCGAAAGCCGCGGACATCATCCGACTGCTGCCCGCCGTCGAAGAACCCGCCACCGACATCGACGAGCACGAATCCATCGGAACCGGACTCGGCGCCGCCGCAGCGAGCTTCTGTTTCTTCGCCTCCGGTGCCGTCATCCCGGTGTTGCCGTATCTGTTCGGTCTCGAAGGCTATGTGGCCCTTGCCGTTGCAGCAGTGCTTGTCGGACTGGCGCTGATTTGTACGGGCCTGATCGTCGGACTGCTCAGCGGCGGCCCGCCCGTCAAACGTGCACTGCGCCAACTCGCCATCGGATACGGCGCGGCCGGGGCGACGTACTTACTTGGACTCGCATTCGGTGGGGGAGTGTAGGTTCCGCTTCTTGGGCCGGAATGCACAAATGCGACGCACATCGACGGGATCCCGTCCGAGCGGCGCACTTCTGTGCATTCTGTCCCGTCTGCCATCCTCGCGTTCGAATTAATTAGTTCGCGTCGGAGTCTTTTCGCTCGATAGGGTCGTCGCCATGCGCGCCACTTGTCTGCCTTGTGCCGCTCTCTACGCGAGAGCC
This sequence comes from Rhodococcus sp. 06-1474-1B, assembly GCF_002258885.1. Taxonomy (NCBI): domain Bacteria; kingdom Bacillati; phylum Actinomycetota; class Actinomycetes; order Mycobacteriales; family Nocardiaceae; genus Rhodococcus; species Rhodococcus sp. 06-1474-1B. The sequence continues at coordinate 96,787 of NZ_NOYR01000019.1, read as the reverse complement.
GGTCTGAGCATTGTGCTGCGCGCATATTCGCCCGAGCTGTGTGCTGCTCTCACCGGCAAACAGCGACCCATCGAATAGCTCTCTCTCGACGAGGGGGCAGAAAGGAACATCATGCCCCCGAACAAGGTGGGCTTACGGCTGCTCAACTGGGCGTCGCAGCTCGAGGACAAGACGCTCGAGCAGGCCCGAGAAACAGCGTCCATGCCGTTCGTGCATCCGCACGTCGCTCTGATGCCCGACGCACACAGCGGCATGGGAAGTGCTGTGGGGACGGTTGTTCCGACGTTGGGTGCCGTGATTCCCGCCGCCGTCGGTGTCGACATCGGCTGCGGAATGATCGGTGTCCGAACGGAATTCACTTTCAGTGACCTGGGTGGACGGAACCTGAAGGATCTGCGTCTGGCGATCGAGGCCAGCATCCCCCTCTCGCCCGGCAACTACAACGTCGGTGTCGATCGATGGCGGTTCACTGCGCCAAAGCTGCTCGAACTCGAGGAGTTGGCGGCCAGGGACGGTGTAGAGCTGAACCACTCACCGCAGTGGCGGGAGCAGCTCGGTTCGTTAGGCGGCGGCAATCACTTTGCCGAGTTGTGCCTCGACGAGACCGATCGGGTGTGGCTGTTTCTGCACAGTGGGTCGAGGGGCGTGGGGAACAAGATCGCGAAGAAGCACATCGCGATTGCGCAGCGTCTGTGTGCGCAGTGGTGGATATCGTTGCCCAACAAAGACTTGGCGTACCTGCCCGAGAGCTCTCGTGAATTCGGGCAGTACATCAGAGATCTGAAGTGGGCGCAGCGGTTCGCGTACCTGAACCGGGCCGAGATGATGGACCGGTTCGGCGCGGTATTTGCCGAATGGATGGGAATGGACAACCACCGCGAGGTCGAGCGGATCAATTGCCACCACAACTACACGGTGAAGGAAACGCACTTCGGCAAGGACGTGTGGCTCACCCGCAAAGGTGCGGTGGACGCACACGAGGGTGTGAAGGCGATCATCCCGGGGTCGATGGGGACGCGTTCGTACGTGGTCGCCGGTAAGGGTTCCAAGGCCGGCCTGTGCTCGGCACCCCACGGTGCCGGTCGACAGTTCTCTCGGACCGAGGCCAGGAAGCGGTTCACCCACGAGAACTTGCAGGAGCGGATGAAGGGGATCGAGTTTCGCGACAGTGCCGACTTCATCGACGAGATTCCCGACGCCTACAAGTCCATCGATGTCGTGATGGAGGACGCCCGCGACCTGGTGAGCGTCGAGCACGAGCTACGTCAGATTCTCAACGTCAAGGGGACCTGAGGGTGCAGGGCCTGAACCTGCTGAACGACGAAGGACGCGCACCGAGATCACTCTCGGTGCGCGTCCTTCATGTCGTTCAGGGGAGGAGAAGACTCACTCCTCTTCGGGGCACGAGAAGGTGATGGTCACGTTGCTGCGGTCGATGGGCGCGAAGTACACCGAGCGCAGGGCAGTTGCTTCGCGATCTGCGAGTTCGCATCCGTTGATGGGGCCGTCGAGCTTGACCAGCATCAGGTTGCCGCTGTCCTTGATGATTGCTCGCGCGGCGGAGATCGACTTGCCCTCGATCTTGTCCTTGAAATCGGGCACGTCGGCGGCCTGCGCCAGCGGGGCCAATCCGACCGCACAGGCAATGGACAGTGCAGCTACGGTCAACGACTTCTTCAGCATGACTTCTCCTCGGTTTTCAACTGTTGGCTCCCGTTGACTGGCTGCAGCCACAGGGGCGCGTGCAATCACCGGAGGTGTATAACTCACGTCGAACTTCAGCCAACGGGCGCTGACCTCAAGTTTCGTGATCAGAGTAACAGCGGATCTCGCGGGCGGCGGGGCAGTTGGCCCCGAACTGGACGTGTTCGAGGCCGCGTATGTCCGTTTCGGTTGAACGGGCACACCGACATGCGCTCGATTGCTTGTGTTTCGCCCAATCTTTGTCCGTGGTCGGCCCCGATGTCCGCACCACCGATCGATGGCAGGCGCGGGGCTTTCCTCCCCGACGGGATTGTCCACGTTCGTCCCGTTGTGCCTCGGTGTTCTCCACTTGTTCACCTGAAGTGCTCCGTTCCGTTCAGCGCCCGAGGGGCCTTCACGGTCACCATCGATTCATGACGCTCAATCCCGCAGGCGAGACCGTCGCGACCGGTATTCCGGGGACGCTCGCCGAGAACATGACGATGGCCGAGCAGCACGACTGGCATCGGTCGTTCCTGCGGCGGCACCCGGTGAGTCGACGCAACTTTCTGGTCGGTGCCGCAGCGACGGCAGCCGCGGTGGGCGTCGGGAATTCGGTGTTCGCGCGCACCGCCTATGCGCAGGACGCGCCGCTGGCGGTGGCCGGTCGACACATGGGCTTCGGCAACGACCCGGCGACGCAGTTGCGATTCTCCGCTCAGCTTTCCCGTAATCCCGGCATCACCGGTGTCTTTCTCGATCACGGCCCGACGCCTGCGCTGGGTGCGACGACCTCCGCCGAGGTGCGCAACCTCGTCAGCCAAGTCCCGCAGACCGATGGCGGCATTCTGTCGGCTGAGCAGTACTACGTGCACGTGCCCGTCGACAATCTGACGCCCAAGCTGCCGCACTATTACCGATGGCGTACCGCGGACGGTTTCGTCAGCGACATTCGCAGTGCATCTCCCGCGCTGCCGACCGGACGCATTGCTCCGTTCCGTTTCACCATGATGGGGGACCAGGGCGTCGACGAAACACCCTCGCAGCCAGCGGGTCTGGTGGCCGGCGACTACGACGACCTGTACTACAAGGCCGACAACGAACCGTCGGTCAAACACGCGCGCAACATCAATCGCCAGATCGAGGCGTCGCGTCCGGACTTCCACATTCTTGCCGGCGATATCGCCTACGCGGACCCGTCGGGTGCCGGTCTGCCACCGCAGTTCGCGGGCCACGGCAAGACGCCACCGAAGGGGTTCGACAAGTTCAATCCCTTCGTCTGGGACGGCTATTTTCAGGCCATCGAGGCCAGCGCATCGACGGCACCGTGGTTGTTCGCCACCGGCAATCACGACATGGAGGCGCTGTACAGCCCCAACGGATACGGTGGCCACGCGGCACGTCTCGATCAGCCCAGTACTGGCCCGAAGGGGTGCCCGTCGGCGTATTCGTTCGTGTACGGCAACACTGCGGTGCTCTCGCTCGACGCCAACGACGTCAGTTACGAGATCAAGGCCAACACCGGCTACAGCGGCGGAGCCCAGAACACCTGGGTGGAGCAGACTCTCGCCAAGTATCGGGCAGACCCGAACATCGACTTCATCGTCTGCTTCTTTCATCACTGCGCCTACTCGACCACGTCGACGCACGCGAGCGACGGCGGCGTACGTGACGCGTGGGTATCGCTGTTCGACAAGTACGAGGTCGACGTGGTGCTCCAGGCGCACAACCACGTGTTCGAGCGCACCGATCCGATTCGCGCCAACCGTGCGACGCGGGTCGCCGGCGACAACGCCACGGTTCGCGGAAAGACCGACGGCACCGTGTATTATACCGTCGGCGGGGGTGGCCGTCCGCGTTACACGTTCCAGGACGGCGAGGGCGTCAGCTACCGGGGCCACGAGTTGCCGGACACGGCTGTTCCGAACAGCTACGTCTGGGCACCCGACGGCACCAAGTCGGCGGAGTCGATCACGTGGTCGCGCGTGAGATTCCTGAACTACTCGTTCGTCAGAGTCGATGTGGTGCCCGGTATTCCGGGTATCAAGGCCAGCACGATGTCCATCGGAGCGATCGACGAATACGGCAACGAATTCGATCGCCTCACCTTCGAGCGCGACATCCCGGTGGGCCCGATCTTCGGTTCCTCCTGACTGCCCATGTGAGTGGAACTTCGACCCCTGCTACGAACTTCCACTCACGTGCGGCGCAGCCGCTCTACAGCCACTTCTGACGTTTGAACACCACGTAGAGCGCGCTGGAGCAGATCACCATGGCGATCAGCGCCAGTGGATAACCCAAGTGCCACTTCAGTTCCGGCATGTCCTCGAAGTTCATGCCGTAGATCGCGGCGATGAGCGACGGCGCGAACAGGATTGCACCCCAGGACGAGATTCGTTTGACCTGTTCGTTCTGCTCGAGGCTGACCTGCGTCATGTTCCGCATCTCTTCGTTCTGCTGCTGCGCCACCATGGTGGAGTGCACCGTCATCGCGTTCTGCAGGTTGGATCGGAACGATTCGATGCGGTCGGAGATGCGAATTGCGTGGTCCAACACATCCCGAAGGTTTCGCTGCAGTTCGACATCAACGTGATACTTGTCGGACCCGCGCTTGAGGGATTCGATCATCTCCACCAGAGGCTTTGCAGCACGGTCGAATTCGGATACCTCACGCAGCAGTGAGTAGATACGCCGCGATACGCTGGGATCGCCGGTGAACAGCTGGTCCTCGATTTCGTCGATGTCGGTCTGCAGTCCCTTCACTACGGGGACGTACTCGTCGACCACTTGGTCGAGGATTCCGTACAGGATGGCTTCGGGTCCGAGCGCGAGCAACTCGGGCGATTCCTCCAGTCGATGTCGGACGAGGCCGAGTTCGGGTGATTCGGCGTGACGGATCGTGACGACGAAATCGGCTCCGAGAAAAATGTGCAATTCACCGAATTCGACCTTTTCGGTCTCGTCTATGTATCGGGCGGGCCGCAGCACGACGAACAGTTGCTCGGCGTAGCGTTCGAGCTTCGGCCGCTGATGTGCCGCGATGGCATCCTCGACGGCGAGTCGGTGAAGCCCGAATTCCGTAGCCACCGCGTTGATTTCGCTGATCTCGGGACGGTACAGGCCGATCCACGCCATGCCGTGGCGGTCACGCATGCACTCGAACGTGATGTCGAGACTCTCCGGATTCGCGGTCCGCTTTCCCTCGACGTAGACGGCATTGTCGACGATCGGCACTTCGGGTCACCTCGGTTCGAGAACTTCGAATGTGCCGGACGGCACCCGATCGAGACTATCGCCTGAAACAATGGGGCGATGCAGCAGCAAGTTCATTTCACCACTCTGGCCACTGCGGATCTCGATGCAGCCCGAACGTTCTACTGCGACGGGCTGGGGTGGACGCCGTTGCTCGACGTTCCTGGCGAAATCCTGTTCTTCCAGATCGGGCCCGGTGCGGTGCTCGGTCTGTACGACGCCACCGCGTTCGACGGGGATCTGGGACGGCCGCCGCGCGAGCACGACCTCGGCTCGGTCACGTTGGCGCACAACGTGGACGACGCGGCAGCCGTCGACGCGATGTTCGCGGCCACTCTCGCGGCGGGCGCGACACCGATCAAGACACCTCAGCGAACATCGTTCGGTGGCTATCACGCCCACATCGCCGACCCCAACGGAGTCATCTGGGAAATCTGCCACAACCCCGGTTGGAGCGTCGACGACGACGGGACGGTTCGGCTGACTTAGCCGGCACCGACTATCAGTAGGAGGGCGGCGTTCTCGCTGACCTTGTCACCGGCTTGAAAGTTGGTTCCGACGACCGTCGCGTCGGGACGGTCGTAGTCGGAGCTGACGTCGGAGAAGCCTGCATCCGACAACGCCTGCACCGCGTCCGATTCGGTCATTCCGGCCACTGCGGGAAGCGTCGCGCGGTCGGGTGCTGCGTCGGCGATAGCGCCGCCGCCGAGGGTCAGTGCCCCAGCCACCGCGAGGGTGGCGATCGTCTTCTTGAATCCGATACCCATGTCTTCGTCCTTACTCGGCAGCGCTCTCTGACAACGCAACCGTGCTCCTGGAGGCTGTGACAGCGTTTCGATGTTGCTGTGAAGCAGCTGTCAGTCGCATGACATGCTCGTTCGGTGCTTCTCGACCTCCTCGGATACATCGGTATCGCAGTCTTCGCGGCGTCGGGTGCACTGGTCGGGGTATATCGACGACTCGACCTGTTCGGGGTTTGCGTCGTCGGAATCACGACGGGCATCGGGGGCGGCATCGTTCGCGATCTGCTGCTCGGTATCCATCCGCCGACGTCGCTGGACACCTGGCCGAACGTCACCGTCGGGTTTTTCGCCTCGCTCGTGGTGTTCGTCGCGCATCGGCAGATGGGCAAGGTGCGCCGAGGCGTGCTCGTGCTCGACGCATTTGGGATGGGCCTGTTCGCCTCGACCGGCGCGACGATCGCCCTGGGTGTCGGCGGTAGCTCCCTGTCGGGGGCGCTCATCGGGACGACGACGGCCGTAGCCGGTGGCGTGATCCGGGACGTCCTCGTCAACGACGTGCCCCTGCTGCTGCACCGCGACCTGTATGCCCTACCTGCGCTGCTCGGCGCGACGGCCGTCGTGGTGGCCGAGGCGCTCACTCTGCCGGAGAACGTCGGGTTGGTCGCGGGGACGATACTGGCGACCGGCCTGAGATTGCTCGCTCTGTGGCGTAAATGGAATCTGCCGCAGGCTCGGAACCTACCCACGCTGTGAGCTCCGACTGCCTGAGCGCGTACCGACCGACCACCCCTCTCAGCCGTGTCTCAGTCGACCAGGACAAACTGTACCGATGCGGATACTGGTGGTCGACGACGATCGAGCGGTGCGCGAATCGCTGCGCAGGTCGCTCACGTTCAACGGGTACACCGTGGACCTGGCGGTCGACGGCCTCGATGCCCTGGAACAGGTAGCTGCGGCGCGTCCCGATGCGTTGGTGCTCGATGTGATGATGCCGCGTCTCGACGGCCTCGAGGTGTGTCGGCGATTGCGCAGCGTGGGCGACGACCTACCGATCCTGGTGCTGACGGCGCGTGACTCGGTGTCCGAGCGCGTAGCCGGTCTCGACGCCGGCGCCGACGACTACCTGCCCAAGCCGTTCGCGCTCGAGGAGCTCCTGGCTCGGCTGCGGGCATTGTTGCGGCGCACAGCGATGGAAGCCGGCATCGACTCGGAGACCATGACGTTCGCGGACCTGTCGTTGGACCCGGTCACCCGTGAGGTCTCGCGCGGCGAGCGTTCGATCAGCCTCACCAGGACCGAGTTCTCGTTGCTCGAGATGCTCATGACCAATCCGCGCCGAGTGCTCACCAGAAGTCGCATTCTCGAAGAGGTCTGGGGCTACGACTTCCCGACTTCCGGCAACGCGCTCGAGGTGTACGTCGGGTATCTGCGGCGCAAGACCGAGGCCGAAGGGGAGTCGCGGCTGATCCATACCGTTCGCGGTGTCGGATACGTCCTGCGCGAGACGCCCCCGTGATAGGCAGTTCGTTCGGGCGCAAGACGCCCGACGGTGTTCCACCTCCGCCGGCACCGATGCGGCCACCGACGCCGTTGACGAGATCGGTGTCGTTACGGTGGCGGGTGACGCTGTTGGCTGCGTCCGTCGTGGCGATCGCGGTGGCCGTCATGGCCATCGCTGCCTACACCGTGGTCTCGCGCGCGCTGTACGGCGACGTGGACACGCAGTTGCGTTCTCGCGCATCGGCATTGGCGGAATCGGACCTGGTGTCCTACGACCCACGGTTCGTGGCCGGTGCCACGTTGTACAGCACCGACGTCAGTGTGGCGTTGATCTACCCCGACATGACCAGCTACAACCCGCCCGGACCCAAGGTGCCCGTCGGCGATTCGGAACTTGCTGTGGTGCGCGGAGAGCAGGCTTCGTCGCTGCGCACACTCGACGATCAGCGGGTGCTCGCACTGCGTACCAAGGACGGCAGCACCCTGATCGTGGCGCAGCGACTGCTGCCCACCGGAGAAGTGCTGGATCGTTTGGCGTGGGTTCTGCTGATCGTGGGAGCCTGTGGTGTCGTGCTGGCGGCGGGTGCCGGTATGGCCGTGGCGCGCACCGGTTTACGGCCTATCGCACGATTGACTGCGGCCGCAGAGCGAGTGGCGCGTACCGACGATCTGACGCCTATCCCGGTGACGGGCGACGACGAATTGGCCCGGTTGACCGAGAGTTTCAACACGATGCTCCGAGCCTTGGCCGAATCTCGGGGCAGGCAGAGCAGATTGGTCGCCGACGCCGGGCACGAACTTCGGACGCCGTTGACGTCGCTGCGCACCAACATGGAACTGTTGATCGCGGCCGGGCGTCCGGGTGCACCGTCCATTCCCGACGAGGACATGGCCGAGCTGAGAACCGACGTGGTGGCGCAAATCCAGGAATTGTCCACGCTGGTGGGTGATCTGGTGGACCTTGCACGCGAGGACGCACCCGAGACGGTGTTCGAGCGGGTCGACCTTGCCGATGCCGTCGAGCGCAGCCTCGAACGAGCTCGCAGGCGTCGCAACGAGATCGACTTCGATGCCACGCTCATGCCGTGGTTCGTCTACGGAGATCAGGCGGGCCTGTCGAGGGCAGTGCTCAATGTGCTCGACAACGCGGCCAAGTGGAGCCCCAGCGGCGGAGAAGTGCGAATTGCCATGCGGCAGATCGGTGACGGCCTGCTCGAGCTGACAGTGGACGACGCGGGCCCCGGCATTCCGGAGGAAGACCGCGAACTCGTCTTCGAGCGTTTCTATCGCTCGACGGCATCGCGTTCGATGCCCGGATCCGGTCTGGGACTTGCCATCGTCCGACAGGTGGTCGTCAAACACGGCGGCACGATTGCCGTCGAGGTGTCCGAGCGGGGTGGAGCGCTCATTCGAATCGTGTTGCCCGGTGAGGGTGCCGCGGACCACGAGACACTCTCGGCAAACTGATAGGCGAGTCTCAGCGCGCTCTCAGTACCGCCCTGCACAGTGAGTAGCAAGAAGGCGGGCGACCTCGAAGCCGAGGTCTCTATCGAAGGAAGCAACAGCGATGAGCGACGACCGTAACGAACCAGAACAGCCCGGACGGGATGCCGGTGCACAGCATCATCCTGCGGACCGGGCTTCACACGGCGGCGAGCACGATCCCTCGACTCAGCACCAGCCCACCCAGCAGAATCCGACGCAACAGAATCCCACGCAGCAGTTCCCACCCCAGCAGGCGCATCCCCAGCAGAGCTACCCCCAGCAGTACGCGGGCTACGGGCAGAATCAGTACCAGCCCGGCTACGGCCCCTACGGTCAGCACGGCGACTCGCAGGCCGGTCAGCACAACCCGGGCCAGCATGCGCAGCCCCAACAGGTTGCGTCGCAGCCTCATTCGGCGTCTGGCACCGTCAAGACCCGTCCGGGCCGGTCTGCTCTGGTGGCCGGAGCGATTGCTCTCGTTCTCGTGGGCGGCGGAATCGGCGGCGCGGTCGGTGCCATCGCGACCAACAACGCCAACGGCAACAACGCCGGTGTCACCAATTCGCTGAACTCACCGATCACCGCCGCTCAGCCGGCCGCCAACTTCCCCGACGGTTCCGTTCAGGCCGTCGCGAACAAGGTGCTGCCGAGTGTCGTGCAGATTCAGGTGAAGGGCTCGCAGCAGGAAGGTGAGGGCTCCGGCGTCATCCTCAGCAGCGACGGCCTGATCCTGACGAACAACCACGTCGCCACCGGTGCCGGGGCCAACGGCAAGCTGACCGTCGCGTTCGCCGACGGGTCGGTGGCCGACGCCACCATCGTCGGTGCGGACTCCGTCTCGGACATGGCCGTCATCAAGGCCGAAGGAAAGACGAATCTGACGCCGATCGAGTTGGGCAGCTCGTCCAACCTCGAGGTCGGCCAGCAGGTCGTCGCCATCGGTTCGCCTCTGGGCCTGGCCGGTACCGTGACCACCGGCATCGTTTCCTCGCTCAACCGCCCGGTATCGACGTCCGGTGAGTCCGGCAACCAGAACTCGGTGATCGACGCCATTCAGACCGACGCGGCCATCAACCCCGGTAACTCCGGCGGCGCTCTCGTCAACACCGATGGCCAGTTGATCGGCATCAACACCGCCATCGCCACGCTCGGCGGCAGTGAGGGCTCCGGCGCGCAGAGCGGATCGATCGGTCTCGGATTCGCGATCCCGGTCGATCAGGCCAAGCGGATCGCCGATGAGCTGACCACCACCGGCAAGGCCACCCAAGCGATGATCGGTGTGCAGGTGCCGTCGAAGGACGATGCCAACGGCGCAACCGTCGTCGAGGTCACCGAGGGTGGCCCGGCTGCGGCGGCAGGCATTCCGAAGGGCGCGGTCATCACCAAGGTCGACGATCGGATCGTCGCCAGCGGTGACGCGCTGATCGCCGCAGTGCGCTCGCATGCACCCGGCGATTCGGTGAAGATCACCTACACGGACGGTGGCAGCGAGAAGACCGTCGACGTGACGCTGGGCACGGCCGAGCCGGCTGCGGCACCCGCCGCGCAGGTCCCGTCACTGCAGATCCCGTCGTTCCCGGGCGGTCGCTGATGCTCAGGGAAGCCGGTAGGCACGGAACCATTGCAACTATTTACGCACAGCGTGAGCCGGGTACGGGCCTTACTACTACGGTGAGCGGTATGGAACTCGACGCACCTTTGGCCGGCCGCGCGTTGGTCGTCATCGTGGACGACCGCACTGCTCACAGCAACGAGAAGGATTCGACGGGTCCGCTGGTGACCGAACTGTTGACCGAGGCCGGTTTCTTGGTCGACGGTGTGGTGGCAGTGACGGCCGACGAAGTGGACGTGCGGAATGCGCTGAACACTGCGGTGATCGGCGGTGTCGATCTGGTGGTGTCCGTCGGCGGCACGGGTGTCTCGCCTCGCGACGTCACTCCCGACGTCACGGCCGAGGTGCTCGATCGCGAAATACCGGGAATCAGTGAGGCGCTGCGCTCTTCCGGCCTGGCAGCCGGATCGTTGGACGCAGGCCTGTCGCGGGGACTGGTCGGAGTATCGGGCAGCACGCTGGTGGTCAACCTGGCGTCGTCCCGTGCGGCCATCCGTGACGGTATGGCGACGCTGACTCCGCTGGCGAGTCAGGTCATTGCCGAACTGTCGGGATTGGACGCGTAGTCACTGCGATGAACGACGAGCCGATCGAGAATCGACCGGACGACGAAGCGAGCCGGGCCCGAGCAGAACGGGCCCGGCTCGCTCGTATCTTCGGAGACGTGCTGCCGGAGACCACGGGAGACGACCGGGCCGACGGGCCCGATGGCGACTCTTTGTCGGTCGATTGGTTGAAGCAGCAGCGACCACCCCATTACTTTTAGTGTGATCCACAACACATTTTGTTGGCTGGAATGACAGCTCTGTTAGTTAGTCGTTTACCTGTCGTTAGCGACCTACCCGGCGGTAGTGCCGGGCGAAGCCGCCGAAAACGGACACCACAGGCGGGGTGTGGAACGGTCCAATCGTTCAATCCGGACAGGACTCCCGCTGCGTCTTCCCATATCAGGGTCGTTTTACTCCTGATCGGCACCTGTAACGGTTTCCACTTCTCGGGAGATGCTGTGACGCAGGTTATCGCTAACACGGGTGTGAAAGATGTTCACGCCGACGAAACACATCACGAGATGGCAACGTTTGGGCGTCGATCGTAGGGATTGTCACGGTCAGGCATCTCCTCTAATGTTCCCCTCAGCTTCCAAGGGATCAGGGCGTGGGACCAACCGGTGCCGCGCCCTTCATCTCGGAACTGAACAATCGAGGATGTGGCCTTCAGGCTCCATCCGGCTCGGGCTCGCACACACTGACGCGTGCGATTCAGTTCGAGGGTGAAAGCCACAAGCTTCCCCGTGCGACACCGCGCTGGGACTGAACATGATGAGGAATAAATGACGGAGATCCAGAAGTCGCGGCGCAGCCGGGGACTCAAGTCCATGAGCGTCGCAGTTGCTGCCAGCGCTTCGGTAGTCGGCCTGGTGCTCGGTACCGGAACCGCTTCTGCCGCTGTCGACAGCGCGAAGTCCATCGTCGACGCCGATGGCAACACCGTGACGTTGACGCTGTCCGACTCCTTCGTCAGCGGCGTTGCGCCTCTCGACGGTAACCCGCTCACCCGTGAGTGGTTCTACGACGGCCGCGCAACGTTCGACGTTCAGGGCCCCACGGCTGACGACTTCGAGGGCACCCTCACCGCCGGCCTGCAGATCGGCTACCCGTTGAGCCTCGACGGCGGCGTGTCGGTCGAGTGGGCTTCGCCTTCGGCCAACCTCGGCATCAGCAGCGGCAATGAGTCCAGCGTCACCGGCAACATTCCGGTGGTTGGACCGGTCGACGAAGACGGCAACCTCATTGCAGGCCCGACGGTTGATCTCGGCGGCAAGGGCACCTCGACCAGTGGCCTCGACGTCGGCGTTCAGCTGATCCCGCAGGCAACTGCGACCATCGATCTCGCTCCCGGCGGCGGCGTCGTTCAGTCCGAGAGTGCAATCGCCACCTTCAACGAAGAGGCGAACATCTCCAAGACCGAGGGTGACGCTGCAGGTGCTCAGGGCTCCATCCAGCTCGCCGGCGTCCACGGCACCGCTACGGGCATCCTGGGCAACGTCACGGTTCGTCCGTACGTCACCCTGCTCAGCGCAAAGGGTGACTCGATCACCACGTACGGCCCGGCAACTCGCCTCAACTGATCTCGATCGGTTGATTCTGGTTTCCTAGTTCTTCCGGTTCAGGCCCGCACGGATTCTCCGTGCGGGCCTGAACTATGTTCGGCTCGAACGTAGTTCGACATGTAGAGAGGCGCAGAAGCAGTGACCTACCCGAAAGCCCGTTTCACAGTGTTCGCCGCCGGAGCCGTCGTTGCTCTCGGGTTGCTCACCGGTTGCAGTGGTGGTGACGACTCGGCAGCCACCGGTCAGAACACCGACGTGTGCAACTCTTTCGCCGCCGACCACAATGCGTTCGTCGGTCTGGTGAAGGCGGGCCCGGGGTCGGCAGCCAACATCGAGCAGTGGACTGCGGACAAGCAGGCGGCCGTCGACAAGGTGAAGTCACTGTCCGGCACCGCGTCCGGTGACGTCGCCAGTGCGATCACGACGTTCGCGGACGCCATTCCGGCTGACACGCTCGAACTGTCGGAACCCGACAGCGAGTCGGGCAAGGCGTTCGTCGACAACGGCGCAGCAGTGAAGTCCGCCTGCGAGGCGGATGGCACCTCGATCACGCTCGACGAGCTACCGCTGACCACGTTCACCAACTGATCGCCTGACGGGCCCTCTCGGCCTGTCGCACGCCCCACAACGAATGAATGCGCCATTCACGCCGTCTGACAGCGTGAATGGCGCATTCATTCGTTGAAGCAGACCGGTGTCAGTCCTTCGAGTGCTTGCCGAGGTCGGGGGAGGAGGAATCGATTGCTTCGCCGCTGCCGCCGGTGGTGTCGGCCGCCGTTGAAAGCTTCTGTCCTGCAACGGTTCCCCCTGCGAGGATGTCGCGGATCTGCACCAGCACGTCGACGTCGCTCAGTTCCTTTTCCGGCTGACTGACGAAACGCTTCTTCGCGGTGTTCACCGGCAGGATCAGCACGAAGTACACCACCGCCGCGATGATGACGAAGTTGATGATGGCCGTGATGACTGCACCGACATTGACGAACGATTCGGGGGACGACGTGATGTTGAAGCCGAACCCATATTCGTTGCTTCCGCCGAGGGCGGCCACGAGCGGGTTGATGATGTTCGTGGTGAACGCGGTGACGATGGCCGTGAATGCTGCGCCGACGACGACTGCGACCGCGAGGTCGACCACGTTGCCTCGCAGTAGAAAGTCCTTGAAGCCCTTCAACATGAGCGCTCTCCGATCTCTGGGTATGTTTCTGTCTCGCCAGACGTTAACCCAGATCGAGCGACTTCGGACCTCGTGAATCGCCCGGGTGCCATCTCAGTGCAGCGTCACCGTCAGAGCGCTCACCAGAGATGCGGCCGCCACCGTCGTCGCGTCCTCGGTCGGTAGGGCCAGCAGCACCACCCGATCTCGTTGACGACTCCCACCGGCTTCGGCAGAGACGAGCACCACCATTGCCCCCGATGCCAGTATCCGAGCAGCAGGTGGGGCTTCGGGATTTTCCTGAGTTTCGACGGTCAGGACGTCCACCCGATCGCCTTCTCTGAGCAGGTCGGTCACGCCTGCGTCGGCGAGATGCACCGGTACGACGCGTGCCTCGGCCCCCAGCGCCGCGGTGGCCGTTCGAGAGCCCAACAGCCGGACGTCGGTGAGCAATTCGCCTGCTCGAACCGGGCCGGTCAGCGTTCGTCCGTCCACGTCGGCGGAATCGAGCACTGCGCCGTCGGGCACCGTGGCCGAATCCCATTCGGCGACGGCAACATCGGCCGACGTCAGTATCGTTCCCGGCGTCAGGTCGCGGCCGGCCGTGACGACGCGGACGCGATTATCGCCTGCGGCGTCGTCGACGAACAGCAGGACTGCGACGGCCACCAGAATGCCCGCGGCGATGCGTCGAACTTTCACCGATCCCACCCACGCGGGACGCTGAGCGAAGCGGTCGAGCAGCGTCGAGTCCAGTCGGTTCTTGCGGGCAGCCATGACCGGAACGGTAGCGGTCCCAACTGGCCCGAAGAGACCGAAAAGGCCGGCCTGTGGATAACAGACCGGCCTGTGGATGGATCCGAAAACTACTGGCTGGCAGCAGCTTTCGTGGTGGAGGACGAGGAGGAGCTGCTCGACGAGGACGAATCCGACGATTTCTTCTCAGCAGGCTTCGAATCGCTCTTGGTCTCCGACTTCGTGGCCGCGGCGTCGGACTTCTTCTCGCTCGCGCCTTCGCTGGCGGTGCCGGAGTTGCCCCGACTGTCGGTGCGGTAGAAGCCGCTGCCCTTGAAGACGATGCCGACCGAATTGAACAACTTTCGCAGCTTGCCGGAGCAGGCCGGGCACACCGTCAACGTGTCGTCGGTGAAGGACTGGACGATGTCGAAGCGGTTGTCGCACTCGGTGCAGGCGTATGAGTAGGTGGGCATCGTGTTTCCTCCGCGCTGGTCACCGAGGAGGTTCGCGCTCTGCTGGCCGAGGCCGAACACCGCCGGTGTCTTGTCTGTTCGTCGAAACTGGGGAGAGCATTAGCACTCTACAGTCAGGAGTGCCAACGAATCGAATCGTAGCGTTATTCCGTACCCAAGCGTATGAGCCCGCCGCCGGGAGTCAGCGCGTGCGTCACGCGGCGGTCGTGCGGTTCGGCCGGTAGCCGGGAGAACAGCTCCTCGTCGCGCACGATGGCGACCAGCATGGCCTCGGGGCTGCACAGGTCGAGAGTCCGGTCATAGAACCCGGCTCCGCGGC
Source organism: Rhodococcus sp. 06-1474-1B (assembly GCF_002258885.1). Lineage (NCBI taxonomy): Bacteria > Bacillati > Actinomycetota > Actinomycetes > Mycobacteriales > Nocardiaceae > Rhodococcus > Rhodococcus sp. 06-1474-1B. The sequence continues at coordinate 81,719 of NZ_NOYR01000019.1, read as the reverse complement.
CCAGCCGGACACCACGTCGATCGACGGCCAGCGCAGGTAGCAGCACCACCGAGCATTGCCCGACGGCGTCGGGCTCGAGTAGTGGACCCGACGGCTCGAGCAGCCCGTACGGTGCCCGCACCAACGCATCGCGGCCCACGTAACGCGCCCACTTCAGCGGCCCCGGCTCATGGGCACTCGGCAGCAGAACCGTGGCTCCGGCCGCGGCCATCGCGTCGAGCATCTCGATCGACCCCGGCTCCCGGCCGATCGGAACGTACGCCGCCACGACCGAGTGTTCGGCCGCCAATTCGCCGACGGCATGGCAGAGTGCGGAGGACTCCATCGCGCGTTGCGCATCGTCGAGCAGTCGGCGTTCGGCGAGGACATGCTCCCGCCACAGATCCTTCGGCGTGTTCTCCGAAAATTCGGGAACGCTCACAACGGTTCACTCTCCCTCTCGTGCTGTCGTTCAACGATATGCACTCGGGGGTCGAACGGGGCACACGCCGAGCCAATCTCCAGAAACCACGGATAGGGTGAGCACCATGACAGAAGCCGCTTCAGCGACGACCGCCGCCACGCCTGTGCACTTCCGCACGGCCATCGTCCCCGCCGCAGGCATGGGTACCCGGTTCCTGCCGGCCACGAAAACCGTTCCGAAGGAACTACTTCCGGTCGTCGACACTCCCGGTATCGAACTCGTCGCCGGAGAAGCGGCAGATTCCGGCGCACAACGGTTGGTCATCGTCACCTCTCCCGGCAAGGACGGTGTCGTCGCCCACTTCGTCGAGGACCTCGTTCTGGAAAAGAAGCTCGAAGCGAGCGGAAAGCTCGAAATGCTTGAGAAGGTACGCGTCGCCCCCAAGCTTCTGGACGTGCAATCGGTCATTCAGCACGAACCGCTCGGACTCGGTCACGCCGTCGCATGCGCCGAGGAAGCACTCGACGACGACGAGGATTCGGTCGCGGTGCTGCTGCCCGACGATCTGGTGATGCCGCGCGGTGTGCTGGACGTCATGGCCCGGGTGCGCGCCAAGCGCGGCGGCTCGGTGCTGTGCGCCATCGAGGTTCCCGACGACAAGGTCTCGTCCTACGGCGTCTTCTCCGTCGAAATCGTGCCCGATGCCGTCAATCCGAACGTCCTCAAAGTCACCGGCATGGTCGAAAAGCCGAAGAAGGAAGAGGCACCGTCCAACTTGGCTGCCGCGGGCCGCTATCTGCTCGACCGCGCGATCTTCGACGCGTTGCGACGCATCGAGCCCGGTGCCGGCGGCGAGTTGCAGCTGACCGACGCCATCGCACTTCTCATCGAGGAGGGCCATCCCGTTCACGTGGTCGTGCATCGTGGATCGAGACACGACCTCGGAAATCCCGGGGGATACCTACGCGCTGCGGTTGACTTTGCTTTGCAGCGCGACGACTACGGTCCCGCGCTGCGTGAATGGCTGAACGAACGCTTGAGCGACAGCTGGGCACCGGAACTGACGACGTACGAATAGCATCGCGGGTCGATGCCATAGAGGAAGGGCCAGATGCGCTCGGTCGAAGATCAACAGACCAGGGTGACCGCAGCGGCGGTGGCTCCACGGCCTGTTCGGGTCGCCATCTCGGAAGCGCAGGGTCTGCTCTGTGCCGAGGAAGTGGTCACCGAGCGTCCCCTTCCCGGCTTCGACCAAGCCGCGATCGACGGTTACGCCGTACGCAGTGTCGACGTCGCCTCCGCAGGTACCGACCTGCGTAACGAAGAAGACGAGCGCATCGACCTGACGCTGCCCGTCGTCGGCGAGGTCTCCGCGGGTTCGCGTCAGCCCATCCGCCTGCAGCCGCGTCAGGCCGTGCGGGTCGATACCGGCGCGCCGCTGCCCACGTTGGCCGACGCAGTCCTGCCGCTGGATCGCACCGACAACGGCCGCGCCCGTGTCAAGGTGTTCCGTCCGGTTCGCTCGGGTGACTACGTGCGCAAGATCGGCGACGACGTTCAACCCGGCGACGTGGCCGTGCGGGCGGGAACGATCATCGGTGCCGCGCAGGTCGGCCTGTTGGCCGCCGTCGGACGCGACAAGGTGCTGGTGCACCCGCGTCCGCGGTTGTCGGTCATCTCGGTGGGCGGGGAGTTGGTCGATACCGATCGGACCCCCGGGCCCGGCCAGGTGTACGACGTCAACTCCTACGCCCTCGCTGCTGCAGCACGCGATGCCGGAGCCGACGTGAACCGCGTCGGCATCGTGAGCACCGACCCCAAGCGACTGCGTGAAGTGGTCGAAGGCCAGCTGATCCGCTCCGAGATCGTCGTCATCGCAGGCGCGGTCGGCGGAGGCGCGTCCGATGGCGTCCGTGAGGCGCTGGGCGAACTCGGGGACATGGAAGTCGAGCGGGTTGCCATGCACCCCGGCTCGGTGCAGGGATTCGGCCAGCTCGGACGCGACGAGGTGCCCACGTTCCTGTTGCCTGCCAACCCCGTCAGCGCGCTCGTGGTGTTCGAGGTGATGGTCCGTCCACTCATTCGCATCGCACTCGGCCGTCGCCAGCCACTGCGCCGGACCGTCACCGCGCGGACCGTCGCACCGATCACATCGATCGAGGACCGCAAGGGATTCCTGCGAGGGCAACTGATGCGCGACGAGGGCACCGGCGAATATCTCGTCCAGGCTCTCGGCGGTGCTCCGGGCTCGTCGTCTCATCTGCTCGCGACACTCGCGGAGGCGAACTGCCTGGTCGTCATCGATCCCGACGTCACCGAGATCCGAACCGGCGAAGAAGTGAAGGTCTCGTTCCTCGCTCAGCGCGGCTGACGCACGCGCTCACACGCGCAGCGCATACGATCGACTGATGCCGCGAACGTGGTCGAGCCACCCGGGTTGGCCGGCGAAATTGGGTCCAGTGCGAGTGGCCGGGGGAACGGTGACGGTTCGGCCCGTCCGCATGCGCGACGCAGCCTCCTGGAGTCGAATCCGCACCCAGGACCGCGCACACCTCGAGCCGTGGGAGCCGAGCGGTGAGGGCAGTTGGAATTCCCGACACCACATCTCCTCGTGGCCCACACTGTGCTCGGGCCTGAAGTCCGAGGCACGCAAGGGGCACATGCTGCCGATGGTGATCGAGGTCGACGGCGAATTCTGCGGGCAGATCACCACCGGGAACATCGTGCGGGGCGCGCTCCGGTCGGCGTGGATCGGGTACTGGGTGTCCAAGGAAGTCAACGGCAAAGGTGTCGCCACCGCGGCGCTGGCGCTCGGACTCGATCATTGTTTCGGACCGGTCGGGTTGCACCGCGTCGAGGCAACGGTGCGTCCGGAGAACCTCGCCAGCCAGGCCGTGCTGCGCAACGTCGGTTTCCGCGAAGAGGGCCTGCTCTACAAGTACCTCGACGTCGACGGCGAGTGGCGCGACCACAAACTCGTCGCGATCACCTCGGGAGAGGTGCAGGGATCGGTCGTCGATCGATTGGTCCGCGCGGGCAGGGCTGCGTGGGCATAGCGCTCACTCCACGGTGTTCGGTTGCAGATGTTGTCAAAGTGACAGGAGTGTAATTCGGGTCGGCGCGTCTGCGGGGTTCTCGCACCTGCTCCACATAACCTGAGGGCGTCTCGACTGTCGCTGTCGCCTGAGGAAGGAGAACATCGCCGATGCCGAACTCGATCATCTGGATCGGTCTCGTGGCCGTCTGGCTCTTCGTTCTTCTTCCCATGCTGATGACCAAGCGTCCGCAGATCATGCAGACCACGGACGCAGCACTCGCCACGCGCGTGTTGCATCGGGGTGGCACCAAGCGCAAGCAGCGCGGCCCCGCGACCGGCCACCGCAGTGATCCCGACTGGCGGCCGGAGGACGACCTGCGGGTCTCCGCGCCCGCCAGCGAGATCTTCGGCCCGAAATTCGCGTCGATTCGTTCGGACTCACCCGATCTACCCGGTACCGCGGAGGACCCCATGGACACTCACGCAGAAGAAGAAAACGACCTCGAACGCGACGAACCGGTCCACGACGCACCTCGCGCGAGCTCTCCCGCACACGAGCCGGGAGTCGTCGACGACGACTTCGTGCCTCGCCGACGCGGCCGCGGCGGATTCGATCCCGAGGCCGACGCCATCGCCCGGGCCGCCCGATACGCCTTCCGTCAGCGCGCGGTTCTCGGCCTGGTGTTCGCCGCCATCACGACCGCGGCACTGGCGTTCATCATCTCCCCGACGGTGTGGTGGCTGTGCGGACTGTCCGTCGCAGTCCTCGTCGGATACCTGTACTACCTGCGCAGGCAGGTGCAGATCGAAGAAGAGATTCGTCGACGACGACTCACCCGCATGGGTCGCTCGCGCCTCGGTGTGGAATCGGAGACCGACGAAGAGCTCGAACTCGTGCCGCAGCGTCTGCGTCGACCCGGAGCCGTGGTGCTCGAGATCGACGACGAGGACCCGGAGTTCGAGCATCTCGATCATTACGAGGAGCCGTTCCAGGCACGCCGCGACGATGACGGCGATTTCCGTCGGGCACAGGGCGCGTAACAGCGGTCCCGAGGGGCTTTGCTAGAGTTGCCCAGCCGGTCGAGACGACGGCAAACGGGGCTGTGGCGCAGTTGGTAGCGCGTCTCGTTCGCATCGAGAAGGTCAGGGGTTCGATTCCCCTCAGCTCCACCCCGAAACGAAGCCGCCACTCACCTCGAGTGGCGGCTTTCGTTGTGAATCAAGGCAATACAGAGCTCAGTGCACTCATTGCGATCGTGGTGACGGACAGTCCTCCGGTGCCGAATGCCGCTGCGGCGGTCATGCCGACCAACGCTTCGTCCGCCGTCGGCGTCGGCGGTTCGAGCTTCGTGCGCAAGAACGTGAACGGTAGGCCCCAGAACGCGCTCACTCCGCCGTCGTACTCGCGAGTGAGGTCGCCGAACGAGTCGTTGCCGCGGTCCGTGTCGCCGCGGATCAGTGCGCTGGACTCGAGGTCTTTCGCGGCAAGCATTAGTACGCGGTCTCGGTAGGCCAGACGTACTCGATACGAGCGTTTCACGACTCGTGCGGACCCCAGTTGCACCGCAATCGGGTCACCGCCGACCGTCGCGCGAATATCTGTGGACCGTCGGGTGCCTAGGGGAGTCCTGTCCGCGGTCTGCGGTCCGGTGCGAACGAACGTGACGCGGCTGGATGGCGTCGACAGGTAGTAGCCGGCCACGGAGTCGTCCTGATAGACGAGTTCGACGTCGTCGTACAGGGCAGTCTCGATCCTGACCGTGTGCACACATCCGACCCTACCGACCAGCCGGTTCCGTAAGTTGTCGGTGCGGCGTTACGTCGCCGGCGCCTGTGTCACACTTCATACGGTGACCAGCCAGATGACCGTGCATGTCGAGGACACCGAGGCTCATCGAATTGCGGCCCGGATAGTGACGCCTCTCGGCAAAGAGGCTGTGGTGACCACCGCGTCGAATTACGAGTTGGACCATTCGGCGACTCCGTGGCTTCCTCCGATGCTGGTAGCGGGAATGCGAAAGAAGTGGAGTATCGCTTTCGACGGCCCGGTGAATTCGACGGCACTTCGAGGCGCTCCCGAGGCGCAGAAAGTGTTTCTCGACTGGTATCCCAGACGGTTTCATGGGATATCGGTATCGGCTGAACCTTCCGATGCAATGTCCGACGGCCGAGGGGTGGGTTGCTTCTTCAGTGGAGGCGTGGACAGCTTCTATTCGGCAATCACCCAATCCGATCGCATCACCCATTTGATATTCGTTCACGGTTTCGACATCTCCGCCGGGAACGAGGATTTGGCCTCTCGGGCACTGGCCAGTGCCCGAGACGCGGCCGCGGAGCTCGGCAAGCCGCTGATCGAGGTCAAGACCACGTTGAGGTCGGCGTTCGGAGACCGATTGCCGCTCGATTGGGGATACGACCTTCACGGAGCCGCCCTGGCTCACGTGGGGCTGGCGTTGTCGCAGCATGTGAGCACCGTCATGATTCCGTCGTCCAACAGTCGCTGGGATCTGCTGCCGTGGGGTTCCCATCCCGATCTGGACCCGCTGTGGTCGAGTAGCAGTGTCACGTTCGATCACCACGAGTTGGAGGTGAATCGGCTCGGCAAGCTCCGGCGGATAGGCCTGGACGAGACGGCGATGAAGCATCTACGGGTGTGCTGGGAGAATCGCGACGGTCGATTCAACTGCGGAGTGTGCTTCAAGTGCATCAGGACGAAGATCGGGTTGGCCGCTGCAGGTGCGGAGAGTGCTGCCCTTCCAGGACCCATCGATCTCCATGCGGTCAGGTCCTTGACGTTGACGAACCGTCAGTGCCACCACCTGCGAAACGGGCTTGCTGCCATGGAAGAGGCAGGCGTGACCGACGATGGTGTGGTTGCGGCAGTAGACACGGCGATCCGCCGAAGGCGCTGGCGACAGGCTGCGTCGTATTTACGACGAGCACGATCGATATCCATCGGCCTCATACGTCGTCGCGTGAGCTGAGGCATTTCCGGCAATATGGCGGATTCGAACAACATTCGATTATTAACGGGAATCGAATTCTTTCGAACGTGTTATGAGCACCATTGACCCGAAACGGTCTTTTGGATTGCTTAGCGCCGATAATCGCGTCACGCTGCAGTTTTCGGCGCTCTGAGCTGGGGCTGCTTCTTCGGCTGACTTTAGTGTTCGCGTGGCTGATGTCGTATCTTTATACGCGTGCCTGCGCGTTCGGTAGGTGTCGAATTCAATCAGGGGATCGAAATGAACACTCTCAGTGTGGTAATTCCGGTGCTCGACGAGGTCGACCACATCGGCGAATGCTTGAATCTGCTGCTCGATCAGGGAAACTGCATAGACCGTATCGTCGTGGTGGACAACGGCTCGACCGACGGGACGCTCGATCTGGTCGAGACCCTGTGCGAGGTCAATGACAAGGTGCAGTTGGTGCACGAGCCGAATCGGGGCGTCGTGCATGCCCGGAACACAGGCTTCGATCTCGTGCAGTCGTCCATCATCGGCCGCATAGACGCCGATACGCGCGTCCGGCCCGGGTGGGCACGCTCCATCATCGAATTCTTCGGAGAGCACTCCACGGTTGCGGCAGCGGGCGGGCGAACCTACTTGTACGAGTCGCCGTGGGCCCGGCCTCTGGCGTGGCAACATGCTCGAGCGGAGCAGCGCGACCCGTCGGTGCGCAGCGCCTTGGCGGTATCGGGCAACAATTTCGCAATCCGCGCATCTGCTTGGCACGAGGTTCGGGATGTCGTCAGCGACAAGACCTGCGTGCACGAGGACATCGATCTGTGCTTGTCGTTGGTCGGCAAGAAGTTGCCGCTTGCTCAGAACGGCCGTATGAAGGCTGCGGTCTCCGGCCGGCGATCGGCTACCTCTCCGGTGAAGTACGTGAACTACGCGATCGCGGGCTACCGCTCCTACAAGGAGCACGGGCTCGCATCGGCCAAGCTGGCCCGGATCGTTGCGATCGATTGGCTCCTGCACACGCTGCGCTGGCCCATCTCGAGAATGTTCTCGGCGGTGCCCTCGCGCGCGCTACCCGTCGACGACCGTGCGCTCTCCGACGAACGGATGCGAGAGGCCGCGTGAACCTGCGCTCCCTGATCCCGACCTGGGCGAGCGACTCGTCGAACGTCAAGTGGGCCCTCTTTCAGATGCGTCAGGCAACCCTCGTGTCGGTGGCGAACCTGCCGTTCGTTCCGGCGGTACTGCGGGCGACCTTGCTGCGGCCGGCGGGAGTCCGGACGGACGGGCCGTGCTTGATATACGGCGGCGCGATGATCCAGGGTCGCGGGTCGGTACGGATGGGCACCGGGGTCTTCGTGAATTTCGGGTGCCACTTCGACACTGTTGCCGACATCGTGATCGGTGACGATGTGTTCCTGGCGGACCACGTTCGGATCATCACCAGTACCCATGACGTCGGACCGTCGTGGCGACGGGCAGGCTTGCTGAGGGGCGAGTCGGTCACCATCGGGCGAGGCACGTGGATCGGGTCCGGTGTGGTGATCATGCCCGGGGTCCGCATCGGTGAGGGATGCATCATCGGGGCGAACTCGTTGGTGACCAAGGATTGCGAACCGGACGCGGTGTACGTCGGCAGTCCAGCCGCTCGTCGCCGGGAGTTGAACGATCTACCCGACGCGCGAGCCATAGCGGGCGCGACGCCTGATTTCGAGAGCAATACTCTGACGAACGATCGATAAAGCGCTTGTCGATATCGACAAAAGGCTATTATCGATCCGAAATTGGACGACTTATTTCGTCGAATTGATGATGTAGCATCATCTGCGTCAGAGGCTCGGCACTCTTTGCATTCGCTTCGGAAATTGTCGAGCTACGCATTGCCAAAAAGGTGTCAGGGGTTGGCGTTGTGAACACTCTTTCTGTTGTTGTGCCCGCATTCGACGAACAGGCGCATTTGGGTGGATGCCTGGACGCTTTATTGGCGCAACGTGAACACATTCACGAAATAATCGTGGTGGACAACAATTCCACCGACGATACCGCCGGCGTGGTAGCGAGCTACAGCCGCCGGTTTCCGGAGATAGTTCTGGTCCGGGAGTCGAAGCGAGGCGTCGTTCATGCGCGCAACGCCGGTTTCGATCGGGCCGAAGGATCCATCATCGGACGTATCGATGCGGACACTCGGGTAGCTCCGGATTGGGCCGAGTCGATTCTGGATTTCTTCGACCGCAGACTGGACTACGCGGCGGTGACCGGGCCGATCTACCTGTACGACTCCCCGTGGGCTGCACCGTACGGCGCGTACGTGGACTACTCCACCAAGCGCAAACCCGACGAGTTACGGGTCTCGGCGGCCTCGGGTAACAACTTCGCCATTCGCCGCTCCGCTTGGGAAGCCGCCCGCGACCGCGTGAGTCTGCGTACCGACCTGCACGAGGATATCGATCTCTCGCTGTGCCTGTACCGCGTCGGTCTCCAGATCGCGCTGATCAAAACGATGTGCGTCGAGGTGTCCGGTCGGCGGCTGCTGACTCCGCCCCTCGAATATCGTCATTATGTGCTGAGTTCCTACCGAACATGGGCCCACCACGATTTGGCGAACAAGGCGCTGCGTCGACTGTTGATCGCGGACATGATTCTGCATACCGTGCATTGGCCGTTGACTCGAATTTTGTCCGGATGCGAGCCGCGAATTCTGCCGGTGTCGCATTCGAACGAGGGCGTGACATCGCAACAATATTCGTCACCTGTTCGCGATGGCGAATATGCCACCACGGCGTCGGCCGAGTAAATTCACGGCTGATTCGAGCGGTACGCGACGATTGTCCGGTCGGTAGCGCCGATCTACTCGCTGTATCTGCTGCCGCCCCCGGAACCGGCCCCACGGTTCGATACAGGCCCGCGTGATCGCCGACGCGGTGTTACTGTCTCGTAGTTCTTCGACCCGCGGGTATCCGAGAGTCGAGTCGGGGTGGCCGGTCGGGCGGCCGCATAGCAGGCGGGGGCGTGTCGTGCGCTTCGATGTTCGGACGTTCGTCGTCGGTCTTGCCTTGTCTCTGCTGACGGGACAGCTCGTCGGGACTGCGTCGGCGGACGTCGTCGTCGACAACCCCGTCCACTACGTCGCTCTGGGCGACTCCGGGGCTGCCGGGCCCGCGTGGTTGTCCTATGCCGGCGGAGACGGTTGTGGACGATCCGACGCGGCGTATCCGGCCATGATCGCGAGCGCACTGCACCCTGTGTCCTTCGCCAGCGTCGCGTGCAGTGGGGCGACGAGCGCACACGTCGTGTCCACGCCGCAGAGCACGTACACGCCACTGCCTCATCGTGTCCCGGTTCAGATCGATGCACTGCGGCCTCATACGACGCTGGTGACCCTTTCGATAGGCGGCAACGACCTGAATTGGGCGCAGTTGATCGGGCCGTGCCTGCAACCTGTGCCGCAGGAAGATCCTCGGTGCCGAAACAACCCCGTGGTCCTCCAGGAGATAGACCAGAGGCTGGGGGAGCTGGGGCCGGTGTTGGACGGCGTACTCGACGCGATTACGCAGCGTTCACCACACGCCGTCGTCGTGCTGGTGGGTCACGGTGGTTACTTCGACCATCAGGGCTGTTTCCCGGACTCGAATCTGCACGGTGCCGACGCGGCGTTCGTGCAGGATTTCTTCGTCCGGTTCGATTCCGTGCTTCGAGACAGTGCCGTCAGACATGGGGCGACGTTCGTCGATGTGGCGGGGCCGGCCGTCGGCCACGACGCATGTGCACCGATTGCAGAGCGCTGGTTCACGGGCTCGATGACGTTCGGTCCGACACCGTTCTTGCATCCGACCCCGCTGGGCAGCGCTGCGATGGCGGGATTGGTGCTCGACGCAATCGGTCGGTGACGTCGCTTCGTCGGTCACAATGCGCGGGGACAAGACCCAGTGACACATCCTGTTGAACAAACGATCATCTGCGTACCGGTCGGCCCGGTAGATTGACGGGTTATATCGTGAACCGACGATCCGAGCGCTGGATCTGCCCCTGCAACTTCCATACGGAGTGTGAATGTCGTTCGAGATCGTCGACCTCCCCGAAACGTGGGTCGCCGGTCTCCCCGTTCGCAGTCCCAAACGAGCACTCGGGCGGTTGAACGATCCTGCCCTCAACCAGGCGTGGTCCGCAGTGCTCAATCAGGAGACTGCCGGACCGCTTGCGTCGATCTACACGGACTTCGCCCCTGGAATCGGATCGTACAATACACAGATAGTCGGTTACCAGTGCTCGTCGCTCGGGCAGGTGACGCGTGGGCATTTGATCGCAAAAGTGCCGTCTGCAAAATATGCCCGATTCTCCGCGGTGGGTTACTTTCCCGACGTTCTCACTCGATTGTGGAATCAGATCGATCACGCCGAGGAGAACGGGGAGATAGTGCGATCGTTCACCGGTGATTACGAGTGCTACCCGCACGCCTACAAAGTCGACCTGTATTTGGCCATCACGCAGCCCGGCGGTTCGTGATGAGCTTTCGGATCACCGCGCGCAGTGCCGAATTGTTCGGTGGGTTGGTGGCACCGCGGGTGGAGCCCGGTGCCGAGGCCAGTTGCAGCGAATGGATGGGATTCCTCCGAGATCGTGTGCGCGAGAAGAACATCGACGCCACGGAGGTGACCACCGTGTATGTCCCCGATGCGCACGGCACCGTCAATGCACTCGTCGGTGTCCCGCTGGACTCTCCGAGTGACGTCGCTGTGGGAGATGTGTTCGTATCCATACCGACTGGTGTGTTTGCAGTGTTCGTGCCCAGTGGTGGTCTCGCGGATCCGATCGAAGACGTCTGGGCGCAAGTCGACGAGTGCGTTCGATCCGGGACGCTATTCCGTGCTTACGCCGAGGAAGTAGAAGTCGTTACGAATGCTGGAGAAGTGGAACTTTTCGTTTCGATCGTTTTGTAAACGAGGTCTTCTTCATGTATTTGTCACTTTCGAATCACAAAATCGCCGACGAACCGGTTACTATTGGCGAGCGCTGACAAGCCCGTATAGGGAACGTGAATTCGAGTTCGTGGGTTCAGCACCCGGGAGCCAGCGCGTACCACAAGGTGTCGATGTCATCGCAGGATCGACTGAGCAGGGGTGTAGCAACATGGTGAGACAACTCAGGGCCGAAGCCACTCGCGCGGCGGCGCTGCGCGCTGCAGCAGATCTCTTCCTCGACGTCGGGCATGCCAATGCCACGCTGAGTCAGGTGTCGGCGCAGTCCGGCGTGACCAAGGGCGCGTTGTACTTCCATTTCGCGTCCAAGGAAGAACTCGCTCGCGCCATCGTCGACGAAGGTCACGAGCGCGTGTCCACGGCCTGCGCGGGGCTGGTGGACAGCCGCAGCCCAGCCCTCGAGTCCGTCATCGGAATCTCGTACTCGGTTCTCGAACTGGCAGCGTCGGATCCGCTCGTTCGTGTGATGTACCGGTTGCAGATGGAGATCGACGGGTCCGACACCGCTCGCGGAAGCGTGTTCGGCACCTGGGGCAACATCTTCGAGCATCTTTTCGAGCGGGCCATCGAGCACGGCGACGTCGCCGACCACCTGGACGCAGGCAACGCGGCACTGCTGGTGTGCGAAATGCTGGCCGGGGTTCTGATGGTGTCCGAGGCGCAGTCGCGTCTGGAGGATGCGCCGTCTCGTATGGAGAAGGTGTGGAACACCGTGCTGCCGTCGTTGGTGCCTGCCGACAAGCTGGCCTACTTCCGAGAATTCGCAGCTCGCAGCCTCTCGAGCTTCGTGCGCGAGAACATCGATTCGAGCTCGGTCACCGTCTGACGTTCTCGTCGCCCGGGGTACTTGCTGCGCGCCGATGCGAGGCGCACACTGTGTGACATGGAACACAGAATGTCGGACAACGAGCTCCGGAAAGCGATCGGCACTCTGCAGCACCGCGCGGACGACGCGCGAAAACGAGGTGCCGACGACGAGGCGACGCGTATCGAAAACACCGTCGCCGATTACCGAGACGAGATGTCGCAGAGATTGTGACGGCCCTGTCGGTCGTCACCGCGTAGGGTCGGAATCGACCTGACACGTGGCAACCGGTGGGGGAACAAGCTTCGATGGCTACATACGATCTGCGCGGCAAGAAGACGTTGATCACGGGAGCGGGCAGCGGAATCGGCCGGGCGACGGCCATCGCGGCTGCAGCTGTGGGAGCTGAACTGTTCCTGACCGACATCAACGCCTCCGGGCTTGCCGAGACCGTGGACCTGGTCGGTCGAGCGGGCGGCACGGTCAGCCACTCCTTGCCCTTCGACGTCTCCGATTTCGAAGCGGTCACCGCCTTCGCGGACGATATTCACGCCGAGTTCGGCAGCCTCGACGTCGTGATGAACGTCGCGGGCATCTCGGCGTGGGGCACCGTCGAGAATCTGGAGCATCGGCATTGGAAGTCCATGGTCGATGTCAATCTCATGGGTCCCATCCATGTCATCGAGAAATTCCTCCCGCCGATGATCGAGGCGGGCCGCGGTGGGCATCTGGTCAACGTCTCGTCCGCGGCGGGATTGATTCCTCTGCCCTGGCACGCTGCGTACAGCGCCAGCAAGTACGGCCTTCGTGGCGTGTCCGAAGTTCTTCGATACGACCTCAAACGTCACGGAATCGGCGTCAGCCTCGTCGTGCCCGGTGGGGTCAAGACCGGCCTGGTGCAGACGCTGCAGATCGCCGGTATCGATCGAGACGATCCTCGGGTGCAGAAGCTGCAGCACCGGTTCGAGAAGCGTGCTGTCGAACCGTCGGTCGTGGCCGATGCGATTCTCGCCGGTATCGCCAAACGCAAGTACCTCGTGTACTCCTCCAACGACATTCGCTTCGGTTACTGGATCTCGCGAAAGTTCGCGCCACCGTACGAGTTCGTGCTGCAACGAGCGAACGATCAGTTCTCCAAACTGCTCGAGCCGCGTCGCACCGACGGGGCGTCGAAGTCGACGTCCAGTGTGCGGGCACCGGGGCCGGAGTAGGAGAGCCGGTCGTGCGGGTTGGCCAGAGCGCAGCCGGCCAACGACAGACAACCACAGCCGATGCACCCGGTCAGATCGTCCCGTAAGCGAACCAACTGCTCGATACGCGAGTCCAGTTCGCGATGCCACCGCGTCGACAGCCTGACCCAGTCCTCGCGGGTGGGCGTTCGCTCGTCCGGAAGTTCGCTCAACGCCTGACGGATGGTCGCGAGAGGGATTCCCACCTTCTGCGAGATACGAATGAACGCCACTCTGCGCAAAGTCTCGCGGTGAAACCTGCGCTGGTTGCCCGATGTTCGTCGACTGCTGATCAAGCCCTGCTTCTCGTAGAAATGCAACGCGGACACGGCGACGCCGCTGCGCTCCGACAGCTGGCCTGGAGTCAGTTCACGGACGTTCCACTCGGGCATCGGCACGACCTCGACATTACTTCAGGTCCGGATGCCAGCGCTGAACGACGAATGGGTTTACCGTTCGTTCATGAGCGTCGACTCCGCTGCGGGCCCGTTGGGAGCCAATTCCGAGGTAGGTGTGCTCCGCACTGTGATGCTGCACCGCCCGGGCGACGAGCTGCGGCGCCTGACTCCGAGAAACAACGACCAACTGCTGTTCGACGGATTGCCGTGGGTGGACCGGGCACAGGACGAGCACGATGCGTTCGCGGAGTTGCTCCGCAGCCGCGGCGTGACGGTGCTGCTGCTCGGCGAACTTCTCACCGAAGCGATGACGGTCAGCGGTGCCGCTCGGATGCAGGGCATCTCGGCTGCCGTCGACGCTCGACGGCTCGGACGGGCTCTCGCCGAGGATCTCGCCCAGTACCTGCGCGGTATCCCGGCAGCCGAACTGGCTCAGATCCTGATGGCGGGCATGACATTCGACGAGTTGCTCGAAGCCGAGTCCGGTGAGGCCGAGCCCAGTGGTGCCTCGCTGGTTCGCCGCATGCATCACGGGGGCGACTTCGTCATCGATCCGCTGCCCAATCTGCTGTTCACCCGTGACTCGTCGTTCTGGATCGACAACCGAGTGGCGATCACCTCCCTCGCCTTGCCTGCGCGAGTACGGGAAACGTCGCTGACCGACTTGATCTACGCATTCCATCCCATGTTCAAAGGCGTGCGACGTGCGTACGAATCCCGTACCGCTCCGGTCGAAGGCGGTGACGTGTTGCTGCTCGCTCCTGGAGTGGTCGCGGTGGGTGTGGGGGAGCGCACCACCCCTGCGGGCGCAGAAGCGTTGGCACGCAGTCTCTTCGAGGACGATCTGGCGCACAGCGTGTTGGTGGTGCCGATCGCGCAGGAGCGTGCGTCCATGCATCTGGACACCGTCTGCACCATGGTCGACACCGACGCGGTCGTGATGTATCCGGCTATTCAGGACACGTTGTCCGCGTTCACGATTCACCGCGAGGATGCCGGCGTCAGTATTCGCGGCGCCGACCCGTTCCTCGAAGCCGCTGCCGATGCGATGGGAATCGGCAAACTCCGGTTGATCGACACCGGACTCGATCATGTGACCGCCGAACGCGAGCAATGGGACGACGGCAACAACACCCTCGCGATCTCCCCGGGGGTGGTCGTTGCCTACGAGCGCAACGTCGAGACCAATGCGCGGCTCGAGGCGTCGGGCATCGAGGTGTTGCGAATCTCCGGGTCCGAGTTGGGCTCGGGCCGGGGTGGCCCCCGGTGTATGTCGTGCCCGGTGTCTCGCGAAAGGCTTTGACCGACAGGCGTTTCTACAGGACGGCGAGGACCTTGTCGGCGGGGCGAGCCAACACGGTTCCCTTGTCGGTGACCACGATCGGGCGTTCGATCAGAATGGGGTGCGCCGCCATCGCCGCGATCAAGGTCTCGTCGTCGGCCTCCGCCAGTTCGAGTTCTTTGTAGATGCTCTCTCGGGTTCGAACAGCCTGACGTGGTGAGAGTCCCGCGTCGGCGAGCAGCGTGCGGAGTTCGTCTTCGGTCGGCGGCGTCTCGAGGTACTTGACGACCTGGGGGACGATGCCCGCATCCTCGATCGTCTTCAGAACGGTGCGGGAGGTGTTGCAGCGTGGGTTGTGATAGATGGTTGCGGCCCGGGTCATGTTTGCAATCCTGTCACGCGGGTAGCCAACGCGACAGATCACGTCAGGAACGGGAGTAGTCGCATGACCGACAAGCGCATTGTCATTGCAGGTGGGCACGGCCAGATCGCCCAACATCTCACGCAGGTTCTCACGGCGCACGGTGACCGCGCTGTGTCGCTCATTCGCAACAGCGATCACGTCGATGCCGTCACGGCCCTCGGTGCGCTGCCGCAGGTCATCGATCTGGAGTCTGCGTCCGTCGACGAGTTGGCCGACGTTCTCTCCGGTGCCGACGCAGTGGTGTTCGCGGCCGGTGCAGGTCCCAACAGCGGTCCCGAGCGCAAGGACACCGTCGACCGGGCCGGTGCGGTGTTGTTGGCCGATGCCGCCGAGAAGGCCGGCGTTCGCCGCTACGTGCTGATCAGTTCCTTCGGGGCCGGTGAGCCGGTCGCGGACGACCTCGACGAGGGATGGAAAGCATACATCCGAGCCAAAACTGCTGCGGAAGAAGATGTTTCGTCCCGCGCGGGCTTGGACTGGACCGTTCTTCGCCCCGGCAAGCTGACCGACGAGGATGCGACGGACTCGGTTTCGCTCACCGAGCCTCCACTCGACCCGGGCGAGGTGACCCGTGCCGACGTGGCAGCGGTCGTCGCCCGTCTGATCGACACCGGCAGTGCCATCGGCAAAACGCTGATGCTCACGTCCGGATCGACGTCCATCGCCGACGCTGTCGACGCGGTTCGATGAGGCGATCGTGCGCGTAAGCATCGATCCGTCGAACACGACCCCGGTGTTCGAGCAATTGCGGATGCAGATTCTGGGATTGGTGCGGTCCGGGGATCTCATCGCCGGAACAAAGATCCCCACGGTACGTGGGCTTGCCGAAGAGCTGAAGATCGCGCCGAACACGGTGGCGAAGACCTACCGGGAGCTCGAACAGCAGGGAATCATCGAGACGCGGGGTAGGTCCGGATCGTTCGTGGCGTCCGGCGGTGACCCGTCACGAGATATTGCAGCCAGGGCCGCAACGGAATTCGTCCGGGCCGTCAGATCTATCGGCCTCGACGACGACCAGGCGCGAACGTTTCTCGAAGCTGCTCTGAAAGGGGCAGGCGGCCGGTAAGTTGACGCTTCAACCTCCTTCTGTCAGGGTGGTGCTGCCCATTCAGCCGCGCCAGAAGGATGCCTATCAATGAACTCAACACTCGTCCGTGACGCCGTCGCCCTCGTAGCCCGTATCGGCCTGGGAGTCGTCTTCATCGCCCACGGGTGGCAGAAGCTCAACACCTTCGGCCTCGACGGCACTGCTGCCAGCTTCGAGGCGATGAACATTCCGGTACCCACGGCGTCTGCCTACTTCGCAACGTTCGTCGAGCTCATCGGCGGCGGCGCATTGGTTCTCGGCATCTTCACTCCGATCGCCGGTCTGCTGCTGTTCGCCGATATGTTGGGAGCTGCATTCCTCGTCCACTTCGAGAACGGGGTGTTCGCCACCGAAAACGGCTACGAGCTCGTCGTCGCTCTCGGCGTCGGCGCACTGATGCTCGCGGCGTTCGGTGCCGGTCGCATCAGCATCGACGGAATCACCAAGGGCAAGACCGCAATTCTGCAGTAGTCGGTAGCGAGCCGAGTGGGCGCTCAGCGCCAACTCGGTAACCACAATTGTTCCTGCCACATCTGCGGGGTGATCGGCATCGCGGTGAGGATCGGCCACAGCCACACGAAGTTGGCGATCACCACCGCGATGTACAGGCACACCAGAAGCAGTCCGGTGCCGCGTCTCTCGGCCGAGGCGCTCGCTTTTCCGATGATGTCGCCCAGTACCAGCGCGAAGCCCATCACCATGAACGGCGCGAGCGCCACCGCATAGAAGTAGTACATCTGCCGATCGAGGGTCGCGAACCAGGGCAACAGTGCGGCACCGTAACCGACGAGAACCGTGGCGTAGCGCCAATCTCGTCGTACGAGAACGGACCACAGCGTCCAGGCGAGCATCGGCAAGGCCAACCACCACATCGCGGGCGTGCCGATCAGCATGATCGCCTTCACGCACGACGACGCCGAGCAACCCGACACGCTCTCGCCGTCGGCGAAGTAGTACAGCATGGGGCGTAGGCCCATCGGCCACGTCCACGGCTTGGATTCCCACGGGTGCCGATTACCTGCCGAATTGGTCAGTCCCTCATGGAAATCGAGCACACTGCCGCTGTAGTACCAGAGCGACCGCAGGGCACCGGGGACGAAGGAGAACGGTCCGCCGAAACCGATTCCGTTGCCCACCTCGTGTCGGTCGACACCGGTCTCGGAGGTGAACCACGCCCAGTACGTCATCAGGTACACGGCGATCGGAACGATCACCAGCGCGTACAGCGCGGGTCCGATGTCGCGCACCGCAGTTCCGCGCCACGGTCGGCGAACCCCGTACGAGCGACGAGCAGCCAGGTCGAACGCCACGCTCAGCAAGCCGAAGAACGCGATGAAATACAGACCCGACCACTTGGTGCCACATGCGAGACCCAGCATGACGCCGGCGCCGAAACGCCACCACCGCACACCCATTCGAGGGCCGAGATCGCTGACGTCCATGCGGCCCTCGGCTCGGACCGTCCACAGTCGCTTTCGCACGTCGTCGCGGTCTACCACCAGGCAACCCAGAGCAGCGGTGACGAACAGGGCCAGAAAGATGTCCAGCATGCCGATACGGCTGCTGACGAACGTGACACCGTCGACGATGAGCAGGATTCCGGCGATCGCACCGATGAGCGTCGAGTGGGTGAGGCGTCGGACGATGCGAATCACCAGCAGTACCAACAGTGTTCCGGCAACCGCGGACGAAAAACGCCATCCCCAACCGTTGTAGCCGAACAACGCCTCGCCGACGGCGATCAGCTGCTTGCCGACCGGCGGGTGCACCACCAGTCCGTAGGCCGGATTGTCCTCGAGCCCGCCGCCGGTGAAAACCTGATAACCCTGCGGTGCGTAGTGCTTCTCGTCGAACACCGGCGTTCCGGCGTCGGTGGGGTAGCGCAACATCGTGAAGCGGGTGATCGCACAGATGGCGGTGACGACGAGGGTGACGATCCAACCGCGTCGTACATCGGTGTCGTGGAACCAGTCGCGCGCGGCAACGGTTGGCCCGGGACTGACCATCGACCGGTCGCCGGAGCGCTCAGAGGTCAGCAAGGTCACGTACCGATCGTAGGCGGTGTTCCGGAGCGGGCGGCACGCCGCTGCACCGCATGGGAGACACTGGAGACATGCTCATCCTTGCTGCCACCCCGATGGGCGACGTCGGAGATGCCTCGCAGCGCCTGCGTGATGCCCTCGGTAGTGCCGATGTCGTGGCCGCCGAAGACACCCGACGCACCAAACAACTGGCGTCCTCCCTCGGCGTGACGATCGGGGGCAGGGTCGTCAGTTTCTACGACCAGGTCGAAACGGCGCGGCTACCCGCACTGGTCGAGGCCGTCGCCGAGGGAAAGACCGTACTGCTGGTGACCGACGCGGGCATGCCGTCGGTGAGCGATCCGGGCTACCGGTTGGTCGCGGCCTGCGTCGACGCCGACCTGCCGGTGACCTGCCTGCCCGGGCCGTCGGCCGTCACGACCGCCCTCGCACTGTCGGGGCTGCCGGTGGAGCGCTTCTGCTTCGACGGCTTCGCCCCGCGCAAGCAGGGACAGCGGCGCACGTATTTCCAGTCGGTGCTCGCCGAACCGCGTGCCATCGTCTTCTTCGAGGCCCCGCATCGGCTCGTCGCATGTCTCGAGGACGCGGTGCACGTTCTCGGCCCAGACCGCCGCGCTGCGGTGTGCCGAGAGCTCACCAAGACCTACGAGGAGGTCCGCCGCGGCGGACTGGGGGAGCTGCTCGACTGGGCACGTGACGGAGTGCGCGGTGAGATCACCGTCGTACTCGAAGGAGCGGTCGCCGTCGCCGAGGAACCCGAGGATCTCGTGGCCGAGGTGGAATCGCTGGTGGCGTCGGGCATGCGATTGAAGGACGCCTGCGCTCAGGTGGCCGTCGCAGGCGTGTCCAAGCGCGAGGTGTACGAGGCCGTTCTCGCCGCCCGCAAGGATCAGTGACGCTCAGCCCACCACGTGCTGGCGTAGCCCTTCGGTCGCTGCCTCGAGAATGGTCTTGGTGCCCTTCTTGACGAGGAAGCCGGGCAGGGGAGCCTTCGGGTCGACGGTCAGCTCGAATTCGACGTGCGTCCCGTTACCCTTGGGCGTCAACGTGTATCGGCCTTCCTGGGCCTTCTGCTGGGTGCTCTCCACCAAGCTCCACGACACCTCGTTCTCGCTCCAGGTGTACTGGACCAATTGCTCGTCGTTGATACCGATGATCGAGACCTTCATCTTGACGTGGTTCGGCCGACCGTCGTCGAAGCGGTCGACCACCTCGCACTTCTTGTGCACGGGAGACCACGAGGGGATGCCTTCGACGTCGGCGAGGACGTCGAGAATTGTCGCTGCGTCCGCCTCGATGTCGACGGACTTGTTCACTGTGACTGCCATGGGGAGAAGGTATCTCAGCTTTCTGTACTGGGGCTGACGTTACGGGCGAACTCGCCGATGGCGCGTAGTGCGCGACGCGCTTCGGGAACGAAATCGGCGGCCTGGAACACGTGCACCTGATCCTCGAAGACCTGTAGTTCGCAGTCGACGCCGGCGACGGCGAGGCGCTCCGCCATGAGTTCGGCGTCGGCATAGACCATTTCGGTCGATCCGACCTGGATCAGCACCGGCGGCAGGCCGGCGAGATCACCGTCGACCGGTGAGACCCGAGGGCCGCGTTCACCTTCGATGACGATCCGTGCGTCGACCCGATCGGCGAGGGCGGTCAGTGCGGGAACGGCGTTGGACGGAAACACCGAACACTTGTCCGCGTTCTCGTGGGTGAGCTTGCCGGTGGGATCCATGTCGGTCAGCGGCGACATCGTGAAGATGCCGGCAGGTGCCGGAAGGCCGACGGTACGCAGAGCCAAGGTGACCATGAAAGCGAGATATCCGCCCGCCGAATCCCCGCCCATGATGATCTGGTCCGGGCGATAGCCGGAATCGAGGAGGAAGCGGTAGGCGTCGACCCCGTCCTCGACGGCGTGTGCGATCGGGTTACGCGGCATCATGCGATAATTCACCGACAGGACTGCGCCGTCGACGCTCTTGGAGACGCGTGACGTCATCCGCCGATGAGTCCGCAGTCCACAGCACACGAAGGCGCCGCCGTGCATGTACAGAACGACACGATCGGTTCCGCTGCCCTCGGCCCGAATCCATTCGGCCTCGCATTCGGAGAGCATGACGCGACTGCGGGTGGTGCCGCTGATCTGGGGGACGAGCAGACCCGCGTAATCGACCAAACCCATCGGCCACGGCAGTGACGGTGCCTGCGCCCACACCGTCAGGAACGGGCGCACGGTGAACTGCAGGTACTTGGACAGGATCTGCGACTGCAGACTTGCTCCGCGGATATCGCGGCGGCGCGCAGTGGCTGCCGCGTCGGACGTTTTCACTACGGTGAGCGCCGGATTCATAGCCGTCGCCTCCATCCCCGTTGGCTGTTGCAGGGCGCGTGTGCGCCGTGCGTCGGATCCCGTTCTGTTTGGAACCCCTGGTAACGGACAATAGCGGGTGGGATTTCGTGAGCGCACGTAAGGTCGTGTTCTGAGTCACATTCGGTGCCGTACCGTGACATAAAACAAATGGAAAAAGGAAAGCTCATGGCACTCATGCCCATCACCGAATCGATGTTTCTGATCGCCGAATCGCGGGAGCACCCGATGCACGTGGGCGGACTGGAGTTGTTCGTACCGCCCGGCGATCCGCACGAGTTCGCACAGGAAGTGCATCGCAAGTTCACCACTGGTGAAGTGCACGAGCTGTTCCGCAAGCGGCCGGCCCGCCCGGTGCAGATCATGGGAACTCTCGCGTGGGCTTTCGATCAGGACGTCGACTTCGAGTACCACGTCAGGCGCGCTGTCTTGCCCTCGCCGGGACGCATCCGCGAGCTGTTCCAGTTTCTCTCGCTCAATCACAGTGCCCCGCTCGATCGCTACCGGCCGATGTGGGAACTGCACATCATCGAGGGTCTGGCCGACGGCCGAGTTGCGTTGTACACCAAGGTGCATCACTCGCTGGTCGACGGCGTCAGCGCGCTGAAGCTCATGCAGCGCACACTCTCGACGGACCCCGAGGATCGCAGCGGAGTGGCGACCTGGGACCCGTCGTTGTTCGGTCGCGGCAGAAAGAAGGTCGACAAGGCCGAGCCCGGGCGGCTGGCGCAACTGGGCAGCGGCCTGTCCATGGGACGCAAGATTGCCGGCGACCTGGTGGACTTCGCCCCTGCCTCCGCGCGAATAGGGTTGCGCGCGTTGAAGAAAGAAGGCGCACAGCTACCGCTGCGGGCACCGCGGACAATGTTCAACGTGCCCATCGGCGGCGCTCGACGCTTCGCGGCGGAGAGCTGGTCGATCGAGCGAATTCGTAAGGTCGGTACCGCTCTCGATGCAACGCTGAACGACATGGTGCTCGCGATGTGCGCCGGTGCGTTGCGTGCTTACCTCATCGACCAGAACGCGCTTCCCGAGGAGCCACTGATTGCCATGGTGCCGGTCTCGCTGCGCAAGGAGGGTGACAGCAAGGACGCCGGTAACTCCGTGACGACCATTCTGTGCAACCTGGGGACCGACGAATCCGATCCGCTGCTTCGCCTCGGACGCATCAAGGAGTCCACCGTCCGAGGCAAGCAGATGATGGGGGAGCTCAACACCCTCGAAGCGCTTGCCGTCGGTGCAATCACCATGGCCCCGTTGTTGTTCGGGCCGGTGCCGGGATTCGTCGACTACACCCCGCCGCCGTTCAACGTGATCATCTCCAACGTGCCGGGTTCCAAGGAAGACCTCTACTGGAACGGCGCGAAACTCGACGGCATCTACCCGGCGTCCATCGTGTGCGACGGACAGGCGCTGAACATCACCGTCGCCAGCAACGGCGATTCGTTGAACTTCGGGCTCATCGGGTGCCGACGCAGTGTGCCGCACCTGCAGCGGATGCTCACGCATCTGGAGAACACGTTGGAGGAGCTCGAAAAGGCGGCGTAGCCCCATGTGAGTGGAACCTCGTAGTGGGCTACGAAGTTCCACTCACATGGGCCTACTTCTCTTCGTACTTCGGGAACACCGGCGTCGGGGCAGGGAGAGCGGTGCCGGGAACCGAACGTGTTGCGATGTCCGCGAATTCGCGGTTCGACGCCCCGAGCAGGTCGAGGATGCGCGACGCGGAATCGGGCATGACGGGCTGGGCCAGGATACTCACGATGCGCAACACCTCGATCGTCACGTACAGCACCGTGGCCATGCGATCGGGGTCGGTCTTGCGCAGCACCCATGGCTGCTGCAGCGAGAAGTAGCGGTTGGTCTCGCCGAGTACCGACCAGATCGCTTCGAGCGCGGAATGGATTGCCTGCACATCGAATTCGCGTCGGCAGATCTCCAGCAGCGCGTCCGCGCGGGCCAGCATCGCCTCGTCCTCGGCGGTGAATGCACCCGGTGTCGGGAGCTGTCCTTCGAGGTTCTTCGCCACCATCGTCAGCGAACGCTGCGCGAGGTTGCCCAGTTCGTTGGACAGGTCGGCATTGACGCGGGCGACGATTGCCTCGTGGCTGTAGCTGCCGTCCTGCCCGAACGAGACCTCGCGGAGGAAGAAGAAGCGCACCGGATCGAGGCCGTAGTTCTCCACCAACGAGTCGGGGGTCAGCACGTTGCCCAGAGACTTGGACATCTTCTCGCCCTTGACATTCAAGAACCCGTGCACGAACACCCGCTTGGGTAGCTCGATGCCTGCGGACATCAGGAATGCAGGCCAGTAGACGGTGTGAAATCTCGTGATGTCCTTGCCGATGACGTGCAGATCGGCGGGCCAGAACTTCCGGTACGCCTCCGAGTCGGTCTCGGGGAAACCTGCACCGGTGAGGTAGTTGGTCAACGCGTCGACCCACACGTACATGACGTGCGCGGGATCGCCGGGTACCGGCACACCCCAGTCGAATGTGGTTCGGGAGATCGACAGGTCGCGCAGACCGCCCTTGACGAAATTGACGATCTCGTTGCGGCGCGTGTTCGGCGCGATGAAATCGGGCGACGCGTCGTACATCTCGAGCAGTTTGTCCTGGTACTGCGAGAGCCGGAAGAAGTACGACGACTCCTCGGTCCACTCGACGGGCGTGTTCGTCTCGGTCGCGACGCGGGACCCGTCCTCGGTCAGGGTGGTCTCGGCCTCGGTGTAGAACGCCTCGTCGCGGACCGAGTACCAGCCGGAGTAGGAGTCGAGGTAGATGTCGCCGTTCGCCTCCATCCGTCGCCACAGTTCCTGGCTGGCGGCATGGTGGTCGGCATCGGTGGTGCGGATGAAGCGGCCGTACGAGCTCTGCAGCAGATCGTGCGCCGCCTGGAAGGCGTCGGAATTGCGCGCCGCGAGCTCGCGGACGTCGATGCCCTCGTTCTGCGCGGTCTGCTGCATCTTGAGGCCGTGCTCGTCGGTTCCCGTCAGAAAACGCACGTCGTAGCCATCGAGGCGCTTGAAGCGCGCGATCGTGTCGGTGGCGATGTATTCGTACGCGTGCCCGATGTGAGGTGCTCCGTTGGGGTACGCGATTGCCGTGGTGACGTAGAAGGGTGGCCGTGAGGCATCAGCTGGCGCAGTCATGGTGCGCCTACTCTATCCAGCGTGAGTAGAGAACGTCCCGCGCCACCGCTGCCCGATGCCGTCGGCACCCTCGTCGACGCCCACACCCACCTCGATGCCTGCGGAGCGACCGATGCCGCGAGCGTGGCCGCGATCGTCGATCGCGCCGAGTCGGTGGGGGTCACCCGGGTTGTCACGATCGCCGACGATCTCGAGGCCGCGCGCTTCGCCGTCGACGCTGCATCCTGGGATCCACGGGTGTGGGCGGCGGTCGCGATCCATCCCACCCGTGCGAATGTGCTCGACGACGCAGCGAAGGCCGAGATCGAACGACTCGCGGCCGATCCCCGCGTCGTCGCCATCGGCGAAACGGGTCTGGACTACTACTGGCCCGGCAAGCTCGACGACTGTGCGACGGTCCCGGAGCAGCACGAGGGATTTCGCTGGCACATCGATCTCGCCAAGCGCCTCGGGAAGCCGCTGATGATTCACAACCGCGAGGCCGACGAGGATCTGCTCGCGGTCCTGGTCGCCGAGGGCGCTCCGGAGACGGTGATCTTCCACTGCTTCTCCGGCGGGCCCGAGACCGCCAAGGCCTGCGTCGACGCCGGTTACGTTCTCAGCTTCTCGGGGACGGTCAGTTTCAAGAACGCGCATGCGCTGCGTGAGGCCGCAGTGCTGGTGCCCGACGAGTTGGTGCTGGTGGAAACGGATGCTCCGTTTCTCACTCCGCATCCGTTTCGCGGTGCACCCAACGAGCCGTACTGCCTGCCGTACACCGCCCGGGCGCTGGCCGAGGTTCGTGGCCAGGACCCGGCCGAACTGGCGGCGCATGCCACGGCGAATGCCGAGCGGGTGTACGGGCTCTAGCTCCTTGGGTTGCGGCGGAGGTACTAATTCGTTACCGTACCGTGACCGAACTCGGGCGTTTCGACCCCGAAGTCACGCTTGCAACCGCCAGGAATACGAAACTTGTCGACTATCAGACGCCTCAACTCCGCTCGTTCGACCACGCTCTACCTGGTCATCGCGGCCCTGTTGATGACGCTGGTCGCCGGGGGCGTGATGGCGGTGAGCCGTCACAAAACCGTGACCATCGACGTCGACGGCGACATGATTTCGCTGAGCACGATGAAGACCGACGTCAACAGCGCTCTCGTCGATGCCGGCTACACGCCGTCGGACAAGGATCTGGTCGTTCCCGCGCCCGACTCCGGGCTGAGTGACGGCGACACCGTCGTGCTGCGCCGCGCTCGCGAGATCACGCTGAACGTCGACGGCAAGCCGGAGGAGATCTGGACCACCGCGTTGACCGTCGAGGAAGCTCTGCAGCAGACGGGCCTCGCCGAGGACGTCCACGTGTCGGCGTCTCGCTCCGAGCGGTTGCCCCTCGACGGCACCGAACTGGACGTGGCCCTGCCCAAGCAGGTCTCGCTGGTCGACGGAGGCAGTCCGGCAACGCCGGTGACGCTCGCCGCTCCGACCGTGCGCGAATTCCTCGAAGCAGCGGGCAAGCCGTTGGAAGAGGCCGACACCGTGTCGCCGGATCCGGATGCCGCCGTCACCGACGGTGCCGAGATCGTCGTCACGCGCGACCGGACCGTCACCAAGACCGAGACCACCGACACCGATGCCCCGGAACAGCGCATCGAAGATCCGACGATGAACATGAGCAAGACCGTCGTCGAGAACCCCGGCGCTCCCGGCGTCTCCGACATCACCTGGAAGATCAACATGGTCAACGGGGTCGAGGCCGGACGCGAGAAGATCGACGAAGTGGTCAAGGTGCCGGCGCAGCCGAAGACCGTTCGAGTCGGAGCCAAGCCCGGCACCGAGGTCCCACCCGTGGAGAACGGTGCGATCTGGGACGCGCTTGCTCAATGCGAGGCAACCGGCAACTGGGCCATCAACACCGGCAACGGTTTCTACGGCGGCGTGCAATTCGACCAGAACACCTGGGAACGCCAGGGCGGCCTGAAATACGCACCGCGCGCCGACCTCGCCACCCGCGAAGAACAGATCGCCATCGCATCGGTGACGCAGAAGTCGCAGGGCTGGGGCGCATGGCCGGCATGCACCTCGCGTCTGGGTTACCGCTGATCACCTGCCCGCCCGTAGAGTTCGCACCGTGTCCGAACATGTGAGGGGAGCTGCGGCTCTGCTCGGTCCTGCCGAAGTCCGCTCTCTCGCTGCCGAGCTCGACGTGCGTCCCACCAAACAACTCGGCCAGAACTTCGTGCACGACGCCAACACCGTGCGACGCATCGTCGCTTCCGCCGGTGTCGGACCTCAGGACACCGTCCTCGAAGTCGGTCCCGGCCTCGGATCGTTGACTCTCGCTCTGCTCGATGTGGCCGACGCCGTTGTCGCGGTCGAGATCGACCCCAAGCTCGCGACCCGGCTGCCCATCACGGTGGCCGACCGCGCCCCCACCCTCGCCGAACGGTTGACGGTCATCGAAGCCGACGCGTTGCGCGTACGGGCCGAGGACATTCCGGGACACCCGACGGCATTGGTGGCGAACCTGCCGTACAACGTCGCGGTGCCTGTGCTCATTCACCTGTTCTCGGAGCTACCCAGCCTGCGGGTGGCCGTGGTGATGGTCCAGGCCGAGGTTGCCGATCGCCTCGCCGCGGTACCGGGAAGCAAGATCTACGGCATTCCCAGCGTCAAGGCCCGATTCTTCGGTGACGTCAAACGGGCCGGGGCAGTAGGCCGTTCGGTGTTCTGGCCGGTTCCCAAAGTGGAATCGGGGCTGGTGCGCATCGATCGATACGCCGAGCCGCCGTGGCCGACCGACACTGCACACCGGAAGTCGGTATTCGCCGTCATCGACGCCGCATTCGCCCAGCGCCGCAAGACTTTACGAGCAGCCCTCGCGGGGTGGGCCGGTTCACCCGTCGCCGCGGAGCGAAGACTTCGCGAGGCCGGAATCGATCCCACGGCCCGCGGCGAAACGATCGACGCGGCAGCGTTCGTTCGCCTGGCGGCTACCGAGGCCTGACGTCTCGTCCTTACAGGTGAATGTCCGACAGTCGCGTCAGTTCGGTCCACTTCGACGCCTCGGCGCGAGCCGCTGCGACAGGTGCGTACCGGTCGGCCTCGGTGAGACTTCCCAGCTCCAAGCCGGTCGCCGACGCGATGTCTGCTACCGGAACCTGATACGTGCGGTACGGGCCGAGCGGTGGGGGATCGGTCTCGACCCGAAGCGGCTTGTCGAGAATCGGGTCGAGTGACGGCGACTGATCGAGCACGTATCCGGTGCACGCCGGTGCCGAATCCTGGGACCACGCGGCAATCTTGAAGAAGCGACGCGGTATGGCAATGCCTCGGTAGATCGGATCGTCGTCGGCGAAGATACAGCCACTGAACACCGCGAGTCGTTGCCCGTACTGCTCGGCATGGCCCAGTACGTAATCCTCGAGCCCCAGCCACAGAGTTTTCGATTGGTTCAGAGTGGCCGTCTGCGGAGCGCACACCGTGTAGTGGAAGGTATCCGCATTGGCACGCGTCGCGACCGACAGCTCGCCCCACACCGGATCTCGTCGGCGAACGAGATGCCCACGGTCGAGGTCGTTGTTCGAGTACAACTCGTTCCCCGCCTGCTGCGCTGCCGGAAGCCGCTCGTCCAGACGCCAATCATCGCCTCGCTCCATGTCTTTCAGGCTCGAGCCGTCGATGTTCACGCCGGTGACCGCGGCGAGGCGTCGGGCAGGATCCATGGACACCGAGAAATGCGTGTACGGAAGAACCACCAGGCCTGCTCGACCCGGCAGCGGAACGTCGATGTCGGCCAGGAAGGTCGGGTCGAAACCGAGTGGGGTCGTCATGGACCCATTGACTCACGCGTCGGTTACCGGAGGGTGAACCGCGGCGAGGTATCTCCGTTCGAGGGCCGCGTGACGCGCGGCGACCACGCGGCATTCCTCTTTCAGTTCCGGCGGGTCGAGCACGGTGAAGTCGGTGTCGAACGCCGCCAGCCAGCGGGCGATCGACGGCAGTGAGTCTCCCGAGAGCACCACCGCACACGAGGTGTCGTCGATGGATTCGAGTGTGCCCCAGTGCTCGTCGACCATCGGGGCGATCGTCTCGATCGGCGCATGCAAGCGAATGCGCGCCTGAACCTGGGTGAACGCGCGGTCGATTCCCTGCGAGACGTAGGCCGCCGCGCCGCCCGCAGGTAACTCCCGCGGCGTGAACCGTGGGCCGGTGGGAATCTTCGGAGTGAGCCGATCCACCCGATACGATCGCCAATCCTGGCGCAGCACATCCCAACCCAGCAGATACCACCGCGCTCCCGCCCGAACCAAGCTGTAGGGCTCCACCTCGCGCCGAGACTCCGAACCGTCGTGCTTGCGGTAGTCGAATCTCAGTCGCTCGTGCCCATGGCACACCGCAGCCACCGTCGACAACACCGCCGCATCCACCGCAGACCGCGGCGTGTGCTCCACCACGTCGATCCGGAGGGCGTCGAGTCGATGGCGGATGCGCGACGGCATCACCTGCCGCAGCTTCGTCAACGCACGCAACGACGCCTCGCCGATCCCCGCGACCGACCCACCGGCCGCCGACTGCAGGCCGAACGCCACCGCCAACGCCTCGTCGTCGTCGAGCAGTAGCGGGGGCATCTCGGCACCCGGCCCCAACTGATAGCCGCCGCCGACGCCCGGCGTCGCATTGACCGGATAGCCGATATCGCGCAACTTGTCGACATCGCGCCGCAGCGTGCGAGGCGTCACGTCGAGCCGTTCCGCCAGCTCTGCACCCGCCCAATCGCGCCGGGTCTGCAGAAGCGACAACAGCCGCAACAGCCGGGCCGAGGTTTCCTTCATGTCCACACAATGCCACCGAATGCGGACACCTTCGGTCCTCTTTGCGCTCTCTTGCCGCCACCGAAGTCCACTCAACGTGACATTGACCCCCGAAAAGTCCACCGAACGTGACATTGAGTACCCCCAGGTGGGCCGTCTGATGGTGAACCCGGCCCATGTTTCTCCACTACTGTGGTTAAACGTGCTGTCTGTCGTTCCCACGCCCGTTGTCGTTCGGGCCCCGTCGAAGGTGAATCTGCATCTTTCGGTCGGTGACCTGCGTCCCGACGGCTTTCACGAGTTGACGACGGTTTTCCAGGCGCTGTCTCTCTCCGACGAGTTGTCGGTCGTTCCGGCGAAGGCGTTGTCGGTTCGGGTGCGCGGCGACGACGCGAAGGTCGTTCCGACGGATTCGCGGAACCTGGTCTGGAAGGCCGCCGAGTTGTTGGGCCGTCGGGTCGGGCGCGAGCCGTCGGTGGAGATCACCATCGACAAGGGCATTCCGGTCGCCGGCGGCATGGCGGGCGGTAGTGCCGATGCTGCCGCGACGTTGGTTGCGCTCAACGCGATGTGGCATCTCGAACTCTCGCGTGACGAGCTCGACGAGGTGGCGGCCGAGCTCGGTAGCGATGTGCCGTTCTCGTTGCACGGTGGGACTGCCGTCGGTACCGGCCGCGGTGAGAAGTTGCTTCCGGTGCTCTCGCGTAACAACTTTCATTGGGTTCTGGCTCTGGCGAAGGGTGGTCTGCAGACCCCTGCCGTGTACGGCGAGCTCGATCAGTTGCGGGCCAAGGGCGATCCGCCCAGGCTCGGCGGCACCGAGGATTTGATGCATGCCCTCGCGTCGGGTGATGCGCGGGCTCTCGCCCCGCTGTTGGGCAACGATCTGCAAGCCGCTGCGGTCTCGCTGATGCCGCAGTTGCGTCGCACACTGAGAGCGGGTGTCACTGCGGGTGCGTTGGCGGGCATCGTGTCCGGCTCGGGCCCCACGTGTGCGTTCCTGTGCGCCGACGCCGATGCGGCGGTGTCGGTGAGCGCTGAATTGTCCGGTGCAGGCGTGTGCCGCACCGTCCGTGTTGCGAGTGGACCGGTTCCCGGTGCTCGTGTGGTCACTAGTGAATCGAATGGTTTTTCCTGATGGTCAATCTCGTCAATCTCGAAAACGTCAGTAAGTCGTTCGGCGTCAAGCCTCTGCTCGACGGCGTCTCCCTCGGTGTGCAGGAGGGCGAACGCATCGGCATGGTCGGCCTCAACGGCGGTGGCAAGACCACCACCCTCGAGGTTCTCGCCGGCATCGAACCCCCCGATTCGGGACGCGTCAGCCGAGTCAACGGACTGCGGATGGCCGTCGTCACTCAGCGTGGTGTGTTGCCGCCCGGGTCGACGGTCGGTCAGGTGGTGCTCGATCCGCTCGGGATGGCCGAGCACGAGTGGGCCGGCGATTCGCGGGTACGAAACATCCTGACCGGCATCGGTATTGCCGATCTGGGTCCGGCCGGTAGCTCCGGACTGGACGCGCCGATCGACAACCTCTCCGGTGGCGAGCGCCGACGAGTCGCGTTGGCAGCAGCCCTCGTTCAGGATCTGGATCTTTTGGTGCTCGACGAGCCCACCAACCACCTCGACGTCGAGGGCGTGCAGTGGCTGGCCGCGCACCTGGTGAGCCGTCGGAGCGCGCTACTGGTCGTCACGCACGATCGGTGGTTCCTCGACACCGTCGCCAATCAGACGTGGGAGGTCGTCGGGGGTGGCATCGAAACCTACGAGGGTGGCTACAACGATTGGGTCTTCGCGCGTGCAGAGCGCTCCCGTCAGGCCGACGCATCCGAGGAGCGGCGTCGCAACCTGGCCCGCAAGGAACTCGCATGGCTGCGCCGCGGTGCTCCCGCGCGAACGTCCAAGCCCAAATACCGCATCGAGGCCGCCGAGGCATTGATTGCCGACGTACCGCCGCCTCGTGACTCCGTCGCGCTGTCCTCCTTTGCACAGCGCCGTCTGGGCAAGGTCGTCATCGAACTCGAGGACGCGCGCCTGGAAACTCCCGACGGCCGTGAGCTGGTCAAGGACTTCACGTGGCGTCTGGCTCCCGGCGAGCGCGTCGGTCTCGTCGGCGTCAACGGCTCGGGTAAGACGACGATGCTGCGTACGCTCGCCGGTGAACTGCAGCCCGCTTCGGGCAAGCGCATCCAGGGCCAGACCGTCAAGATCGGGTGGCTGAAGCAGGAATTGGACGACCTACCCAAGAAGCTGCGTGTCCTCGACGCGGTCAAGGAGGTGGCCGAGCGGATCACGTTGGGCGACAAGGAGATTTCTGCCGGGCAGCTCGCGGAAAGGCTGGGCTTCACTCCCGCTCGCCAGCGCACGCCGGTCGGAGATCTGTCCGGTGGCGAACGCCGTCGCCTGCAGTTGACGCGAGTCCTGATGGCCGAGCCGAACGTGCTGTTGCTCGACGAGCCGACCAACGACCTGGACATCGACACCCTGCAACAGCTCGAGGACATCCTGGACGGCTGGGCGGGCACGCTCGTCGTCATCAGTCACGACCGGTACCTGATCGAGCGCATCTGTGACTCGACGTGGGCACTGTTCGGTGACGGCAAGCTCACCAACCTGCCCGGCGGCATCGAGGATTACCTGCGCAGGCGGGCCGTCCTCGCCGCCGACGCGACGCCGGACTCGTTGACCACCGGCGGGGTGCCGCGGAAGGCAACCCGTGATGCGGCTTCGGAGCGCGCGGCCCGTAAGGAACTCAGCAAGCTCGAGAAGCTCGTCATTCGCCTGTCCAAGCGGGAGACCGAACTGCACGCCGAACTCGCCGAGGCTGCCACTGCGCCGGACAAGCTCGTGGCCCTCGACACCGAACTCAAGCAGGTCCTCGCCGACAAGGACGTCGCCGAGGAACGCTGGATGGAATTGGCCGCCGAGTTGGAGTGAGCGGCTCCGCCGCATGTGAGTGGTAACTCGTAGCCTGCTACGAAGTTTCATGCACATGCGCGCAGCGCATACTGTGCACATGGCATCGGTCGTCGCAGAAGTGATGGGTTCGGATTTCGCTCGTCTGCATCCCAAGGTCCAATGGCGTTTCGGTTTGCAGTCCTCGGATCATCGGGCTCAGTTCGGGGTCGGTGTGATGGAGGAGATGACCCATTCTCGTCTCGTTCCTCCGCCGCTGCTGTGGGCCGGTCGTAAGCGAGGCCTGTTTCCTGCTGGGGTGGGCAAGGACGTGCCCTTCACCATTGCCAACTATGCGTACGTCGACGAATTGGGCCGCGAGACAATGTCTTTCGTGCGTCGCTTCGCGTTCGCCGCGCGTCCGCAGGGGATGAATTCGGTGATGGTGTCGTCCGCCGAATCCGACGCGTATGCGCTCGACTATCTGGGCTTCTCGTCGGACATGGTGGTGCACACCACGTGTGCGGTCGACTCCGACGGTGGGTTGGTGCTCGAGAGCGAGGTGCCGCGGTTTCTGCTCGGTCCCATTGCGCCGAAGTTGCCGAAAGTGGCCTCCGCGGTCACGATCGGCCGGGAATGGTGGGACGCGGCAGAGGAACGGCACCGCATCGAGATCGAAGTCAAGAGCCCGGTGCTCGGCCAGTTGTTCCTGTATCGCGGGTGGTTCACCGCGGAGGAGCGCGAGTGCCGTCCCGCCGACATACCGTCCGACGCGCGGCCGCGCTCGATCGAATCACGCGAATAGCGCTACTGTTACGCGTCGATCGAAGCAGGTGAAAGGGAGTCCGCAGTGGCCGTAGTCGAAGCCGAGGTAGTCGGTGGTGTCGGGCATATCGTCCTGAACCGGCCGGAGGCCCTGAACTCGTTGAACGAGGCCATGATCCACTGCATTCGCGCGGCACTCGATGCGTGGCGGGACGACGACACCGTCGGTTCGGTTCTGGTGACGAGCAGTTCACCGCGCGCGTTCTGCGCCGGCGGAGACATCAAGGCCATCAGGCAGGCCGTGATCGACGGCGACCGAGAAGCCGGGCCGCGCTACTTCTCTGCCGAGTACGACCTCGACGAGATCATTGCGACGTACCCCAAGCCGTATGTGGCGGTCATCGAGGCCGCGGCGTTCGGGGGAGGGCTCGGAATCTCGGTGCACGGCAGCGTGCGGATCGTGACCGAGAACGCTCTTCTGGCGATGCCGGAGACGGCGATCGGATTCGTTCCCGATGTGGGCTCGAGCTACTTCCTGTCCCGGTTGCCTGATCACATCGGACGCTACTTGGCGTTGACAGGCACTCGGATCACTGGATCCGACGCTGTGACACTGGGATTGGCGACACACTTCTGTCCCAGCGAATCCGTTCAGGCGCTGAAGGACGACATTCTCGGCGGCACCGATCTCGGTGCAGCGCTCGAGCGACACACGACCCCGCCGCCGACGACGGAATTGTCGTTCGACGCGAAGGCGGTGGCCACGGTGTTCGAGAAGACCTCGCTCGTCGACATCATCGATGCATTGGAGTGCGATACCGCGTGGTCTCGCACTACCAAGACTCAGTTGGCAACGCTGTCGCCGACGTCCTTGATGGCCACCGATGCCCTGATCGAGCGGGCTGCGGACAGTACGTTGCGGGAGTGCCTCGATCGCGAGTTGCGGCTGGCGACATGGATCATCGCAGAACCGGACTTCGCCGAGGGGGTGCGCGCAGTGCTGGTCGACAAGGACCGCGCGCCGCAGTGGAAGCCTCTGGTGCTCGAGATGGTGCGACCAGAGGCCTTCCAGCAGCTGCTGTGACCGTCAGTGGGTCAGCGGTAACCCTTGGCGGGATTCTGCAGGTCCAGCACGATGGTCTGGCCGTTGGAACGCACGTGGATCTCCGGGTTCTGCAGACCGCCGGAGACGAGGTATTCGCCGAGGAGCTGAAGCAGCTCGTCAGGGCCGACGGAGGTGTCGGGGGTGCGGATGTCGCCGGTGCGGCTGCCGAGTTCGTTCTGGGTCAGCCGACCCGCGATACGAACCGAGGCGACGCCCATGGCGGTACGACGGTCGGGTGCCTGGCCGCGGCCGAGAGACGGCGACGTGCTGCCGCTGGAGGCGTGAGCGGTGGAACGGCCGTTGGTGGGCAGGCCGTGTTCTGAGATCTGATCGCTGGTGGTCACTTCAACCTCGTTCGATTCCGTGGCGGGCTTCTCTGATGCTGCGGGCTGTGGAGCGGATGCCGTGTCGGTGGACGTGACCACTGCCGCCGGGAAATCGGTGGTGGTTTCGGCCGCCTTCTCGGCGGGTGCAGCTACCGAACTGTCGGTGCGGGCACCGTTGGACGGAGTGGAATCGGACTTCGGCGGCGTCGCCAAACGATGCGCGGGAGCGCCACCGACCTTGATCCCGGCCAATGGGTAGTTCGTTCCCTTAGTCATGTCGTTTTCCACTTCATCGTGATTCTCGGGTGGTTCCGCGCCGAGACGCCATGATCGGAGAACTCACATGACGCCCAACTCCGCGTCGAGCACGCCAAAACGTACTCGAAGTTTGTTCGGACCGCCTGAGAGTAGCATCACGATTGTTTAGATCGCCATTTTTTGGTCCAAAGGCTTGTTCTGAATCCTGAACCACACCACGAAACCCCAGGTCACAAACCCGGCGTATACCAAGTAGAGGACAGCGGACGGGTAGAAACCGGCGATCACCAGCAGCGGGACGCCCACGATGTCCACCGCGATCCAGATGAGCCAGAATTCGGTGAGCCCGCGGGCCATGCCGAACGTCGCCAGCATCGAGCCGGTGAAGATCCACGCATCGGCCCACTTGCCGTAGGAACCGAGGTACCCGAACAGCTGCGCGAACACGATCGTTCCGACGACTGCGACAGTGATCATCACCAGTCGCTCACGAGCAGTGCCCCAGCGTGGAACGACGGCGGCCCCCGAGTTCTTCGAGCCGCGCATCCACCGGGCCAGCCCGTAGGTGCTGACGGCAATGAACATCAGCTGCCGTCCGGCTTGTCCGTACAGATCCAACGCCTGCGGAGTGTGGAACACCCCGCCCATGAAGACGGTGAACAGCAGCGCGTTTCCGATGATTCCCACCGGCCACGCCCACACGACTCGACGCATCCCGCCGACCGCGGAGAGCAGTCCGAAGCCGTTCCCGATCACCTCGCGCCACAGCACCGGGTGGCCCAGCACGCTGAATTCGGCGTCGAGCAGATCTGTCAGCACCGCGACAGGCTACTGATCGCCTGCGGCGACGAGGGGCTCGAGGGTGAGCTCGGGCATCTCCTTCTGGATGTACTGCAGTCGCCACTTGTCGCTGACGAGAGCCAGCAGGGCACCGTCGGTCCGGGTGAAGATCTCGACGCCGCGCTGGCGGCCCAATTCGACGGCCGACGCCGCGTCGGTGCGCCGAGCAAGTGAGTAACCCAACGGTTCCATCCGAGCGTCGACGCCGAATTCGGTCTTCATTCGTGCGGTGACCACCTCGAACTGCATCGGGCCGACGGCCGCGAGAACCGGGGAGGCGTCGCCGCGAATGTCGTTGCGCAGCACCTGAACCACGCCTTCGGAGTCGAGTTGTTCGACGGCTCGGCGGAACTTCTTGTACTTGTCGGCGCTGTCGACGCGCAGTGCCGAGAAGTGCTCGGGTGCGAACGACGGGATCGGTGGGAACTCGACCTTCTTGTCGGTGTACAACGTGTGGCCGGGCGCGAGCGCGGTGGCGTTGACCAGACCGACGATGTCGCCGGGGTAGGCGTTCTCGACCGTTGTCCGGTCACGCCCGAAGACGGTGAGCGCGTACTTGGTGGTGAACGGCTTCTTGGTCTGTGCGTGCGTGACGACCATGCCCCGCTCGAACACGCCCGAAACGACGCGCATGAAGGCCAGGCGGTCTCGGTGTGCGGTGTCCATGCCGGCCTGCACCTTGAACACGACGGCACTGAAGGGATCGGTCACCGCGCGCACCCCGTCGGAGACGTCGGCACGGGGGCCGGGTGCGGGGGCCAGCGCCACCAGGGTGTCGAGGATCTGGCGCACGCCGAAGTTCAGCATCGCCGATCCGAAGATCACCGGTGACGTCTGGCCGGCGAGGAACATCTCCTGGTCGTGTTGCTGGCCGCTCGAGATCAGCAGATCGCTCTCCTCGACGGCGGTGTCCCAGTCGACGCCCTCGCGCTGCGCGGCGGCCTCGGCCGTCATGAATTCCTCGGGCGCGATCGTGGCACCACCCGCAGTTCGGGTGAAGCGGATGTAGCTGCCGTCCTGCACATCGAGCAGGCCACGGAAGTCACCCGCGATGCCGACGGGCCAGTACAGAGGCGTCGGCGTCAGGCCGATGCGTGACTCGATCTCGTCGAGCAGTTCGAGCGGGGACTGACCCGGGCGGTCCCACTTGTTGATGACGGTGATGACCGGGATGCCGAACTGGCGGCACACCTGGAACAGCTTGAGGGTCTGCGGCTCGAGGCCCTTCGCGGCGTCGATGAGCATGACGGCCGCGTCGACCGCCGTCAGGACGCGGTAGGTGTCCTCGGAGAAATCGGCGTGGCCGGGGGTGTCGACGAGGTTGATCACGTTGGTGACCTCGGCGTCGGGGGAGGTCTGGTAATTGAACTGCAGCGCAGTCGAACTCACCGAAATGCCGCGCGCCTTCTCCATCTCCATCCAGTCCGAGACGGTGGAGCGACGGCCGGCCTTGCCGTGAATGGCACCGGCCTCGGAGATGACGCGCGCGTGCAGGGCGAGGGCCTCGGTGAGCGTCGACTTACCGGCATCGGGGTGTGAGATCACCGCGAATGTTCGACGCCTCGCGACCTCGAAATCGAGTTCCCTGGCCGAGTGTCGAGCGGGGCCGGAGTTCGGTCCTGACCCGTCGAGTGCTGCATCGACGTCGGGGGAACTGGGCGGGGTACTCACGAAGGCCTCTATCTCGTAGTCACGGCAACGGCAAAGGTCAAGGATACGCGGCCGGTAACGGTCACCGGTCATCGCGGGATTGCTTAGGGTGAGGGACGCGGAAGGACCGTCGAACGAGGAGATGACGCGTTGAGCAAGTTCACCGACGAGATGTTCGAGACCGCAAGCAGCAGCAAACGTGGTTTGGTCACCGGGGAGCCCGAGGCGGCGTTGCGTCAGTCGTGGGGTGAGATCCACGAGCAGGCGCGGAGGATGGCGGGCGCGTTGGCCGACGCGGGGGTCGAACACGGCGACGCGATCGGTATTCTCGCCGGCCAGCCCGTCGACATCGCGCCTGCCTGCCAGGCCACGTGGATGCGCGGAGCGTCGGTGACGATGTTGCATCAGCCCACCCCGCGGACAGATCTGGCCGTCTGGGGCGAGGACACCGAAACCGTCGTCCGGATGATCGACGCGAAGGCGGTGATTCTGGGAGCCCCGTTCGACATCGCCGCACCGGTGCTCGTCGAGCGCGGCATCACCGTGCTGAAGATCGACGACATGAAGTCCGGTCGCGACATCGATCCGGTGCCGACGGCCGAGACCGACATCGCGCTGCAGCAGCTCACGTCCGGTTCCACTGGGTCGCCCAAGGCCGTGCGCATCACGCACGAGAACTTCTACGTCAATGCGTACGCGATGATCGATCGCATCGAGTTCGACGTCAATTCCGACGTCATGGTCAGTTGGTTGCCGCTCTTCCACGACATGGGCATGGTGGGCTTTCTGTCGGTGCCGATGCAGGTGGGTGCCGAGGTCGTGAGCATCACGCCGTTGGACTTCCTGCGCTCGCCGCTGTTGTGGGCCAAGCTCATCGACAAGTACCGCGGAACAGTCACTGCTGCACCCAATTTCGCGTATTCACTGTTGGCGCGTCGGCTGCGTCAGGCGGAGGACGATCTGGATCTGGATCTGTCCACGCTGCGTTACGCGTGGAACGGTGCCGAACCCGTCGACCCCGACACGATGATCGCGTTGGCAGAAGCGGGTGCGCCGTACAAGCTCGATCCCGCGGCCCTCGCGCCCGTGTACGGAATGGCGGAAACGACTCTCGCCGTGTCGATTCCGGACCCCGGCCAAGGGCAGGTGATCGACGTCGTCGACGCGGATCTACTCGAAACGCTCGGCCGCGCAGTCCCGTCCGCCCGCGGCAACACCCGATCCCTGGCCACTCTCGGAAAGTTCGTTCCCGGTCTCGAGGGCCGTGTCGTGGACAAGGAAGGGCAGGTGCTCACCGCGCGCGGCGTCGGCATCATCGAGGTCCGCGGCAAGGCCGTCACGCCCGGATACATCACCGTCGACGGCCCCGTGCCGACACAGGACGCCGACGGCTGGCTCGATACCGGCGACGTCGGCTACATCACCGAGGACGAACTGGTGGTCGTCTGCGGCCGGGTCAAGGACGTCATCATCATGGGCGGCCGCAACATCTATCCCACCGATATCGAACGAGCCGCGGGCACCGTCGCGGGAGTTCGGCCCGGTAACGCCGTCGCGATCCGCCTCGACGCCGGCGACAAACGCGAAAGCTTCGCTGTTGCAGTCGAAACGAACGATATCGACAACCCCGACGAGGTCAAGCGGATCGAGCGTGAAGTGATCCACGCGGTGCATTCGGAGGTAGGAGTGCGCCCCCGCACGGTGGCAGTCCTGGGGCCGGGCAGCATCCCGAAGACGTCGAGCGGCAAACTGCGACGGGCCAACTCGGTGTCGCTGCTGAACTGATCAGCGCGGGTGCACCCTATTCTGGGCCGCCTCGAGACCGACCTTCAGCAGTAGCTCGGCGGCGTCGGCGGCTTCTTCGATCACGACGCCGAGGTCCTTGCGTTCGGGCGTCGAGAAGGGCTTGAGCACGAACGACGCCGGATCCATCCGTCCCGGTGGCCGTCCGACGCCCACGCGGACCCGCAGGTAGTCCTTGGTGCCGAGGTGCTGAGAAATCGAGCGCAGACCATTGTGCCCGCCCTCACCGCCGCCGAGCTTGAGTCGCAGTGCGCCGAAGTCGATGTCCAGTTCGTCGTGCACCACCACGATGTTCGCGGGGTCGACAGAGAAGAACCGAGCCAGTGCCGCCACCGGCTGGCCCGAGAGGTTCATGAACGTTCGCGGCTTCGCGACGACGACCGAACGGCCGTCCAGCCGGGCCTGCACGATGTCGGAATTGGACTTCTTGTGCGACGAGAACGACGAGCCGACGCGTCCGGCGAGTGCGTCGGCGACCATGAAGCCCACGTTGTGCCGAGTCTTGTCGTACTGCGGACCGGGGTTGCCGAGCCCGATTATCAGGGCGGGGCCGTTTTCGGTGCTCACGGGCGTCATTCTTCCATCGATGGTTCGAAACGAACGGCGCGCCGTCTCCCGAAGGAGAACAGCGCGCCGCTCGAGATGTAGGGGAGAGGATCAGCTCTCGTCGGAGCTGTCTTCGTCCTCGGAAGCTGCTTCTTCCTGAGTCTCGGCCTCGCCGGTCTCGGAGATCGGCTCGGTGCCTTCGCCGTCGGCCTCGAGGTCTTCCTCGGACGGTGCCTCGACGACGTTGACCAGGAGGGTCTCGCCGTCGGAGATGAGGGTGACGTCGGACGGCAGATCCAGGTCCGCCGCGGTGATCTGCGTGCCGATCTCGGCACCCTCGACGGAGACGACGAAGTTCTCCGGGATCTCGAGCGCGTCGGCTTCGATCTCGACGGCGGTCGAGTCGGTGGTGACGAGGGTGCCCGGTGCGGCGTCGCCCTCGACGATGATGTTGACCTCGACGGTGACGCGCTCGCCCTTGTTCAGGACGAGGAGGTCGGCGTGCTCGATGCTGCGACGGATCGGGTGCACGACGATCGACTTGGTCAGTGCCAGCTGCGACTTGCCGGCGATGTCGAGGGTGAGCACAGCGTTGGTGCCGTCGTTACGCAGCACGGCAGCGAATGCGCGGGCGTCGAGTGCCAGGTGCTGGGGGTCGGTTGCGTGTCCGTACAGAACGGCGGGGACGAGGCCGTCGCGACGAGCGCGGCGTGCGGCACCCTTGCCGAATTCGGTGCGGACCTGTGCGGTGAGGTTGTTTACCTTCGATGCCATGGTGCTACATGCTCCTGATAACTGTGATCTGTGGTTCGTGCGGCGTACTTCGTCGGGCTGTCAAACTCGTCGGGGCGGACACGAACGAGCGCGGCCAACGGGGCCGAGCCGCGTCGATAACGGTGGATCCTGATGAGCCGGATCTACCCTCGCCGAGACAACCTGGAAGACAATACACGATGCTCAGCAGTGGCTCGGTTATGTGCCTGCTGGGGCACTTACCCGCGCCACTGCGAGCGCAGCGAGCAACTCGGCGGCCACCGACCGGGCGACGGCGATGGCGTCGTCCCGACCGCCTGCGGTTCCCATGACCACAGCACCTTCGTGCAACAGTGACAATCGAGTCCCGAGTTCTTCTGAATCGGGGTATCCGGCATCGGCGGCCAGGCGTGCGAACAGCGATCGCGTCCACGCCTTCTCCGACTCGATGATGGCCAACACCGGGCTGTCGGTGCCGCCGAACTCGGCGAATGCGTTGACGAATCCGCAGCCGCGATGGTTGTCGCGCATCCACAGGTCGAGTGCGTCGTAGACCCCGAGTACACGCTGCTCACCCTGGTCGAGGGAGTCGACGTACTGCGTCACGTGCGCACACCAGAGGTCGTATCGACGCTTCAGGTAGCGCTGCACCAGGCCGTCCTTGGAGCCGAAGCGGTCGTACAGGGTCTTCTTGGTCGTGCCGGCTTCCTCGGCGATCAGGTCGACGCCGACGGCGCGGATTCCGCGGTCGTAGAAGAGCTCGCTCGCGACGGTGAGAATTCGTTCCGCTGCGGGGGTCAGTGGCTTGTCGTGCATGGCGACCTTTCGAAAGCGCTGGTCGGAGTGGGGTGCACTGCGAGTATACAGACCTGTATGTTTACATCGCTCTCATGACCTCACGCATCGATGTTCTCGCCGGTACAGCTCTGGTGATTCTGTGGAGTTCGGGCTTCATCGGAGCAGAATTCGGCACCGCCGAAGCTCCGGCCCACACGCTGCTGGCCTGGAGGTACCTGGTGGCAGTCGTGCTCCTCGTCGCGTGGTGCCGATGGCGACGACTCACCCCGACGTGGCACGCGCTGCGTATCCACGCAGTCCTCGGCCTCTTCTGCCAGTTCCTCTACCTCGGTGCCACCATCACCGGCATCGGCATGGGCGTCCCTCCGGGCGTCGCCGCCCTGATCGCTGCTTTGCAGCCGTTGGTGGTCGCGCTGGCCTCGAGCAGGATCTTCGGCGAACGCGTCGGATCGAGAGGAATCCTCGGCCTCCTCGTCGGCATCGCCGGAGTGACGCTCGTCGTCATCGGTGACCTGTCCGGTGCCGATCTCGCGTGGCCCGTCTACCTGCTTCCTGCCGCGGGCATGCTGGCGCTGTCGGCCGGGACGATCGGGCAACGGCTACTGGATCCGAAAGAACCCATCGCGCTGGCCATGGCCATCCAATGTGGCATCAGCGCAGTCGGTTTCATGACGTGGAGTGCACTTGCCGGTGACGCGGTACCGCCGATGACGACGGGTTTCTGGGCTGCGGTGGCGTGGACGGTGGTGCTGTCGACCTTCGGCGCATACGGCGCGTACCTGTTCGTCGTACGCCGCAGTGGACCGACTCGTGCCAGCGTGCTGCTCTACCTGACACCGCCTACGACGATGCTCTGGGCTTTCGTGATGTTCGGCGACGCGGTCACGTGGTTCGGTATCGCGGGCCTCGCAGTCTCGGGGATCGGGGTCGCCGCCTACCTCAGCGCACATCCGGACCGTAGAGCCCGCTCACGCGCCGGCGAGCGCAGCGAGCATCGTGTCCAACTCGGTGAAGGTGACGAAGTAGTGCGGGGATGCACGGACAACGGCGTCGAGTCCCCGGCCTGTCATGTCCAGTCGAGTGGAACCGCGATGGCTCACCGTGACCGTCACGTTTCGGTCGGCAAGTCGGTCGCGGACGGCCACCGGCTCCTCACCGTCCACGGTGAACGAGACGATGCCGCTCTTGCGGTCACCGAGATCGTGGACGGTGACCCCGGGAATGCCTCGCATTCCGGCACGTAGGTACTCGGCGCGCTCGGAGATGGCATCCGCGACGTCGTCGATGCCCAGTTCGAGTAGATAGTCGACGGCCGCGCCGAGGGCGAGGCGGGCTGCGACGTCGCATTCCCAGAACTCGAAACGTGTTGCGTCATCGGCCATCCGGTAGGTGGACGAGTCCTCCCACTGCGCGCTGTGCAGATCGAGAGCCGGTGGATGCAAGCTCGCGGCCAACTCCGGACGCAGGTACAGGAACCCGGTACCTCGGGGCCCGCGTAGCCACTTGCGACCGGTGGCCGACAGCGCAT
The DNA here is from genome assembly GCF_002258885.1 of Rhodococcus sp. 06-1474-1B. Classification (NCBI taxonomy): domain Bacteria; kingdom Bacillati; phylum Actinomycetota; class Actinomycetes; order Mycobacteriales; family Nocardiaceae; genus Rhodococcus; species Rhodococcus sp. 06-1474-1B. The sequence continues at coordinate 39,503 of NZ_NOYR01000019.1, read as the reverse complement.
CGACGCCGAGTTCGTCCACGTCAACCCGCAGCTGGCCGATGGACTGACACGCGTCGAGCAGAACGAGGGCACCGTGTCGATGGGCGAGATCGGCCACCGCGCGGGCCGGGTTGATCAAGCCTCCGTTGGTGGGCGCGTGCACGACCGACACCACCCGGACTCGGTCGTCGAGCATCTGTTCGAGGGCGTCCACGTCGATGCACCCCGACGCGTCGCTCGGAATCACCTCGACGGTGGCCCCGGAGACCTCGGCGCGGTGCAGCGCGGAAATGGCGTTGCTGGCGTACTCGGCCTCGCACAGCAGGATTCGATCCCCGGCCGACAACGGCACCGAGTAGAAGAAGTCGGTCCAGGCACGAGTGGCGGAATCGCTCAGAGCGATGGTCGACGCCGGTGCCCCGATCAGGGTTCCGATCGACGTCTTGACCGCCGCGAGATCGTCGAGGCGTTCGCTCGCGGCCCGGTACCCGCCGATCTCCGCCTCGCGGCGCAGATGGGCGATCGCGGTGTCGACGACGACGGTGGGCGGCAGCGAGGAGCCGGCGCTGTCGAGAAATACCCGGCCCGACGCACCAGGGGTGTCGCGGCGAATGCGGTCGTGATCGAGCATCGATAGTCCTTCCGGTAGCGAACTCTCGGGCATCAGGGTTCCACAATCGGTAGCCTCGATACGACGCGGGATCTCGGCGTTTTCGATCCTGGCAGCTGGGTACATTGCGTAGTCGGATCGCGGTGAGTGGGAAAGAAGGAAATGTGTCCTCCAACGAGAAGTCCCTCGAGCTGAGCACGCGCCCAGCCATCGAGGCATATGTGTCGAAGGTGTGTTTCAAGCTGGGGCCACCGTCGCTCATCGGTGCCGAACTCGAATGGCTCACGGCCCTCGACGACGGTTCGCGGCCCTCCCTGTCAGCTCTGGCCGCTGCGCTCGGTGATCACTCCCCGCGCAGTATCGCTCCCGAGTCACCCGCCCTGACGTTGCCGGGCGGAAGTATCGTCACCGTCGAACCGGGCGGCCAAGTCGAATTGTCCAGTTCGCCTTCTATTTCCGTTTCCCAGCTCGAACCGTTGCTCGACGCCGATGCCCGACTGTTGCACGACATGCTCGGTCGCGACGGCATCTCCATCAGCGCAGTTCCCGCCGACGCCGTGCGAGATCCCGAACGACTACTGGTCTTACCGCGCTACTGCGCGATGGAAAACCGTTTCACCACCATCGGGCCTTTCGGCAAGCTGATGATGTGCAACACCGCCGCCACCCAGGTCAGTGTCGACGCCGGACGTGATCGGGCCGAGGTCACTTCGCGATGGCAAATGCTGCACGCCATCGGCCCGGCCTTCGTCGCCGCGTTCGCGCGCTCTCCCGAACTCGCCGGGGCACCGACAGGTGCGTGGGCATCGCAGCGAATGCGGACCTGGCTCGAACTCGATTCCAGCCGGACCACGGTACCGAACACGGGCGATCCGATTGCCGATTACGCGCGGTGGGCACTCGACGTTCCGCTCCTCTGTATTCGGGGAACCACCCAGAACTGGGAAGCGCCGTCCGGCATCACTTTTGCGCAGTGGCTCGACGATCCGAGCGTTGTCGGTCGTCCGGCAACCTACGCCGATCTCGATTACCACCTGACGACGCTGTTCCCGCATGTCCGAGCCTGCGGCCACCTCGAAATCCGTTACCTCGACGCGCAACCCGACGGTCAATGGGTGATACCGGCCGCCGCGTTCGAGGCGCTGTTGTCCACTCCCGATCTGGTTTCCCAGGCCACCGAACTCGGCGCAGGCACAGCCGGTCGGTGGCTCGATGCGGCCCGGGCAGGTATGGCCGATGGCGAGCTGCGTAGGGCCGCAAGCGAACTGCTCGATCTCGCATCGTCCGCGGGAGGAGAGTTCTCCCAGCAGTTGCGTGCGGCATCTCGGAGATGTCGCGCCGGTATTTCGCCCCACGAATTCGATGCGGTGTCGCCGACATCGCAAAGCCGAAAGGAATCGGTGTGAGCGCCGAAGAACTCAGGACCAGGATCGAGACCGTGCTGACTCGGAGCCGGTCCCGCAGCGCCGCGCTCACCGAGTGCGTGGACGAAACCGAACTCATGGCTCAGCATTCGCCGTTGATGAGTCCACTGGTCTGGGATCTGGCACACATCGGCAGTCAGGAAGAACTCTGGCTCGTGCGCGATGTCGGTGGCCGCGACCCGGTGCGGCCGGACATCGACGAGTTGTACGACGCGTTCAAGCACTCGCGTTCGTCGCGAACGTCCCTGCCGCTCCTGACGCCCGAGGAAGCGCGCGCCTACGTGCATACCGTGCGGGACAAAGCCTGGGACGTGTTGGAGCACAGCACGTTCGAGGGCCGACCGGTCGAGAAGCACGGATTCGCGTTCGGGATGATCGCCCAGCACGAGCAGCAGCACGACGAAACCATGCTCGCAACCCACCAGTTACGTTCCGGTCCAGCCGTTCTCACTGCTCCCGCACCACCGACGTCCACGATGCCGGCGGCGGGGGAAGCCATCATTGCCGGTGGGCCGTTCTCGATGGGAACGTCACTCGACCCGTGGGCTCTGGACAACGAGCGGCCTGCGCACGCCGTGCACGTGCCGACCTTCGCCATCGACCGGGCCCCGATCACCAACGCGCAGTACATGAACTTCATCGCCGACGGTGGCTACGAGCGCCCCGAGTTGTGGACGGAGAAGGGGTGGGCGCACCGCGTCGACGCGCAGCTCACCGCCCCGCAGTTCTGGGAGTCCGATTCCGACGGCACCTGGTGGCGTCGGAGCTTCGGGGTGCGCAGGCCGGTGCGTCCGCTGCAACCCGTCGTGCACGTGTGCTGGTTCGAGGCCGACGCCTACGCGCGCTGGGCAGGCAAGCGGCTACCGACGGAAGCGGAATGGGAGAAGGCCGCGCGGTACGACGCGGCGTCGAACACCTCCCGCGCCTATCCCTGGGGAGACGCCGAACCCACTGCAGCACATGCCAATCTGAATCAGCGACATCTCGAACCGGCCGATGTGGGGGCGTATCCGCAGGGTGTGTCCTCGGCCGGGGTCCATCAGCTCATCGGTGACGTGTGGGAGTGGACGTCCTCGGGTTTCGAGGCGTACCCGGGATTCGAGGCATTCCCGTATGCCGAGTACTCGGAGGTGTTTCTGCGCGGCGATTACAAGGTGTTGCGTGGCGGCTCTTTCGGCACCGACGAGGTGGCCTGCCGCGGGACGTTCCGAAATTGGGATCACCCGATTCGTCGGCAGATCTTCAGTGGGTTCCGGTTGGCCCGCGACGTCGAGTCGCACTGAATGTGCCGTCATCTCGGGTACCTCGGAGCAACTACCTCGGTCGGGTCACTGCTGACCCGGGGCGAGAACTCCCTGCGCACACAATCGTTCGCGCCCACCGACATGCGGGGCGGCGGCACCATCAACGCCGACGGGTTCGGCGTTGCCTGGTGGGACGGCGACGACACCGTACGCAGCTATCGCAATCCGATGCCCATCTGGACCGACCCTGCGATCGACGATGCTCTGCCGCAACTGCAGTCGACGTCGGTGATCGCGGCGGTCCGATCGGCCACCGTGGGAATGCCGGTCGAACGCAGTGCCTGTGCCCCGTTCACCGACGAGCGATGGGCATTCAGCCACAACGGCGTCGTGTTCGGTTGGCCGGAATCGTTGGCGGAGCTGTGGTCGGAGATTCCGCCGACCGATGCGTTGATGCTGCCGGCCCCTACCGACGCCGCCGGATTGTGGATCGTGCTGCGAAACCTGTTGCGCACACACGATCCCGAGTCGGCATTGCGCATGCTGGTTCGAGAGGTTCTGGCCAGGTCGCCCAAGGCGCGCCTGAATTTTCTGCTCTCGGACGGCACGTCCATGTATGCCACGGCGGTGCATCATTCGCTGTCGGTACTGCAGACCGAGGATTCGGTCACGATCGCCTCCGAACCCGTCGACGGCGATCCCGAATGGATCTCTATCGACGACCGCAGCATCGTCGTCGCGACAGCGACCGGTGTCACCGTTTCGACCCTGGAAGAATGAAGGAGAGTCATGAGCACGGTGGACGTACATCTGACCGACACGACGCTGCTGGACGAATTGCGCAAGGACGTGCGGGAGGGCTTGACGGCCGACCCGAAGTGGCTCTCGCCCAAGTACTTCTACGATGCCGTCGGCAGTGAGCTGTTCGAGCAGATCACGGTGCTGCCGGAGTACTACCCGACCCGCACCGAGCGCGCGCTGATCGAGGAGCATGCACTCGACATCGCCCGGGCCACCGAATCGTCGATGTTGATCGAGCTGGGCTCGGGTTCGTCGGAGAAGGCCAAGCTGCTGTTGTCTGCCGGCATCGAACACGGTTCGCTGAGAACGTATGTGCCTCAGGATGTGTCCAGTACCGCCTTGGAGGGTGCTATCGAGCAGATCTCGAAGGAGTTCCCGACGCTGGAACTGCACGGCATCGTCAGCGATTTCACCGACACCCTGCACAATCTTCCCTCCGGAACAGGCCGCACCATCGCCTTCCTCGGCGGCACTCTGGGGAACCTCATCCCGCAGGAACGCGAGGAATTCCTTGCGGCTGTAGCGGACGCACTCGACCCCGGCGAGTTTCTGCTGCTCGGGGTGGGCTTGGTGATCGATCCGGACGTGCTCGTTCCCGCGTACGACGACGCGGCCGGGGTGACAGCCGAGTTCAACCGAAACGTGTTGTCGGTCCTGAACTCTCGGCTCGGCGCGAATTTCGACCCCGAGGCCTTCGAACACGTGGCACTGTGGAACGCCGAGCACGAGTGGATCGAGATGCGATTGCGGGCCACAGCCGCGCAAGAGGTGTATCTGAAGGATCTCGACCTGCACGTGCACTTCGAGTCCGGAGAAGATCTACGTACCGAGATCTCCGCGAAGTTCCGGCCGGACGGCATTGCCGGTGAATTGAAGATGGCGGGCTTCGACGTCCTCCATCTGTGGTCCGACGCAGATTCGCGCTTCGCTCTGATCCTGGCCGGAAGGGTCTGAACGACAGAGCCGGCATTGCGGGCACCACTGCACGCTACGACCGCCGATCGACGGAATTCCGTCGATCGGCGTCGGTAGTGGGCAACCCTGCCCGTCGATGCCGCGTATTCACGGGAGTCGACGTCCCGTTGCTGCAACCGACTTCCGGCGACGACGCACCACCGTGATGATTTCGTCCACGACGCGATCGAGTTCGGCAAGTGCTGTGGCCGCCGAGTATCGCAGCACCAACCATCCGTCGAGCACCAACTCGTTCTGGCGTCGACGATCGTTGTTGAACGTCGCGGGATCCGTGTGGAACTCTCGTCCGTCGATCTCGACGATGACTCGTGCGGAAAAGTCGACCAGGTCGCCGTAGAACCTACCTACGCGCGCATTGATCTCCATTGTGAAGTGGCGAGCTTTCAATGCCCGCGCCACCACCCGCTCCGGCTCGGACAGGGTTCTCGGGCAACAGCTTCGAAGCTGCTTGCGCACTGCAGCCATCCCGTCCATGCCCTTTGCCGTGTCACACAGTTCAGCGACCCGACGCCACGGCACGTGATTGTCTATGGCGTTGTCGAAGAACTTCTCGAGATCGGGCGTCGACAAGCAGGTCGCGACATCGACGAACGTTTGCTCCAGGGACACCACTCGCATGCCGCGTCGCGTGGTGATGTCGCCGAGAACTCGGCGGTGAACTCGGATCCAGGGCACCGACCTCGACTGGCCGGTCGGGCCGACAGTGACGTCGACCAGACGCGGTTCGTATTGGATCAGTCCCCATAACCATGCCGCACTTTCGTGACTCAGTGCGGCGTCCGGTCTCCACAGGGTGGCCCCGAGGCACAGTCCGAAATAGTCCGGCTTCTCCGTCGCGTAGACCTTCGGTAGCAGTCGCACCAGCTCACCCGACCGCGACCGCCTCGAAATCGTGCTCGTGCTGATTCCTTGTGCGAGCAATTGCTGCACTGTGTAGACCCCCATTGCTACACCGTTGCGGCTGACGGGCCCGCGCAACAGTGGCAATCTCGCAATTGTGGATAACTCGACGACGTTATCCACAGGACTGCCCGGCGGAGCGGGCACGGTTGCACGCTACGGTCGCCGATCGACGGAATTCCGTCGATCGGCGTCGGTAGTGCGCAACCATGCCCTGGTAGCCAACCCGAAGCCTCGAGGTCAGGTGTCCGCCAACGCAAGTACCGGCGAGATCTTGTTCGCCCGCCGCGCCGGTGCCAACGATGCTCCGAGCGCCAGAAGCCCGCCGCACAGTACCGTGCCTGCGATGACGGCCCAGGGGAGTGTCGGAGCAGACACGCCGCCGCCGCTCAGCGAACCCAGCAGCGATTGTGCTGCGGCCCAACCGTATCCGATTCCGAGGATCAGCCCGAAGCCCATCGACGCGACCACCATCTGGGTGCTCTCCGAGACGATCATGGAACGAATCTGCTTGCGGGTGAATCCGAGTGCGCGCAACAGACCGATTTCCCGGGTACGTTGCAGAATGCTCAGCAGCAGGTTGTTCACCATGCCGACCGCGGCGATGACGGCGGAGAAACCGATGAGGCCGGTCATGATTCCGACGGTTACCGTCAGCACTTGACCGATGGTCTCCTCGTCGTACTCGTCGACGAGCATCGATCGATAGCTGTACATCGCGACTGCGAAGGTGACCACCAAGGTCACCCCGATGAGCAGGCCCACTGCAGTGCGGGTGCTGCGATCCGGATAGCGAATTGCGTTGGCGGACGCCAATCGTGCGGCCGGCCCGCGGCCCGCCATCCTTCCGACAAGTCGGAGCACGCCGGGCAGAATGCGGTACGCACCCACCATGATGCCGGTGAACGATGCCACACCGCCGAAGAACGCGACCAGTACTCCGCCGGGGTTGACCATCCCGATCAGCACACCGAGGCCGAGCAGCACGACACCGCCCGCGATGAGCACGATCGACAACACCGTCCGTACCCGCCTCGACCGTGGGGTCTCGATTCCGGTGTCGACGGCACCGCCGGTCGCCTGAATCGGAGTGACGTCCAGAACTTTCCGTGATCCGACGTACGACGCCAGCGTCGTCGTCAGAACCACGGTGACGACGGGAAGGACCACGAGCGGTTGTACGGACGTGTACTGCACGTCCGGCAATTGGCGGGCCGATACCGCGACGGCGCGGGCCAGGTGACTGACACCGACACCGAGCACCAGACCGACTGCGCCACCGAACAACCCGACGAGGAAGCCTTCCCGGGCGACCGATCGACGCAGATCGCGAGCCCGGGCACCCAGTAGGCGGAGCAGCGCGATGGTGCGGGTGCGGCCGGCCACGATCGTCGCGAACGTGTTGGAGGTGACGACAGCCGCGACATACAGGGCAAGGCCGATGAACACCAGGGCTACGCAGTACAACGCCACGATTCCGGTGCTGTCGCTGCCGTCGTCGAAGATGTCGACCAGAAACGCAGTGGCCTGGATCAGCACGACGCCGAAGAACGACGCGAGCGCCGTCACCAGAATGCTCGCACCGTGTTCCCGAGACGCCCGAGCAGATGTGGACACGCTCATCGGAGAACACCTTCCATTCCCAGCATGTAGTTCGAGATCTGTTCCGGCGTCGAACGTCCCAGTTCGTCGACGATGCGGCCGTCGGCGAGGAAGACGATGCGATCGGCGTAACTGGCCGCGACTGGATCGTGGGTGACCATCACGATGGATTGACCGTACTGATGTACCGCCGCAGCGAGGAGGCCGAGAACCTCACGCCCGGTGCGGGAATCGAGGTTGCCGGTGGGCTCGTCGGCGAAGATCAGCTGCGGCCGAGTACCCAGAGCGCGAGCGATCGCGACGCGTTGCTGCTGCCCACCCGAGAGCTGATGGGGCCGGTGCCCGACGCGGCTCTGCAACCCCAGGGTGTCGATGAGTTGCTCGATCCAGGCCGACTCCTCAGCGGTGGGCGCGCGGCCGTCCAGCTCGAACGGCAGCAGAATGTTGCCCCTGACGTCGAGCGTCGGAACGAGATTGAACGACTGGAAGATGAAGCCGACCTGCTTGCGGCGCAACGTCGTCAGAGCGTCGTCGCCCGCCGACGTGATGTCGGCTCCGGCCAGCATGAGCTGCCCGGAACTGGGGGTGTCCAACCCTGCCATGACATGCATGAGGGTGGACTTGCCGGAACCCGATGGCCCCATGATGGCGGTGAACCGGCCGCCGTGAATGTCGAGAGAGACGTTGTCGAGCGCGCTCACCGGGTTGGACGAGTCGCCGAAATGCTTGCTGACTTGAAATGCCCGTGCAACAGGGCCTGCTGTGATGGTCATGGCAACAACGCTATGAATTCGCCGGACCGAAGTAATCAGGCGCGAGTCTTCGCGTCGTACATCTGCAGGATGACTTCGGTGTCAGTCTCCAGTCAGTCCGTGCTCGAAGGCGTAGACCACCAACTGCACCCGATCACGCAGGTGGAGTTTGGCGAAGATGCGGCTGATGTGTGTCTTTACGGTGGCTTCGCTGAGGTACTCCAGCTCGGCGATCTCGGAGTTGCTCAACCCGCGTGCGGTGAGCCTGAACAGCTCCTTCTCCCGCGCCGTGAGAGTGGCGAATTCGGCCGGTGCCTTCGGTACAGCGGGAGTCGGGGTGAAGTGCGCGAGCAGGCCGGTCGTCGCCGACGCGGCAATGACCGAGTTGCCCGCGTGCACCGTGCGGATCGCCGCGAGCAGGAACTCAGGGTCGGCGTCCTTGAGTACGAATCCGCTTGCACCGGAACGGATTGCACGTGCAGCGCTCTCGTCGAGGTCGAACGTCGTCAACACCAGGATCCGCGGCGGATTGTCGGATGCTGCCAGGATCTGCTCGGTGGCGGCGATACCGTCGAGCACCGGCATCCGTACGTCCATGAGCATCACGTCCGGCGTTGCGGACGCAGCGAGTGCAACGGCCTCGACGCCGTTCCCCGCTTCCCCGACGAACTCGAGGTCGGACTGGGAGGAGATGAGCATACGAATGCCCGCCCGGAACAGTTGCTGGTCGTCCACCAGGGCCACTCTGATGCGTTCGCTCATGACACTTTTCCCTTGCTGGCTTCGGACGCGGCAGGCAGCCACGCAGTGACGGTCCACGACGAGTCGTCACCGGATGCGATGCACGTACCGCCCGAGAGGCCGGCACGCTCCTTCATGCCGGCGACACCGTGGCCGGAGGATTCGGTGACCGAACGGCCGGGGCGGACACTGTTGCGGACCGTCAGTTCGACGCCGGCAGAATCGGATTCGATGGTGACGGACACCGGCTCGTCCGGGTCGCCGTGGCGCAGCGCATTGGTCAACGATTCCTGTGCGATGCGGTACAGCGCCAGGTGCGCTCCGGCCCCCAACGACGAGCCGGTGGTGTCGATGGTGGCGTCGATCTGCAGACCGGTGGCCCGCATCGAGGCGAGCAGTCGATCCAGATCCTCCGATGTCGGGTTCGGCAGGTCGCCTTGGCTGTGCCGCAGCTGGCCGAGTAGCACCCGTACATCGGACAGCGCGGCGCGGGCGGTATCGGAGATGGTGGTCAGTGCGGTGTCCACCGCGGCGGGATCGACAGCGCGTACGTACCGCGCGCCGTCGGCCTGTGCGATCACCACAGCCAGCGAATGCGCGACGATATCGTGCATGTCACGGGCAATTCGGTTGCGCTCCTGCTCGATTGCCACCTCGTGCTCGGCGCGGGCCTGATGAACCTCCGCGAGCTCGCGCGCGTGTGCCGATTCGATCGATGTGCGCCGCGCGTAGGCCAAGCGACCCAAGGCCCAGGACAACCCGAGTATCGCCCACAGGCCCGCGAGGAGGAAAGCGAACTGTAGGAGTCGGGGTTCCTGAAAGCCCTCTTCCGTGGGTGGGCCGAACGGATTGCCGTCCACGTAGGCCAGATACACCGCTGCGATCACTCCGCCGCCGACGGCGGACGCGAGCCCGAGGCGTCGAACCACGTTGTCGCCGTACGCGGCCGTGCAATACAGAATTGCGAAGATCGCAGTGTCGGCAGACAGCGGCAGCACTCCGGTGACCATCTGCACGACAGCCAGCACCCAGGCGAGCGCCAAGGACCATCGTGGAGATCGGCGTCGGATGGCCAGTGCAACGCCGAACCCGACCAGAACGCCCACACCTGCGGTACCGGCGACTCCGTTCACGGTGGACGCCAGCAGCAGCAGGACGAACACGACCGCGTACGCGGCGTCGAGTACCTGCCGTGAGATCGATAGCTTGCGCAGCACTCGATCAGACTACGTGCATCAGTTGGTGCGGCGACGCGCCTTCTCGAGGGCGGCCAGCGTCGTCAGAACGGTCGTCCGCTGCTTCTCGAGATCCTTCATACGTGCGCGTGCCGGTAGGCCCTGCGCGCCGTCCAGTGCGCTGATCTGTTCGTCCACCGAGGTGAGTTGAGTCAGCAACTTCTCCACCCGCGACTGCAGTTCGATCGCGTCGATGCCGGTGACACCGGCCTGCGACTTCTTGGTGGGTGCCTTCGCCGGAGCAGACCCCGACGTCGTCGCCGACGAAGACGCCGCTGCGTTCACTGCAGCAGCGGCTCTGGGCCGCAACGCTTTGCGGACCGCGGCCGGGTCGGGAAGCTTCTCGAGTCGAATGCGGTTGAGCACCTCACGCGCATCGCGGGCGGTGACGCGGTACTCGCGCTCCTCCTCGTCGTCGGACGCGAGCGTGCCACCGAGAGGCCGCAGGCCGTACATGCCGATGAAGTGCTTCGCCTCGTCGATGACGGCTTCCTTCTCTCGGCACAGGCCGCACCGCGGCTCGTTACGGAAGGTTTCGACGCTGTCGGTGCTGCCGCACCAGACGCACCCGCCCGGCGTCCATCGAGCGATTCTGACGGTAGTAGTTCCGGCCGGGGCGTTGAGAGAATGTGCGTCGATCACGACGAGTCATCTTAGGTGACAACAAAACCCGCCCCGCACGCCCCCGTCTCGCGAGCTGCATATTCCGGCCACGGGCGTGACGTAGTTCATGCAGTGCAGGTGGGGAGCGGGCGGAGCGGGTTTCGGATCGAGTGAAACAGACCTACTGTTACGCGCTGCCGTTGAAAAGGCTGGTGACGGAGCCGTTTTCGAAGACCTCGCGGATGGTGCGGGCGAGCAGCGGTGCGATCGAGAGTTCGGTCAGCGTGTCGAAGCGCTTCTCGTCGCTGATCGGCAGGGTGTTGGTGACGACGACTTCCTTGGCACCGCAGTTCGCGAGGCGCTCGGCGGCCGGGTTGGACAGCACGCCGTGGGTCGCGGCGATGACGACGTCACCCGCTCCGGCTTCTTTGAGGACCTTGACTGCGCCTGCGATGGTGCCGCCGGTGTCGATCATGTCGTCGATGAGGATGCAGGTGCGGCCTTCGACCTCGCCGACGACGCGGTTGGACTTGACCTGGTTGGGCACCAGGGGATCACGCGTCTTGTGGATGAAGGCGAGCGGTGCGCCGCCGAACGAGTCGGCCCACTTTTCGGCCACGCGCACGCGGCCGGAGTCGGGGGAGACAACGGTGATGTGTTCGAGGCTGTACTTGCCGCGGATGTGATCGGCGAGCTGGCTGTGTGCATGCATGTGGTCGACGGGACCGTCGAAGAAGCCCTGGATCTGGTCGGTGTGCAGATCGACGGTGATGATGCGGTCGGCACCGGCGGTCTTGAGCAGATCGGCGACGAGGCGAGCGGAGATCGGCTCGCGGCCGCGGTGCTTCTTGTCCTGGCGTGCGTACGGGTAGAACGGGAGGATCGCGGTGATGCGCTTGGCGGATCCACGCTTGAGTGCGTCGATCATGATGAGCTGTTCCATCAGCCAGGTGTTGAGCGGGAACGGGTGCGACTGCAGAACGAATGCGTCCGATCCGCGGACCGACTCCTCGAAGCGCACGAAGATCTCGCCGTTGGCGAAGTCACGTGCCGTCTGCGGGGTGACGTCGATTCCGAGTTCCTTGGCGACCTGCTCGGCCAACTCCGGATGTGCTCGGCCAGAGAACAACATGAGGTTCTTCTGGTTGTCGATCCAATTAGGGGTGGTCACTGCTTTTCGCCGTCCTTTAGTTCTTGCCGAGCACGATCTGCGCGCGCCGCTGCCTGTGCAGCTTCGGTTCCGGGCCTGTTGTGAACGACCCAGCCTTCGATATTGCGTTGCTTGCCACCGGACACGGCCAGTGCGCCGGGAGGAACATCGTCCCGAACCACTGTTCCTGCACCGGTGTAAGCGCCGTCGCCCACGTGCACAGGGGCGACGAACGTCGAGTCGGATCCTGTGCGTACGTGGGATCCGATTTCCGTGCGGCTCTTGTTGACGCCGTCGTAGTTGGCGAAGACGTTGGAGCAGCCGATGTTGCTGTGCTCCCCGATCGTGGCGTCGCCGACGTAGGTGAGGTGCGGGACCTTGGTGTGGTTGCCGATCGTCGCGTTCTTCGTCTCCACGTAGGCACCGAGCTTGCCGCCCGTGCCGAGGACGGTCCCGGGGCGCAGGTAGGTGAACGGCCCGACCGTCGCATCCGGTCCGATGACGGCCTGCTCGGCGTGGGTACGGACGACCGACGCGCGCTCGCCGATCTCGACGTCCCGCAGCGTCGAGTCGGGACCGACGACCGCGTCGTCGGAGATGTGCGTCTTGCCGTGTAGTTGAACGCCGGGTTCGATGCGTACGTCCGCGCCGAGGGTGACGTCGATGTCGATCCAGGTGGTCGCGGGATCGACGACGGTCACGCCTGCGCGCATGTGCCGTTCGATGATGTGGCGGTTGAGCACGGACGTGACGTGCGCCAGCTGAACGCGATCGTTGACGCCCACCACCAGGTCCGGATCGGCGAGCTGGGTGCCGTAGACGGCCTTGCCGTCGGCCTTGCTGATCTTGACGACGTCGGTCAGGTACAGCTCGTGCTGCGCATTGGCGGTGCTGAGCTTGCCCAATGCCGTGCGCAGAGCGACCGCGTCGAATGCGTAGACGCCGGAGTTGACCTCACCGATGAGGACCTGAGCGGGGGTGGCGTCGGCATGTTCGACGATCTCGGCCACCTCGCCGTCGTTCGTACGCACGATGCGGCCGTAGCCGTTGGCATCCTCGGGGAGGAAGGTCAGTACCGTCGCCGCCGCCGGGCGGGGAGCGCTCAGGTGCTCGTCGAGCAGAGCTTTGAGGGTATGGCCGTCGAGCAGCGGGACGTCGGCGGCAGTGACGAGGACGGTGCCCTCGAAGTCGTCCGGTAGCGCCGCGAGGCCGCACTGGACGGCGTGCCCGGTACCGAGCTGTCGGTCCTGCACTGCGGTGTGGATGGTGCGGCCGAACGTGGCGGCCAGATCGTGAACTGCGGCGCTCACCCGTTCGCGATCGTGGCCGACGACGGTGACCAGGTGGTCCGGGCCCAGATCGGCGGCGGCGTGCAGCGCGTGGGCGAGCATGGTGCGCCCGGCCAGGGGATGCAGAACTTTCGGAGTCTTGGACCGCATTCGGGTACCTGCACCCGCAGCGAGAACGACCACGGCGGTCTGCACAGGCATTGAGCTCCTCGGGGCGATGACGCGAAACGGGCATGCACGAATGGTCTTGCTCGCTCCGCCGCCAGGACTCGAACCTGAACTATCTGAACCAAAATCAGAGGTGCTGCCATTACACCACGGCGGATAATCGACCAGCGGTGGCAGCAGTGGCCGACGAATCGAACGACGCCTTCGTTAGCCGCTGCGCTCCCACTGAGCGCACCGATCCTCGCATGAGAGGTGGCGGTGAGTCGAACCGCGACGCATAACAGACCACTCGCGTCGTTCCGGCGCGGCCCCTGCGGCAGGAAAAACGGATGGATCGGGCATCGTTAGTCTGTAAGTAGGCGTCGATTCGACGTCCGCATTGCCCACGGTCGGTGACGGAAGCGGTTTTCGATGACAGGCGCAGCCTCCGAGCAGGAACGCACACCTCGTGTCCGCATGACGGGGACGCAGAGACGCGAGCAGTTGATCGAGGTGGGGCGCACGCTGTTCGCCGAGCGTGGGTACGAGGCGGCGTCGGTGGAGGAGATCGCCGGACGCGCGAACGTGTCCAAACCGGTGGTCTACGAACACTTCGGGGGCAAGGAAGGCCTCTATGCCGTCATCGTGGATCGCGAGATGTCGACACTGCTGGGCATGATCACCAGTTCTCTCGAACTCAACCGGTCGCGTATTCGGGTCGAACGAGTCGCGCTCGCCCTGCTGACGTACATCGAGGAGCGCACCGACGGATTCCGCATTCTGGTCCGTGATTCGCCGGCATCGGCCGAGGACGGCAAGTACTCATCTCTCCTCAACGAGGCCGTGGGACGCGTCGGACACATGCTCGCGGGGGATTTCTCCCGGCGCGGTCTGGATCCGGAATTCGCGCCGATGTATGCGCAGGCGTTGGTCGGCATGGTGTCGATGACGGCCCAGTGGTGGCTCGACGTGCGAACGCCGCCCAAGGAAGTGGTTGCGGCCCACGTGGTGAACCTGTGCTGGAACGGGCTGACGAATCTGGAGGCGGACCCTCGACTGACCGAGGAATGACAACTCTGTTTCGGCTCTCACCGAGTAAAAAAGGGGGTATCGTCCCCTTTGTCGGGCGGGAGGGCCGCAACACATCAGGGGCGATTGTCATCCGGACCGATGCATGTTGGCGTCAAACGTAAAGCTGCTCAGTGGTACCGTTCGGGCGTAATTTGCGCAGTGGAAGTTCAATCGCAGAGGCGGATCCTATGGTCAGGCAGGCTCGCGCTGAGATCACTCGCGACACCGTGCTTGCAGGCGCAGCGAATGTCTTCCTGCGCCTCGGGTACGCGAACGCAAGCCTCAGTGAAATCATCTCTCAGTCCCAGGTCACCAAGGGCGCGTTGTACTTCCATTTCGGCTCGAAGGAAGAACTCGCACGTGCCGTCATCGACGAGGGCAATGCGCGTCTGAGCACGGCTTGCATGCAGTTCAACGACGGGCGCATCCCGGCCCTGGAAGCTGCGATCGGGATCTCCTACATCGTCGTCGACCTCTCCGTCACCGACCCGATGGTGTCGGCGATGCTGCGTCTGAGCCATCAGATCGGTGATTACCGCGGCACCGAGGGCAACGTCATGGCCGGCTGGAGCGTCGCATTCGACAAGCTCGCCGCCAAGGCCATCGCACAGGGTGACATCGACCCCAGTTCGGATCCGAGCACCATCGGTTCACTCGTGCTCGAAATCCTCACCGGCGTTCACATGGTCGCCGTCGCTACCTCCACCACCGAGGAACTGCCCTCGCGGATGGAGCGACTCTGGTACTACCTGCTCCCCGCGCTGGTGCCGACGAACAAGTTGGACTACTTCCGCGAATTCGCGGCCCGTCGCGTCATTCGCTTCGGTCCGTAGTTCGGGCCCCCAGTTCCAGGCTCCGATTTCGAGGCCCTGATTCTCGGGCTCGGTCCTGGTTCGACGGCATCTCCCGCGTGTCACGGTGTCGGTGCGCTCCCATAGACTCGACGGGACTGTGCGTGCGCAGCCATCGCCTCGACTCGTTCAGGAGCATTGCTGTTGTCTTCCGATTCCCTGCCTGCCATGACCACGTCCGGGCCGGCCCCGATCGTTCCCGACGCGGCGCTTCACCTTTCGGGGCTCGCCAGTGTCGCGTTGACGGATGCGTCGATGGTCGCGGTCGCCGACGCGATCGGAACGGCCGAGCACACGTTGATCGGGCCGCACTCGGTGCGCCCGTTCGTGGCCGCCGCAATCGCGCAGCGCACCCAACTTTTGATCGTCACCGCGACGGGACGCGAAGCCGACGACCTGACGAGTGAACTCACCCAGATTCTCGGTGACGGCGTCGCCATGTTCCCGTCGTGGGAGACGCTGCCGCACGAACGGCTTTCCCCGAGCGCCGATACCGTGGGCAAGCGGCTCGATGTGCTCCGTCGTCTCGCCCGCCCCGGCGACAGCGACTACGGCGATCCGCTGCGTGTCATCGTCACCACCGTCCGCTCGCTGGTGCAGCCGATGGCGCCGGGTCTCGGCGAGATCGAACCCGTCACGCTCAAAGTCGGTCTCGATCTGGACTTCGACGGCTTGATCCATCGACTCGTCGAGTTCGGCTACCTGCGCGTCGACATGGTGGGCAAGCGCGGCGAATTCGCCGTCCGCGGCGGCATTCTCGACCTGTTCTCGCCGACGGCCGATCATCCGGTCCGCGTCGAATTCTGGGGCGACGAGATCACCGAGCTCCGCGCGTTCGCGGTCTCCGATCAGCGATCGCTCCCCGATCACGAGGTCGATCTCGTCGTCGCGCCGCCGTGCCGAGAATTGCTTCTCACGCAGGAAGTTCGCGATCGCGCGGCCGTGCTCGCCGCCGACAATGCCGGTGACACCGCGTTGGTCGAGATGCTGGACAAGCTGTCGGCCGGAGTCCCGGTGGAGGGCATGGAGGCGCTGCTGCCGCTGCTGCAACCCGGCGAGTTGCAACTGCTCGCCGACACACTGCCCGCCGGAACCCACGTCCTGCTCTGCGATCCCGAGCGAATCCGAACTCGCGCAACCGATTTGGTCCGCACCGGACAGGAATTCCTAGAAGCGTCCTGGACTGCGGCATCCATCGGTGGAGCCGCGCCACTGGATACGTCCACCCTCGATACGTCCAGCCTCGAGGGGGCCTCGCTCGATCTCGGTGCCTCCGCGTACCGCTCGCTGCGGCAGGTACGTGAATCGGCCCAGGTGCACGGCCGGCCGTGGTGGACCATCAGCCCCTTGGCGTCGGGCAACGGCGAGGAAGTGGAGCTCGCCGTCGATCCCGTGCCCGAGGTGCGAGGTTCCGAGGAAGCGTTGACGGCGCTGTACGCCACCCTGCGAGCTCACATCGCCACCGGGGGACGGGCCGTCATCTCCGTGGCCGGAGCCGGTACCGCCAAGCGCATCATCGAGCGCCTCGCCGAGGCCGAAGTGCCTGCCGCACATCTCGATTCCGGTGCCGTCCCGGTTCCGGACGTCGTCAACGTCCTGTGTGGATCGTTGCACGACGGCCTGGTGTTTCCCGACGCGAAGCTCGTGGTCGTCACCGAGAGCGATCTCACCGGTAACCGTGTCGCGGCGGCGGGGGAGGGGCGCAAGCTACCGGCGAAGCGTCGCAATCAGGTCGATCCGCTGGCTCTTGTCGCCGGCGACAGCGTCGTCCACGACCAGCACGGCATCGGCCGGTTCGTCGAGATGGTCGAGCGCACCATCGGCGGTGCCCGGCGCGAATACCTCGTCGTCGAATACGCGCCGAGCAAGCGCGGTCACCCCGGCGACCGCCTGTTCGTGCCGATGGATTCGCTCGATCAACTCTCGCGCTACGTCGGCGGCGAACTGCCGACACTGAGCAAGCTCGGCGGGTCCGACTGGGCGAACACCAAACGCAAGGCGCGCAAGGCGGTTCGCGAGATCGCCGGCGAACTCGTGCAGCTGTATGCCGCTCGCCAGGCGGCTCCGGGACACGCCTTCGGGGCCGACACTCCGTGGCAGCGCGAGATGGAAGATGCGTTCGGGTTCACCGAGACGGTCGATCAGATGACGGCCATCACCGAGGTCAAGGCCGACATGGAGAAGGCCGTCCCGATGGACCGCGTCATCCTCGGCGATGTGGGTTACGGCAAGACCGAGATCGCCGTGCGCGCCGCGTTCAAGGCAGTTCAGGACGGCAAGCAGGTAGCCGTCCTGGTCCCGACAACGCTTCTCGCTCAACAGCATCTGCAGACGTTCACCGCGCGGATGGCGTCGTTCCCGGTGACGGTCAAAGGGCTCTCGCGCTTCACCCACGGTGCGGATTCCAAAGAAGTGATGGCCGGATTGGCCGACGGCACCGTCGACATCGTCGTCGGCACGCACAGGTTGCTGCAGACCGGTGTCGCCTGGAAGGACCTCGGCCTCGTCATCGTCGACGAGGAGCAGCGTTTCGGCGTCGAGCACAAGGAGCACATCAAGTCGCTCCGTACTCACGTCGACGTCCTGACGATGTCGGCCACCCCGATTCCGCGAACTCTGGAGATGAGCCTGGCGGGCATTCGCGAGATGTCGACCATCCTCACCCCGCCCGAGGAGCGGCATCCGGTGCTGACCTACGTCGGTGCCTACAACGACAAGCAGGTTGCCGCCGCCATTCGGCGCGAATTGCTGCGCGACGGCCAGGTGTTCTTCGTGCACAACCGAGTGAGCTCGATCGACAAGGCCGCCAAGAAGATTCGGGATCTCGTCCCCGAGGCGCGAGTGGCGACCGCACACGGTCAGATGAACGAGGAAACACTCGAACGCACCGTGCAGGGTTTCTGGCAACGCGAGACCGACGTGCTGGTGTGCACCACCATCATCGAGACCGGTCTCGACATCTCCAACGCCAACACGCTGATCGTCGAACGCTCCGATTCGCTCGGCCTGTCCCAGCTGCATCAGCTGCGCGGTCGAGTGGGTCGTAGCCGCGAACGCGGGTACGCGTACTTCTTGTACCCGCCGGAGAAGCCGCTCACCGAAACCGCCTACGACCGTTTGGCGACCATCTCGCAGAACTCCGACCTCGGAGCCGGTATGGCCGTGGCGATGAAGGACCTCGAAATTCGTGGTGCCGGAAACGTTCTGGGAGCCGAGCAGTCCGGCCACGTCGCCGGCGTCGGATTCGATCTGTACGTGCGGCTCGTCGGTGAAGCGGTCGAGGCCTACCGCGCTGCCGCCGACGGTAAGCCGATCACGACGGACGAGGCACCCAAGGAAGTGCGTATCGACCTCCCCGTCGACGCGAACATCCCGCCGGATTACGTCACCAGCGATCGGCTCCGGCTCGAGGGCTACCGGAAGCTCGCCGCCGCGGCCGACTCCGAAGGCATCGACGCCGTCATCGACGAACTCGTCGATCGCTACGGCCCGCTACCCGAGGAGGTCGGCCGCCTGGTCTCCATCGCGAAGCTGCGCCTGATCGCCAAGGAATACGGCCTGACCGACGTCAATGTGGCCGGGACACAGGTGAAATTGGCTCCGATGGACCTGCCCGATTCCAAGCAGATCAGGCTCAAGCGCCTGTACCCGAGTGCGACGTATCGTGCGACCACCGGAGTGGTGCAGCTGCCGTTGCCCCGCGTCGAAGGCGGCGGTGTCGGAGCGGCGCGCGTTCGCGATGTCGAATTGGTGCAGTTCATCGCCGATCTCATCCTATCCTTGGACGGGAAGCCATCTCGGTCCGTCCTGTTGGAGCAAACTGTGGGGGTGTAGCGGTGACGATCGTTCTGCTCGACCCTGTTCGTCCTACTCAGGTACCGGTGGACGCCGTCGAATTTCTCGGTGGCGCAGTACAGTTTACCGAAGAGGTTCCGGTGAAGGTGCGCTGGTTGTTCTCCGGCACCGCCGCGCCCGACGACGTCGATGCCGTGTTGGTGAGCACCGACCGGACCAATCCCGATGTACAGAACCGGATCGCCCGCGGCGAACGCGTCGTCGCGGCCGAGAAGCTTCCTGGCGACGACGTCATCGCGGCGGTTCAGCTGATGGACCGTTTGCGTAGCGTCGGCGGCTGGGAAGCTCAGCAGACGCACGAGTCGCTGCGCGGCTATCTTCTGGAAGAGACCTACGAGCTGCTCGACGCCATCGCCGCCGGCAACTTGGTCGACCTCCGTGAGGAGCTGGGAGACCTGTTGTTACAGGTGCTCTTTCACTCCCGGATCGCTCAGGATGCCGCGGAGGACCCCTTCGACGTCGATGACGTTGCCGCAGGTCTGGTGCGGAAGCTGACACACCGCAGCCCGCATCTGAGCCGAACCGACACCGGACCGATCGACATCGTCGAGCAGGAGCGGATGTGGGAGGAGAAGAAGGCGTCGGAAAAAGCCAGGGGCTCCTGTCTGGACGGCATCGCGATGTCTCAGCCGTCACTTGCATTGGCGCAGAAGGTGATCGGACGCGCCAGCAAAGCAGGATTGCCCGACGAGCTCGTTCCGGACGGTCTGCGGGTCGTCCACATCGGCGTCGACCACTCGAACGGCGGGGACAGTGCCGAGGACGCATTACGGCGTCGAGTACTCGATTTCGCGGCGTTGATCCGTAATGCCGAGGCATCGGCCCGCAATGCGGGCGTCACGCCGGGAGAGATGAGTGCGTTGGATTGGATCGAACACTGGGGTCTACGGGGCTGACCGGGACGCTTTCTGCTTCCAGGCACGCGAAGACAGCAATCGCATCCCGTTCAAAGCGACGATGACCGTGGAGCTTTCGTGACCGGCCACGCCGATCGGTAGCGGTAGGGTGCCGATCAGATCCCAGGCGACCAGCACGACGATGAACGTCGCCGCAATCACCAGGTTCGCGACCACGATGCGGTGAGCTCGCCGCGAAAGCGCGATGACGGACGCCAGGGCACCGAGGTCGTCGCGGATCAGGACGGCATCGGCGGTGTCGAGCGCGAGATCGGATCCTCGACGTCCCATGGCGACACCGATGTCGGCCGTGGCCATCGCCGGTGCGTCGTTGACGCCGTCGCCGACCAACAGCACTCGCCGCGGGGTCTCGCCGTCGGTACGTTCGTTCTGCAGTTGTGTGACGGCCTCGGCCTTGTCTTGGGGCAGCAGTCCCGCGCGTACGTCGACAATTCCGGCGCGCGCTGCCACTGCTCGAGCGACGCGGTCGTTGTCGCCGGTGAGGAGCACCGGTCGGGTGCCGACCAGACGTTCGAGACCTGCGACCGTGGTGTCGGCTTCGGCGCGAACGATGTCGACGAGTCCGATCACCGCGATCGCTTCTCCGTCGAGGTGCACGATCACCGCCGTCATGCCCTCGGCTTCTCGAAGGGCGGCGGTGCGCTCGGCCGGGGCGTTCGTGTTGTGCTGTGCGGCTTCGGCTTCGGCTTCGGCTTCGGGTTTGGTGACCGTGACGGTGCGGCCGTCGACCGTGGCCGTGACTCCCATGCCGGGTGTCGAATTGAAGTGCGTTGCCGTGGTGATCGCGACGCCTCGCCTCGTGGCGTAGTCGACGACAGCGAGCCCGATCGGGTGCTCGCTTCCGTTCTCGGCCGCCGCTGCCAGGCGGAGCACCTCGAGCTCGTCCAGGGTTCCCAGAATATCGATGCACTCCACCCGGGGTGTTCCCTCGGTGAGGGTCCCTGTCTTGTCGAAGGCAACCGTGTCGATCGATCGAAGCTGTTCCATCGCCACGGCAGACTTGACCAGTACGCCGTTTCTGCCCGCGGTGGCCATCGCTGCGAGTAGGGGCGGCATGGTCGCCAGGACCACCGCGCACGGTGACGCGACGATCATGAACGTCATCGCTCGCAGCAACGACGATTCGAGGTCGTTCCCGAGCAGCATCGGCACCGCGAATATCGCTGCGGTGCAGAGCACGACGGTCTTCGAGTAGTACTGCTCGACTTTCTCGATGAACAGTTGCTTCTCGGCCTTGGTCTCGGACGCATGCTCGACCATGGTGACGATGCGCGCGATGATCGTGTCGGACGGGTCGACGTCGATCCTGATCCGTAGGGCGCCGGTGCCGTTGATGGTTCCGGCGAACACCTCGTCGCCCACGGATTTCGAGACGGGCACCGATTCCCCCGTGATCGAGGCCTGATCGATGTCGGATGCGCCGTCGACGATGGTGCCTTCACCCGAAATGCGTTCGCCGGGGCGCACTGTCACGATGTCGCCCGGGCGCAGGTCGGATGCATCGACTGTTCGTTCGTGGCCGGGGGCGTCGAGCACGGTCGCGGTCTCGGGTGCCAAATCCAGCAAGCTCCGGATCGAATCGGCGGTGCGTCTGGTGAGCACCGCTTCGAGGGCACCGGACGTGGCGAAGATGACGATCAGCAGTGCGCCGTCGAAGATCTGCCCGATCGCGGCGGCACCGAGTGCGGCGACGATCATCAGCAGGTCGACGTCGAGCGTTCGATCCCGCAGCGCCCGGAGTCCTTCCAGCGCAGGCTCCCACCCACCGGTGGCGTAGCAGGCGAGGTAGAGCGCCCAGTACGTCCATGTCGGCGCGTCGATCAACTGCGCGAGAAGTCCGAGGGCGAACAGTGCCGTCGCGGCCAGCGCCCATCTCACTTCGGCGATGTCGACGAGACGGGTGCGGCTCGCGCCGGCTGGATGTCGCACGTCGGCCGGTGCCGGGGCGGTGCTGGTGGAAGTCATGCGGGCCTTCGTTCCGTCGGACAGGGCAAACCTCACCGTACAGGATTACATGAAGACCTTTACATGTGTACATAAACTATAGTTGTCGCATGGGACATGGAGTCGAGGGACGCAGCACGCCACCTGCGCAGCTCGATGCCGAATCTGCCGCCACGGTGGCCGCGACCCTCCAGGCTCTGGCCACACCGAGCCGACTGCGCATTCTGACGCAGCTACGGCAGGGGCCGAGCGGGGTCAACGATTTGGCCGACGCAGTGGAAATGGAACAGTCGGCGGTATCTCATCAGCTCCGGTTGTTACGCGCCATGGGACTGGTCACCGGTACGCGCTCGGGCCGAAGCGTCATCTATCGCCTGTACGACAACCACGTCGCGATGCTGCTCGACGAGGCCGTCTATCACATCGAGCACCTCGGAATGTCGGCATCGGATTTCCCCTCCGACGCCGACTCCGCCTGAGTTGTTCTCACTCGCCCCAATTCTCGCGCTGGAGGGGCATTCCTCGTCCCTCGGGTCGGGATCAATGTGGGTTTCAGTCGGTCAGAGTGCAACGAAGGCGCATTGATCCGGCCCGGCTACCTACGCCAGAACAGGTGATGAGTCATACCGCTGCTACTCGGGACAACTTCGTGCTCGAATCTGTCGTTCAATTCGTCGGGTGAATCCCACAGCTTCAGGCCCGTGCCGAATTCGATGGGTGCGACGGCGATGTGCATGGTGTCGACCAGATCTGCGTCGAGGAACTCGCGGATACTCGTGACGCCACCGCCGAGTCGCACGTCCTTCCCGTCGGCCGCCTCCTTCGCCTGTTTCAGTACGTCGGCGGGCTCGCCGTCGACGAAGTGAAACGTGGTGTCGGAGAGTGTGATCGACGGCCGTTCGTGGTGGGTGAGCACGAAGACGGGCGTGTGGAACGGCGGCTCGTTGCCCCACCAGCCCTGCCACTCGTGATCGGCCCACGGTCCGCGTTGTGGCCCGAACTTGTGTCGGCCCATGATCTCGGCACCGATGTTGCGGGCGAAGTCGCGGGCGAAGTAGTCGTCGAGTCCGCGGCTTCCGCTCGAACCGGCGTTTCCAGGAAAACTGGCGGTGGCGAAGTACCACCTCATCAGTGCCAGATGGTCGAGACCGAACGGGCTCTCGAGGCTCTGGTCCTTGCCCGCAGCAATCCCGTCGCTCGAGACGGTGAAATTCTGTACCCGAACCAGCTGACCCATATGTGCTCCCGATGTCGATGACGAAAACATACGACGGTGTAGACCGAACCGCGTGCACGAACTCACCGCCCGGACGGGGTGGGGCCGGCGAAGAATCACTCGAACAGCGTCGAACCCCAGTATTCGGATTCTCCGACGCCGGGTGGGCAGGCGAATACCGCAGACCCCACGTGTTGGATGTATTCGTTCAGTGCGTCCTTGCGAGACAGGGCCAACTGCATCGGGACGAATTGGGTCAGGGGATCGCGGCAGTAGGCGATGAAGAACAGTCCGGCGTCGAGGTGGCCGAAGCCGTCCGATCCGTCGGTGAAGTTGTATCCCCGACGCAGGATCTGGACGCCGCCGAGGTTTTCCTTCGACGCCAGACGCACGTGTGCGGTCTTGTCGATGAAGGTGCCCTCGGGTCCCTGTGACTCGAAATCGAGTGCGTCGAATTCGTCCTTCTGGCCGAGCGGTGCGCCAGTTCCCTTGCTGCGTCCGATCACTCGCTCTTGTTCCTTCAGCGTGGTGCGGTCCCACGATTCGATGAGCATGCGGATGCGGCGGGCCACGAGGTAGGAGCCACCTGCCATCCATTCCTGATCATCGTCAGGGGCAACCCAGACGTTGTCGTCCAGCAAAGACGGGTCCTCGGCCTTGAGGTTGGCGGTCCCGTCCTTGAAGCCGAACAGGTTTCGCGGGGTGTCCTGGGTGGTCGAGGTGGACGAGGTACGCCCGAAGCCCAGCTGAGACCACTTGACCGAGACCGTGCCGAAGCCGACCCGGGCGAGGTTGCGAATGGCGTGCACGGCAACCTGCGGGTCGTCGGCGCAGGCCTGGATGCACAGGTCTCCGCCTGAGCGGCGGGGGTCGAGGTTGTCGGCCGGGAAGTGCTGCAGATCGGCAAGCGACGCAGGCCTTTTGGAGGCCAGATCGAATCGATCGAACAGTGCCGGACCGAAACCGATCGTCAGCGTCAGCGACGATGCGGACAGGCCCAGCGCCTCACCGGTGTCGGTGGGCGGGTTGTACTGGCCACCGTCGACAGCTCCGCCGTCGAACGTCTCCTCGCCATGCACCAACCGCTCGGCCATCAGGGTCCACTTCTTCAGCAGCGCAACGAAATCCTCGCGCGAGTCGGTGGTGACGTCGAACGCGACGAAGTGCATGCGGTCCTGCGCCGGGGTGACGATGCCGGCCTGATGGTCGCCGCGGAACTCGACGACGTCCGACGTCGGCACCTCGGCTCCCGAGGCCGTCGCGTGTCCCGCGATGGCCCCGACTCCGACGAGTGCAGCCCCGGTCCCGACGGCACCGAACAGGCGCCGCCGGGAGAATTGTCCAGTCTTATTGTCCGGCAACGACACCCTGCACCTGGCTCACTTCGGCGGACAGTGCGTCGATCTTGTTCGACAGTTCCTGTCGCTGCGGTTCGGTCACGGTGTCGTAGAAGACGAAGCCGTCGCCGCTGCGGTACTTGGCGAGTTCGGCGTCGAGTTCTGCGAAGCGGGCGTCGATCGCGGTGCCCAGTTCGGCGTTGCGCTCGTCGAGGATCGGACGCACGGCCGCGATGGCTGCCTGCGAGCCGTCGACGTTGGCCTGGAAGTCCCACAGGTCGGTGTGCGAGAAGAAGTCCTCTTCACCGCTGATCTTGGTCTTGGCGACCTCGTCGAGCAATCCCTGTGCGCCACCGGCGACCTGGACGGGGTCGATGGTGAAGTCGTCGGCCTTGATCTTGTCTGCAAGTTCGGTGATGTCGGCCTCGAGCTGATCGGCCATCGCGTTGGTGTCGGGCTGCAGTCCCTGCGTCCACAGGTCCTTCTCGATGCGGTGGAAGCCGGTCCACTCCGCGCCGGGCTCGACGTCGGGCTCGCGCAGGTCGATGCGCGGATCGAGATCGTCCGGGAAGCTCTCGGCGACCGGCTCGATGCGCTCGTAATAGCTACGCGCGATGGGGAACTGGGCCTTGGCTGCGGCAACGTCGCCGCTCTTGACCGCGGTGACGAACGACGTCGTGGTCTCTTGCAACGCGTCGATCTGACTGACGACGTAGCGCTTGTAGCCGTCGGCTGCCTCGGCGAGCAAGCCGTCCTCGTCCGTCTGGCGAACCGAATCGCCGGTCACGACGTAGTCGGCCCGGACGCCGTCGCCCACCATGCCTGCCTTGCATGCGGTTTGGTACGTGCCGGGGTCGGGCAGAGCGACGATGAGCTGACGCGTCAGACCCGGTCCGATGTTCTCGACCTCGCCCATGACGCGGTCGCCCTCGCCGTAGACGTAGAACTCGGTGACCTTGCTGCCGTTGTTGGTGATCTGGAACGTGGAGTTTCCGGTGGTGCCCTCGGTTGCACCGACGTCGCAGGACGAGTCGGTGGCCGTGACGGCGATATCGCCCGATGCGGCCTCGGTCGAGGACTTCTCGGTGCATCCGGCCAGGGCCATCGGTAGAACCGCGACCGCGGCCAGAGCGTAGGTGGTACGACGCATGGTGGTGGTGCCTTTCAGGAGTTCTGAAGTACAGGCTCGGGAGCCGCGGGAACGCGGACCGGGCGGAGGAAGAGGAACAACACGACGACGATGTACAGCACCCACGCGATCGCTTGGAAGACAGTGGGTTCGGGGCGGAAGTTGAAGATGCCGGCGAGCACGGTGCCGTACCAGCTCGAGGCATCGAAGTGTGCGGTGATGTCGAAGGCGACAGCGCTGCCACCGGGTAGGACTCCGCCGATCTGCAGGGCGCGGATGCCGTAGGCCAGGATTCCGGCGGCGACCACGATGAGGAAGATGCCGGTGTACTTGAAGAACACGGCAAAGTTGATGCGCACCGCGCCGAAGTACAGGAACACCGTCAGTACTGCGGCGACGACGATGCCCAGTAGAAGTCCGAGCAGTGGCCACAGGCTGCCGTTGGTGTTCTCGGCGTACCCGACCATGAGCAGTGCCGTCTCGACACCCTCACGGCCGACGGCGAAGAACGAGAGCGTCAGCACTGCCGCAGGCCCGACGGTGAGTGCTTTCTCCATGTTCGCCCGCAGCTCGCCGGAGATGTTCTTGGCGGCGGTGCGCATCCACAGGACCATGGCCGTGACGATGACGACGGCGACCAGCGAGGCCGCTCCCGCGATGATCTCGGCCGTCAGTCCGGTGACGGTGGACGTGCCGTAGTGGATCACGAAGAAGATCGCCGCCACCATCGCGACGGCCAGGCCGACTCCCAGCCACACCCACTTGAGGGCGTCGCGGCGGTTCGCCTTGACGAGGAACGCCACGAGAATCATCACCACGATGCCGGTCTCGAGACCCTCGCGAAGACCGATCAGACCGCTGCCGAACATCTGGGTAGCGATCGACGGCGCAGATCCTGCGGCAGCCAGTACGGACACGGAAGGTGCTCCTGTTGTGCGTCGAACATTGGTACGCCTTGCCTCGCGAAGGGTAGGCGACCCTCATGCGTGAAGGTTGACAGAAACATACACCCTGCAACCTGGTCCTTATGCACGTTGTACTGGGGTTTTATCGGCCTTTAGCTTTCTATTACCTTCCGTGTGCAGGATGGTGAGGTGATCTCACGAATCTGCGTGCTCGCCACCGCATCGGTACTCCTTGCGCTCACCGCATGTGGCAGCAGCGAGCCGAAGCGTGAGATTCCCGAGGGCATTCCGCCCGGCCCGGGCACGGAGGTGCCGATCATCGACTTCAATGCGCCCGGCCGAACGGCCGATCTGCTCATTGCCTGGGCAGAGCCGCAGACCGATGCGCTCGGTATCTCGGTGACCGCACTCGCGTCGTACGGGCACGCTGCCGCGATCATGGCCGAGACCGACGCGGACTGCGGCATCGCCTGGACGACACTGGCCGGGATCGGGTACATCGAGAGTCGGCACGGCACCTACCAGGGATCTTCCGTGCAACCCGACGGACTCGTCGCACCGCCGATTCGCGGAATCCCACTCGACGGCGGCCCAGGCGTCGCCGAGATCCCGGACACCGACGGCGGATCGATGGACGGCGATGCCGAGTTCGATCGTGCGATGGGACCCATGCAGTTCATCCCCGAGACGTGGAAGAAATGGGGAGTCGACGCCAACGGCGACGGCATCGCAGATCCGGACAACATCGACGACGCCGCTCTGACGGCGGCGCGTTATCTCTGCGCGCGCGGCGGTGATCTGCGGACGGCGCAGGGGTGGGAGAGCGCGTTGATGGCGTACAACCTCTCGGGCCAGTACCTGCGCGACGTGCGAGATCGAGCGGCCGCGTACTCGGTGGGCACCAGGCCGTAGAAACTCCGTGCATCGCGGGCACCATGCAACAGCGGCTAGTCTTGCACCCGGCACAGTCCGCCGGTCCCCGTTACTAGGAGAAGCATTCGTGGCCATCATTGAGCAGGTCGGAGCTCGCGAGATCCTCGATTCCCGTGGCAACCCCACGGTTGAGGTCGAGGTCGCATTGGACGACGGGACGTTGACCCGTGCAGCCGTTCCCTCCGGCGCATCCACCGGTGAGCACGAGGCCGTCGAGCTTCGTGACGGCGGAGACCGCTACGGCGGCAAGGGCGTCGAGAAGGCCGTCAACGCGGTGCTCGACGAGATTGCACCCGCCGTCATCGGCCTCGACGCCATCGAGCAGCGCACCGTCGACCAGGCCCTTCTCGACCTCGACGGCACTCCCGACAAGTCCCGCCTCGGCGCGAACTCCCTGCTGGGTGTCTCGCTCGCCGTCGCCAAGGCTGCTGCGGAGTCCACCGGACTCGAGCTCTTCCGCTACCTCGGTGGCCCGAACGCCCACATCCTGCCGGTGCCGATGATGAACATCATCAACGGTGGCGCGCACGCAGACAGTGGCGTCGACGTGCAGGAATTCATGATTGCGCCGATCGGTGCGGCCACGTTCAAGGAGTCGCTGCGCTGGGGTGCCGAGGTCTACCACGCACTCAAGGCAGTGCTCAAGGCCAAGGGCCTGTCCACCGGCCTCGGCGACGAGGGCGGCTTCGCTCCCGATCTCGCCGGCACCAAGTCAGCTCTCGACCTGATCCTCGAGGCCATCGGCAAGACCGGTCTCAAGCCCGGCCAGGATGTCGCGCTCGCCCTCGACGTGGCGGCCACCGAGTTCTACACCGCGGGCACCGGCTACGCCTTCGAGCGTGAGACCAAGTCCGCCGAGCAGATGTCGGCCTTCTACGGCGAGCTCGTCGACGCCTACCCGCTGGTCTCCATCGAGGATCCGCTCGACGAGAACGACTGGGACGGCTGGGTCGCACTCACCGAATCGATCGGCGACAAGGTTCAGCTCGTCGGCGACGACCTGTTCGTCACCAACCCCGAGCGTCTCGAAGACGGCATCGTCAAGGGCGCGGCCAACGCACTGCTGGTCAAGGTCAACCAGATCGGCACGCTGACCGAGACCCTCGATGCAGTGGATCTGGCCCATCGCAACGGCTACAAGACGATGATGAGCCACCGTTCCGGCGAAACCGAGGACACCACCATCGCTGACCTGGCAGTTGCCGTCGGCAGCGGGCAGATCAAGACCGGTGCCCCCGCCCGAAGCGAGCGCGTCGCCAAGTACAACCAGTTGCTGCGAATCGAAGAAGCTCTGGGTGACGCGGCGCGTTACGCAGGCGAGCTGGCTTTCCCCCGGTTCAATTACGAGGGCTGAGTCAACCGATACGTATGCACGAAGTGGAGAGTGAATGATGGCACGACGCGGGAGGTCCGGGACCAGTCCAGGTGGACGGGATCCCCGACCCCGCGGCCGTCCTTCGTCTCCGAATCGCTCGAAGCCGACCGGGGGTGCGTCTCGCGACGAGACCGCCTCCGGCCGGCCGGCCACTCCACCGGAGCCGTCCGATCAGGCGCGTGACGCGGTGGTGGGTGGCAAAGCCGCTCCCAGACGCGTCGGTGTTCGTAGACCCAAGATGCCTGAGCGAACGTTCTTCGGGCTGTCCACCGGACGCGCGGTCATTCTCGGAGTCGTGGTGTGCGCGTTGGCGCTGACGCTGGCCGTGCCGCTCAGGACCTACTTCTCGCAACGCGGCGAGCTCGAGTCCGTGTTGGCGGAGCGTCAGACCCTGCAGGATGAGGTCGACGCGCTCGAGACCCAGAAATCTCAGCTCAACGAACCGTCCCGTATCGCTGCCGATGCTCGCGAGCGGCTGCGGTTCGTCATGCCGGGGGAGACGCCATATCAGGTGCAGCTCCCCGGTGACTACTCGCCGAGCTCCAAGGATCTCGAGGTGGACAACACCCCGACCGGGCCGTGGTACACCGACCTGTGGAACACCGCGGTGCAGCCGCAGGGATCGGACGAGCCGTCGGAGCCCACGTCCGCACCCATGCCCGTCGTACAGCCAGAACCCGCTCCGGCCCCGCCGGTGCCAGAACCAGAAGGGGGACCCGTCGGGTGAATTCCTCGGCAGTCTCGCAGGAAGATCTCGATGCGGTCGCATCGCAGCTCGGACGTGAACCGCGTGGCGTACTCGAAATCGCGTATCGATCTCCGGACGGCAGGCCGGGTGTGGTGAAAACTGCCCCGAAGTTGCCCGACGGCACTCCGTTTCCCACCCTGTACTACTTGACCGACCCGCGATTGACGGCAGAAGCCAGTCGGCAGGAATCGGCCGGAGTCATGCGTGAGATGACCGAACGCTTGGGCACCGATCCGGAATTGGCTGCCGCCTATTTGCGTGCACACGAGTCGTACCTGGCTGAGCGCAACGAGATCGAATCTCTCGGAACGGATTTCACCGGCGGCGGCATGCCCGACCGCGTCAAGTGCCTGCATGTGTTGATCGCGCATTCGTTGGCCAAGGGGCCAGGAGTCAATCCGCTCGGCGACGAGTCGGTGGCATTGGCAGCCGAAAACGCGTTGCGCGGCAAAGCTATTCCGGCCGATTGGCCGACCATCGAAGAACTACGTGCGGAGAAATCATGACCAGGGTTGCAGCGATCGATTGCGGCACCAACTCCATCCGCCTGCTCGTCGCAGACAACAACGGTAAGACCCTTGCTGACGTCGCTCGTGAGATGCGGGTCGTGCGCTTGGGGCAAGGCGTCGACGCGACCGGAGCCTTCGTGCCCGAGGCCATCGAGCGCACCCGTGTTGCATTGGTGGAGTACGCGGAGATCATCCGTAAGACCGGGGCCACCGCAGTGCGGATGGTCGCCACCTCCGCCACCCGTGATGCGTCGAATCGCGAGGACTTCTTCTCGATGGTGCGCGAGGTGTTGGGGAAGGTCATCCCCGGTGCCGAAGCTGAGGTGATCACCGGCGACGAGGAAGCGCGGTTGTCCTTCGCCGGTGCAGTCGGTGAACTCGACTCTGCTGCAGGCCCTTTCCTGGTCGTCGATCTGGGCGGCGGTTCTACCGAGCTCGTACTGGGCGACGCCAAAGGCGTCAAGGCGGCGTTCTCGGCGAACATCGGCTGTGTCCGTCTGACCGAACGATTCCTGCATTCGGATCCGCCCACCGCAGACGAGATCAACGGTGCGCGTGAGTACGCCCGCGAGAAGTTGGCGGAGGCGTTCGAGGACGTGTCGATCGGCGACGCGTCGAGCTGGGTCGGTGTGGCCGGCACGATGACGACCATCGCGGCCATCGCCAAGGAACTACCCGAGTACGACGCAGACGCCGTGCACTTGTCGCGTGTGCCCTTCTCGGAGTTGTTCGAGGTGTGCGAGCGACTGATCGGCATGACGCATACGCAGCGAAGTGCGTTGGGCCCCATGCATCCCGGTCGGGTCGACGTCATCGGCGGCGGAGCAATCGTGTGCAGCGTATTGGCCGAGGAGTTCGAGCGACGCGGTGCTGTGAGCTCGTTGACGGTCAGTGAACACGACATCCTCGACGGCATCGCGATGTCGATCAAGATCTGATCTGCAATTCTGCAGACCCGGTCTGCGGCGATGTAGGTTGCATCGCTTCGTGTTTCGGTGAAGCCTGATAGGCGCTGTGGCTCACGTCACTGCTCCCGACGAGGCTAGGACCACCGATGACGACACCCGCCCAGCAGGCCCCGGCTGAGAAAGGTCTGGCGCGCGTAGCGCAAGCGCTCGCCAAGGGAACCGAGAAGTGGTTTCCCGACGCGTACATCTTCGCCCTCGCCGGCGTGGTCGTAGTGGCGGTCGCTGCCTTCGCAAACGGGTCGTCTCCGCAGAATGTGGTCGACGCATTCGGAAACGGTTTCTGGGACCTGACGGCCTTCACGCTCCAGATGGCAATGGTCGTTCTCACCGGCTACGTCGTGGCAACCTCTCCACCGGTCGCCAGATCGATCACCCGATTGGCGCAGGTGCCCAAGAGTTCCAGTAGCGCAGTCAGTTTCGTTTCGCTGCTGTCCTGTTCGGTCTCGTTCCTCAACTGGGGTCTGAGTCTGGTGTTCGCCGGTCTGTTGGCCCGTGCCATCGCGCGGCGTGACGATTTGCGGACGGACTATCGGGCTCTCGGGGCTGCGGCATTCATGGGACTCGGAGCGGTGTGGGCGCTGGGCATGTCGTCCTCAGCTGCTCAGTTGCAGGCGACGGCCAGTTCGCTTCCGGCGACACTGCTTTCGATAACGGGTGTCCTCGATTTCGGTACGACCATCTTCACGTGGCAGTCGCTGCTGATGTGCGTCATCATCATCGTGTTGACGGTCGTCATCGCACACGTGTCTGCTCCGAAGGGTGCCGCGATCAAGACTGCCGCTGACATGGAGGTCAATCTGGACGACACCGTCGCTGAACCGGCACCGCGCACCAGGCCGGGGGAGTGGCTCGAATACAGCCGCATCCTTCCGCTCTTCGCCGGCAATGACGCTGGGATGGCTTGTCTCCCAGCTGTTGACGCTGCCGGTGCTGTCGGTCGTCAGTAGTCTCAACGGCTATCTCTTGGTGTTCCTGATGCTCGGGCTCGTGCTGCACGGCACCCCGCGGCGCTTCCTCGATTCGGTCAGCAAGGCGGTCCCCGCCACTGCGGGGATCCTCGTGCAGTTTCCGCTCTACGCCGCGATGGCCGCCATGCTGACCAAAGCGGAGGGCAGGGGAGGCGTCAGGATCTCCGAACACCTCGCGAATTTCTTCACCGACATCGGCAGTGGCGGCGGATTCGCCGTGGTCATCGCGATCTACACCGTCATACTCGGGCTCTTCGTCCCCTCCGGTGGCGGTAAGTGGCTCGTCGAAGCGCCGTACGTAATGCAGTCGGCCACAGACGTGCAAATGAACCTCGGCTGGACCGTCCAGATCAACAACGTCGCCGAGGCCCTGCCGAACCTGATCAACCCGTTCTTCATGCTCCCGCTGCTGGCCGTACTGGGACTGCGGGCGCGCGATCTGATCGGATTCACGTTCCTGCAGTTCATCTTCCACTTCCCGGTGGTCCTGCTGCTCGTGTGGCTCCTCGGCATGACCTTCGACTTCGTGCCGCCGGTCATCCCGGCGCAATAGCAGCCCGATATGATCGTCACCGCCGGAGCGCGACTCCAGCGGTGGCCCCTATAGCCCAATTGGCAGAGGCAGCGGACTTAAAATCCGCACAGTGTCGGTTCGAGTCCGACTGGGGGCACTCTGTTTCGGCAGGTCAGAGCGTTATGGCGCTTCAATCATGGTTCGAACACGCACTTCGGTGTCACAGAATGTCACAACTCGAATTAACTGCTCTGGATCGGCGCTCGAACACGCCAACGAATCCACATGGATTCGCCCGGACCAACCGCCCAATGTGAGTTCCCCGAGCGACCGTAGAACATTGCTGATGGAGCCCTCCGCAGGGCAGAAGAAACGGCGCTACTCGAAGCTGCTTGCCGCTTCCATCAAGGCCTCTTCCTGAGAGTGTGCGTAGACGCTCAGGGTGAAGGCGGCCGAGGCGTGCCCGAGCCAGGCTGCAATGACAGCAATGGGAATTCCTTGCCGGTGCATGAGAGTCGCGCACGTATGGCGCGCGTCATGAAGGCGCACGTGCTTGAGGCCGGCCGACTCGAGGATCTTCTTCCACCTGAACGTCAGTAGATTCGGGTGCACCGGAAGTCCAGTCGGAAGGCGCACTACATAATCTGAGTCCTGGTAGTGCTCGCCGAGCGTCAATTTCTCCTGGGCCTGTTGCGCTTTCGCTGCCTTCAGTGCGGCGGCAAGGGGTTTGGTAAGTGGCAGCGTGCGCCGAGACTTCTTCGTCTTCGGTGGTCCTTCGATTATCGTGCTGCCTACCGCGATGCGGGTGTTCGTGATCTTGAGCTTCGACTTGGTCAAGTCCACGTCCGACCAGCGCAGGCCTGCGATCTCGCCCCTTCTCAATCCGTGCATCGCCAATTGCCATGCCTGGGGCAAGGGCTCGCGGCCAACATGGGCGAGGAGTTTAGCCGCCTCGGTCCTGGACAGTGTGTCCATCTCGCGAGCCTCGGACGGCAACCGGTCGACCATCGCAGCAACGTTTCGAACGATGTTGCCCTGTCTCATCTGGTCTTGCAGAACCGAAGACAGAAGTCCGAGCATGTAGTTGACAGTGCGCGCCGACCATGGTTTGCGTGGGCGGCCCTGTGGTGTCGGCAGGCCACCCGCTCGCAATGCCTTGACCAATGACTCGATGTGGGGCTTTGTGAGCTTCTGAATGGGAATTTGACCGAGCTCTGAAACAACCGGGCGAAGGTTTGTTCGATGACCGTGAAGGGACGACGGCTTGAGCGAGTGCTTCGAGGTCAGCCAATACTCGATCGCCATTTCCACGGTCAACTCCGACGTATGCACGTAGAGCCCGTCGTTGACCGAGTTCAGTGTGGCGGCCAGCGCGGTCCTGGCCTCTTGCTCGGTCTTGTACCGTCGGCGAGTCTGTGTCCGCTTAGACACAGTCCTAGGTACTCCGTCAGCGTCCACCTCCACGGCCGTACGGGTACCCGTATCGACTGTGACTTGATAGCGAATTAGTGGTTTGTGCGACTTCCTGTCGCGGACGGTGATCTTCCGGATCTGAGGTGGTAGCTGATTTCTAGCCATCGCGGTCCTCGTCTCCCATGCTCATGCCCAGATCCGTCATGCGCCGAAACAGGTCCTCCGAACGTCTACGTGCATCCTCGTACAGGTACTGCATCGACTCGATGTGCTCAGCTGATTCGTTCTTGGAAAGGCCGTTTCGGAGCTGTACCCGAGCACGCCGCATTGCCTTCAACGCATCGAGCCATTCACGAGTGATTCCGACGCGATCGTTCTTCGGGTCGAAGGTGTCACGTACCCACATTTCGAAGGGAGCATCGGATTCCTCCTCGGCCCACTCGGAGCTCGGCCGCATCAGCCCGGCCTCCCCACTGAACCAGCGGAGGGCATCGTGAGACTCCTGCTGCAGCCCTGGGAGGACCTCGACTGTTCCCTTGGGGAGGTCTGGATAGACCAGTTGCGCTGGTGAGACTCCCAGTGCCGCAGCCAAAATCAGGAGTTCCGAGACGTCCAGGCTCTTCTTGCGTCCGGTTTCCAAGTCCGCGACTACAGATCGCGAGATCCCCCACCCGAAGTCAACCGTCCTGTCGGCAAGCTTTGCTGCGGATAGAGCGGAGTGGTCTTTCCCCCGGAGTCGGCGCACTTCCGAGGCGACCCGGGCAACGATCGATTCCGCCCACGACTGCGTCATGGTTACGCAGTCTAGCGGAGATTGTCCTGTCGTTGTGGGATGGCTACGTACTTGTTACTCTGTGGTGGAACCACGTGGACTGATCAAATATGACCACAAAATGTGGCTTTACTACACAATTCAGTGGAGGTGCTGAAGATGCCCAGACGGTTGCTGTCTGTCCCGGAGGCTATGGCTTGCACGGGACTTGGACGATCCAACTTTTTCAACAAGATCGCGTCCGGAGAAATCCGGAGCGTCAAGATCGGCAAGCGCCGGCTGATCCCGGATACGGCCATCGATGAGTACATCGAAGGTCTTGAGGCGCAATCCGACGCCAGCTCAGGCGTCGCGTGAGGCCCAGAGCGAATTGTCCCTCAAGAAGATGAAACGCCCCCGGAAAATCTCAGTGTTACCAGCACTGAGGCCGAGGGCGTCGAAACCACAACCCGTGAGGAAGGAGCTTCGTCACCGATCATAGAGCGTCTTGATAAGTCATTCAAGAGATTTCGCCGAGTCACCGTTCTCCGCCCTCGATTTAGGTCAGGGGCCGAGCGGGCGATGACGCATGTTTCGACCCGCGACAGCGCGGTCGAGTTCTTCTGCTCGCGTCCACAAGCCTTGGCCACGGAACTTCCTAGCAAGGCCTGATGTACCGCAGCAGCGTCGTTTTCTGGCAGAGCCCGACGTAACACCAGCCTGCCGCCGGCCTGTGCACCCTTTGTAAATCCTCGGAGACCGGCCCCGAGGCACCACCAGCTCGACTGATCATCGAACGGGTGGCGATACCGATTAGCCGCGCGCCCATCGAGGCGCGGGGCTATCGGGCGTGGAGCGGACAACGTGGGTGCGGAAATTGGCTCAGGGGCCATGGGGGGTCCGGAGGAACGAACGAAGTCCCTTGTCTGTCATACGTCACCACTATGGAGGTACCAGTTGAGTTCTCGACCCATCTGCAATGCAGACATCACTGAGTTGCCTGGCATGGCGAACCGTCATTCAGACCTCGATTTTTCAATCCTTGCCGCGCTCTTGCTCGTATCCGTTGTGGACGCGAGATTCTCGAAGATGCAACCAGGGCAACACACTTGGTTCCTTGGACACGAGAGCAGCAGCCCGCCAGTGCAGGCCGCTCCCGCTAGCGGTACGGCGGCGTTGCCCGCCAGTCCCATACCTGAATTACCCGCAAAGAGTGCCTCAGATGACTCGCGGGCGCCGGATGTCATATGTCCTGCGGTGGTTCCACCTCCCATGCACACAAGGGATGTCACTCACACCCGGGATGTATTGGAAGTAAAAGCTTCTCATACCACTATGGCATGCCTTTCGCCTCTGGGACGCGACTCGCGAATCAGGCCCCGTACCCGCAATACAACCAACACTTGTACGGGGCACGACACATCCCTCGGTTCCAAGGCGTGCATGACATCCCATTCCCGCTATACCCCCAATTCGTCCCATGCATCCATGGAAAGTGAGACCCACCATGCCCGCTGACATCTTTGCGTTCTGCAACCAGAAGGGCGGGGTGGGCAAGACCACCACCGTTTTTCACCTCGCCTACGCCGTTGCTCAAGCGGGTAAGCGCGCGCTTGTTGTCGACGTGGATCCGCAAGGCAACGCCAGCACGGTCCTGAGCAGGACCGAACTCGAGAGCGACGATGTCGGTGTTGCCGACGTACTCGCCGAGTCGTCGAACGCGACCATCGCCGATGCTGTCGTCCCCACCATCTGGCCTGGCGTAGACCTGGTACCCACGTCACCGGGAAACGAGTCCCTGGCCTACGTCCGCGATCAATTGGTCGTCGCCGGTGCCGGCCGAGAACGGCGGCTTCGCGACGCAATCGATCTCGTACGAGGCGTGTACGACGTGATCCTCATCGATTGCCCACCTAGCCTCGATCTGCTGACTATCAACGCCCTTGTTGCAGCGCGCGCCGCCGTCGTCGTGACTCAGTCCGCGCTGTTTTCAGCCAATGGACTCGCGCGATTGCTGCGCACCATCGATGCAGTCAAGCGCAGCTACAACCCGGACCTCGCCATGCTCGGTGCGATCGTCAACCTCCACGAGATCGCGACGATCAGCGGCCGAGAACAATTGATCGAGATCGCCTCAAGCATCGACGTTCTCGGCGATGCCGTTCCCAAGCGGGTTGTCATCAAAGACTCGATGGAGGCCCAAACCAGCCTGGTCGACTGGGGGACAACACAATCTCGCAGCCTGTCGACGATCTATCGCGACACTCTTGCGCTGCTCACGAAGGGACACCTCTGATGGCCCGGCCCGAACGTATGAAGAGCGCACTCGCCGGATCGAGCCCAGTCGATCCGCCGGAGAACTCGCGGCAGCCCCACGACACAGTTTCGTCGGCCGAGACCGTTGCGCAACCGTCACCGGACAACGCAAAACAGAAGCGTTCGTACTACCTTTACCAGTCCACCGTCGACGATCTTCTCAATGCAGCCGAAGCGCTGTCCGCAACGCCCGGCGCGCCGCGAGGCCCGTCAGATCTGGTCAATGCGGCAATCGAAGACTACTTGGAGTTGTTGCGCAACAGATTCAACGACGGTGCGCCGTTCCCGCAACGAACGGGCCCCCTCGCACGAGGACCGAGAATCCGATGAGCCGATCACACTCCGCGGCAACTCCGTTGACAACGAAGCCGTCAGACGTCGTTGCGCTCCATCCAGCGATCTTGCAGTGGGCCCTGGCAACGGCCGTTGCGCTGACAGTAGGCATTGCCGGGGCGTCCTTCTGGCTCAGTTTCGCTGTGTTGCGTGATCTCGCGGTGATGGCTGGGATAGGTCCCGGCGAGGCGTGGGTGATTCCAGTGGTGTTGGACGGCGCAATTGTCTCGACAACAGTGACAGCCATTGCGCTGTCGAATCATACGGATAACCGCACGATCAAGGGCCGTCGCTTCGTCGTCACGATCTTGCGTGTTGCCGCATCGGCGTCGATTGCGGGTAACTCGTACCACGCAGTGTTGAGTGCGACCTTGCTTCCGGCCGTCGTCTCGGCGGGTATTGCCACCATTGCACCTATTGCGCTCCTTGCAATGACCGAAGTGCTGGCCGTCATACTTCGTGCGCCCCGTGGGACCGTTAGGGCGGAATCTGCTCCAAGTGCTGCGATAGAACAACCGGATTGGGCAGATGCTGAGTTCGCCCACCGAGGCCGGAACCTGAGTGGGGACGATCCAGAAGGTGAGGACGGCTCCTGTGGAGAACAGGTCGACACGCCGGACTCGCCTCGACTGCAAGTAGACGACCTCACACCGGAAGTTGCGGAAACAGCGCGGCTCCGACACGCCCACCGCGAATGGTCGTGGGCACGAATCGGTAGAGAAACGGACGGCTCCGTTGCATCGACCGCGATGCGCCGATATCGGAAGTGGGAAGAAGTCACCGCAGGGATCGTCGATGGCCACCAGGACGGGCAATCCAGGTTTGATGACAAGCCAGCCAGCGAGCGTGACCGCATGTCCGCAGGATAGAAGTGCTACCGCGACATCGAGCCTGGTTGCTTTCCGTCGCTCCCGCGCAATCGCCCCAGGCTGTCGATGGCTGGGAGGTGGTCGCGCCCGGATGACTCAGTCTGCGTCGAGGCACGCGCTGCCCTGGGACCACCTCCGGCGGTCTCCGGATTGAGCTCCGCTGCGCTCCGCACAGCAGAAAGAACAATTTCCTTCGCACATCTGGCTCCGGTCGAGCATGCAACACCCTGACCCGTCTTACCCAACCCTGACTCCGCGTTGCTCCGGCCCGATGGGCTCCGAAAACCTTTCAAAGCGCCTGCGGCTGAAAACTTTCCGGATCAGGGCCAGGACGCCGGTCCAGTGCGCCGCCTTCTCTCCTTCGAGCCAGATGACGGCGAAAGAAATTGGCAGAGCGAAAGGGCCGGGGGAGCCGGTTCCGCAACAGAAAGAGAGCCCGACATGCCGCAGAATACTTCCAGCACAGGACGACGGACCACCGCCGCACACAACGCCCGGACCACCGGAATCGTCACCCACACAACCGTCCTGGTCTCCGGACCCCAACAGGCCACTATCACCGCTTCCTCCGCAGCCACCGACGAAGCGCAGATGATCGTCGCACTAGGTGTTCTTCCCGGGGACGTTGTGGACGGTCAGTCGCTCGATGGGTGACTTGCCGCCGATGCCGGTGTGGGGTCGGTGGTGATTGTAGTGATGGATCCAGTCTTGGTAGGTCGCCGCTCTGGCTTCGTCGGAGAGGTAGGTGTTCGCGTAGGCCCATTCCTGGTTGAGGGTTCGGTTGAATCGTTCGACTTTGCCGTTGGTCTGCGGCCGATACGGCCTGGTTCGTTTGTGCTTGATTCCAGGGCCTAGGGTCTGCGCGAACAGTGTTGAGCGGTAACAGGATCCGTTGTCGGTCAGCACACGCGCGATCGTGATGTCATGGGCTGCGAAGTAGGCTTTGGCGCGCTCGAAGAACCCCGAGGCGGTTTCTTTGCGTTCGTCACCGAGGATCTCCGAATACGCGAGCCGGCTGTGATCGTCGACGGCGTGATGGACGTAGGAGTAACCGCGGCCCTGTTTCTTGTTGTGCCGCTTTCCGATCGCGCGGCCGAGCTTGCGATGTCCGCCGCCGTCGGGGATTCGG
>NZ_NOYR01000026.1:0-895 GCF_002258885.1 Rhodococcus sp. 06-1474-1B | reverse complement strand
CCGACGCGCAGGTCGACGATGACGTCGAGGAACGCTCCGCGGGCGCAGGTGACGTATTTCGCTTGCCCGGGTGGGTTGGTGG
Organism: Rhodococcus sp. 06-1474-1B; assembly: GCF_002258885.1. NCBI lineage: Bacteria > Bacillati > Actinomycetota > Actinomycetes > Mycobacteriales > Nocardiaceae > Rhodococcus > Rhodococcus sp. 06-1474-1B. The sequence continues at coordinate 813 of NZ_NOYR01000026.1, read as the reverse complement.
TGAAGTGGATCCCGCGCAGGACCCCGGCGGCGGAGACCGAGCAGTTCGCCTGCTTCAGATCCAACGCTCGCCCGGTCGTTTCCTCGAACGCGGACGCTTTGAACCATTCGAAGAACACGCCGCGGTCGTCACCGAACTGGCGTGGGGTGTATTCGTAGGCGCCGGATATTTTCAGTTCACGAAAGGTCATCGGTTTCCTCGGTCGATCAGATCGAGCAGGTAGCGGCCGTAGCCGGATTTGACGAGTGTCTCGGCGCGGGCGCGTAGTTCGTCGTCGGTGATGAATCCGCGTCGCCAGGCGACTTCTTCGGGGGATCCGATCTTGAGTCCTTGGCGTTGTTCGATGGTGCGCACGTAGTTGGAGGCGTCGAGGAGGGAGTCGAAGGTGCCGGTGTCGAGCCAGGCGGTGCCGCGGGGCAGGACTTCGACCTGGAGGCGGCCGGCGTCGAGGTAGTGGCGGTTGACGTCGGTGATCTCGTATTCCCCGCGGGCGGAGGGGGCGAGGTCGCGGGCGATGGCGATGACGTCGTTGTCGTAGAAGTACAGGCCCGGGACGGCGTAGTTCGATTTCGGGGCGGCGGGCTTTTCTTCCAACGACACAGCTTTTCGGTTCGCATCGAATTCGATGACGCCGTAGGCGGTGGGGTCGGAGACCTCGTAGGCGAAGACGGCTCCGCCGTCGATGGTGTCGAAGCGTGAGAGTTGGGTGCCCAGGCCGGGGCCGTAGAAGATGTTGTCGCCGAGCACCAGTGCTGCGGAGTCGGTGCCGATGTGCTCGGCTCCGAGGACGAAGGCTTGGGCGAGGCCGTTGGG